>PBBL01000010.1 GCA_002716585.1 Myxococcales bacterium | reverse complement strand
GCCCAGATCCAGATCGCCGAGGAGTTCTTCGGGCAGATCGACCCCCGGGAGCTGCCGACCCTCTACCCGCCCACGGACGAGGATCGCGCCCAGTACGAGCCGCTCGCCCAGGACATCCTCAGCCGCCAGGGCCACGGGGACATGCTGGAGCACCTGATGAGCGAGATCATCGGCCTCGGGCCCCTGGAGGCGCTCCTGGACGATGAGGCGGTCGAGGAGATCTACGTCAACAGCCACGACCAGATCCTCTACCGCCGCGACGGGCAGATCGTCGCCGCCGAGCGCGCCTACAGCCACCCGGACTTTCTGTACCTCGCCGCGCAGCGGCTGATGGGCGGTCGCGCCGATGACCCGAACCAGGCGCCGGTCGATGAGGTGCGCTTCTCCGACGGCACCCGGGTCCACATTCTGATGCCGCCGCTCGCCCCACGAGGCCCCGTGCTGACCGTCCGCAAGGCGCCGCGCGCCTACCGGACCATCGAGCAGCTCGTGGACAACGGCGTCATCAACGCCGCCATCGCGGAGTTCCTCGGCCACGCCGTCACGGCGGGTCGGAGCATCCTCATCGGTGGCGTCATGAACACCGGGCGCGCCGAGGTGCTCAACGCCCTCGGCAACCTGATCCCGGACGGGACCCGCATCGTCACCATCGAGGAGTCCGCCTCGCTGCGCTTGTCGCAGCACAGCGTCGTCTCCCTGGAGACGGGCACCGGGCACCAACACCACTTCGACACCCGCTACCTGCTCCGCTCCTCGCTGCGGATGCGCCCCGAGCGCATCCTGGTCAACAGCCTCAACGGACCGGAAGCCTACGACTGGGTCACCGCCGCCGCCGGGGGCACCACCGGCTCCATGGCGGTCTGCCACGGCATCAGCGCCCGTGACGTCCTCGGGCGCCTCGAATCGCTGTGCCTGATGGGGGCCCACGACCTCGCCCCGCGCGGGCTCCGTGAGCAGATCGCTCGCGCCGCCCACCTCGTCATCATCATGCACCGCCATGGCGATGGCTCCATCAAGGTCCAGCAGATCTCGGAGGTCCAGGGGGTCGACCTCGACACGCTGCGGGTAAGCGATATATTCTATTACCGCGCGGAGCAGGGCGGTGGTTCGTTCGTCCCCACCGGGTACGTGCCGCAGTTCTACGAGGCCCTCAAGAACGCAGGGATCAACGCGGACGCCGGCATCTTCCAGGCTTGACCTCCTCCACGTCTGGCTGAGACCCGTGCCGCACATGGGCGGACCGTGGAACCTGTCAACTGGAGTTGACGCTGATGTATACGCTGATCATCGAGGACAAGAACGACCACTCGATCGCCGATGAGTTCTCCTTCAGTGAAGGCTCCTTCTACATCGGGCGAGTTGAGGGGAACGACATCATCCTCCCCAGCAGCAACGTGTCTCGAAGGCACTCCCGCCTCTTTGTCCGAGACGGCAAGTGCTTCATCGAGGACCTCAACAGCTCGAACGGCGTCTACGTCGACAGCCAGCGCATCCAGGGCGAGCACAACCTCGGCTCCGGCGCCCAGATCCGCATCGGGGACTACTACCTCTACCTCGAATACAACCGCGCCGACGGTGAGGGCCAGAGCGACGTCGTCTCCACCCACATCGTCAGCCAGGACGAGAACGCCCACAAGCTCATCCGCATCCGGGACGCCTTCGCCGGTGAGGAGTTCGTCCTGAGCGAGCTTCACAACTCCATCGGGCGGACCGACGAGAACTACATCCTCCTCAACGACCAGTCCATCTCACGACGCCACGCCGTCATCGAGAACAACGGCCTGGTCTACTCCATGAGCGACCTCGGCAGCTCCAACGGCACCAGCGTCAATGGCCGCCAGGTCACCGGCACCGTCGTCCTCAAAGAGGGCGACATCGTCCGCTTCGGGAACGTCGAGTTCACCTTCGTCTCCAACGAGACCCCCTACGACCCCAACCGCTACGCCGCGCCCGCCGCCGCCGCGGTCCTCCCCGCCGGGGGCGGCTTCAACGTCGCCCTGTTCGCCGTCGTCGGCGTCGTCCTGTTGTGCGCCTTCACCTCGGTCGTCGCGATCGGCGCCTACTTCGTCATCAACAAGGACAAGCCCGAGACCACCCCACAGCCCGAGGTCGCCAAGCAAGAGCCCACCGACGCCGAAAAAGTCCTCCAGGCCATCGCCAAGGGGACCGCGCAGATGGGTGAGAGCAAGTGGGAGCGCGCCATCGAGAGCTTTGACGAGGCGCTCGCCATCGACGCCGACAACGAGAAGGCCAAGACCCTCAAGGAGAAGGCCCAGACCGAACTCAAGTCCCAGGACCTCTTCAACGCTGGCCTCGAACTCAAGGGCAAGGGCCGCTACGAGGACGCCAAGGAGAAGCTGGAGCAGGTCAAGAGCGGCACCGTCAAGTACGAGACCGCCCTCAAGGAGCTCAAGGAGATCAACCTCCTGCTCGCCAACCAGTACAAGACCGCGGGCCTGGAAGCCTACAAGAAGGGCGATTACGACGACGCCCGAGACAACCTGATCAAGTCGATCAAGCTCAAGTGCGACAAAGAGGTCAGCGAGCACATCAAGAAGTCGGAGCAGAAGATGCAACGCCTCCGGCGCAAGTATGGCTCCTTCGACCCCTTCCGCATCCCGCCCAAGTGCGAGTGAGCCCGACCTGACCCCGAAACGACGCGAGGCCCCCTGGTGGATCCACCAGGGGGCCTCGCGTCGTTTTTCAGGTCTTCAGCTCAAGCGTGCGATGGCGCCGAGAGGAGGCTCACTGAGCGGCCTTCAGCTCCTTGAGCTTGTCGTTCATGCGCTTCATCAGCGAGGCCCAGCCCTCCTTCTCGATGATGGGCACGTAGGCGTCGCGGTAGCTCTCCTCCAGGGAGACGTCGTCGAAGACCGCGTCGAAGATGATGAAGCCGCCGTCGGCGCTCTTGCGCTCAAGCAACTTGTAGGCGAGCGTGAACTGGTCCTTGGAGTAGGTGACCTGCGTCTTGACGATCGCCATCTTCTTGCGGACCTTCTCGTCCAGGTACTTGACCTCGTAGTTGGCGTCGCTGGACTTCTGCTTGAAGCGGTCGGCGTAGTTCAGCTCGACCAGGCTCTCCAGCAGCTCGATGAACTCCTTCTTCTCCTTGTCGGAGCGGGCCTCCCAGTGCTCGCCGAGGGCGCGCTTGGCCAGCTCCTGGTAATCGATCAGGGAGCGGGCCTCCTTCTTGAGCGCGTTGGTGCGGGCCTTGCCGGGCGCCTGGTTGACGATGTCGATGAGCTGCTTGCTCTTGGCGCGGACGAAGTCCGTTGGAGGTCCAGCGAAGGCCACCGCGGTCATGAGGAGGACGACAATGGCCGCCGCCGATGAGGTCCCGGCGCGGAGGAGGCGATGGGTGTTCTTGGACATCTGAGACATGGTGTTCACCGCAGCAGTTGAAAGCCTGGTTCGGCGCGAAGTTCCATCTTGTTTCATGGCGAGCATACACCCTCAAGGCCTGCTCTGGCCAGGGGTTCGTGGCTCGCAGCTTCATAGACGCATCGTCGCGCGATGCATTCAAACGTGACCGCTCAGCTCCATGGGGCTACTCTCCGGCGTCCCCTTCGGGGCTCTCCGGGTTGAGGTTGGAGACGATCGCCTCCAGATCCTCAACCCCGGCCTCCTGGGACAGCTTGGCCATGGAGACCCGGTACTCGTACCGCGCCTGGAGCAACAGCAGGCGGGCCTCATAAAATGCCTTGAGCGGGTCGATCATGTCCTTGAGCTCCGCCCCGCCGGACTGAAAGGCGATCCCGACCTGATTGCGCCACCGCTCGGCGGCCTTGAGGCGCCGCTCGTGGATCTGGACCTTGCTCAAGAGATCCTGCGTCTCGGTCCAGCGCTTCTCGACGGCCAGCTCGATCCCCTTGAGCGCGGCGTCCTGCAAGGCGCGGGTCTCGGCGAGCTGGGCCTCGGCCTGCTCCATCTTCCAGTAGCGGTTGGCCGGGTCGATCTTGAGCCTCAGGCCGAGGATGAAGCCAAAGCGCGTGAAGTTGTAGGGGTCGAACAGCGGCGCCAGCTCGATCTCCTCACCGGCGGCCGTCGTGCCCGTCTGAAAGGGAGGGTCGGCGGTGGAGTAGCTGTAGCTGAGGTCGAAGGCGGCGAACACGTCGGGGTAGAAGTTGCTCTCGGCGAGGTCGACCTGAAGCTGCCGCGCGGCGACCGCCTTGTTGAGCAGGACGATGTCAGGGCGGTTCTCGCGGGTGAGGCGCTGGCACGTCTCCAGATCGGGGAACTCGTTGGGGTCGATGTCCTCATCGAAGCGGGGGACGTCGAAGGCGTCGGGCTCCATCTGCACGAGGATCGCCAGCGCCTTGCGGGTCAGCTTGACCAGCCGCTCGGTGTCGACCATGCGGGCGTCCAGCTCCGCGTCGAAGATCTGGAGCTTGCGCAGCTCGACGACGTCCACGTCCTCGTCGCCAAACTCGCGGGCCTCGTTCTGGGCGGCGATCTCGTCCTTGATGACCTCGCGGCCGTCGTTCATGATCGCCATGATCATCTTGCCGAGCTGCAAGCCGTAGTAGGCCTCGCGGATCTGGGCGGCGATCTTGACCCGCTCCTTCTTCATCTCCAGGTCGGCCTGATCGATCCCGAGCTGGGCCAGGTCGCGCGCGGTGCTCACCTTGCCGAAGGTGTAGATCGGCAGCAGGACGCGCAGCGACGTGGTCGACAGCGGCCCGATGTCCAGCTCGATGTACTGCTGAAAGGCGCTCCCCGCGTTGTTGACCGCGTCGGGGTCGGGCGCGTTGGGCACGACCGTCAGCGCCGAGGTCACCTCGAACTTCGGGAAGAAGGCCCAGTCCGCCTCATTCTTGCGCATCTCGGCGAAGAAGCGCTTGGACTCCTGCGCGACGAGCAGCGGGTGCACCTCCATCGCCCGATCGGCCAGCGCGTCCACGGCGAACCCCTCGCCGATCGGCTCCGGGTGGTTGACGCGGCCCGAGCCGAGGCGCGCGAGGCGCTTCTTGCGCTTCTCCTCGTCGTCGCTGGAGCTGTCGGAGTCCTCCGGCTCGGCTTCGACTTTTTCCTGAGCGAGCGCCGTGGCGGCCGTCAGCGTGGACAGAGTGAGGAGCGAGGCGGCGACGAGGTGAGCCAGTCGGTGCATGGTGTGGGGAACTCCCAGATTGGCAGAGGCGTCGAGCCATGTTCGGACGCCAGACACTGAGCCATCCGTGATCGTAAAGCGCGGGTCGGTCCTGCACCTCGGCCCAACAACGTCACGGTCCAACGTAGCGGTACTCTATCATAGGAGCGGACATCTTGCGGACCCCAGATGAGACTCCCGTCGCGACGCCCTGAACGGTCCCCTCGACGAGCTGCTGGAGCAGATCCCCCTCCTCCTCGGGCGGGTAGATCAGGTTCGGGTCCTTCTTGTCGAGCCCGACCTCTCCAGCGAGGTACTCCGCGCTGTCGTAGAGGGTGCCCAGCTCGTCCACGAGCCCCAGCTCGAGCGCCTGGAGGCCGGTGAAGACGCGCCCGTCGGCGACCGCGCGGACGTCGTCGAGCTTCATCCCGCGCGCCTCGGAGACGTCCTTGACGAACTGCTCGTAGATGTTGAGGACCATCTGCTCAAAGAACTGCCGGTCCTTCTCCTCGAACTCGCGGAAGGCGTTGCCGACGTCCTTGTACTGGCCGCTCTTGATGGTGATGACGTCCACCTTGGCCATCTCGGCGAGGTCGGTGAAGTTGGTCAACTGGGTGATGACCCCGATGGAGCCGGTGACCGTGCCCGCGTTCGCGAAGATCCGGTCGGCGGCGCAGGCGATGTAGTCCCCGCCGCTGGCGGCGACCGACCCCATGCTGGCGACCACCTTCTTGTCCTTCCGGGCCTTGAGGACCGCGTGGTAGATCTCCTGGCTTGGCGCGACGGCGCCTCCCGGCGAGTCGATCCTCAGGAGGATCGCCTTGATGTTGTCGTTGCGTTGGTACTTCCGGATCTGATCGACCGTCTCCCGGCTGTCCATGATCGGGCCGACGATCTCGACCACGCCGATCCCCTCCCCGGTGACCGGCAGGTCCTTCCCAACGGACCCGATGACCAGGAACATGAACAGGAAGAAGGTTGTAAACAGGAACCCGAAGACAAATAGAACGGTCAACAACCCCTTGCGCTTCATGTCGGCCTCATCCAGCTCATCAAGAGAGAGTCGCGGCGGCCTGGGCCCGATTCGGCCAGTCGCCTGGATAACCAGAGATACAGGGCGGACGCGCGGGTGTAAAGGCGAGGCGCGCTCAGGGTGGCGCGCCGATCCAATGGTCGAGGTCGATGCCGCTGTAATCAGGGAAGATCGCGGTGGCCTGGTGGAGCCGCGCGGCGGTCGCCGTCGTGGTGAGCGCCAGCACCCGCACGCCTGCGGCGACCGCCGCGCTCACCCCGGACGGCGAGTCTTCGATGACCAGGGCGTGCGCCGCGGTCGTCTCCAGCGCGGCGAGCGCCTTGAGGTAGACGCTCGGGTCGGGCTTGGGTCGCTCGACCGAGGTGCGATCGAGCACGGCGTCGAAGAGGTCGGCGGCGCCGATGGCGTTCAGGAAGAGCATCGGGGTCCGGCTGACGGTGGCGACCGCCAGCTTCAAGCCTCGCGCGCGCGCATTATGAACGAACCCAAGCGCCCCGGGGATGGGCTCCAGCCCCTGCTCGTCGATGTACTGTTCGACGTAGCGCACCTTGTCGCGCATGAGCCGGGCGAGCTTCTCTGGAGGGAGGTCGGCGCCGAGCACCCCCTCGATCACCCGACGACGCGGGACGCCGAGCGCGCGGCGCTTGAAGTCGTCTCGGGTGAAGGTGACCCCCTCGGCGGCGAACAGCTGCTGGAAGGCCCACGCGTGGGCGGGCTCGGATTGGACCAGCACGCCGTCCAGATCGAAGATGATGGAGTCGAGCACGAGCGCCTCCAGGGGACCGAGGGGCGATGCTGTTTGTTGACCACACGTCGACCGTGCGTGTAGACTGAACATGGCTGCATAAGACGCCACAACCCAACCTGTCACAACACCGTGTGCCATGTCCACTGAATCGCGACACATCCTCCTCACCGGCGGCGCCGGTTACCTGGGCGCCGTGCTGACGCCCAAGCTGCTGGAGCGGGGCCACCGGGTCACCTGCCTGGACTGCCTCCTGTTTGGAGAGGGGCCGCTGGCGTCGGTTCGGGACCACGCGGGCTTCACGCTGCTCCAGGGCGACATCCGCGACCACGACATGGTCACCCGGACGCTGCGCGAGGGCGACTTCGACCAGATCATCCACCTGGCGGCGATCTCCAACGACCCCAGCTCGGAGCTGGACCATGAGCTGACCCGGGACGTCAACCTCAAGGCGGTTGAGCACATCATGACCGCGGCCCGCGAGCACGGCGTGCGGCGCTTCATCTACGCCTCGTCGGCGAGCGTCTACGGGATCAAGGAGGTCGACGACGTCCACGAGGACCTGCCGCTCGACCCGATCACGATCTACGCGCGCTGCAAGGCCGAGGGGGAGACGATCCTCAACGGCCTGATCAATGACGACTTCTGCGGGGTCTCGGTGAGGGCGGCGACGGTGTGCGGCTACTCGCCGCGGCTGCGGCTGGACCTGACGATCAACATCCTGACCAGCCACGCCATCCTCAACCGGGCGATCCGCGTCTTCGGCGGCAGCCAGATGCGGCCCAACATCCACATCGAGGACCTGACCGACTTCTACGTCGAGCTGGTCGAGGCCGACCGCGACCTGATCAACGGCGAGGCGTTCAACATCTCGCACAGCAACGCGACGGTGATGGGGCTCGCCGAGATGATCCGCGACGCCATCGACCCGGAGATCGAGATCAACGTCGTCCCGACCGACGACCTGCGCTCCTACCACCTGTCGGCGGACAAGGTCGCGCGCGTCCTGGGCTACCAGCCCAAGCGCGCCCTCGTCGAAGCCGTCAACGACCTCCGCGACGCCTTCGCGGAGGGTCGCATCCCCGCTCCCGACGCCGCCCATTACCGGAACGTGGTCCTCATGAAGGAGAACCCCGAGTTCTGGACCCACCAGACCCCACCCCAGGCCTGACATGCGCGTACCCTACGTCAACCTCAGCCAACAGCACGCCGCCCTCGAAGACGAGCTGCTCGAAGCGACCCGTCAGGTCCTCCGACACGGCTGGTTCATCCTCGGCCCCGAGGTCAAGGAGCTGGAGCAACACTTCGCCCACTTGCTGGAGGTGCCCCACACCGTCGGGGTCAACTCGGGCACCGACGCCCTCGTCCTCGCGCTCAAGCTGCACGGGGTCGGCGAGGGGGACGAGGTGATCACGGTGTCGCACTCGTTCGTCGCGACCGCGTCGGCGGTGTGCCTGGTGGGGGCGACCCCGGTCTTCGTGGACATCGACCCCGAGACGATGCTGATGGATCCCGCGCGGCTGGAGGGGGCGCTCACGCCTCGAACCCGCGCGGTGATGCCCGTCCACCTCAACGGCTTCCCGTGCGACATGGAGCCGATCGCGGCGTTCTGCGAGGCGCACGGGCTGGCGCTGATCGAGGACTGCGCTCAGAGCATCGGGGCGATGCGCGCGGGCAAGCCGGTGGGGTCGTTTGGGACAGGGTGCTTCTCGCTGCACCCGCTCAAGGTGCTGTCGGCCTGTGGCGACGCGGGGTTCTTGACCGCCCACTCCGACGTGGAGGCCGAGACGCTGCACAAGCTCCGCAACCTGGGGCTGCGGCACCGCGACAGCTGCCAGTGGGTCAGCGGCAACAGCCGCCTCGACACGCTCCAGGCCGCGCTGCTGCTGGTCAAGTTCAAGCGCCTGGAGGCCTGGATCGAGGCGCGCAACGCCCACGCGCGCGCCTACCGGGAGGCGCTTGAGGGCGTCGTCCGCCTCCCGCCGCGCGAAGGCCCCGGCGACCGCGCGGTCTACAGCACCTTCGTCGTGCGTCACCCCGAGCGCGAGCGCGTCATCGCCGCGCTCTCCGAGGCCGGGATCGACGCCAAGATCCACTACCCCTACGGCATCCATCAGCACGAGGCGTTCGCCCACCTGGAGCACGGGCCGCTGCCCGTCACCGAGGAGGTCGTCCGCCAGATCATCAGCCTCCCGGTTACCCCCGAGATGACCGAGGCGCAGCGCGAGCACGTGATCGCCACCCTGAACGCCGTCGCCTGAGTCGAGTTGGCATGAGCTCTCCAGAGCAAAGAAAGTGTGTCTCGGTCGAAGACCTCCAGACCATCCGTGAGGAGCTTCGCAGCCAGGGCAAGCGCGTCGTCCAGTGCCACGGGTGCTTCGACATCGTCCACCCCGGCCACATCCGCTACCTGCGCTTCGCCCGCGAGCAGGGCGACGCCCTGATCGTCAGCGTGAGCGGCGACGACGTCGTCGGCAAGGGGTTCGATCGCCCCTACATCAACGAGACCCTCCGCCTGGAGAACCTCGCCGCGCTGGAGTTCGTCGACTACGTCTGCCTCGACCACCACACCTGGGCCGGGCCGATCCTGGAGATCGTCAAGCCCGACGTCTACGTCAAGGGCAAGGAGTACGAGACCAACGCCGACCCCCGCTTCCTCAAAGAGAAGAAGCTCGTCGAGGACTACGGCGGCACCGTCATCTTCAGCTCCGGGGACGTCGTCTACTCGTCCACCTTCATCATCAACCAGTTTCGTCACCGCTTCGACCTGGAGCAGCAGAAGATCAACTTCTTCTGCCGCCGCAACCAGATCACCATCCCGGCGCTTGAGGAGCTGATGCACCACATCCTCGAACGGCGGGTGTTGGTCATCGGCGATCCGATCCTCGACCAGTACATCCACTGCGAGGCGCTCAGCGTCGCCGCCGAGAGCCCGATCCTCTCGGTCACCCCCCTGCAAGACCAGTGGTTCATCGGTGGGGCCGCGCTCATCGCCCGCCAGATGGCGCGCCTCGGCGCCCGGGTCAGCCTCATGACCACCATGGGGCCAGGCGCCGAGTCCCACCGGTTCGTCCAGCTGCTCGGCGAGGCGGACGTCGAGCTGGTCCCGATCCAGACCGAGAACCGGCCGCTCTACATCAAGTCGCGCTACCTCGTGGACGAGACCAAGGTCTTCAAGGTCAACCATGGGCGCTACAGCCCCATGTCCACAGGCACGCTCCAGCAGATGATGAGCACCCTCAAGGCGCGGGTCGATGACTACGAGGCGATCGTCGTGACCGACTTCGGCTACGGCATGTTCAGCGCCAGCTTCATCGAGGCGCTCACCGAGCTGAGCCGCGAGCACGGCATCCCCAGCTACGTCGACGTCAGCAGCACCGGGCAGGCCAGCATTCTCAAGTTCAAGTCCCCTCGCCTCGCCATGCCCAACGAGGACGAGCTGCGCTTCGCCCTCGGCGACAACGAGAGCGGCCTCTCCCACCTCGCCTCGCGCTACTTCCGCGAGACCCGGGCCGACCGCCTCGTGCTGACCCTCGGCAAGCGCGGCGCGATCCTGTTCACCCCCGACGAGGACGACACCAGCCAGCGCCTCCACACCGACTACCTCCCGTCGCTCGCCACCCAGAGCGTCGATCCGGTCGGGGCGGGCGACGTCTTCCTCGCCACCACCGCGCTGGCCGACCTCTGCGACGCGCCGCTCGCCCACAGCATCTACCTGGGCAGCGCCATGGCCGCGCTCCACGTCGGCATCCTCGGCAACGACCCGCCCACCGCGGTCGATCTGCGGACCTACCTCGCCGAGCGCCAGGAACTCCGCTCATGACCGAACCGGGTACGTCAAAACGACAGCGCCTGCTCGTGGCGCTGGGGTTGGTCGTATCGGTCATCTTCATCGGGCTCGCCCTGCACAAGATCGAGCTGCGCGACGTCTGGCAGGAGCTGGGCAAGGTCAGCCTCGCGATCCTGAGCCTGTCGCTCGTCACCAAGCTGATCGGGTTCTGCTTCATGAGCTGGCGCTCCCAGCTCCTGCTCAAGCCGCTCCACGCCTACCCCTTCGGCTCGGTCCTGAAGTCGATCTTCATCGCGTTCATCGGCAACAACGTGCTCCCCGCCCGCATGGGCGAGCTGCTCCGAATCCACTACCTCGCGCGCAAGGGCGAGGTCGCGCACAGCTCGTGCCTGGCGGTGCTGGTGCTGGAGCGGCTGATGGACATGTGCTGCCTGCTGCTCATCTTCGCCTGCACGCTGCCCCTGCTGACCATCGAGCTGACGAGCTGGCACTCCATCGCCCTGTTCGCGGCCGCCGTCGCCACCATGGTGGTGACCATGCTGCTGATCAGCCGCTTCCCCGAGCGCTTCATCGCCCTGTGCCGCTGGGTGACCCGGCTGTTCGGAGAGCGCCTCTCGGAGCTGGTCACCACCCGCGCCGAGCGGTTCGCGCAGGGGATGGGGGCGCTGTCGTCGATCTGGTCGGTCCTTGGCATCATCCTGATGTCGCTGGGCTATTGGACCATGACATTGATGTCTCTGCAGATCTGGGTGTGGGCGTTCGGGCTGTCGCTGCCCTGGTACGCGCCGCTGGTGATGACCACGTTCATCGCCTTCGGGACCATGCTGCCCTCCTCGCCGGGGTACGTGGGGACCTACCATTACTTCGTCATCACCGCGCTGGGGCTGTTCGCGGTCGAGCCGTCGCGGGCCGCGTCGGTCGCGCTGATCGGGCACGCGGTGTCGATCATCCCGTTCACCCTCCTCGGCGCCCCGTTCGTCATGACCGACATCCTCGCCGCTCGCCGCGAGCGCGAGGGCGCGGCCTCCTCATAATATGAACTCGTGTAGAAAGGTCGTGCGATGAACTCAGCTTGCTAGATGCGAATATCCTGAATGAATTCAAAGGGCTTCGCTCATCAGCACACCGCTGCTTCGCAGCTACCTTTCTACACGAGTTGGTATAACGCATCCACCCACAGGTCGCCTCGATGAGCAATCGCACAAAAGAGTTCGCCAAGGTGCCCGCGTACGAGGAGATCCTGGAGGGCGTCAACGGCTTCGTCGCCCCTTGGACCACGACCGACGCCCAGGCCCCCACGCGCCCCTGGCTCATGATCGCCGGGGTCCCGCGCAGCGGGACGACCCTCCTGTATCAGGTGCTCGCCGCGTCGGGGGGGTTCTGCTACCCGAGCAACATCATCGCCCGCTACTACCGCTCACCAGCCTTCGGGCTACGCACCCAGCGCCTCCTGGAGCCCCTCCTTGAGCGCGGCGCGCCCACCTGGGCGTCGCGGGCGGGCAACACCGACGCGTGGTGGGAGCCCCACGAGTTTGGTTACTTCTGGCAGCACCATCTCCCGCTCAAGCCCCACCACGAGCCCACCGACCCCTCCATGGCGTCGCTCGCGCGCGCCCTGGCCGAGTGGGAGGCCGAGGCGACGCGGCCGCTGCTGATGAAGAACCCGATCCTCTGCTACGTCCTGCCCGACCTAGTCCGCGCCTTCCCCACGATGCACGTCCTGCACATCCAGCGCGATCCGGTGGACGTCGGGGTGTCGATCCTCAACCTCAGGCGGCGGTTCCACGGCGACGTCCACGCCTGGACCTCGCTGCGGCCGCGCGACGCCGATGCGTTCGCCGACGCGTCGCCCGCCGAGCAGGTCGCGGCGCAGATCCTGTCCGGCGAGCAGGCGCTCCAGCGCGCCGCCGAAGCCGCCGAGGGGCGCTGGACGTCGATCACCTACGAGGCGCTGTGCGACGAGCCACACCACGTCGTCCACCAGTGCGCGGAGCGCCTGGGCGCGACCATCGCCCTCACCGGGATCCCCGAACGCTTTACAGCGCGTCGCAGCGCGGGTAACACGCGAGAGCGCGACGCCATGCGCGACGCGCTCGACGCCTGCCCGCTGCGACGAGACGACTCAACCCCTGACCCCTGACGCTCCATGCTCCACGCCACCACAGACGCCAACGAATGGAACGCCCTGAAGGGCGACATCGACGACGTATACTGGTCTTGGGAGCACCTCGCCAGGTGGGCCTCGGTGGAGGGTGGGCGCCCCGTGGGGCTGGTGTGGACCAGCCCCTCCAACCGATGCGCGCTGCCGCTCATCCAGATCCCGCTGGACGCGCTGCCCGGCGGCGAGGGGTTGAGCGATGTGCGATCGGCGTATGACTTCGGGGGGCCTCGGTTTGGGACCGCTCCGTCTCCTGAGGAGATCCTGGCGTTCCGTGCGGACTACACGAGCTGGCTCACGGAGGAGCGGGTCGTCACGGAGTTCATGAGGCTCCACCCGGTCGTCCATCAGGTCACCCACCCGTTCGCGGAGCAGCACGGGCAGCACCACATCATCGACCTCAGCGATGGTCTGGAGGCCGCGCGCGCCGGCTACAGCCGCTCGTTCCGGCGCAACCTGCGCAAAGGACTCCGGTCGGGGCTGCGAGGCTTCTTCGTCGCGGACCCCACCCCGGAGCAGGCTGAGCGGTTCATCGCCCTGTACAACGGCACGATGGAGCGCGTCGGGGCGAGCGTCCTCTATCAATTCGCCGACGCCGCGCTCAACGGCCTGCTCCGCGCGCCCGAGACCCACCTCGTGCTCGTGGAGTGGGAGGGCGAGATCGTCGCCGCGTCGATCGCGCTGCGGTCGGGTCCGGGGTTGATGTACCACCTGACGGGCTCCGCGGCGCGCAGCCCCAACGCGGGGGAGCTGATCATCGACACCACCGCCGAGCTGGCGGCGCGGCTTGGTTGTGACTGGGTCCACCTCGGCGGAGGCGCGCCCTCGCTGTCCGAGTTCAAGGCGCGCGCCGCCAACGCCCAGGTCCCCTACTTCATCGTCAAGCGCGTGGTGCAGCCAGACGCGTACCAGCGCCTGTGCGCCGCGTTGGGGCTGGACAGCGCTCAGGGGGGTTTCCCTGCGTACTACCCACTCCCTGGTTGACGGTCACCAACCGCCCATGCACAATGACCCCGGCCTGACAACTCACACTCAGTCAAACCCACGGGGCATATGAGCAACGACAACGACATCCCGCAAAAGGTCTCCATCGCCTCGACGGATGAGAACAACGCCTACCAAGGGCTCGTCCGGCTGTTTCGCGAGTGCCCCCTCCCCGACTCCGAGGTGCTGAAGGACGTCAGCATGTTCCTGAACAGGCCCTCGCTGTCGCACATCCTGTTCATGGGGGAGATCTACAAGCAGATCATCGACGTACACGGGTGTGTCTTCGAGTTCGGGGTCAAGTGGGGCCGCACCATGAGCCTCCTCACGACGCTGCGCCACATCTACGAGCCCTACAACACAGGCCGCAGGATCATCGGGTTCGACACCTTCACCGGCTTCCCGTCCGTGTCCGAGCAGGACGGATCGCACAAAGCGATTCAGGAGGGGGGGCTGGCCGTCACGCCCGGCTACGAGTCCTACCTGGAGGAGCTGCTGACCTACCAGGAGCAGCTCGCGCCCCGTTCGCACATCAAGAAGTTCGAGCTGCGCAAGGGCGACGCCACGGTCACGTTCAAGGAGTACCTGGAGGAGCACCCGGAGGCGCTGTGCGCGCTGGCCTACTTCGACTTCGACCTCTACGAGCCGACGAAGGTCTGCCTGGAGCTGCTCAAGGATCGGCTCACCAAGGGGAGCATCATCGTCTTCGATCAGCTCACCTGGGATGTGTTCCCGGGCGAGACGATCGCCTTCCAGGAGGTGCTCGGCGCGAACAACTACCGCGTCCGGCGCAGCCCCCTGTCGCACTACAGCTCCTACATCGTGATCGAGTGACGCGAGCGCGCTGACCCCATCACCATAAGACACGGACGACGCACCATGGCAGAGAACACGGAAGGCGCGACAGGACCGGACGATGATCGGTTGGTGGTGCTCGTCCCCTGCTTGAACGAAGAGAACAACATCATCCCGACCGTGGAGGACATCATGCGGGTGGTCCCCACCCTCCCCATGAAGGTCGGCCTGTTGTTGATCGACGACGGCTCGACCGACGGCACCGCGGACAAAATGCGGCTCTTGTGCGAGCGCTACCCGGACCACTGCGAGATGCAGGTCAACCCCCAGAACCTGGGCCTGGGGCGCACCGTGCTCAACGCCTACGAGGTCATCCCCGAGGGGACCTGGGTGACCGTCATGCCGGGCGACAACGAGATCGTCTTCGACTCCATCCGCAACTTCATCGACATCCGCCACGACTACGACATCATCCTGGGCTACCTGCAAAACCCGATCATCCGGCCCTTCTCGCGTCGGCTGATGTCCAAGGCCTTCACGACCACCATCAACTTCGTCTACAGCTACTCCTACCGCTACCTCAACGGCGTCAAGATGTACCGCGTGGAGTGCTTCAAGGGGTTGGAGGTGTTGTCGAGCGGGCACGCCTTCAACGCCGAGCTGTTGGGCAAGGCGCTCCTGCGCAACGCCCACCTCCGCATCGGCGAGGCCGCCTTCATCGCCCGCGGTCGGACGCATGGGGCGACCAAGGCGGTCCAGCCCGGCGCCGTCTTCAACGCCATCCGTGAGGTCTACGTCGGGTACCGCTCCGTCGCCCGGTACCGTCGCCACGTCACGCGCTCGGGCGGGTCGTACTACTGATTCAAGCGCCCACGTTGCGTCTGAGCACGCCAAGCTGCGGAGCCTCGCCGCGCGAACAGCCCCCGCCAGGAAGGATCCCTCATGGAGAAACACACGCCGTGGCTCAAGACGGTCCTCCTCGCCCTGGCCGGAGCCTTGTTCCTGGTGATGTTCCACGCGTTCGGGGCGCAGTACCTCGAAGGGTTCACCTGGGAGCTGGGCTACCCCATCATCCCCGAGCCGCGCTACGCCTACACCCTGCTGCTGTGGACCTGCTTCGGCGGCGCCTCCGCCGTGATGTTCACATGGGCGGCGGGCCGCGCCGCGCACACCCGCGCCGACGAGGTGAACGCGTTGCTGTCGCGGTGGGGCGCGGTGTCCGACAGGACCTGGGTCGCCGCCTTCGCGCTGTTGAGCTTCCTGGTCCCGGTGGCGCTGCGCTACGGGGTGCTGTACGACGCGCCGCTGACCGACGACGAGAGCTGCTACGTCTTCTCAGCCCGACTGCTGGCTTCGGGGAGGCTGTCGGTGCCGTCGCCGCCGCTCAAGCTGTTCTTCGATCACGCGTTCATCATCAACGACGGTCGGATGTACTCCCAGTACTTCCTGGGCTGGCCCGCGTTGATGGCGCCCGGGGCGTGGCTGGGGTTGGAGACGCTCATGAACCCTCTGTACGCCGCGCTGACCGCGCCGGGGATCTTCCTGGTGCTGCGCCGCGTCGCGGGCTCGGGGTGGGCGCGGCTGGGGCTGCTGCTGTTCGTGGTGTCGCCGACCTGGATGGTCGGGGCCGCCACCCAGATGTCGCACACGACCGCGATGATGGCGATGGTGTGGGCGACCTGGGCGCTGCTGCGCTCGCGCGACGACGACGCCCCGCTGTGGAGCCACGCCGCCTTCGCCGCCGCCTTCAGCCTGGGGTTCTTCATTCGGCCCACCGTGGCGGTGGGGCTCGGGATCCCGATGTTGGCGTGGTGGGCCTGGGGGGCGCTGCGCGCCGGGGATGGGGCGGCGCGGCTCAAGGCGGTCGCCGCGTTCCTGGTGCCGTCGTCGATCCTGGCGGGGGTGTTTCTGTGGGTCAACTACGCCCAGAACGGCGACCCGCTCCTCGTCTCCTACCAACGCATGTTTGATTACACCGTGGAGAACGGGTTTCGCTTCTCGCCGTGGACGGAAGGGACCAAGCTCAAGAACTTCTCGTCGCCCGCGCAGCTGTCCACGCTCATCAAGTGGTTCGCCGACGGCGGCGCGGCGCTCATCCGCATGAACTTCGCCCTCTGGGGCTGGCCGCTGGGGTCGCTGCTGTTCATCCCGTTCGCCTCCAGCCAGCGCGGCGCCGGGATCTTCTGGGCGGCGGGGCTGTGCTTCTTCACGCTCCACATGCCGGTCGTGGTCGGCGTGGACAGCTTCGCCCCGGTGCACTACTTCGAGATGTCGTGGCCGCTCCTGGTGCTCACGGTCCTGGGGATCAAGGCGCTGGCTGAGGCGGGCGAGGCCGCGGACAGGTCGCTTGAGGCGACGCGGGCGCTCTCGTTCAAACACACGGCGTTGGTGCTGGTCGGGGTCCTCACCGCCTTGAGCCTGACGGGCTACACGCAGCTGCGCTTCAACGCGCTCTCGCGGGTGGCGGAGAACATCATGATGCCCCAGCGCGCCGCGGAGCAGCGGGGGCTCACCAACGCGGTTGTGTTCACCCTCCGCCCCTTCATCATGTACTGCCACAGCGCACCGACGCAATCGACGGTCTTCTGGTGGCCCGTCAACCGACCCGACCTGGACGACGACGTCGTCTGGGTCAACCACATCGACGTCCCGACGGACAAGAAGCTCATGGAGCACTTCCCGGGTCGCACCGGCCACGTCATGTACTGGACGAAGGACTGCAAGCTCGCCATCAAGGACCTCGCCCAGCTCAAGCCCGGGGACGTCCCCAGGAACACGATGGTCAAGCCGAAGTCTTGAGCGCTCAGCGCGCGGCGGGTGGCTCGGAGCGCGCCGTGATGAGCACCGGCGTCACCGGGTACATGAAGCGCGGGACCCGCAACATCGGGAGCCCGATCACGGGCTGAATCAGGTCGAAGGGGCTCGCCCGGGTCGCCTGGATCGGCTTGAGGGCGATGTCGCCAAACCCCTGCTCTCGCAAGGATTTCTGATAGAAGTCGGCGTGGTGCATCACGACCAGCGGGATCCCCTTGAGCCCGAGCGCGCGGGAGGTGACCGGGGCGAGCAGGATCTCGGCGGCGTAGACGGGTCGGGACACCGAGAACTCGCTGATCCAGATCCGACCGCCCGGCTTGAGGACACGCCTGGCCTCGGCCAACGCTCGGCGCACGTTGCTGCGCGCGACCACCCCGCTCTGGTCGGTGATGTGGTGCAGCACGAGCGGGAAGACCACGTGGTCGAACGTGTTGTCCCCCACCGCCAGCGAGCGGGCGTCGCCCACCATCAGCTCCACCCCAAGCTCCTGGTAGTGGCTCAGCATGTCCGCCGAGAGGTCGACCACGGTCACCTCACACGAGCCGAGCACCTCGGGGTTCATACGCGACCACAGCCCCCCGACGCAGAGCACGCGCCCCGCGATCTGAGCCTTGATCGCCGCGGCGGTGCGGACGTGGTAGCCCCCCATCCCCATCCGCCCGATGTCGCTCTCGTCCGCGCTGGCGTGGTAGTCGGCGGCCTGGTCGTTGAAGAATCCTGCGACGCGCTCATCCATCTCATCGTCCCTCGGCGAGTTCGGATCCACACAGTACAAGGCGGGTCGCGGCTTGAAAAGAGCGCCCCTCAGGCGTCACCTCGCTCCACACGCGCCCCGCACCACCACGCACCGCATCCGCTCCAGCGCGGGCTTCACCCCTTCACCCAGCAACCCCGTCGCCATCCCGCCGAACTGCGCCATGAACGCCGCCGGGGTCACCTCCGGCGCGATCAGCCCGTGCAGGAGCCGCAGCCGATCCTCAAGCGGGAGCTGATCGGCCCCCTCAGGGGGCGACCAGGGCTCGGGGTAGCGGCCCCGACCTGCGACCGCGACCCCGAAGTGCCACAGCGCCTCGTCGGGGCGCCCGTGGCGGACCAGCTCGCTCGCGTAGGCGAGCCGCCCCTTGAGGCTGCTGGGCTGGGTCTGCACCTGGGCGCGCATCAGCGTCAGGTCGGAGCGCCAGTCCAGCGTCCGGTTGACGGCGAGCGGCGCCTGGACCACACCCACCACCCCGATCGCGACCCCCAGCAGGAGCTTGAGCCGCTCCGGCTCCCGGGTCGCCTCGACCCCACCCCAGGCCGCCGCCACGAGCGCCAACACGAGCCACAGCGAAGGCGCCAGGAACAGCCGCTCCGCGAACAGGATCACGATCAGGAAGACGCTGTTGCTGAACAGCAGGTAGCTCGCGGCGAACCCGCCGAGGGCGATCAGGCAGGCCTTCGCCCACCGCGCCTCGCGTCGCCAGAGCGCCACCGCGCCCGCGCCCCCTCCGACCACGGCCAGCGCCCCCAACCAGCCATAGGGGTCGGCGAGGTCGAGCGCGACGGGGATCGCCGCGTAGGTGTAGTCGTAGCTCAGCCCGACCGGCGCCGCCGTCAGCGCCAGGTAGCGCCCCAACAACACAAACGGCGTCCACAAGCGGACGGCCCACGGCTGGCCGATGAGCAGGTTGTCGGGGTGGACGATCTGATCCGAGACGTCCAACGGCAGCAGCGTCATCCGCGCCGCCAGAAAGAGCAGCGCCGCCACGCCGAGCCCCCCGACGATCGTGCCGCGCTTGCGCAGGTCCAGCTCCTCGGGGCCGTGCTCGACGACAAACCACCAGGCCAGCGCCGCCGGGGCCAGGAAGGCCGACTCCTTGAACAGGAGCGCCGCGAGGTAGGCGAGCGCGGCGGCGAGCGTGTGGCCGCGGAGGGCCGCGCGGAGCATCAGCGCGACCATCAGCAGCGACAGCACCTCGGCGCGGTTGGCGATCATCGCCACCGCCTCCACGTGAATCGCCAGCACCGCGAACAGCGACGCCGCCACCGTGGCCAGCCGCCCTGACCGGAACAGATCGCGCGCCAGCCCGTGCGCCGCCCAGACCAGCCCGGCGAACAGGAGCACGCTCGTCAGGTGGAACAGCCAGGCGGCGTCGCCCCACAGCGCCCACTCCGCGGCCAGCTCCAACGTCGTCAGCGGGCGGATCGTGTTGACCCCCTCGCCGAGCGGCGCGCCCATGAAGTTGTAGTTCAGCACCGACCACCACGGGGCGTCACCGCCCACGACCGGGTGCCGCACGATGTCCGGCACGTCGTCGAGCGCGAACCCGCCCCCCAGCCCGACCCCGTGCACCGCCAACGCGACGACGATCGGCGCGATCGGACCCTCCGCGAGGCGCGCTCGCCAGGAGACCGGCTCACCCGGTGAGTCGGGGGAGCGCGGCGGGCTCGGGGTGGGTTCCGTTGCGGTTGGGCTCATGGGCGGCTCAGCTCGGGTCCAGGGTGCTCTGTTGAGGGTATGTGGGCCTGAGCAGGGCGTCAATCCTCTGTGGATCGCTTTGGGATGGCTGGCCAAACGGTCGGATTCGCGCTACCCTGGTGGTCCGTCGCCTTTGGCACCCCGACGAGGCTCAACCATGCACCTCAAGGCCCACTTCGAGCCCCTGCTCCACCTGCTCGCCCTGATCGTGGCGGCGAGCTGGGGGGTGGGGTGCAACCTCGATGGGCTCAGCAGCGACTTCTACGACGTCGGGGAGGAGGAGCCGTCGCTGTCCTCCTGCCAACCTGGCCAGGTGCGCTGCACCACGAACTCCGATTACCTGATCTGCCCCGCGAGCGGGGACCTGAGCCTGGTTGAGACCTACGGCTCGTGCGGTGAGGGCACCACCTGCGTCACGGGCGCCGCGACGCGCGAGCGCCCCTGCATCCGCTACCGCAACCTCTGCCAGGACGGCGAGCCGGTGAGCGTGGATCGGGAGCTGCTCTCGTTCAAGGACATCGACACGCTCAAGCCCACCCGCCGCACGGTGAACCTCACCAACTGCGGACCGGATTATCTGCGGATCGACGCCGTGGACGTGCTCAGCCCGCCGACCTTCTCCGACGAGGAGATCGCCGCCCCGGTCGTTTTGGCGCCCGGCGAGGTCGCGCCGCTGCAGGTCGTCTACCGCCCGACCTACGAGAGCGAGCAGGAGCAGGGGGAGCTGCGCGTCATCGCGACCCGCCTCGACCAGCCCGGGGCCTTCACCGGGGCGCCGCTGGGCACGCTCTACATCCCGCTGGAGGGCCGCGCCGGGCGCCAGCCCGGGCAGGCGCCGATCCAGTCCCGTGTGTTGGACTTCGGTGAGAAGGTCGTCGGGCAGCAGGTCGCCGTCACCAACATCGAGCTGGTCCACAGCGACATCGCCGATTACACCCTGCAGTACGTTGAGGAGATCGACCGCGTCGGCGCGGACGCGGACACGCTCGCCCTGGAGTGGAGCGGCGCCCCGTTGGAGCTGCCCCGGGGGGTTCGCCGCTCGCTGCGCGCCCGCTTCGCGCCCGAGTCCACCGGCGTCGCCTCGGCCACCTACCGCATGGTCATCACCCCCTGGCCCGCCGACACCGCCCTGCCGACCGTGACCCTCCAGGGCGCTGGCATCCCCCCCCGCGAGACCTGCAACCCGTCGATCACCCCACACCTCACCGCCTCGGAGGCCGACGCGCCCGAGTCGATGAGCGACGACCGCCTCACCGTCAAGCCCATGACCCACGTGCGGCTCGACGCCGCCGCGCTCCACGCGAGCGGCGCCGCGATCGCGCGCTACCACGTCACCCTCCTGGAGGCCCCCCGCGGCTCGACCGCGACGATCCTCGGCTCCCACGAAGCCGCTTCGCCGAACCGCGACGTGGTGGTGGACCTGGTCGGTCGCTACACCATCCGGCTCGCTCTGGAGGACACCGCCGGGCGCGTGACCTGCGACACCCACGACGTCGTCATCGACGTCCGCCCCGAGTCGGAGATGCACGTGGAGCTGATCTGGGAGACGCCTGGCGCGATGGGAGACGCCGCCTCGGCGGACCTCGACCTCCACGTGGTCCGTGAGAAGCGCGCGGGCGACCGCCCCCCTGACCACTGGAGCCTCGACCCCGCGGACTGCTCACCCCTCAACCCCAACCTCGACTGGGGCGCCCCGCGCGTCACCGCGGACGACTGCCGCGTCCTCCGCGTCGATCAAGACGGCTCAGGCCCTGAGATCATCGACATCCGCTCGGTGGACGACCGCTACTACGAGATCGAGGTCCAGGGGGTCACCGATCGCGGGTTTGGCCCCTCCTTCGCCACGCTCCAGCTCTACATCCACGGCGAGCGGCGCGTCGTCCTCGGCAGCCCGGGCATTGAAGCCGGGGCGACCTGGGAGGCGGTGCGGATCCGCCCCTCACTGAGCGACCTCCAGATCATCGACAAGCTCATTGAGTAATCCACCCGGTCATGAACCCGGGTTCACCCGATCATCCTCACCCATCACCGTCTGGATCAACACCTCGTAGAGGTCCAGCATGCGGGGGCTGGGCGCGTCCGGGTAATAGAGCGAGGCCGCCAGCTCAACCAACGGCATGCGCAGCAGCGTGGGCGCCAACAACGCGATCAGCTCCGGGTGGCGCAGCGCCGCCAGGAGCTGACCCACCAGCTCCTCCGGGTGAATCGCCGGGCGCCGCTGCGCCAACCCGTCGAACACCACCCCCGGGGTCATGAGGCCGCTCTCGATGAGCGCCGTGAGCTGCTCGCGGGTGAGGCGCTGGGTCGCCCGGCGGAGGAGGTCGGCGAAGCACAGCAACCCACCCCACCGCTGATGGAACGCCGCCGCGTAGGGCCACAACCCCTGCACGCTCCCCGGCTCCCAACCCATGCGAGCGCCTCGGCTGACCGACTCGCCCAGCAGCCGCGCGGCGTTGAGGCCCACCCCGATCCCGCTCCCGTGCGCCGAGTAGACCTGGGAGGCGGCGTCGCCCAGCAGCGCGACCCCAGGCGCGACGAGGTGGGAGTAGGCGCGCCGCAGCGGGATCGCGCGTGATCCGCCGAGGCGCTTCGCCCCAATCCAGCTGTTCTCTTCGACGAAATCGTCCAGAATCTCGCGACCCGAGCGCAACCCGGGCAGCGCGATCGACCCCGTCAACAACGAGACGGCGCTCAGATCGGGCTCCACCATGACCCGAATCAACGAGTACCCGCCCTCCACGCCGACGCGGCTGATGAACATCCCCGGGCCAGCGCCGTGACGCTCCAGGAAGCGCGTCGCCCCTTCCGGCGACACGACCTCACGGACCTCCTGCGCGGCGACGCACAGATCCTCACGGGGCACCGGGGGGCAGGCGCTGGCGAGCGACGGGATCCCGCGCCGCACCACGGCGGCGAGCCCCGACGCGTCGACGAACAGCGACGCCTCCAGCCGCACCGGCTCGCTCTCGCCCCCCACCTGGCGGTGCCCCTCGACCGCGATGGGCCGACCGCGGCGGTCGAGGTCCACGCGGCGCACCTCCACGCCCCAGAGCGTCTCCCCGGTCGGCGCCTCATCCACCTCGGCGGCCAGCTCGTCGCCGAGGGTCCGCATGTCCACCTCGGCGACCGGGCAGTTTTCAACCCGCACCGAGGCGTCGCCCTCGGGGGCGAAGGTCAGAAAAGGCAGCCCCGGGCCGGTGCGGTGCTTTGAGGCCTCCGGGCACCGCACCCGCGCCGCGTCAAACATCCACCGGGGGACGTCGTTCAGCCACTGCGCCCCGGCGTCGCCCCGCTCGCGCCGATCCACGAGGAGCACCCGCAGCCCGCCCCGAGCCATGATCGCCGCCGCGTGGGCGCCAGCCGGGCCAGCGCCCACGACGACCACATCAGCGATCCGTCGCATCGCCCCCTCCTTGCGCCGCGATGTACCGCGCGACGCAGCCTTGAAACTGCCGCCCGCGGTCCGCGTAGCTCGCGAACATGTCAAAGCTCGAACAGGCCGGGCTCAACACCACCACCTCATCGGGCCTCGCCTCCGACAGCGCCATGGCCACCGCCTCGTCCAGGGACTCGGCGGGCTGGGCCTGCGGCAGGCGCTCCCCATACTGCGCGAGCAGCCGCTCACGCAGCCCACCGATGACCACGACCCGCCTCGCCCGCGAGCGCAGCGACTCGACCCAGGCATCCAGGTCGAGGCCCTTGTCCACGCCGCCCACGATGACGATCAGAGACCGGCTGCCGAACGCGCTGAGGCCGACCATCGCGGCGTGGGTGTTGGTGGCCTTGGAGTCGTCGTACACGCCGACGCCGCGCCACGTCGCGACCCGCTCCAGGCGGTGGTGGGGCGGCTCAAAGGTGGTCAACGCCTCGCGGAGCTGCGCCACGTCGAGGCCGAGCGGCATCACCGCGCCGAGCGCGGTGAGGGTGTTCTCGATGTTGTGGTCACCGAGCAGCGGGATCGCGTCCTGGTGCACCACGCGCTCCTCGCGGCCCTCCCAGCGCGTCCGCAGCTCGCCGTTGTTGCGGAACACGGCCCAGGGGTGATCGCCGACGGCGCGGCTGGTCAGGCTGGTGCGCACCACGCGCACGCCACGCGCCACGAGCGCGGGCTCCCACCCGCGCACGATCGGATCGTCCACGTTCAGGACCGCCGTGTCGCCGCGCTCCAGCCGGTCGGTCAGCGCCCGCTTGGCCGCGATGTAGGCCTGGAGCGAGCCTTGAAAGAACTCCTGCACGTGATCCTCGGCGACGTTGGTCACCGCGGCGATTTGGGGGCGGAAGCCGTGCCACGGCGGCAGCTGGAAGGCGCTGATCTCGCTGACCAGCACAGGCGCGTGAGGGCCCTCGGGGGCGCCCTCCACCAGGCTGGGGGCGGCCCCGGACAGCGGCAGCCAGGAGTTGCCGCCGATCAGCGCGTGGCGCTGCGCGCCGACGAGGTGGCCGACCAGCTTGGTCGTGGTGGTCTTCCCGTCGGTCCCGCCGATGGACAGGACCGTGACGCCCTCCAGGGCGCGGTTCGCCAGCTCCACCTCGGGGATGACGGGGAGGCGAGCCGCCTGGGCCTTCGCCACCACGTGGTCCGAGGGGCGCACGGACTGGGTCATGACGATCGCTTGAGCGCCGCACAGGTCATGCTCGCCGTGGTGGATCGCGACGCCGTCAGCGAGCGCGGTCGGAGCGAGCCTGGCGAGGGCCGCCTGGAGGACGTCGGGCTCACGGGTGTCGGTGAGGGTGACCTGCTTGCCGAAGCGGCGCAGGAGGTTGGCGGCGCACACGCCGGTCCAGCCAGCGCCCCAGATCGTCACCCGTTCGACGTCGGGGAGCGGATCACGCAGGGCAGGTTCAACGGTCATGGTGTCTCCTGGTGGTGGTGGGGGGACGCGTCAGGGCGCGTCGAGCACGCAGCGGAACCCGACCGCGTCGTCGCGGTTGTTGGGCTCGGCGAAGTAGCGGTAGGCGACCCGGGCGCCGTTGCCCGCGAAGCTCCAGGACCCGCCGCGCAGGACGCGGTGGGTCGAGACCTGGGTGTTGACCGGATCGCGCAGCGGCGACGCGGCGTAATAGGTGTCGCTGTGGTAGTCGCTCGTCCACTCCCAGGCGTTGCCCGACATGTCCATCGCGCCGTAGGGGCTGACGTTCTGGGGGTAGTGGCCCACCGGGGAGGTGGTCACGTAGCGATCGACGGTGCCGAACCCGGAGCGCTCGCCCCAGTTGAGGTTGAGGCCGGACCACCGGTCGCCCCAGGGGAACTCCCGGGCGTCCTTGGAGCCTCGGGCGGCCTTCTCCCACTCGGCCTCGGTCGGCAGGCGCTTGCCCGCCCAGGCGCAGTACGCGCTCGCGTCGGCCCAGGTGACGCAGACCGCCGGGTGGTTGGGCTTGAGGACGTCCGGGTGGGGTTGCCCGCCGACCTTCCACTGCCCGCTGGACTTCTGAAAGAGGCTGCAGGTGTCGTAGCGAGTGGGCTGGCAGGCGCCCGCCTTGACACATCGATCATAGAGGGTGTTGGTGACCTCATGCTTGTCGATGTAGAAGGCGCTGACGAAGACCTCCTTGCGGGGTCCCTCGCGGCGGAACCAGGACAGCTCGCACTCGGCGGGGGCGGTGTAGGTCTCGCGGCAGGTCTCCAGGCCGCGCTCCAGCCCGGCCTTGTCGGAGCCTCGGAAAAAGACCCCGGCCGGGACGGAGACCAGCTCGGCGCCATCGCGGGAGCGCGGCAGGTCGGGGTCGCCGCACGCGACGCCGTTGTAGGCCCGGCACGCCGCGCGGGCGGCGTGGAGGTCCTGGCGCATGGACTGCGCGGCGTCGGACAGGCTCGCCTGGTGGGCGACGCCGCACGCCAGCTCCAGCAGCTCACGCGCGTCGCAGGGGGAGAGGCTCGCGAGGGCGCGGGCGCTCTCGCGGAGCGCCTTGACCTTCTGTCCCGCCTGAGGGTGCGCGACGCATCGCCGCGACGCGCAGAGCAGGCCGGTCGCGCAGGCCCGCGTGGCGTCGCAGCGCTGCCCCTGAGCGAGGGCGTCGGGCGCTTCTGTGTCTGGGGTGTCGCAGTCGGACTGGACGGCGGCGAGCTGGCGCGCGAACCGAGGCAACGCTTCGCAGCGGGCCTGCGCCTCCTGGCAGGCGGCGAGCGCCCGATCGCACTGCCCGGCCTGCTTCAGCTCAAGGCACCGCGCCGCCATCTGTTCGGCGCCGAGCAGATCGCGGCACCCCTCCTGCGCGTGGGCGTGGGCTCCGACGAACAGCGCGGCGAGCGCCAGGGGCGCGCACCAGGCGGCCTGGGTTGCGGGGTGTCTCATGGCACGGGTGACTTCGGTCAACAGCGCGGCGCAAGCGCGCCGCGGCCTGAGCTCAGGGGGGTTTGATACCACAAGAGCGAGGGCGC
Organism: Myxococcales bacterium; assembly: GCA_002716585.1. Taxonomy (GTDB): domain Bacteria; phylum Myxococcota_A; class Bradymonadia; order Bradymonadales. The sequence goes on along the minus strand of PBBL01000010.1, from coordinate 114,827 downwards.
CCCAACTCCTGAAACAAAATCCTGTGGTTGATTGAACGGCACACTAGGGGTATCCTGAGGGCGGCGGACTTGAGCAGCAGGACCCCCAAAGCCCGGCGTCGCGTCGGGCCTGGAACACGATTTACCTGCAAACGGCCTGATCGAGGTCGAGTTCATCGGGTAGAAGAATCGTCATGTCCACAGACGACAAGCGTAGCGCACAACACGACCACGACCCGAACCTCGACGCGATGGGTGAAGACGCGGAGAGCTTCATCCTCGACATCGACGACGCGGACCTCGACATTCAGGTGTCCCCTGCCCCCGAGCTGACGCCGCGCACCCAGTCTGAGGATGACTTCAGCCTCGACATCGAGATCGACGTCCCGATCTCGATGAGCCCTGACACCGTCGACGGCGACGATGAGCTGGACCTGTTCCTCGACCCCGAGGATCTGGAGCTGGAGGCCGCCGCGGGCTTCGTCGAGGTCGACGCGAACACCGACGAGATCGAGGGGCTCGTGCTCGACCCGTCCGACGTGGAGCTGGAGCTGGATCTCGTCGAGGGGGAGCTGCATGCGCCGCGCCTCGGCAACCTCTCCGTCCCGGCGATCCCGGTGTCGGAGTCCCAGGTCGAGGAGATCAGGACGGTCGACGTCGAGGACATCGAGTTTCTGGAGGTCGATGACGACGACGACGGGATCGAGTTCCTCGACGTCGAGGACGACGCCCCGGCCTCACCGCCGCCCGCCCCGGCGGCGCCGCCGCCGCTGTCGCAGGCGAGCACGGCGCCGAGCAGCAACAGCCGCCAGACGCTGGCGCGGATCGCCCTCAAGCCGCTCATCAAGTCGATCGCACGCAAAGGGCCCATCAGCCAGGCGAACGTCCCGGCGCGCCGCAGCCCCAACTCGGGCTCCACGATGGCCGCTCAGACCAACACCGGCGTGTCTGGAGCGAGCCTGAGCGCGCAGCCCGCGCCACGCCGCGCGAGCCCATCGGGGGCGTCTCAGCCCGCGATGGGGCCGCCGCGCTCCCCGTCCAGCGCCAACCTCGCGCCGGTGCGCGCGACGCCGTCGCGGGCCAACCTGCCCAGCATCGGCCCTCCCCGGGGCCCGTCGAGCGTGTCGCTGCCAGCCATGGGGGCGCCCCGCTCGCCGTCGAGCACCAGCCTCTCCGCGATCCCACGACGGGCAAGCCCGTCGAGCGTGTCGCTGCCAGCCATGGGGCCGCCGCGGTCGCCGTCCAGCTCGGCGCTGTCGCGAATTGGCGCGCTCTCGTCCTCGTCGCAGCCCGCCAGGAGCAGCCCCAGCGTCTCACGCGCGCCGGTTCGACCGAGCAGCCAGGCGGACGCCACCTACGAGAAGCTCGTCGCCCAGCTCGACGAGGCCCAGACCCTGATACAGCAGCGCACCCAGGAGGTCGAGAGCCTCAAGCGGACGTCGCGCACCTCCGCCGAGAAGCTCTACCAGACCCACAACGCGCTCCAGAGCAGCGAAGAGGCCCGCCTGGAGCTGGAGTCGAAGTCGCAGCGGCTCCAGTCCAGCATCCACGAGCTTCAGCAGAAGCTCGCCGAGCGGGAGGCCCGCGAGGAGAACCTGGAGCAGGCCCTCCACACCTACTCGTCCAAGGCCTCCGCGTTTGAGGACATGAAGTCCCGCTTCATGTCCATGAAGGTCGAGACGGATAGCCTCCGTGAGGCCAAGGAGGAGACCGAGCGCAAGCTCCACCAGGACCACGAGGCGCTGGAGCAGGCGCTGGAGGACATCCAGTCCCTCACCGAGACCCAGAGCGCCTACGAGGAGCGCATCGCCCGGCTCCGCTCCACCACCAAGGCGAAGGAGGCCGAGCTGGAGGAGATGCGATCCACGCTCGCCAACCTCCAGCAGCAGATGAACGACCTCCAGGCCTACGCCGAGGAGCAGGAGGGCAACGTCCAGGACGCGATCGCCTACACCCGCACCCTCCAGACCGAGAACGAGGAGATGCGCGCGGTGCTTGAGGAGGCCACCTCCGGCGAGGCGGAGCTTCGACAGCAGTTGGAGGAGTCGTTCTCTCTGGCGGAGGAGCTGCACGAGCGCCTCAAGGAGCGTGAGCGCAACCTGGGCGAGTACGAGGAGTACATCGATCGCCTTACGAAGGAGCACGAGGCCAGCCTCGCCGTCAACGACCAGTTCAAGATCCTCCAGTCCGAGCACCAGGAGCTGGCCAACGCCTACGAGGAGCTGCAGCGCACCCACTTCGAGCGCAGCAACCAGCTCATGGAGACCATGGCCGAGTCCGAGCGGCTCCGCGCCAACCTCAGCAACATCGCACAGGAGCTGAGCAAGGCCCACGAGAGCCTCTCCTCCCGGGAGGAGGGCCTTGAGGAGGCGACCCGCGCGCTGAAGGAGGCGCGCGGCGAGCGCGATGAGCTGCGGCAGCTCGTCGATGGGCTCAAGCACGAGCGCGAGCAGGCCCACACCCGGTTCGAGCGCGCTCAGAACGATTACACCCAGGCCCGTGAAGACCGCGACCAGATCCGCGCTGAGCTGGAGCAGCTGCGCAGCGCGCTAAACGACCTGCACGCCGAACGCGAGCAGGAGCAGGCGCACTACGAGCGCCTCCTCGATGAGCGGGACCACGATCGCGAGCAGCTCGAGCAGCTCTACAGCGACCACGAGCGCGCCCTCGCGCGCATCGACAACCTCCAGCGCGAGCGGGACCAGCAGCAGGAGCGCAACAACGACCTGAGCGCGCAGGTCTCCCGCCTGGAGCGGCGCCTCGAACAGGCCCACAGCCAGGAAGATGAGGCCAACAGCTACGCCGCCGACCTCCGCGCGACGATGAACGAGCTCAAGTCGTTGCGCAGCGCCCTGGACAGCGCGGAGCAGCAAATCACCGACGCCCGACATGAGCGGGATCAGGAGCGACGCAGCGCGATCGCCGCCGAGGACGAGCGCGACGCCCTCCTCGATGAGCTGGAGCACGCCCGCGCCGACCTCGCGCAGGCCCTGGACGAGCTGAGGCAGACCGGCGCCCACGGCGCACAAGAGCAGGATCTGCTCCTCGACGAGAACAGGCGCCTCGCGCGCCAGCTCGACGAGGTGTCGACGCAGCTCCATGAACGCGAGGCGCAGCTGCAGCAGACCCGCGCTCGCCTCGATCGGACGCTGGACAAGCTGAACGAACTCAGCCAGCTCAACACCGAGATCCACAGCCTCCGTCAGACCATCGGCACCCTGAGCGGCGAGAACCCCGCCGTCCCTCGACACGCCGAGGTCGCCGGGAGCCGTGGCGTTGAGCGCGCCCCTGAGGAGCGGTACGAGCCCCGCGGGCGCTCCCCTGAGGAGATCCCCTTCGGAGCGCCCAACGCCTTGGACGAGGGCTACATGTCCGGGCGACGCTCCGCGTCCCGTGCCGAGGCCGACCCCTACTCCAGCGACCTGGGGGCGGGCTTCGACGTCGCCTTCGAGGACGACAGCGCCCCGAACGACTTCGGCCTCGCCTTCGACGCGGAGGCGGAGCCCAACTTTGGCGTGGAGTTCGCCGATGAGCCCCTCAGCGCCGACATGAGCCTCGGACACTTCCGGCGAGAAGACGAGCCTCACCCCGACGAGTCGATGGTGATGGAGCTGACCGAGCCCTACGAGGAGGACGCGGTCAGCCTCCTCCTCGAAGACGAGAGCGCGTTCGATGAGCCCCTGGAGATGATGTCCGACGTCCCGGCCGACGTCGGCGCGGAGATCGACGCCCTCTTCGATCAGGGCGCCATGCGCAACAGCGAGGAGCTGGCCGAGGTCTCCAGCGAGACGGCCCTCTCCGCCCCCGAGCTGCTCTACCCCGGCATGCCCGCGGTCGATATGGAGGGCTACGAAGAAGGCTATGAGGAGGACTACCCAGAGCAGTACGAGCGCTACGACTCCTACGACAACTTCGACCAGTTCGAGAACTTTGACGATCTGAAGCTCGACGACGACGAGGACGATCACCGCCACCCGAATCGCGCCGAGGGCAGGCCGCGCCGCGCCGACGCCCCGGCCGACGACGCGTTTGAGGACGCGCTGGAGTACCTGCGCCACCAGAACCTCCTCAACCAGTGCCCGAGCGTGGACTACTCCCAGGTCCAGAACGTCGACCACCGCGCGGGCTTCCTGCTCGGGCAGGCGGACGGCATGGTCACCATCGAGGACATGATCGACCTCTCCGGCATGAACAGCCGCGACGCCGCCGCCATCGTCGTCGATCTCCTCCACCGAGGCGCCCTCCGCGTCTGAAGCAGCACACCGACATGACAACCCACCCCCCCATCGTGCCCGCGATCCACGACGCCCACCTCCTCCCTGCGCTGGAGAGCATGGTCCGCTACGCCGAGCAGTTCCACCGCCGTGGTTGGCTGCTGGGCACCAGCGGCAGCCTCTCGGTCTGCCACGGCCGCGCCCCGCTGAAGATGACCATCACGGTCAGTGGCAAGGACAAGGGGGCGCTGACCCCCTGGGACTTCCTGACCGTCACCGATCAGCGCAAGGTCTTCGCGGCGTTGGCCGACCCGAAGGCGTCCAGCGAGGCGTATTACAAGGGGGACGCCCGCCCCTCCGGGGAGACGCTGGTCCACAAGGCGGTCTACGACGCCGTCCCCGACGCGCAAGCGATCTGCCACACCCACTCCGTCGCGGGGACGCTGTGCAGCCAGCTCGTGGCCCCGGGGGAGTCGCTCGTCATGAGCGGCCTGGAGATGCTCAAGGGCCTCGGGCACTGGGAGGAGACCCCGCTCCCGATCCCGGTCGTCTACAACGACCGGGACATCCCGGCGCTCGCCGAGCTGGTCAAGCAGGCCGCCCTCACCTCCAGCGCACCAGGTGTCCTCGTGGCAGGCCACGGCATCTACGTCTGGGGGCCAGATCTGGAGCGGGCCAAGCGCCACACCGAGATCTTCGAGTTCCTCTTTGAGTACGAGGTCAGGCGCCGCGCGGTGGGCCTCTGACGACGATCGCCCGGTGGATCTGACGCTCGCGAGGCACTACAGTGTTGACCCTCGCTCCGCAGGGGTGAGGCTCGACACCAGACCGTGAGTACATGAGCACCTACGACTTCTTCTTTCTTGGCATCATCGCGGCGTGGCTCCTCCCGGTGCTCCGGTGGGCCGCCGAGCAGCTCATCGATCAGACCCAGAGCGTCGTGCCCTCCGTGACGATCCTGGCCCACGACCGCGCCTTCAAGGCCGCGCTGCGGTGGCTCTCCGAGAACGGGCGGTGGGCGAGCGCGATCTACCGCTCCACCTCGGGCCTGTCGCCCGGCAAGGGGTGGGCGTTCGGGGAGTTCGACGGTCACCCGCTCGTGCTCCACTGCGAGCTGGACCAGAACGACAACGGCGAGGAGACCGGGAGCCTGCGGGTGTTCTTCCCGACGGCGCTGTTTGAGGGGCGAGGGATCATCCACCGGTGGTTGGAGGAGACGACGGAGCTGCCGATCGCGCCGGAGGGGCTGATCCCGGTGTGGCGCTACGATTATGGGGAGTGGGACGAGATGGCGCCCAAGCGCCCCCGGCAGAGCAACACGCTGTTCTACCCGGGTCGGACCAAGGAGGACCTGGTGGAGGCGCTGGAGCGCTTCTACGCGTCCCGCGAGGCCTGCCAGGAGCGCTGCGAGCCGTGGCGGGTGGCGTTCATGCTGGAGGGGCCGCCCGGCACGGGCAAGACGAGCCTGATCCATTACGCGGCGAGCGAGCTGCGGCTGGGGCTGGCCCTCGTCTCGACGCGGTTCCTGCAGCACATCCGTGACAGCGACCTGGTCAAGGCGCTCGGTGAGCTGCCCCCAGGCTTCCTCGTCGTGGTGGAGGACATCGACCGCCTGTTTCAGGCCAGCGGCGACGACGATGACGACGACAAGGAGCCAGAGGTCCGCAACAACAAGGTGGAGCTGAGCGAGCTGCTGAACCTGCTCGACGGCTTCCACACGCCAGAGGGGGTGGTGTTCATGATGACCGCCAACCACCCCGAGCTGCTGCCCGACGCGCTGACCCGGCGCATGATCACCGTCCGCGTCGATCTCCCGTCGCGGACCGAGCTGGAGGGCTTCGTGGAGACGCGGCGCCCTGGGTGGGGAGGCGCCTTCATCCAGGCGCTCGGTGAGCAGCGGATCACCATCGCCCGCGTGGAGCAGCTCCTGAGGATGCACCCGGACAACAGCGCCTTCCTCGACGCGACCCGGGCGCTCCACGCCGCGGAGTGAGCGCGCCCGATCAGCCCGGCGCCCCTCGGAACAAATCAACAGGGTCGTCCCGAGTTTACAGGCGCCCCTCGCCTCTGCTAGTCTGACAGTCCGTGAAGGCTGAATGACAACCAGGGTTCGGCCACCGAACCAGGATGGAGAATACACCCGATGACTGATCACTCCGAGCGCCGCTTCAGGCTCCTGACCCGAGCGCGCGTCCTGACCACGCTGTTGCTGGCCGTGGCGGCGGGCGGCAGCCTCTGGCTCACCTCGTGCAACTCGCACACCGTCGAGCCCTTCTCTCAAAACGTCGCCGCCGAGCGGACCGACATCGTCACCTCCGCAGGCGTCAACAAGGTTGACATCCTCTGGGTCGTGGACAACTCAGGCTCGATGTGCGAGGAGCAGGCCGACCTGCGCGAGAACTTCAACGCCTTCGTTCAAGAACTCGTGGACGTCGGGGCCGACTTCCAGCTCGCGGTCATCACGACCGACATGGAGGACCCCTCCCAGTCCGGGCGCTTCCAGAACGAGCCCAACAACGACCCCGGCGGCGGGCAGCAGTGCAACGTCATCGTGGACATCAGCCAGTGCCCCACGCCTGCGAACGGTCAGGAGCTGCCGCCGCTGATCATCAAGTCCAGCGACCCCCGCTACCAGGACTCCGAGGGCAACCCCGACGTCGAGAAGATCCAGCGGGACTTCGGCTGCAGCGCCACCACCGGCACCACCGGCACCGGCTTTGAGATGGGCCTGGAGGCCGCCCGCCGCGCCCTCAGCCCCGCCCTCACCGAAAGCTTCAACGCCGGCTTCCTCCGCGAGGACGCCTTCCTCGCCGTCATCTTCCTGACCGACGAGAACGACTGCTCCGACGGCGGTACTCTGGACCTGGTCAACGGTAACATCTGCGAGTGGGAGCGCGACAAGCTCATCCCCGTTCAGGAGTTCGTCGAGTACTTCCAGGGCCTCAAGACCGATGTCAACGGCGACCCCGACCCCTCCCAGCTCATCGTCGCCGGCATCCTCGCCCCCACCAACGGCAGCAACTTCGACCGCCCCGATGAAGTCGAGCCCAGCTGCACCTCCACCAACATGAACGGCGATGTCACCGGCCGCGGCTTCGCGGGCTACCGCTACCAGGAGTTCATCGAGTCCTTCGAGAACAGCTATGAGGACAACATCTGCAACCCCCCCTTCAACGGCGCCCTCCAAGCGATCAGCACCCTCATCGCCGACGTCGTCAGCGACCGCTGCCTCCAGGCGCCCCCTCTCACCTGCGAGACCGACGCCGATTGCACCGGGGCCTGCGTCGAGAAGGGCAACAACAAGTTCTGCGAGGCGTTCCGCATCCAGGTCGAGATCGAGCGCCCCACCAGCGAGCAGCTCCCCAACGACTTCACCATCGCCCCCGAGGGCGAAGACCCGCTCCCCGGCCAGTGCGTCGAGCTGGCCGAGAAGGACAACTACCGCTGCATCCTCGTGGAGGGTGAGCAGTACGAGATCGACTACGCCTCCTCCTGCAAGCCGACCGGGATCGAGATCACCCTGATCCGCCCCCTCAGCTCCTCCGACCAGCTCGCCGTGCGCTACCCCCGCGCGGTCGCCGTGGGCGCCGACACGGCCACCGAGGACGGCGCCGCCGAGAGCAACGCCACCGTCGAGGGCGACGGCACCCAGAACTGACCTCCCTCCTCCCTTCTCAGGCGCCGCGACCCCCGCGGCGCCCCCCTCTCCTCCCAACCCGAACCCAACACAAGCCACCTCGCCAGGCACCGCTCCGCGGTGACCGACCGCACCGCACCGCCCCACGCCTCAACCCGGCGCGCCGGGCCTCAGCGCGCCTCGCGCGCCTGCGTAGGCGGCGCGTTGTAGGTTCATGGAGTTATTTTGCCGCGTTTTGTTGACGGTGGCGCATGGCAGTGTACATACACCTACATGTAAGACGTTGTGTGATGAATCCGTCATACACGCCTTAGCACCGCTATGTAGGTTCGGCGCTGCCCATGTGGGAAGTGTCAGTACCTGGGCGAGTGTGCCCGACATCCATTGATGGTCCAGAAAACCACCTCCCAAGGAAGGAGACCCCCATGGCCGCGAAGAAGAAACTGACCCTGTACTTCCCCGAGGAAATGCTCCAGGAGACGAAGGAAGAGGCCCTTCGCCAGGATCGGAGCCTTTCGTGGATCATCCAGACGGCGTGGCGGATCGCCCGTGACGAGATGAAGTCGTACCCGGGCGTCAACGAGCTGATCAATGAGAGTAAGCAGCGGCAGGCCAGCTGACGCTGCCTGACCCTGGAGCGGTCTGACGCGGCTCACCCGACCTCCCGGGTGAGCCTCCCCCTCCCCCACCCCGTCCAGGCGCAGAGCGCGCAGGGCGCCCCCGATCGAGTCGGGGACGCCCTGGTGGCCGAGAGCGGTAACCTCCGTTACTGCTTGAGGTTGACGGTCTCGGCGTAGATCTGGTCGGAGGTGGAGATGGTCCTGGAGTTCGCCTGGTAGGCCCGCTGCGCGGTGATCATCTGGACGAACTCGGCGGCCATGTCAACGTTGGACTGCTCCAGGGTCGAACCCATCACCGCCCCCCGCCCGCCGACGTTCGGGTCGCCCACCAACGGCTCACCCGAGCGCCCCGTCTCCATGAACAGGTTCCCGCCCATGTTGTTCAGCCCCGTCGGGGAGTTGAAGCGCGCCAGCGCCACGCGCCCCAGCGTGACCTCCTCGCCGTTGCTGTAACCCCCGATGACGTTCCCCTCCGCGTCCACCTTGAGCGCCTGGAGCGTCCCAGGGGGGCGACCGTCCTGATCGATGTAGAGCAGGCCGCTCTCCCGATCATCGAACTGGGCGGAGCGCCCCTGGCCGTCGCCGCCGTCGCCCGTGATGCTCTCGCCGAAGTCGAGGGTGATGTCCTGGGCGGAGGCGCCGTTGGCGAACGTGACCGACAGCGCCCCGCCGGTCTCGTTGTCGAGGTGCCCGTCCGAGTTGAACGAGAGCGTCCCCGCCGGGGTCCCACCAATGGCGGTCATCTCGCCGGGGTCGCCGCCCGCCGACGTCTCCGAGGCCGCCACCAGGGTGTGGTACTCCCAGGAGTTGTCCGCCGTCTTGCGGAAGTAGACGTCCACCTGGTGAGGGGCGCCGAGCGAGTCGTAGACCGTGACCGAGGTGGAGAAGTCGCTGGTCGCGTCGGGGTTGGCCGCGTCAAAGGCGTCCGTGCGCGCGGGGGTCGAGGCGTCCAGGCCGACCCCCATCTCGATGTCGGTCGTCATCGACGGCTCCAGCGGCGCCGTGGGCACCCGCAGGTCACCGAGCTTGTCGGTCACCTCACCGTCCGCGCCGACCGCGAAGCCCTGGAGGCGCAGCCCGCTCCCCGTCGAGAGGAAGCCCTCGTTGTCGATGTTGAACTGACCGGCGCGGGTGTAGAAGTTGCCCGCCGTGCCCGCCACGTCACCCGACACCACGAAGAACCCCTCCCCGGCGACCGCGAGATCGGTCGACACCCCGGTGTTGACGAAGGAGCCCTGGGAGAAGACCTGATCGACGGTCGAGACGGCCGAGCCCGCCCCGATCTGCCCCTGCGCCGACGCGCCGATGACGGTGCGCCCGAGGACCTCCTCGAAGTTCACGCGCGAGGCCTTGAAGCCGATCGTGTTGACGTTGGCGATGTTGTTGCCTGTGACCTCCAGGCGAGTCGAGTTGGAGTTGAGGCCGCTTACGCCCTGGTAGAGGGTCGAGAGGATGCTCATCGTGATGCTCCTTGGGTGCTCGTTTGCTGAGCGTCTGGTTGTCGCGATCCGTGCTTTGTGCCGGTCAACGCAAGCTCCTACGAGCTGCTGTCGTCGGACGCTTCGGGCTCCGTGGCGCGTGGGGTGTTGCTGCTGTTGTCGTTGTCGTCGTCGTCGCCCGTGACCACCTCGACGATGTCACCGACGGCGATCTTCTGGCCGCCGACCATCAGCTCCGGGTAGCCGGACTCGTAGGTGACGCCGCTCACGACCCCGCTGCGGCGGGTGGAGGCCTCCACCCGGTTGCCCTCCACGTCCTCGGCGCTGACCTCGAAGGTGTAGTCACCCGCCGGGACGGGCTGGCCGTTGAGATCCGTGCCGTCCCAGTGGACGTCGCCGACGCCGCCCTCCATCGGGCCGGACTCGAAGGTGCTGACGAGCGTCCCTTCGTCGTCGTAGACGCTCACGGTGACCTTGCTGGCCGGGTCGGCCAGGTCCACGGTGAGGTCTTCGCCTCCGTCACCGTCGTAGGTGAACCCGTTGCCCTGGAAGACGACCTCCTTGCCGATGAAGCCGACCATGTCGGTGCCGTTGTTCACGGCCTGGGCGAGGGCGAGCTGCTCCATGCCCTGTCCGATGTTGATCAGCTGCTCCAGCCCGGAGAACTCCGCGAGCTGGGAGGCGAACTGGGTGTTGTCCATCGGGTTGAGCGGATCCTGGTTGGCGAGCTGCGTCGTGAGCAGCTGGAGGAAGTCCTCCTTGCCCATCTCCGAGTTGTCAGCCGACCCGGCCCTGTTGGCCGCGGCGGCGGTGGAGGCTGATCCTACGTACATCGTTCACCTCAGCGCCCTCTGCGGGCGTTCATGCCTTGAGCCATATCCGACCGCGGGGCGCGCTCGGCTCGGCTGGGGGCCGCTCGGTCGCGCGACCGCTCGCGGCGTCCTCGTCTTCGTCCTTGAACCGACGCCAGCCGTCGCGTTCATCGGGCTCCCAGTCCCGTCGTCGCTCCTCGCCCTGGCGCAGATCGCCCATGTCCAGGCCGGTGCCCGGCAGGCGTGACGCCAGCTCCTCGCGGATCCGCGCCAGCTCGGCGCGGGAGACCCCGGAGATGTCCACGTCCACCGCGCCGTCCTTCACCCGGACGTTGACCACGACGGTCTCATCGCCCACGCGAAGCTCGATGCGGGCCTCCGAGGCGCCCGCCTCCATCTTCGTCAGCTCGGGGATGATCTCCCGCGTGGCGTGGGCGATGGAGCGCGCCCGCTCCGGCGAGGCCGGGCTCGCTCCGTCGGCGCCTGGAGCCCTCAAGACATCGACCGCGCCGAGGGTGACCTCAAATTTTTCCCCTCCGGTCGCCCCCTTGAGCGGAGCCTGGAGGCGCGGCGCCCCCTCGCCGGGTTGATCCGAGTCGGGATCAGCCCCCTGCCCCAGCTCCGCCTCGCTGGCGGCCAGTTCGACCGCGTCCAGCTCCGCGGCGGGCTCCCCCTCAACCTCCAGCGGCTCCTCAACGACCACCACGGGTTCTTCAGCGACCACCGCAGGCGCCTCGGCGACCACCACGGGCGCCTCCACCTGCGCCGCGTCGCGCGTCTCCAGCCGCCCGCTCCAGATCGCCCAGACGTCTCCCTCGACCGCCGCCTGCGGATCGGTCGTCGTCGAGCCGGAAGGGGTCGAACCGCTCCAGCGCACCTCCGAGGTGACCTCGGAGGGCCCCGCCGTGAGCCAGGGCAGGGCGCGCCCCTCCCATGGCGATGACGGACCGTCGGTCCCCTCACCGACGAACCCCTCCAGCACGGCCGGGGTCACGCCTTCGCCCTCAGGCGCCTGAAGCGTCGTGCCGTGGAGCGAGCCGCCCTCCGCGCTGGGGGGGATCGAGGCGTCCACCTTCGCCGTAACGCCTTGGTCAGGAGCGCCCCCAGGGACACCTCTCTCCCAGGCGTCTACGCCGTGGGTCGTTGTGGCCTCCTCGGCTCCCGGCGCGATCGACCAGTCCACCTCCACAGGGGCGACGGCCTCCAGCCCCGCTCCCGACCACACGGGGCGAGCCTCCTCATCCTCCACGCCTTCGTCGTGGACGTGGTCGGGCTCACCTGTCGGTGCGCTCTTCGGGAGCGGCGCAGCGCTGGGGCCAGGTAGCTGCGCGGCGAGCAGGTGGGCGAAGGCGTCGTCCGGCGTCTCGCGGGACCTCGGTGACGACGAGGGTGTGGCGATGGGGTTGGATCCCCCCAGCGGTCGGGTCACCATGACATCTCCAGGGTTGGGTGTGGTGGGGGCGGCGGCTGAGCGCTCACCGCCCTTTGACGTCCGCCGCGAGCGCGCTGGCGAAGACGGCCGCCTTGTCGGTCGGGAGCGCCGAGAGGATCTCCCCGGCGCGGGACTTGTCGCCGCTCCGCAGGACATCCACGGCCAGCTCCTGCTCCAGCTCCACCAGGATCCGCGCCGCGCTCGGGGCGGGCACCTCGGCGAGCACGGCGACGAGGTGCGCGACGCGCTGCTGCCGGGCCGAGTCGGCCTTCTTCTCCCACGCGTCCAGGCGACGGTCCACCTCGACCCGGAGGGCGCGCAGCTCTTCAAGCTGCTTGACCAGCTCGGCCCGCCGGGTGTCCAGGACCTCCGACTCGCGCTGGAGCTGAAGCTCCTCCTGGCGCATGCCGACGTGGCGCTCCCGGAGCTGGGTGTAGAGGCGACTCGCGGCGGGTCGGTCGGCGCACTCGGGGAGCTGAGGCGCCTCACCCTCCTCGGCGGAGGGGCTGCGATCGACCACCATCAGACCGCCGACGACGATCGCCGCTCCGAACAGGAACCCGAGGCTCCTGCGTAGCTGGCCCGGCTGAGACGCGAAGGGCCGACTGGGGCGCTGCTGGTTGAACATGGTCGCCTCGTCCGTTGCGCGGGCGGCGTCAGGCCGCGTCGTCGTAATCGCCCTGGCCGAAGCGGGCGCAGGTCATGTCGTCGGCCTGCTTCTGCTCAAAGCGCCGGAACGCCACGGCGCGCCGCGCCGAGATGAGCGACACGAGGCGCTCCGCGCTCCGCCGCTGCGTCGTCGCGTCCACGAGCAGCCGCCGCTGCTCCGTGACCCGCTCCTCGGCGCTCTGGCGCTCCTCGCGGGCCTGCCCGACCGCGGCGACGTGCATGCCCCGCAGCTCCTGGTAGTGCATGAACGACCTCATCGACATCCCGTCGCTGGCCTCGGCCTGCAGCTCGTGGTCGAAGCTCTGAAGCTCGCTCTCGCGCACCTCCTCCTCCTCGGTGGAGCGATGGACGTCCGCGTGGGCCTGGGCCACGTGAAGCTGCGCGATCTGTTCGCGGATCTCACGGACGCGCTTGAGCGTGCGCCCGGTCTTGAGCTTGTGGTTGAGTTCCCTCATCGCCTCTCTCTGCCCCTCGCTTGGGAGCGACCTGCCTGAGTCGGACCCTGCGTCGCCGCTTTGAGCTGCTGGAGGGTCTCGTCCATCGACATGTTCTGATCGCTCATCTGCCGAATAGCGGCCGTTACGGCCTCGTTGCGCGCGATCGCCTCATCCACCTTGGGGTTGGAGCCGTGCTGATAGGCTCCAATGTTGATGAGGTCCTCCGCTTCCTTGTAATCGGCAATAAGCTGCCTCGCCTTGAGGGCGATCTGGCGATGCTCCGGCGAGGTCACCGCGCTCATGACGCGGCTGGCCGACCCGAGCACGTCCACGGCGGGGTAATGGCCTCGCCCCGCCAGGTCGCGCGACAGCACGATGTGGCCGTCCAGGATCCCGCGGGCCGCGTCGCCGATGGGGTCCTGCATGTCGTCCCCCTCAACGAGGACCGTGTAGAACGCGGTCAAGCTCCCCTCCCCGCCGTCGTTCCCTGCCCGCTCCAGCAACTTGGGGAGCGTCGCAAAGACCGACGGGGTGTAGCCCTTGGTCGCGGGCGGCTCACCGATCGCGAGCCCGATCTCGCGCTGCGCCATGGCGAAGCGCGTCACCGAGTCCATCACCAGCAGCACGTCTCGGCCCTGCTCGCGGAAGTACTCGGCGATCGTCGTCGCCAGGTACGCCCCACGCATCCGGATCAACGGCCCCTGATCGCTCGTCGCGCAGACCACGACCGAGCGCGCCAGCCCCTCCGGCCCCAGGATGTTGTCGATGAAGTCCCGCACCTCGCGACCGCGCTCACCGATCAAGGCGATCACGGAGATGTCCGCCTGGACGTTGCGGGCCATCATCCCCAGCAGGACCGACTTGCCGACGCCGCTGCCCGCCATGATCCCGACGCGCTGCCCCTTGCCCACCGTCAAGAGCCCGTTGAGGACCGAGATCCCGATGTCGAGCGGCTCCTCGATGGGCCGCCGCAGCATCGGGTTGAGCGGCTCGGCGTGGAGCGAGCGGGTCGCCTCCAGGGGACCCAGCGGCTTCCCGTCGAGGGGCTGCCCGAGGCCATCCAGGACGCGCCCCAGGAGCTGCGGCCCCACCCCGACCCGGACGCTCTGCCCGGTCGGGCGGATCCGACACCCCATCCCGATCCCGTCCGCCGAGCCGAAGGGCATCAGCAGGATCCGCTCGTCGCGAAACCCCACCACCTCCGCTGGCACCCAGCCCGACGAGACCGACTCGATGTGGCACATCTCTCCGACGAACGCGCCCCTCCCGAACCCCTCCACGACCAGGCCGATCACCCGCGTGACCTTGCCCTCCTCGCGCAGCAGCGGCGTTCGCTGTACGGCCTCGGCGATGCGACCCAGGCGGCCCCTCATGCGACCTCCTGCTCACCCGGCTCGTGAGGTTGACCGAGCTGCTCCTCGGTCGCCCGGCGCATGTGCTCCAGCCGCTCCGAGAAGCTCGCGTCCACGCGCCCGAAGCGGCTCTCCACGACGACGTCGAGCGGCTTCAGCCCCTCGCGCACCTCCATCAACACCCCGCTGCCCGCCAGGCTCGCGCCCGCCTCCTGGAGACGGCTCGCCAGCTCGGGCGACACCGCGCAGACGACCCGATCGGCCTCGGTCAGCGCGCCCGCGGCCTCGCGCACCAGCGGCGCCACCCACCCGGTGTCCTGGAGCTGCGCCTCCGCCGCCAACCGCTCGCCGATGAGCAGCGCCAGCTCCACGGCGTCCTCCTCCAGCTGCTCGGTGAGCTGGGCGCGGCTCTCCAGCAAGCGCTGGACCTCGGCCTCAAGCGCCTGGCAGGAGCTTCGCAGCTTCTCCAACTCGGCCTCGACCTGCTCCTGCGCCTGCGCCTCGCCCTCGGCCCTACCCTGGCTCACCCCTTCGGTGTAGCCCTCCTCCATCCCCTGCGCGAAGGCCTCCTGGTACGCCTGCTCCAGCTGCTCGGCGACCGCTTGAAGGCCCTCGTCCTCCTCAGGCGCCGCGACCGCCTGCGGGGCGGGTCGGCCTGGGCTGGGATCGAAGGGCTGCCACGCCTGCGGCTCGGACGCCTCGACGCGCCTCGCCCAGGCCGGCACCCCTTCACCCCCCTGCGCGCTCGCGGCGAAGGGCACCGGCTGCACCGCGTCCGCATCGGCGCCGCGAATGATCGGACTCTGGGACAACAGCTTGAGCACCATGATCGACCTCCTACACCACGTCTTCGCCAGCGCCAGCGATGACGATCGTCCCCTCCTCCTGGAGACGGAGCGCCACGGCGGCGATTTTCTTCTGGGCCTCCTCGACCTCGGCCAACCGCACAGGCCCCATCGCCTCCAGGTCGTCCGCCATCATCTGCGCGGCGCGCGACGACATGTTGCGGAAGATCTTGCCCTTGAGGTCCTCGCTCGCGGTCTTGAGCGCGATGATCAGGTCGTCGGTGCTCACCTCCTTGAGGATCGCCTGCATACCCCGATCGTCCACGCCCGCCATGTCGTCGAAGGTGAACATGGAGTCCCGGATCTTGGAGGCCAGCGCGTCGTCCGACTCCTCCAGGCGGCCGAGCAGCTCGACCCCCACCGTGCGCTCCATGTTGTTGAGCAGCGCGGCGGCCTGCGCCACACCCTTGATCTCCTGCTCGTCCTCGCCCGCGAGCCCCTGCAGCTCGGCCAACAGGCTCGCCTCGATGTCCTTGATGACCATCGGGTTGACCCGCTCCAACCGCGCGATCCGGTTCATCACGCGGTCCTGAAGCTCCCCGTCCATGCGGGCGAGCACCCGCGAGGCATGCTCGGACTCCAGGTTGACCAGCACCAGCGCGATGGTCTGCGGGTGCTCGGTCTCCAGGACGTTGGCCAGCGCGCTCGGATCCACCGCCGAGAGCCGCTCCAGCTTCGGCGAGTCGGGCTCCTCGCGGGGGATCGCCTCGCCGAGGATCAAGCGGGCCTCCTCGCGGCCCAGCGCCCGGTCGAGGGCCCCGCGCAGGTAGTCCGCGCCGCCCTCAAGCATGACCGGCTCGTGCTTGACGAAGTAGGAGAACTCGTCAAACACCTCCTTGATCGCCTGGGTCGGCACGTTGTTCATCTCGCGCATGGCGTTCATGATCTTGCGGATCTCGTCACGCTCCAGGTGACGAAACACCTGCGCGGCGGTGTCCTCTTGAAGCGAGAGCAGGAACAGCGCCGCGCGCTGCGCCCCCTTGAGGCGCGACTTCGACGCCTCCTTCTCCGGCTTGGCGTTCTTCGCGGAGGCTCTCGCCCCGCGGGCGCCGCGCGCGCCTCCGCGCCGACCTCGCTTCTCAGACAGTGACGGTTTCGTGGCCATGACTCCTCACCCACTCGCGCTCACACATTGGTATCAACTCGACGGCGGCGGCGGCGGTGACTGCACCAGCTCGGTGCTCGCCACGCCCGCAGCCCCGCCCCCGGCGTTGAGGCTGTTCTTCGCCTGCTCCTCGGGCAGGTCCTCAAGCAACCAGGCTCGCAATATCTGTGCCGTCTTGCGCGGGTCGTTGACCGCGTACTCGATGGCGATCAGGCGGTTGTTCGGCAGCTCGGGCTTGATCGCCTCGGTCTCGATGGTCTCGGGGCGCTCCTCGGCGACCTCGATCTTGACGTCGGGCGGCTCGGGGACCGGCTGCTGCGTCACCGCCTTGACGATCGGGCGCACGAGGAACAGGAGGATCAAGAGCGCGAGGAGCACGATGACGCCGTACCGGATCAGGCGCCAGGCGTCGGGGCTCATCAGCACGGTGGAGTCGCCCACCGGGAAGGCCTGCTCGGTCTCCACGAAGGGCATGTTCCGCACGACCACCTGGTCGCCGCGGGCCTCGTCGAAGCCGACCGCGGTCTTGACGATCGCCTCAAGCTGGATCAGCTCCTCCTCACTCCTGGGCACGTACGTCCGCTCCTCCCCCTCCCCGGTGTAGTTGCCGTCGATGAGCACGGCGATGTTCAGCTTCTTGACCGTGCCGATGGGCTCCTCGACGACGCGGGTGGTGCGGTTGATCTCGTAGTTGGCGGTCTTCTGGGTGCTGATGACGCCCGCGGCCTCTCCGCCGCCGCCAGGCGCGCCCGCGCCAGGCGCGTTGGCCTGCGCGCCCGGGACCCCGCCGACCGCCTCGTTGCCGTCCTCGGAGCGCTCCTCGCGGACGTTCTCGCTGCGCACGACCGCCGTCTTCGGGTCGAAGATCTCGTCGCGCTGCTCGACCTTGCGAAAGTCCATCTCCGCGGAGACGTGGATGCGGGCCTTGCCCATGCCCACAGCGGGCTCCAGGAGGGCGAAGACCCGCTTCTCCAGGTCGCGCTCGACCTGCTGGCGAAGCTCCAGCGCAGGCAGCGTCCCCGACATGACCGAGTCACGCGGCGCCGACAGCATCTCGCCCTGTTGGTCGACGACCGTCACCTGCTCCGGCGTCAACCCCTCGACGGAGGCCGCCACCAGGTTGACGATCCCGTTGACCTGATCGCGCCCCAGCGTCCGCCCCTGACGAACCTGAAGGACGACCGAGGCCGAGGCCTCCTGATCGTCTTCGCGGAAGGTGCCCTTCTTCGGGAGCACGAGGTGGAGGCTGACGTTCTCGACCTCATCGAGGCTGCGGATGGTGCGGCGCAGCTCCCCTTGCAGGGCGCGGCGGTAGTTCATCTGCTGCTCAAAGGCGGTCATGCCGAACTTGGGCTCGTCGAACAGCTCAAAGCCCACCGCCCCGCCGCGAGGCATTCCCTCCGAGGCGAGCATCATCCGCGCGCCGTGCAGCTCGGCGACCGGGACCTTGAGCGCGGTCCCCCCGCCGTCGATCTGGTAGGGGATCTTCTTCTCGTCCAGCTTCTGGGTGATCTCGGCGGCGTCCTCCACCTTCAACCCCGCGAACAGCGTCGCGTAATCCTCGGTGTTGCCCAGGTGGACGAGGTAGGCCGATACGAGCCCGAGGAAGAGGATGAGCGTGCCGAACATGATCTTCCGCCCCATCGAGAGCGAAGACCAGTACTGACGCACCTTCTGCAGCAGGTCGTTGGTCTGTGGTGTGGTGGCAGACATGCGAGCAAGACCTCCAGGGACCGAACGGTGTCGTTCATCCATCCGATGCGTGATGCACCAGTGTCTTCATCGGCAGCCCAGCGCCAGCCTTTAGCGAAGATGTGCGCGTTCTCGCCAGCTGCTCCGACCGAGTCACCCTCAAGCCCGATGGGAGCGCGATGGAGAACCTTTACAGCGATGGGCGCATCCGATAGTATGCCCGGCCTGGGATGCGGCGTGAGGCATCCCCCCACCTCGCGCGAGGATCCGAGCCCAGGCGCTCGTGTGCGTAGACACCGGGCCACGTTCCGATCCGGGACCCGACCTCAAGGAGCGCTCAGAAGATCATGTTCGGCATGTCCATGACCGAAATTCTGGTGATCGCTGTGCTTGCGCTGCTCGTCCTTGGCCCTGAAAAACTGCCCAAGGTGGCGCAGATGATCGGCAAGGGGCTGCGCGAGATCCGCCGCGCCACCAGCGACATCCGCCAGGCGATCGAGATCGACGACATCCGCTCCCAGTTCAAAGAGGAGCTGGACGCCAAGACCTGGGGGCGCGCTGGTCAGCTCGACGACCCCTACAGCAACACCACCCCACCAGAAGACGACGAAGAGTACGAAGACGGGCCTCAGATCGGCCCCTACGGGGTGCCGGACGAGGACGACGACGACTACGACGACGCGGTCCTCGTCGAGGAGGAGGACGACGCGTCCTCCGACGCTGACGAGCCCGACGCGGTCACGGCCGTCCCGCTCGACCCCTGGCACAGCCTGACGGGCATTGGGGTCTTCATCCGACGCCAGGCGATCCCCACGGTGCCCACGCTCACCCTGGACGAGGTCGCCGCGGTCCCGGTCACCGGCGGGCTGACGCTGGGCTCCAGCGACGAGGAGCCCGACGAAGGCGACGAGGAGGAGGGCAGCAACGACGAGGAGCACAGCGACGACGACGAGGCGCTCACGTCGCGAGCGCTCTCGGAGCGCGTGACGGCGGTGGGGCTGCCCCATTGGAAGGAGGAGACCGGCGTCGGCGTTCTTATCGTGCGCCAACCCATGACCGCAGCGCCGCTGAGCCTGCTCGGGGGGGTCGCCTCCGTGCCCATCGAGGGCGGCGTTGTGGACATTGAGAGGACCGAGCGCGCCTGACGCGTGCAGGAGGCTACCGTGAGCACCGAGACCGGAACCCACGACCCTGTTGAAGACTCCCGCGCGTCGTTCATTGAGCACCTGACCGAGCTGCGCAACCGCATCGTCATCATCCTCATCGCGGTCACCGCTGGCTTCGCCATCTCGTGGATGTGGATCGAGGAGATCTTCACCTTCCTGCTCATCCCGCTGCAGGACGCCGCCCGCGCCAACAAGATCGACATCGACTCGGCCCAGATGTACCACCGCTCCCTCACGGAGCACTTCTTCGTGCTCCTGAAGACGGGCGTCTACTCCGGGATCCTGCTGACCATCCCGGTCAGCCTGTACCAGCTCTGGAAGTTCATCGCGCCGGGCCTCTACCCCGACGAGCGCAAGGTCGTGGTCCCCTTCGTGGTCATGTCGACCCTCTGCTTTCTGTTCGGCAGCGCCTTCTGCTACTACCTGATCATGCCCTACGCCTACGGCTTCCTGCTGGGCTTCGCGGACAACATCACCAAGCCCCAGCTGATGATGACCGAGTACCTGGATTTGAGCGTCAAGCTCATCCTGGCGTTCGGGGCCGTCTTCGAGATGCCGATCGTGACGACGCTGTTGGCGCGGATCGGGATCATCAACTACAAGATGATGCTCGACTTCTGGCGCTACGCCGTCGTCCTCTGCTTCATCTTCGGGGCGATGTTGACCCCGCCCGACCTGATCAGCCAGCTCTTGCTCGCCGGACCGATGATGGTCCTCTACTTCATATCTGTCGGGTGCGCCTATCTCTTCGGCCGCCCCCCAGCCGAACCGACACCGCCTGAAGAGGCGGCTTCCACGCCATGACGCTCGGAGTTCCCAAGTGATGACCCAAGTGACGACCACCGCCCAGGCGCCCGAAACCCTCAAGACCGACCTGTTGGTCGCGCTTGTCCCTCAAGAAGGGTGGGACACGGAGATCGCCGCCCTCGACGCCGCGTTCGACGGACAGCTGAGCGCGCTGGCTCGCGCCGAGGGGTTCGAGGGCAAGCAGGCCCAGCGCTTCCAGACCCACACCTTCGGCAAGCTGCCCGCGACCCGCGTCCTGCTGATCGGCCTCGGCGACAAGGCGCTGAGCAGCGACCTGATCCGCGACCTCGGCGGCCACGCCGCCAAGGCGATCAAGGCCAGCCGCGCCGCCTCCGCCGCCGTCAGCGCCCCCTGGAGCCACGCCACCCTCGGCGGCGACCCGGCCAACGCCGCGCGCCTCGTCGCTGAAGGGGTCCAGCTCGGCAGCTACCGCTTCGAGAACCACATCACTCAGCCCAGCAAGGCCCCTCGCCTCGAACAGCTCACCCTCCTGCTCGACGCCGATGGGGTCGCTGACAGCGTCAAGCGCGCCGCCGCGGTGGTCGCAGGCACCTACCTCGCCCGCGACCTCGGCAACGAGCCGCCCAACGTCTGCACCCCCGCCTTCCTCGCCGAGCAGGCCAGCGCCATCGCCGAGCGCCACGGCATGAGCGCCACCATCCTCGACCCCGACGCCATCGTCGAGAAGGGGTTCAACCTCCTCATGGCCGTCGGCCGCGGCGCGAGCGACAAGCCCCGCTTCATCCACCTGACCTACACCGGCGGCGGCGACATCCAGCACCGGGTCGCGTTCGTCGGCAAGGGCGTCACCTTCGACACCGGCGGCTACTCGCTCAAGATCTCCGGCTCCATGGCGAACATGCACCTCGACATGGGCGGCGCCGCCGCCGTCCTCGGCGCCGCTGAGGCGATCGGCCGCCTCGCGCCCGAGGGCGTCGAGGTCCACTTCATCGTCCCCACCGCCAAGAACAACATCAGCGAGGACGCCTACACCGTCAACGAGATCATCAAGGGTTACGGCGGCAAGACCGTCGAGATCCTCAACACCGACGCCGAGGGGCGCCTGCTCCTCGCCGACGCGCTCGCCTACGCCTCCGAGCTGGGCGTGGACGCCATCATCGACCTCGCCACCCTGACCGGCGCCTGCGTCGTCGCCCTCGGCGAGCACTACTCCGCGCTGTTCAGCAACAACGGCGACCTCACCCAGGCGCTCCTCACCGCCTCCTCCGAGTCCGGCGATCGCCTCTGGCACATGCCCCTCGATGACAGGCTCCGGGATAAACTCAAGTCCCCGGTCGCCGATATGAAGAACGTGGGCGACCGCTGGGGCGGCGCCATCACCGCGGCGCTGTTCCTCCGTGAGTGGATCGGCGACTCCAACTGGGCTCACCTCGACATCGCAGGCCCGGCCATCAACGAGCAGGACCTGCCGACCACCCCCAAGGGGGGCAGCGGCGCGGGCGTCGCGGTGCTCACCGCCTACGCCCTGAACGCCGCCCGGGGCTGATCGCCTTCCATGTTCCACCCCCTCGAACAGGGGGTCCTCCTCCCCTCTCCAGAAAATTCGGTCACACCTCTACACCTCGGAGTCAGTCCCCGTGAAGCCTGGAGCGCGGCGCGCACACCTCCTGAGCGAGGCAGCCCGCGTCTCCGCGATCGCTCACCATGAGCCCACGTCGCAGGCCACCTCATGAACCCCGCGCATCAGCGCATCACGGGCTCATGAGCGGCGACCTTGCAGCGCGGGCTCCCATCACCTGGCCTCGGCCAGGTCGCTCAACGAGGATTTGGATGACCACCACACACCCGATCACGACCGCCACCACCCGGAACCCCCTCTGGAGCCTCCCCCTCGCGCTGCTGCTCGCCGCGCTCCTCCCGCTGTATGGCTGCGGCGACGACGGAGGCGACGGCGGAGGAGGCTCGGCCAGCTCCGGCGAGGGAGCGAGCTGCGTGACGTCGGCAGACTGCGGCGAGGGGGAGGCCTGCCTGGCGTTCGGCGGGCAGGCCCGCTGCACCATCACCTGCTCGGGCAGCGCCGACGCGTGCTCGGGCGAGGCGTCCTGCGGCACCGTCGGCGTGTCGGCGGACGTGTGCCAGCCCCCCGAGGCCCAGCCCACGGCGGAGGATCCGCCCGCCTCCGAAGAGGAGGTGCCACGGCTTCCTTGCGCCAGCGACGCCGAGTGCGAGCAGATCGCCCCGGGGTTGATCTGCGCGACCTGGAAGTCCTACAGCGAGTGCACCCGCCCCTGCATGACCGAGAACGACTGCTCCATCCCCAGCGCGGGAGGAGTCGGCGTTGATTTCCTGACCTGCCAGACGGATGAAGGAGACGCCAGCCGCATGGCCTGCGTCCCCGACGAGGTGTGCTTCATGGACCCCACCAGCTGCGTCAGCGGGGTGGACTTGAGCAACGGCATCCCCGGCATCCCGGGCGGCTGAGCGCTCACTCGTCCTTGCCCGATGAGTCGGCGCGCGCCTCCTCCAACACCCGACCCGCGCCCGCCTCGGCGAGCGACCCGCGCCACACCAGGCGCGCCGTCGCGCTCCAGGCCACGCCCTCCTCGGGCGCCTCCTCCGGCAGCAGGAAGACGAAGTTCAGCTCGTCGTGCTGCCCCGCCTGGAGCCTGGAGTCCATCACGACGCGGGTCGCCCCGTCGGGGCGCTCCTGAAGGGTCTGGGCGTCGCCTCTCCCATAGAAGCGACCGTACAGCTCCCCAGCGCGCCCGCTGAACCGCGCCCCGACCTCCTCGGGCAGCCGGTAGCCCTTGTGCAGCGCCAACGGCGCCCCCTCGCTGTCCACGGCGTCCACCAGGAGCAGGACGTGGGAGCCGGGCGAGGTCGGGGCGCGGTGCCCGGCGCCGTAATTAAGGACCTTGACCGTCAGGATGAGCAGCGTGCGGTGGGTGCTCGCGTTGAGCCACACGCCGAACGTCCGCTCCAACGCGTCGTCCGGCGTGTGGAGCCACCGATGAAGCTCCGGCACGCGCGGATCGAAGTCCACCCCAGCCAGCGGCCCCGGGGTCAGCGACACCTCGGGCTGCGCGGCGCTCGCCTCATGGCAGCCGAGGCACCCCTGAGGCTCCTTGTCCTTCTTGAACTTCTTGTAGATTTGCCACTCCGACACGGTCATGTCGGTGGGCAGGCGGTCCGCCAGCCCGGCGGCGACCCACTCGGGGGAGGTCGGGTTGAGCGGGGGGTGTCCGTACAGATCGGGGTAGACGGAGACGGCGTCCCACGGCTTCGCCGTCGGGGCTCCGACGGCGTGGCACGGCTGACAGGACTCGGCGGAGAGCCAGGCCGTGTCGGGGATCGTCTCCCGGACGGGGGCGGCTGGGGTCGGGGTCGGCGGCGTGACCGAGCTGCGCTCGGAGCAGGCCCCGAGCGCCAACAGCGTCAGGAGGCCAACCGCTCCTCGCCACACGCCGCGTCGGCGATGGTCTGTTGGAACAGCGTCGGGTTGAAGGGCTTGTGGATGAAGGCGACCCCATCGAGGTGAACCCCGTCGGGGTCGATGTCCCGCTCCAACCAGCTGCTCATCAACACGAAGGTCGGCGGGCTCTGGAGCGCGCGGGTGAGGTCGAGGACCTGATACCCCGTCTCGTTGTTGCCCAGATCGAAGTCGGAGAGGACGAGGTCGAACTTGAACTGCTTGAGCTGCGCGCGCGCCTCGGTGAGCGAGGACACGATGGTTGGCTGATGACCACGGCGCGTGAGGAGCCGCTGGGCGGCGCAGCGCATGATCGGGCAGTCGTCGACGACGAGGACTTTCAAGGGTGAGGGTTGCATGCGATCCTTCCTGTATCGGCTGCAAACCGGGTTCAGCGGCAACCTCCGGGTGAAGTCTCACCACGACCCATCGGAGGACGCCGCGTGTTGTTGTACATGCAACAACACGACCATCCATGGCGTCACCCCGATGATCTGCCTCAAAACCCATATCCAATCTCGACCTGGACGCACTCCAGGTCATTGATGACGGTGCGCGCTTCCAAGCGACGTGTCAACACACGTTCACACCGTGATCGTGACGAGGGGGTCACAGGTCACCCATCGACCTCTTCTCCCAACGACACAAACAAACTCTGGTACCTCGAAAATCGACCCGCGTCCAATTTATCCTCATCGGCCGCCTCCCGGACCGCACACCCCGGCTCATGGGTGTGGGTGCAGCCCCGAAACCGGCACCCCTCTCGAAAGGGATCGAAGTCCGGGTAGAGGGCCTCCAGCTCCTCCGGCTCGACCTTGAAGAGGCCAAACGCGCGGATCCCGGGGGTATCCACCAGCTCCCCCCCGCCCGGCACCGCGAGCAGCGAGGAGCGCGTCGTCGTGTGCCGCCCTCGCCCGATCGTCTCGTTGACGGCGCCGATCTCCCGATCCAGGCCGGGGATCAGCGCGCACGCCAGCGACGACTTGCCCACCCCCGAGTGGCCGACGAGGACCGCGCGGCGCCGCTGGAGCGCCTCGGCCAGCTGGGTGACGTCGTCCTCCGCGGCGCTGGTGTGCACGATCTGGACATCGAGCGGCGCGTAGCACTCCAGCTCCCTGGCGGCCTCGCCGTCCACGTCCAGCTCGGCCTTGTTCAGGCAGATGATCGCCGGGATCCCGGCCTGCTGACAGGCCGCCAGGTACCGATCGATCAGGCCAAGCCGCAAGGGCGGCTGCGCGGGGCTCACGACCACGACGACCGCGTCCAGGTTCGCGGCGATCGCCTGCCCGTGCCCTCGCCAGCCCGCGCGCATGAGGACGTTGTCGCGCTCCTCGACGGCGACGATGACCGCGCCCGGGCTGTCGCCCTCGGTCTCGACCTCCTCGATCCGCACCCGGTCGCCGACGACGACCCCTGGCTTCCGGGCGATCTTCTTGCGCAGCAGCGCTCGGATGAGCGGCGCGTCGTCAGGCTCTCCGTCTGGACGCACGAGCGCCTCAAGGCCAAACATCTCGATCACGTGGGCGACGCGGCTCGGCGCCTGACGCGAGGAGTCCTTGCGGGGGGGCCTGTTCTTCTTGCGACGCGCCATGGGCTCAGAGGTTCCGGCTGGCGAGGATGGCGCGGGCGCGCTGCACCTTGATGTCGCCCTCGGCGATGAGCTGCTGGGCGACCCGCTCGATCTCGTCGCCCTCGGCGCCCGCGGTGGCCGCGACCGTCCGCGCGTGCAGCGCCATGTGCCCGGACTGGATCCCCTCGGTCGCCAGCGCCTTGAGCGCGGCGAGGTTCTGCGCGAGCCCGACGGCGCCCATGATCCGGGCCAGCTCCGAGGCGTCGTCGATCCCGAAGACCTTGTAGAGCACCTTGAGGGTGGGGTGCAGCCGGATCGGCCCGCCGACGGTCCCGACCTGGATGGGGATCTCCAGGCGCCCGCGCAGCACGCCCTCCTCCTCGTCGAGGTGCCAGGTGCTCATGGGGCGGTAGCGCCCCGAGCGACAGCAGTAGGCGTGGGCGCCCGCCTCGATGGCGCGCCAGTCGTTGCCCGAGGCGATCGCGACGGCGTCGATGCCGTTCATGACCCCCTTGTTGTGGGTCGCGGCGCGGTAGGGATCGACCTCGGCGAACAGGCTGGCCTCGGCGATGCCGCGCGCGACCTCGCTCCCTGGGAAGCCCTTCCAGTTCAGCAGCGCGACGGGGATGTCGCAGCGCGCCCTCACCAGCCGCTGGTCGGCGAGGTTGGAGAGGATCCGCAGGTGAACGCGGCCGCCCGTGAGTCGCTCGACGAGGGGGGCGACGCCCTCCGCCATGGTGTTGATCAGGTTGGCGCCCATCGCGTCGCAGGTGTCCACGAGGAGGTGGAGGACGACCATGGTCACCGCGGAGGCGCCGTTGGTCCCGAGGACGCGAGCCTCGATCTCCTTGGCGCCGCCGCCGCGGGCGACCATGTTGGGCTGGAGGCTGTTGGCCAGGTCGAGGATGGCGTCGCGGTGAGCGAGCAGCGTCTCTCGGGCGACCTCGGGGTCGGGGCAGTCGAGGATCTGGACCTGGCCGATCATGATGGGCGGGTCGGCGTCGACGCGGAACCCCCCCGCGTCGCGCACGAGCCGCGCGGTGTGGCTCACGGCGGCGACGATCGAGGGTTCCTCGACGACCATCGGCACGATCGTGTCGCGGTCGTTGATCACGAAGTTCAGGCCGAGACCGATCGGGAGCCCATAGACGCCGATCACGTTCTCGATCATGTTGTCCGCCGTCGTCAGCGGCAGGCCAGCGAACTCGGACGCGAGCAGCTCGGCGTCCTCCTCCGTCAAGCGTCCCTGGGCGACCAGCGTCTCGACGCGCTCGGAGATGGTCAGCCTGAAGTAACCAGGGAGGCGGCTCGTGGGCCGCGTGTCGGTGTCCTGGCGAGTTGAGTCGCAGACTGCGGGGTCATTGTCCATGGATATGGTTCTCGTGTTCGTGGACGCATCGTCAGGTAGAGGCGCTCCCTTCACCCTGGATAATCTACGCAGCGTCAACTCTCAAGGGTTCGACCCCATCGGGAAGGTCAAGAATCCAGCCGCCCGCAGCGCCTCGCGGGCACGGACAGCGGCCTCACCGCTGCGCGCGACCACGATCGCCATGTCACCGCCACCCGCACCGGACAGCTTGGTCGCGGCGTCGCGGCCCACCACGCCCGACACCACCGCCGCGATCGCGCGGTGCTCCGCCGTGCACAGCTCGACCCGCGCCGCCCGCCCCAGCGCGTCGAGGCTCTCCGCAGCCGCCCGGACCGCGTCCAGCACGTCCTCCGGGCCACCCGATCGCCACGACGCGACGCCCGCCGCCGCCGCGTCCCCGACGGCGCGGATCGCGACCCCGTACCCGGCGCGGTCTCGCCGCTCGAAGTCGCGGACCGCGGACATCAACACCCGCGTGTCCGCCTCCCGCCCGGTCCAGGCCGCCAGGATCTCCAGATCCGGCCGCGCCTCCAGCTCAAGCACCGACGCCTCAGGCTCCGGCTCCGCCCACGCCCCCAACCCCGGCGGCGGCTCCAGCCGGTAGCCGATCACCCCGCCAAACACCGAGACTGCCACGTCCGCCCCGCTCCCACGGCCCCCCTGGGCCCGCCTGTGGCCCCTGAAGGCCCCTCGGAAGACCTGATCCAGGTCCAGCCCCTCCCCGGGGCGCGCGGCGGCGTAGGCGGCCGCTCGCGCGACGAGGGCCGACACCGAGCCGCTGGAGCCCAACCCGAGCTTGGCCTCGGCGCCGTCCGCTTGGGTGACAAAGAGGCCCTCCGGCTCGACGCTCAGTTCGACGCTCCGTCGTGGGGGGCGGAGCGCGGCGGTCGCCTCCTGGAGGGTGGCGTCGATCAACGCGAGCGGGCCTTCGTCGTTGGCGTCAGCGGCGCGCCAGGCTCCGTCGCGCCAGCGCCACCGGAGCGGCGCGGCGAGCAGCGTGGGCGCGTGGTAGGTGAAGGTGGGCGCGGGGTGATCGGTGAGGTGGAGGGAGCCCCGCTGTCCTCCAGGCGTCGCCATGAGCAGCGCGGGCGCCCCTTCAAGCACGGACCACTCCCCGAACAGAAACAGCTTCCCAGGCGCGAAGAGGGTCAGCGAGGCCACGTCAGCGCCGCTCCGGCTCGTCTTTGAGGTAGACCCCCGGGCCTGGGCGCGCGACGATGATGTCCCCCGAGAAGACCGAGCGGATCGACTGCGTCACCGCCGACATCTCCGAGGCGGAGCAGAACACCTTGACGTGCGGACCCGCGTCGATGGTGAAGAAGACCGGGAAGCCATCGGAGCGCAGCTTGCGGATGTGGTGGATCAGCTCGATGGTCGTGCCGTTCCAGAACAGGATCCCCGGGTCCGCCGCGGCCGCCGAGGCGTGCATACGCAGGCAGGAGCGCTCGGCGACGACGGCCAACGTCTTCATGTCGCGGTTGCGGATCGCCTCCCGGGCCAGCGCGAGGTCGTGGGGCACCGACTCCACCCAGGCCCGGTAGTAGGGCGAGGAGCTGGCGGTGTGGTTCATCGCCTCGGTCGAGCCGATGCTCTTCTCGCCCTTGGCGGTCAGCAGGATCAGGCAGCGCAGGTCCCAGTGGTTCTCGTAGGCGACGGGGACGGCGTGGGAGTCGGAGCCATCGGGCATGACACCCGGCAGCATCTCGACGAAGCCGCCGTGGATGCTGCGCGCCGCCGAGCCGCTGCCGAGGCGCGCGAGCACCGACAGCTCCGGCGCGGTCAACTCCAGCCCGAGCGCCGCGGCGCCCGCCGCGGCCAGCGCCGCGAACCCGGAGGAGGAGGAGGCCAGCCCGGCGGCGGTCGGGAAGTCGTTCTCGGTGTTTACCGTCGCGCGCAGGTCGGTGCCCGCGAGGCGGCGCAGGTGGTCGAGGAAGCGCACGATGCGGTCCAGCTTCGGCCCCCAGACCGCCCGCCCGTTGAGGATCACCGCGTCCCTGGCCTGGCCCGGGATGAACGCCACCGAGGTCTGCGTCCGCAGCCCGGAGAGCGTGACGCTCAGGCTGCCCGCCGCCGGGAGGTTGAGGCGGATGTCGCGCTTGCCCCAGTACTTGACCAGCGCCAGGTTCGGGTGGGCGATGGCTGTCGCTCGCATTCTCATCAGCTCGTCTCTCTCACGTCGAGGGGCGCCCGGCCCCAGCCCAGGTCGTCAGGACGCGCATCGCCCCTTCTGCTTCGAGGGCCGCCGCCACCGCCGCCTGAGACGCCTCAGGCGCCAGCACGATGAGGCAGCCGCCTCCGCCCGCTCCGGTCAACTTCGCGCCCCACGCGCCCGCTCGCCGAGCGGCGTGGCACCCGCGGTCGAGCGCCGCGGTCGACACCCCGAGGCTGACCAGCGCCCCGTGGGCCAGATCCATCAGCTCACCCAGGCGCGGGGCGTCCCCGTGGGAGAGCGCCGACTCGGCGTGGCGCGTCAACGCGCCCATCCACTCCAGGAGTTGTGTGACGATTTCGGGCTCCCGGTCAAGCCGCGCACGCACCCCGGCGACCATCTCCCCGGTGTCGGCGCCCGGCTCCATCTGGGCGATGAGCAGCGGGAGCGGCGCCAGGGCCGTCAACGGCTCGCACGGCGGGTCACCGCCCCGCGTGAACCTGAGGATGCCGCCCACGGTCGATGTGGTGTGATCGACCCCGGACGGGTTGCCGTGAAAGACCCGCTCCGACGCGGCGGCCGCCTCCAGCACGAAGGCGTCGCCCGCCTCCGGGCGCATCACCCGCGCCAGCGCCACGGCCATCGCCGCCGAGGAGCCGAGCCCGGCGCCGATCGGCACCTCGAAGGTGACGCGCAGGAGCCCCTCGGGCGGCTCCCCGGCGTGACGCTCCACCACGGCGGCCATCGCCGCGAGCGCCTCCCCGAGGCGCGTCCCGTCCTCCGGACGCGCGGTCACGCTCCAGGCCGGGACCTCCACACGCAGCGCCCCGTCGTTGGCCACGCGCTCGGCGCGCACCCCGAGCGAGAGCGCCGCCGCGAGCGCGGGCTGCCCGTACACGACCGCGTGCTCACCCAACAGGATGACCTTGGCGTAGCCCGATGCGCTGGGGGGAGTCGGCATGGTGGAGTCAGGAGGCGGCGGCGGTGTTGGACCCGTCGTAATGACGCGCCATGAAGAACTTCAGCAGCGGCGGGGTCACCAGCGTGGTCACGATCACCATGATGACCACCGCCGAGAAGGTGGCGTCGTCGATGATCTTGACCCCATTGATCGGCGGCAGCTCCTTGCCGATCGACGCGAAGATGAGGCCGACCTCACCGCGCGGGACCATCCCCACGCCGACCGAGATCTTGGAGAGCCCCTCCTCGCGCACGACGAGGCTGCACACCTGCTTGCCGATGATCGCCGCGATCGTCAGGCCAGCGGCGACGCCGAGGATGTTGAGGTCCGTGAACGTCTCCAGCTTCACCTGAACCCCCATCTGGATGAAGAAGATCGGCACCAGGAGCGCCGCGATGGGGGCGACCAGCTCCTCGACGCTCATCGTGTGCCCGTGCCCGTCGCCGTCGCCGTGCCCGTGACCGCCCGCCGGGAAGTTCTTGAAGTGGACGTCGTCGAGGATCAGGCCCGCCGCGAACGCGCCCACGATCGGCGCCAGGCCGATCACGTTGGCCAGGTAGGACATCAGGAAGGCGAACATCAGGGCGTAGGCCAGCTTCATCCCCTCGATCCGCATCTTCGAGACGAGCGCGGTGATCGCCGGGGTGAACTTCAGCCCCAGGAACAGCGATCCGGCCAGGAACGCGAACGCCTTGAACGAGATGATCCCGACCTCCATCGCCAGCGCCGCCGGGCCAGCCGAGCCGCCCGCCGCCGCGGACGTGATCAGCGCCGCGACCACCGCCAGGATGATCAGCCCCAACACGTCGTCGATCACCGCCGCGCCGAGGATGATCTTGGCCTCGGTCGTGTGCAGCTTCTTGAGATCCTTGAAGACCCGCGCCGTGATCCCGACGCTCGTCGCGCACAGCGTCGCGCCGATGAACATGTGGACGTAGCTGGACTTGTCGGCGAAGAAGAAGGCCGACACCCCGTAGCCGAGCGCGAACGGCGCCGCGACCCCCACGAGCGCCACCAGGAGGCTCGTCACCCCGACCTTCATCATGTCGCGGAAGTTGCTCTCCAGGCCCACCATGAACAGGAGGATGATCACGCCGATGCGGCTGAGGCTGTCGATGATGCGCGCGACGCTGACCGTCTCCGGGCCGTGCGAGCCTTGAAAGATCGCCATCATCCGAGCATGCGAGGCGGCCGAGAAGTGCCCCTCCACCGCCTCCTTGAGCGGGACCCCCATCGCGAGCTGGTCCACGGTCTGGAACGGCGCGGTCCCCTCACGCATCAACGTGAACAGCTCGTGACCAGGCAGGCTCGGCACAAAGAACAGCACGTTGCCCAGGAGCACCCCGAACACCAGCTCTCCCAGCACCGACGGCTGGTTGAGGCGCTCGAACAGGTCGCCGCCCAGCTTGGCGGCCAGCAGAATGACAAACAGGACGATCAGGATCGGCGCCACCGGGTCGGCGTGTCCGCCGCCTCCCCCGTGGTCGTCGCCGTGCGCCTCGCCGTGCTCCCCTTTGGCGTCGCCGTGCCCGGCGGCGCCGTGGTTGGCGTCTGCGGTCGCGGCGTGATCGGCGCCCTTCTCCGAGCGCTCCTTCGCCCGCGCGGCGGCCTGATCCGCCACCGCCGCGCCGCGATCGCCGCCCGCCGCCTCGGATCCCTTGCGGGTCGCGTCGTCGCGCGCCTTGTCCACGGCGCCGTCCACCACCCTCGGGGCGTTGGTCGTCTCCTGGGCGTGCAGCGACCCACCGGACAGGGAGTCCAGCGCGCTCATCCCCAACGAGGCGACGATCGCGACCAGGAGCCCCCCCAACAGGAGCGTGTACACTCGACTTCGAGCCTGGCGATACGTCTCAGACCAACCACCTCGCTCCCCCGGACTGAATATCCCCATGCTCGCCTCGATACCGTGCGGTTGAATTGTTGTTTGAGCCGGGTGTGCCAGACACGCACCAACCACCTTCGAGTCGGCGACCTCCCAGGAACACCCCCATGAGGGGTTGATCGACGTCAACCCCGAGTACCGTCGCCTCGTACGACCAGACGTCACGGTGAGACGCCATGCTAAGTCACGCGAATCGTGGGTGTCAATCGAGGGCGCGGCGGACCCGAGCGGCCCGGGGATGTGGTCTATGGACCGTTGAGCGCCCAGTCGTAGGGGAGGAAGCGGTCAAAATCGACGTCGCCGACGTCGTCCCGGTAGCTCTCGACGAAGCCGCGCGGCGAACCATGGACCGCCGAGAAGTCCGCCGAGAACCAGTTGAACAGCATGGAGATCCCTTCAGGGCCTGCGCCGCGCTCCGGGTCCTGGACGAACCGCGCGGCGCGCTCGGTCAGCTGCGCGTCCAGCTCCGGCCCCGTAAAGGCGTAGCTCGGCAGCGGCGGACAAGAGCGCGCCGCGCAGTTCAACCCCACGTGGATCCGCGGATCGACCACCCCGTCGGGGAAGAGGCTCGCGTGGCGCTCCGCGAAGGGGATCCACGCCTCATCCGACAGCCCGCTCACCGAAGCGTGCGCGCGGTCACCGCGGATGACGCCGTGCTCCAGCGCGTCCAGGCTGTAGACCTCGCCGCCGACCACGTACCGCTCGACCTTGAAGAAGGCGAAGTCGCCCTCATCCACCCGAAAGCCCGGATCCTGCGTCAGCCCCTCGACGACCCCCCGAAACACCAGCGCGTTGTAGGCGTTGATCCAGAAGGCGAGCCGCTCCGACTCCGACTCCAGGAGCAGCGGATCGACCTCCGCCAGCGTGTCCAGGTAGGACTCCAGCAGCTCGCGGTGGTCCGGCGAGGCCCAGAAGGCGGCGTACTGGACGTCGCCGTCCTCGTTGAAGCGCTTGAGGACGGCGTCCCAGGCCAGGTGTTCGAGCCGGGTGACCTCGGAGAGGTCCTGAATCGGCTCGCGATCGGGGGGCGCGCCCCCCGCGCCGCCAGCCTCGACGTAGACCGCGACGTTGTCCTTCTCCTCGTCCGAGACGTCGATGACCAGATCACCGCACCCGAGCGACCAGGCCACGACGAGCAGGAGCGCGGTGAGCCTTCGATCACTGCTCATAGCTCAACCCCACGCTGATGTCGTTGCCCGCGGCGGCGTTCTTCGTGTAGGGCAACCAGCCCACCCCGACGGAGAGCCCCAGCCCCTCAAACCAGGGCTGGTAGCGCGCAAACACCGACCCCTGGACGTAGACGAACTCCCGGGTCGCCCGCAGCTCGGGGTTGGGGTCGTCTTCGACGTTGAAGACCGCGTTGCTGAACATGTTCAGCGCCACGTGCTCCCCAAGAACGAAGACCCCACCGCCCAGCGACGCGAAGATCCCGTCCGCGAAGCCATCGAGGCGCACGCGGTAGCCCAGCTCGGCGGTCACCCAGGCCGGGATGGGGTGAAACGAGTAGCCCGCGCCCACCTTGGGGGTCACGTCGACGTTGCCGTCTCCAGCGTCGGGGAAGCTCTCGCGGGTGGCGCTGAAGGCTGAGAAGGTCTCGTCGTCGTCCGCGACGGTCGAGTAGAACGGCAGCTTGGCCTCCACCGCGAGGAGCAGCGGGAGCCCCTCCACGAGGCCATGCCCCAGCTCAAAGCGGGCGTCTCCAAACGTGTTGTTGAGGTAATTGACGCCCTGCGGCGAGTTGTTGCGCCCGAAGACGTAGGGGACGTCCGTGATCAGCTGCAACCGGTAGGGGAGGCCGATCTCGTTGTAGAGGTTGACGGTGGTCCCCATGTACTGAAGCCCTGTGTCCACGCCCTGGTTGAAGGACTGGTCGGCGCTGAACCGGGCCAGGTTGAGCTTGGTGTAGGTGCTCCCCGGCTTCCGCACCCAGGGGCCCGCCTCGCCGGTCGAGGCGATCAGCGACAGCGCGGCCAGGGTCGCCACGCCCACGCTCCAACGCGCCCTCGCATCTGTCGTCATGGTGAAGGGGATCATCCTCGCCCTGGGTTCAGTTCTGTGTGAGGCGGCTCACCGAGGCGGCCGCTCGCCCCTTGCAGTGCAGGTTGGGGCGAGGGCGTTACATGGGGTCAGCGGAGGTTGTGGATGACGTCGAGCGCGGCGCGCCGGAAGTGCTCGGCGGTCGAGGCGCCGTGGATCACGGTGACGGCGCGCGCGGTTCGGGCGACCCGCTCGCGGAGGTAGAAGTCGGGCGCGTTGAGGGGCTTGACCATCGGCGTCAGCTGCTCGATCAGCTCCTGGCGGGAGTTGAACTGCCCGTTGATGGTGTCCAGCCAGGCGAGCCCGAACATCGCGTGGACCCGGTGTTGGGCGATGTCCAGCTCGTTGGCGACGCTGAGCGCGGTCTCCATCATCCCACGGGCGTCGGCGATCTGGCCCTGG
The DNA here is from genome assembly GCA_002716585.1 of Myxococcales bacterium. Taxonomy (GTDB): domain Bacteria; phylum Myxococcota_A; class Bradymonadia; order Bradymonadales. Next base: position 80,821 of record PBBL01000010.1, on the reverse strand, counting down.
ATGAACGCGAGCCCCCCCAGCAGGATCGAGGCGTGGGCGACCTGTTCCTGATCTCCGCTCTGGAGGGCGAGGTTGTAGGCCTCGGTGTAGAAGGCGTGGGCGGCGTCGAGGTTGACGCGCTGCTCCTCGACGCAGCCGAGGTAGGCGTTGCAGATGGCGCGGTAGAGCGACAGGCCGTTCTTGGTCACGATGTCCAGCGCGTGGGCGAGCTGCGAGCGCGCCTCCTCGTCGCGCCCCTGCTCCAGAGCGCACTGGCCGAGGAACAGCAGGCACAACGCGGTCCCGTGCGCGTCGCCGATCGCCTCGTGCTGCTGGAGGGACTCCTGCCCCTGCACCTCGGCCTGCTCGATGTCACCGCGCATGAGGTTCAGCTCGGCGAGCATCAGGGTGGCCTTGGCGACGCCGTAGCTGTGGCTGAACTCGCGGAAGACCGTCATGGCCTGCTGCGCGCTCTGGGTGGCGGCGTTGAGATCCATCCCCCGCCGGAGCACGATCGACTGATGGAGCCGGGCGTTGGCCGCTTCGAGGCGGTCACCGGCGACGCCGAGGGTCTTCAGCGAGCGCCCCACGGTCTCCAGCGCCACGTGGCGCCCATAGACCCGAAGCTGCACGAGGGCGAGGTCGGACTGCGCCGACGTGCCTTCCACGACCAACCCGGCGCTCTCGAACTGCTGCGCCGCGCCCTGGAGGAAGCCGATGCTGTCCCCCAGGCGTCCGGCGAGGTAGGCGATCCGCCCCAGCGCTTGCAGGCAGGGGGCTTCGACCTCGGGGGAGTGGGCCTGCCGCGCCTTCTGAAGGGCCTGGGCGAGGGTGGCCTCGGCCGTCGTCAGGTCGCCGCGCACCCGAGCGACCTCACCCTGGCCGAGCTGCGCGTCCGCGAGCCCAGCGACGTCGATGGAGGTGGTGTCGCTCAAGCCGCTGAAGCAGGCCATGGCGCGCCGGAAGCACCGCAGCGCCTCACGGTGGCGGCTCTGCCAGATCAGCACCTTCCCGAGCACGACCTGCGCCTTGCCCTCCCAGCGGGCGTCTTCGAGCTGGCGCGACATCTCGATCGCGCCGCGCAGCGTGTCCTCGGCGGGCCCCAGCTCACCGAAGCGGCTGTGAAGCCTCCCCAGCGCGTACAGGACCTCGATCCGCATGACGTTGACCGCCTGCTTGAGCCGCAGCTCCTCGTCCACGCTGCGGTAGAGCGAGCGAGCCGACCGCAGATCCCAGCTCTCCTCGGCGGCGCGCGCCTCGCGCAAGGAGAACTCCAGCGAGCGCGCCCGATCACCGGCCTGCGCCCAGTGGTGCGCGATCCCGCCCAACCAGCCCATCATCAGGGCGTCGTTGTCGAAGCCCGCGCTCTCCTTCGCCCGCGCCGCCGCCTCGTGGTAGCGGCCCAGCTCGGAGTGCTCCAACATCATCTGGTTCATCGCCTCCTGCACGAGGATGTGCTCAAAGCGGTAACCGTCGTCGGCCACCAGGAGCACCCCCTCCAGCTGAAGGAGCGACAGCAGCTTCGATCGCTGCGCGACGAGGTCGTCGCGACCGAGGTGCACCAGGTAGCTCTCGATCAAGCGGCTGGAGAAGCTCACCCCCAACACCGAGATCAGCTGAAGGACCTCCTCGCACCGCTCGCCGCCTTCGTGGCGCACCGCGATCAACCCGACGCGGCGCCGGATCAGCTCGAACAGATCCTCGGGCAGCGCCCACGTCCCCCCGTGCTCCCCCAGCCCCAGCGCCTCCTCCAGCCGGAGGTAGCGCAGCGCCTGGAGGATGTACATCGGGTTGCCATGGCTCAGCCTCACGAGGTCCTGCACACCGGACAGGTTGAGCCTCCCCGTGCACTGCGCCAGCTCGCGGGTGGCGTCTTCGCTCAACCGGGTCAGCTCCAGGCGCCCGAAGCGCAGCCCCAGGCTGCGACCGATGCTCTGGAGGGCGCGCCCCAGCTCCGGGTTGGCCATCAGCGCGTTGCGACGCAGCGTGCAGATCAGCAGCAGCGGCAGGCTGAACGTGTCCACCCCGCGCGCCTTGCGCCGCTCGGGCGCCGTCGCCAGGTGTTCGGTGAACCCGAGGGTGAAGGGGTCGGCCCACTGGAGGTCCTCGATGACCATCACGATCGGCAGCCGGTTGGACTCCCGAAACAGCAGCCGCTCCAGGACGCGGTACACCGAAGGGGTCGCCACCCCGAACGTGGTTGAGCTTTCGCGCTGGGCTCGGCGGCGCGGCCTGAGCACGGACATCATCATGGGGACCAGCTCCACCGAGCCGATGTCCAGCTCCTCCAGCTGCCGCTGGATCACCGCGGCGGCGTCCTCATCCGAGAGCCCGCTCAGGCCCAACAGCTCCGCGAGGGCTTCGCGCAGCCCTGTGCTGGCGCCGAGGCTGTTCTCGATGTAGGAGCCGCGCACGAGGCGCACCTCGCCTTGTGGCTCGACGCGCGCGCAGAACTCCTCGACGAGGCGGCTCTTGCCGACCCCCGCGACGCCCTCCACCATGACCACGCCGCCCTCACCGGCGGCGACGCGCGAGCCCCAGTCGACCAGGTAGGACAGCTCCCGCTCTCGCCCGATGAAGGGGGTCTGGAGGGTGAACCCGAACAGGCCGTCCACGTCGGCCAGCGTAGCGTCCACGTCATCCGGCTCGGCGGGTCGCCCGGCGACCTGATCCACGCTCACGATGACCGTCGCGGGCTCCGTCGCCCGGAAACGGCGGTGGTGGCGAGCGCGCCGCGTCGCCTCCAGATCGACCGTCACCTCATTGCCAACCGAGACGCTGCCCTGCATCGCCTCCACAGAGGGTCGGGTCGCGTCTTGAGGGTCGCCCGGCTGGTTCGCCCGCTGCGGCTCGACCGTCGCCTTCGGGCGACGCGTGATCAGCCGCGAGGGGTGCAGCGAGGCGCGACGCGCCGCGCGCCGCGATGAGCTGGACGGGTGCGACGACGGGCGCGCCAGCTGAGGCCCATCCGAGGTCGATCGGGAGGCGGGGTGGCGGCGAGCTGCGCCTGACGGGGACGTCCGCGGCGCGCTCCTCGGGCGCGGCGACCTGGGCGCCGCGGGCTCCTCCTGCGACGCGACCTCCTGCACCTCCTCCGAGCCCAGTTCGAGCCCCCCAGCCCCGAAGTCCGGCGCCCCTGCCCCGACGTACACCCGATCCAGATCGCCGAGCGCCTCCAGCCCCTCGCCGCGCGACAGACGCTCCAGCGTGGGCAGCGCGTCCACGGCGCTGACGAAGCGCGCGTCCAGCTCCTTCTCGGTCAAGCGATTGAGGAACGCCTCCACCGGGGTCCCCTGAAGCCGCCGCGGGAGCCTGGGCATCGGATCCCGCGTGATCTTCATCATGACCTCCATCTGGTTAGCGCCGCTGTAGGGGCGCTGGCCCAGCAGCATCTCATAGAACAGCAGCCCGAACGCGAACACGTCCGCCGCTGGGGTCACCTCCTCGCCGTAGGCCTGCTCCGGGGACATGTAGAGCGGCGTCCCGAACACCATCCCGTGCTGGGTCAGCGAGGCGTCCTCGTCCTTGGTTCGGAGCGCCTTGGAGAGCCCGAAGTCGAGCACCTTGACGAAGTCCTCCTCGCCCAGGATCTCGGTCAGGAAGATGTTCTCGGGCTTGAGGTCCCGGTGCACGAGCCCCTGCTGGTGGGCCTCCCCCAGGGAGCGCAGCACCTGCACGCCGATGCGCATCGCCCGCCCGAGCGGCAGGCCGCCCGCGCGGTAGATCGCGCGGGCCAGCGACTCCCCCTCCAGCAGCTCCATGACGATGTAGAACAGCCCCTCCTCGGTCTGCCCGTAGTCGTGGATGGTGATCGTGTTCGGGTGGCGCAGGCCGCTGGAGTAGAAGGCCTCGCGACGAAACCGCTCGATCGCGACGGGGTCGCTGCTGATCTGGGGGAGGAGGGTCTTGATGGCGACGTCGCGGCGCATCGACTCCTGACGGGCTTGGTACACCACCCCGAAGCCGCCCGCCCCGAGCTGCCTCAGGATCCGATAGCGGCCCGCGACCAGATCGCCTGGTTGGGGCAACTCAAGGGACTTCGAGTTGCTGTTGGACTCGCGCATGCTCGCTTCGATCGGTGAGGAGTTCGCCTATCGCGCAACTCCGGGACGCGCCACCAGGGCTGGTTCAGTGTGCCGGTTCGACCACACGGCATGGTATCGCGCCTCGGCCCCCTTCTTCAAGGTTCACGGCGCGGACCTGCGTCAGGGGCCACCTCGGATCAGTCGCCGTCCTGCCCCTGTCGGGCGCGGAGCAGGTTGCGATGGATCCCCTCGTTGTCGGGCGCCTGCTCCAGCGCGATGATCAACATCCGCTCGGCCTCGGCGTGACGCCCGAGGCGCATCAGGAGGACCGCGAGGTTGTTGGCGGCCTGCCAGAAGCCCGGATCGTACTCCAGAGCGCTGTAGAGCATGGGGAGCGCCGCCTCGGCGCCGTGCTCCCGCTCCACCAGCTGCGCCATCACGAACAGCACCTCGGGGGTGATCTGAGCCAACTCAGGTTGACGCTCGACCACGAGCCCGAACAGCCCCATGGCCTGCTCAAAGCGCCCGGTGTGAAAGAGCACCCGCCCCAGCTCCAGGTGCCAGACGAGGTTCTCGGGGTCGACCGCCATCGCCGCCCGAAACGCCGCCTCCGCCTCCTCCAGATCCCCCACGGCGCGCCTCAGGTCCCCGAGCACCGCCCACGCCTGAGGGTGGGTCGGATCCCCATCAACGGCCTCTCGGGCGATCTGCTCGGCTTCAGCGAGCCGCCCCATGTGGCGGAGCGCCAGCGCCAGGTTGCTGTTGAGGGTCGCGTCGCGATCGCTGCGCACCTCCAGCAGACGCGCCGCCTCATCAAAGCGGGACATCTGGATGTACGCCCCCGCCAGGTGCCCGACGGCCCCCGCGTCATCCGGCAGGTGCTGGAGCGTCGCCTCCAGGTGCTCACAGGCCAGCTCAAAGTGACCCGCCTCCAACGCCACCAAGCCCATCTCGCGGTGCCCCGCAGGGCCACCGTCGAACAACCGACGCTCCGCGCGGCGCACGCCCGACTCGTCACCACAGCGGCGGTACAGCATCGACATCCGCGCCAACAGCGCGCCGTCATCCTGCTCCAGCGCCCCCTGAGAGGCGAGCAGCGACACCGCCTCCGAGGAGGCCTCCTGATCGGTGAACAGCGCCAGGCGCGACATCGAGCGCATCAGCTCCGGGCGCCTCGGGTTGAGCCGCGCCGCGACCACCGACAGCGAGAGCGCCTCGCTGAAGAACCCGCCCTGCTCCAGCTTGTGGAGCTGCTCCACCAGCGCGCCCGGCCTCAGGTGCGTCGCCCGCAACAGCTCCCCGCACAGCGACTCGTAGCGCAGCCGGGAGTCGCTCGCCAGCGCGTCGAGCATCAGCTCCCCGAGCGCCTCCGAGAAGTAGGGGTCCGCGCCGCACGCCTGCTCCAGCAGCGCGCGCGCCTGCTCCATGTCGGGGGTGTCGAGGGCGTGGCAGTAGCAGCGGAACACCTCGAACGAGCGCGTCTCGACCCACAACGCGCTCTGGTCCACGTCGGCCAGATCGACGAGCTGCTGCGCGACAGCCACGGCGGCGCGGTTCATCGCGTCGGCGACCTCGTCCAGCTCACAGCTGAACGTGCCCTCCCAGACCTGCTCTCCCCCCGACGCCTCACCCGGCGAGGTCAGCTCCAGATCCAGCGTCAGCTCCTGCTGGTCTTCATCGAACACGACCCAACCCATCAACCAGTGGCGCGCCTTGATGTCCGACATCAGCTGCGTCAGGTTGAACGGATCGTCGGGGTCACCCTCCTCCGCCGCGTGGGCGTGGGGGTCCCCGGCGGGCAACTCGATGTGCGTCGCGTGGATCGGCCCCACGCGGCAGATGCGGCTGGACAGCAGCGCCGACATGATGCGGCTCACTGGCCCTTCGTAGCCATATTGCTCGATCGCGGACAGTTGGATGACTGCGACGCTCTCCATGGTCCCTCCGGAACATCGGGTGGCGGGTCCACCTCGCGTAGCTTCAAGTTTAGGTCGCCCTCGCCGTGACGCAACGGGTGGCCGACCGTAAGGCCCCATTGAACCTCGAATCGCCCGAGGCGGCCTCACCTCGCCTTGCCAGGCGGCAGCGCCACCTTCTTGCCGGGTGGGGGCGGCGAGGCGTACTTCTCTGTCTTGACGGTGCGCCGGGTGAAGCCGCGCTCCAGCAGCGCCGCGCGCATGTCGTCGATCATGGCGGGCACGCCGCACAGGTAGGCGATCGCGTCGTCGGGGGCGATCGCCGCGTCCAGCTCATCGAGGAAGGCGCTCACGTAACCGACCGGCCCCGACCAGCTCGCCTCGGGGCGCGGCCTGCTGACCACCGGCCGGTAGAGGAAGCCGTCGGGGTGCTGGGTCGCGAGGTCGCGCCACTCGTCGTGGTAGAGCAGCTCATCGACCGTGCGGACGCCAAACAGCAGCCAGATCCGGTGCCCGGCCTCGATCCGCGCCCTCAGCTCGGGGATCATCGCCCGGTAGGGGGCGACGCCGGTGCCGGTGGCGACGAGGACGATGTCGCGCGGCGGCGCGTTCTTGAGCACGAACCGACCGTAGGGCCCCGAGGTCTTGATCGTGTCCCCCTCGCCCAGGCTGTGGATCAGCTCGGAGCCTCGACCGCCATCGACGCGCTTGACGCACAGACCAAAGCGGCCAGGGAGCGCCTCGGGGGGCTCGGACATGGAGTAGGAGCGGTTGATCTCCACGCCGTGCTCGTCCGGGAAGTGGATCATGATGAACTGACCCGCGGTGTAGGGGAGCGCGGCGCCGTCTTCGCGCTCAAGCACCACGTGCCGAACCAGCTCGCTCAGCTCCCGAACCTCAACCACCTGACTCTGAAAGTAGCGTTCTCGCGCCATATGACGTGCCCTCATCCATCGCGCCCACGGTCGCCGCGCAGGCGGCCTCACTCGCGCAACTCCTCTACCACAGCAGGGAGCGTTCGGCCATGCCTGAGCCTATTGACCTGAACCCGCGCTGTTGGCAGGCTTACAGAGCGTGGCGAGCCGAAAACACCAGCGAGGTCATCCAGCACAATGCCTGTCTACGACAACATCACGCAGACCATGGGGCGAACCCCGCTGGTTCGCCTCCGCCGGGTCACGGAGGGGTGCCACGCCGAGATCTACACCAAGCTGGAGTTCTTCAACCCGCTGTCGAGCGTCAAGGACCGCATCGGCGTGAGCATGATCGACGACGCCGAGTCGCGCGGCCTGCTCCACCCGGAGTCGCTCCTGATCGAGCCCACGAGCGGCAACACGGGGATCGCGCTGGCGTTCGTGGCGGCGTCTCGGGGGCTGCGGTTGAAGCTGGTCATGCCGGACAACTACAGCCAGGAGCGCATCGTGCTGTTTCGCGCCCTGAGCGCCGAGATCGAGCTGACCCCGGGGCACCTCGGCATGCAGGGCGCGGTGGATCGGGCGAGGGAGCTGGTCGAGACCAACGCCGACGCGATCATGCTGCAACAGTTTGAGAACCCGGCCAACCCGGCGGTCCACGAGCGCACGACCGCGCAGGAGATCTGGAGCGACACCGAGGGCAAGGTGGACGCCTTCGTGGCGGGGGTCGGCACCGGGGGGACAATCACCGGGGTCACCCGCGGGCTCCAGGCGCACAAGGCCAACATCCAGGCGTTCGCGGTGGAGCCCGCCGAGAGCCCGGTGATCTCGGGGGGGCCGCCTGGCCCACACGACATCCAGGGGATCGGCGCGGGCTTCGTCCCCAAGAACCTGGACACCGAGCTGCTGACCGGCATCGTCCGTATCTCCACCGAGGAGGCCTTCGCCATGGCGCGCCGCCTCGCCTCCGAGGAGGGCATCCTGGCGGGGATCTCCTCCGGGGCCAACGTCCAGGCCGCGCTCAAGGTCGCCAACATGCCCCACATGCGTGGGCGGCGGATCGTGACGGTCTGCTGCTCCTCGGGTGAGCGCTACCTGTCCACCGCCCTCTTCGCCCACCTCTCCGAGGGCTGACGCGCTCACCGCGCCGCCCGCCGCCCCTCCGCCACCGAGAACCCTGCCTTGCGGGCGATGTGCTCGGCGACCTTGACCCCGCCGATGGCGGTCGCCAGCGTGCTCTGCCCCGGGAACACCGTGTCGCCCACCATGAACAGCCCCGGCGCGGGCTCCTGAGGCAACAGATCGCGGTAGTTGTGGATCCCCGCGCGCCGGGGGATCCCGCCCACGAGCCCACCGTGCCGCCCCGTGAAGCGCTCGAAGGTGCGCGGGGACGCGGGCATCTCGGACTCCACGCCCGCGGCCCACTTCGGGGCGAGTGCCTCGAACCCCTCCCGCATCGTCGCCTGGACGCCGCGGATGTAATCGGCCTGCTCCTCGGCGGAGCGCGCCGCGTAGGCGCGCCAGGGGATGTGCGTCGAGATCGTGATGGTCCTCAACCCCCCGGGCGCCCTGCCCTCGTCCGCTTCGCCGCTGATCGAGCAGAACAGGTGATTGCCCTCCATGAACGGAGCGCCCGGATCCTGAATCAGCTCAAGGTGATGCGCATGCGGTGAGGCGCCCTCGGGGGGGCGGGCGGTCAGGTAGAGCATGGCGGCGCCCCAGCCACCCTCGACCGCGGACGCCAGGCGGTCCAGCGTCGAGTTGTCTCCAATCGAGAGGCCGAGCAGGTCACGGATGTTGTGCGGGAGCAGGTTGGCGACCAGGAAGGGGGCGGTCAGCTCGCCGCGGCGCGCCTCGACGACCCAGCGGCCGTCGGCGCCTCGGCGCGCGCCCTTGACGCGGTTGGTGTAGATCACGTCGCCGCCGTTGGACTCGATGGCGCGGGAGAGCGCCCAGGCCAGCTCCCCGATCCCGCCTCGGACGTGCCCCGTGCCGCGGAAGTAGTAGTCCATGGTGCTCATCGCGAACAGCGCCTCGGCCTCCTCCACACCGCACTGGACCGTGATCTGGCACAGCGCGTCGAGGTAGATCCGGAGCGGCTCGAAGTCCGCGACGCCGCAGTCGCGCATGACCGCGATGAGCGGTCGCCCCATCCACCGCAGCAGCGGCAGGTACTGGCCCAGGCGGCGCGCGTGGCCGACCAGCGCCGAGGGCTTGAAGGGGGGCAGCAGCTCCGGGCGCTTGAGCAGCTCCCAGAGGACGTCCGCGACCCGCTCCTGCCGCGAGAAGAACGCCTGGATCCCCTCGCGCGGCGCCCCGGGGAGGCCCATAAAGCGCTCGATCAGCTCCTCACGGCGAGGAGACACAGGGAGGTTCAGGTCGGCGGTCCTCAGCTCCACCATGGGATCGAGCCAGTCGATGGTCACGTCCATCGCGTAGGTCTCCATCCAGGTGTGGAACAGCTGCCCGGGCGCGAAGCCCGAGAAGAGGGTCGCGCCCGACTCGTAGCTGCACCCGCGGCGCGTGTAGGTGCTGGCGCAGCCGCCCGGGTAGCGGAGCGTCTCGCAGAGGGCGACGCGCGCCCCGCGCGCGCTCAACTCCAGCGCCGTCGCCAGCCCGCCGAACCCGGCCCCAATCACCACCACATCGTAATCGTCGCTCGTCCTCATCGCCCTCACACCACGTCAACACACCCTGGGACGCATCCCCCTCGCTCAGGGATATGCCAGACGGCGGCGATCAGGTGCCCGGGCGCGGATCAGGTGATGGTGTAGCCGCCGTCGATGGAGAAGGTCTGGCCGGTCACGTAGCTCGACTCGTCGGACGCGAGGAAGACCGCGGCGCCCGCGATCTCAGGGGGCTCGCCGTGGCGACCGAGGGCGGTGCGGCTGGTGAAGCGCTCCAGGATGTCAGGGGTCTCGATGAGGATCTTGGAGAAGCGGGTCGCGATCAACCCGGGCGCGATGGCGTTGACGCGGATGTTGGCAGGCCCCAGCTCGACGCTCAGGGTCTGCGTCATGGAGATGAGCGCCGCCTTGGTCATCCCGTAGACCCCCTGGAGCGGCGCGGCGCCTTGCCCGAGGACGCTGGTCATGTTGATGATCGAGCCCGGCCGCCCCGCCTTCTGGAGGCGCTGGACGACCTCCCGGGTCAGCTCAAAGGCGCCGCGGAGGTTGATGTCGAAGGTCTTGTTCCACATCCCCTCGGTGGCGGTGAGCATCGGCCCGAAGTGGGGGTTGGTGCCCGCGTTGTTGACCAACACGTCCACCGGGCCGAGTTCGGCCTCGATCCAGTCGATCAGCTCGGTGATCTGCCCGACGCGGCCCACGTGGCAGGCCTTCGGATGGACCCGACCGGGGTAATCGGCGTTGATCTCGGCGGCTGTGGCGTCCAACCCGTCCTGCTTGCGCGACGCGATGACCACGCTCGCTCCCTCGCGGGCGAACGCGCGGGCGACGGCGGCGCCGATGCCGCGGCTCCCGCCGGTCACCAGGGCGATCTTGCCGCCGAGGCGCCCTCCCTGCTGCTGTGCTGTCTCGGACATGGTTCCCTCCCTGTGCTGGTTGTCCTTGCGTTCAACGGATGAACACGCCGATTCATACCAGATCGGCCCTCCGTTGCGCGAGCCGCACCGCTTGCCTTTTTGAAGGCGCGGTTGTAACAACGGGGCTCCCCGACCCGGGAGCGTTGATCACGAATGAGGAGCTGAACGCCATGACCACCGACCCGACCACCGATCCGACCCCTGAAGCGGCCGAGCTGGCCCCTGGCGTCATCTGGAGCGCGACGATCACCGAGATGGGCGACGAGTTCATCGACGTCGATCTCGGCGACGGTCAAAAAGGCCGCATGGAGGCGATCGAGGCGCGCTTCCCCGAGAACACCGAGGGGATCCAGGCCAAGACCGGAGACACGGTCAACGTCCTCGTGGATGAGCTTCAGGACGACGTCTGGGCGGTGTCGATGGACAAGGCCAACAAGATCCAGATCTTCGACCGCCTCATGGAGCTGGCCAAGGCCCGGGAGGAGATCACCGGCACCGTCACGCGCCGGATCCGCGGCGGCGTCTCGATGGACATCGGGGTCCGCGCCTTCCTGCCCGCGCGTGAGTCGGGGCTGCGCAACAGCGAGCTGGACAGCGCCGTCGGGCGCACGCTCACCTGCGTGATCAAGCGCTACGATCTGGACAAGAACGAGGTCGTGCTCACCCGCAAGAAGATCGCCGAGCGTCAACACGAGAAGCTGCGCGAGGAGGTCTACTCCAAGCTGGAGGTCGGCGCGGTGGTCAAGGGCACGGTGACGAGCATCACGCGCTTCGGCGCCTTCCTCGACATCGGCGGGATGGACGGGCTGCTGCACGTCTCGGAGATGGCCTGGAAGCGGGTCAGCCGCCCCGAGGCGATCGTCGCGCTCGGCAACACGCTGGAGGTCAAGATCGTTGAGATCGACCGGGAGCGCGACCGCATCGGGCTGTCGCTCAAGGACATGACCCCCAACCCCTGGATCTCGGTCGCGGAGAGCTTCCCGGCGGGCTCGCGCGCCCGCGGCCCGGTGACGAGCGTCACCGACTTCGGCGCCTTCGTTCGGGTCGCCGACGGCGTGGAGGGGCTGGTGCACATCTCCGAGCTGACCTGGGACCGCAACATCAAGCACCCGAGCGCGGTCACCGCGGTCGGCGAGGAGCTGGACGTCGTCGTCCTCAACGTCGACATCGCGGAGCAGCGCCTGAGCCTGAGCCACAAGCGCCTCACCCCGAGCCCGTGGCAGGAGGCCCTCTCGGACCTCGACACCGGCGTCAAGATCGAGGGCACCGTCACCAGCGTGGTGGACTTCGGCGTCTTCGTGGAGCTGCGGCCTGGCGTCGAGGGCCTCGTGCACGTCTCCGACATGGCCTGGGACAAGCGCATCGAGCGCCCCTCCGACCTGCGCGACTTCCAACCGGGCGACACCTGCGAGGTGATCATCCTCAACATCGACCCCGATCGCGAGCGGATCAGCCTCGGCATCAAGCAGCTTGAGGGCGACCCCTGGGCCGACGCCACCGCCAACCTCAAGCAGGGCGACGTCATCGACGTCACCATCAGCCGCCTTGAGAGCTTCGGCGCCTTCGCCACGATCGCCGAGAACGTCGAGGGGCTGATCCACATCTCGGAGGTCTCCACCGAGCGCGTGGACGAGCTGGAGCACCACCTCAGGCACGGCCAGGAGGTCAAGGTCAAGGTCATCAACCTGGACCGACGCAGCCGCAAGATCGGCCTCTCCATCAAGGCCTACCTCGAACAGGACATGATGTACGAGTACTCCGAGGACGTCTCCGCGGGCACCTCCCTCGGCGCGCTGCTCAAGGCCAAGGGCATCGTCCCGGCCGACGAGGACGGCGGCGACGACGCCCCGGAGGCCACCGAGGAGGCCGAGGCCAGCGCCGCGCCCGCCGAAGACGCCGCGGCGACCGAGGCTGCGCCTGCGGAGGACGCCGCGGCGAATGACGAGGCTGTCGCTGAAGCCGCCGAGGACGCTGCGGCGGCCGAGGCTGCGACGGATGACGCCGCTCCAGCAGCCGAGGAGACCGCGAGCGACGAGACCCCGGCGGACGCCGAGGACAAGGCCGAGGGCGAGTAGACCCCACCCTCGGGAGGCGGGCTACATCCCCGCCTCCTGGCGAGAGCGCTGCTTGACCGACTTGAGCAGCACCTTGGTCTTGTCGCTCTCCGGATCCGCGTCGAACAGCTCCTCCGCCACCCCCTGAATGTAACCGTCCAACCCCTCCTCGTCCGCGCTGATCGCCACGGAGCCCACCGACGCGGGCGCCGCGTAGGGCTGCACCTCCATCCGCTGCTGCGTGTAGTGCTCGGCCGCCTTCTTGAGCCGCTCCTGGGCCTCCGCGGGCTTGCCCTCCTCGAAGTCCTTGACGGCGCGCTCCATCTCCAGCGCGGCTTGAAGGCGCCCGACCCGCTCCGCCAGCTCCACGTTCCGGCTGCCCTGGATCAGCGCCTCATCCAGGGTGGCGTTGGCCTCCAGGTAGGACCACCGCTCCTGGGGCCCGCTCCAATAGATGACGTCCTCCCAGGAGAGGCGCGCGTCCAGCAGCTCCACCCGGGACCCGCTCGCCGACGCCTTGACCCGCAGCCGCAGCCCAAGCTGGCGCTCATCCGACGGCCCCACTTCGCCGAGGAAGAAGCGCACCTGACGGCCCGACACCTGGGCCTGCCCGCCCAGCGTCTGAACGACCTCGACCCCAGGCCCCAGGTTGAACTCCACCTGAACGTTGCGGGCCACGACCTGCTCCATCGACGCCTTCTCCTCACGGAAGAAGTCCTCGATCGCGTCGCTCGTCTGGATGAACCGGTAATTCCCCCCGGAGGTGTCGGCGATCTGGGCCATCAGATCTTCGTTGTAGTAGGGCCCCAGGCCCATGGTGGTGATGGAGATCCCGCTGGAGCGGGCGTTGTTCGCCAGACTCATGATCTGCGACGCGTCGTTCGGGATCCCGTCCGACAGCAGGATGATCCGGTTGATGGAGCCCTCCTCATAGCGGCTCCTGACCTGCTGGAGCGCCTGATGGAGCGCCTGCTGCATCGCGGTCGTCCCTCGGGGCTCCAGCGCCATCAGCTTCGCGCGCAGCTCGGCGCGCTCGACGTCGTCCCACTCATCCTGCGCCTGGAGCACCTCGGAGCGGGTGCTGAAGGCGATCACGCTCACCCGGTCTTCGTTCTTGAGCTGGCTGAGCATGTACAGCGCGGCGTCGCGCGCGTCGTCCATCTGCTCGCCGCTCATCGAACCCGAGTGGTCCAGCACCAGGCTCACGTTCAAGGGGATCCGTCGCAGCTCATCCTCGGGAAGCGCCGTCTTCACGTCCACATGAATGACCGGCTCGGTCTCGCCGCTGGCGAGCACGTAGGGGTGACTCCCCTCAACCGACCAGTCCACCAACAGCGGGGCCTGCTGCGCCCCAGCGCAGCCCGTCACGGCGCCCCACGCCAGCGCCACCCAGGCCAGCCCGGCCCATCTCCACGTCATCGCACCTTCACACATCGCAGCCTCCTCGAATTCAGGGGTTGAACAGACACCACGCGCTGTTGAACGCAGCGCGCCGCGATTGGATCCAACGCGGCGCCCGATCTCTGCAACGCCAGCGGCGGGCGCGGCTTACACCGCGCTCCGCTCCAGGCGACCGAGGTGCAGCCAGGCCAGGAGGGTCATGGGCGAGGTCAACAGATCCCAGGGGTCCGGAGTGACCACGAAGCGGTGTCCGGGGAAGGCGGCATGCAGGGTCGCCAGGTGAAGCTCAACGAAGGAGGGGGAGAGTTGGAGGGCGGCGAAGTAGAGGGCCGCGATCACACACGCGAGCGTGTGAACAGGGCGGCCAGCCGGTCGCCAGGGGCGACCCCCAAGCCAGCTCAACCCGAAGGCGAGCCACTCAAACAGCGCGACGAGGGCGAGCGGCAGGAGGAAGCAGATCCCGACGTCGGCGAGCTTCCCGCTGAGCACCCCGGGCCAGCTCGGCTTGAGCACGACGTCGGTGAACACGATCAGCGCGACGCTGGCGGCGGCCGCTGGGTGGAGGAGCACGTCGCCCGGGACCGCGCCTCGGGCCGAAGCATCGGGCGCGCCCCTGGCCTCATCCGTCTCGGTGGGGCGAACCCTCACTGGCCCAGGATCGCGCTGAGGATGATCCCATCGGTCATCCACTCCACAGGGGCGCGGTCGTCGGTCAGCACCAGCGCGTCCTCCGCTGGCTCCCAGGGCTTGAGCGGGCGAGCCCGGAGGCGACGCGCGTCGCCCTGTTCGAGCCCGAGGCCGTCGAGGCCCACGTCCTGCGCCCGGGGGTGACGCGCCGCCATGAGCACGGTGTTGGATTGACGCACGTCCACCCCCTCGACGCGCGCGAACAACGTCTTCAGCGTCTTCGCGATGGCGTCCACCACCCGGTAGTCGTCCTGGTAGCGACCGACGTTGATGACCACCACACCGCCGTCGGCGAGGTGGGCCTCGACGGCCTCAAAGAACTCACGCGTCGCCAGCTGGAACGGCACGTAGGGGAAGTCAAAGGCGTCCACGATGATCACGTCGTAGCGCGACTCGTCCCGAGCGAGGAACGCGCGCGCGTCCTGAACCACAACCCGAGTGGACTCCGGGAGCCCCATGAAGCGGCGACCCACCTCAACCACCTCGGCGTCCAGCTCCACGCCGGTCACCTCGGCCTCAGGGAAGAGGGTCGCGTAGCTGACGGCCGCCCCTCCGCCGCCGAGGCCAAGCAGGAGGACCCGCGAAGGGCTCCCGGTCGCGGTCCAGGCCGGAGCCCGGGCGTAATAGCGCCACGTCCCCTGGAGCGAGAGCCGCCCCTGGGTCGAGTAGAGCGTCTGGACGGCGTAGCCGTCGTTCAGGTAGAGGCCGCGCACCCCGTTGCGCTCGCGCACCTGGATGTAGTTGTGGACCGACTCCGCCTCGTAGATCACCCCCTCCCCGGGCTTGACTGGCCGAGCCGGGGTGACGGCGGCGAGCGCCGCCGCGAGGATCAGCGCCCCGACCGCGGCGACCGGGGCCATCCGGCCCCGGACGAGGCCCAGCACGCCGTTGGCGAGTATGAGAGCGGCGCACAACCAGAAGGTGTGGGTGGTGCCCCACAGCGGGACGAGGATCACCCCGGCGAGGTAGGTCCCGGCGAGGCTGCCGAGGGTGCCCGCGGCGTAGAGGCGCCCGGCGACCACCCCGGTCTGCTCCCGATCGTGCACGGCGTGGTGGATGAGCACCGGGCCGCTCGTCCCCAGCGCCACCAGCGGCACCGTGAGCAGACCGAGCACGCCCACCGCGCTCGCCGCCAGGATCCCCAGCGCGCCCTGCCGAAACCAGGTCAAGCTCTCCTGCATGAGCGGGCGGCTGATCCAGGGTAACGCGGCCAGGATGATCGCAGCGACGATGAGCGAGCCGAAGAAGAGCTTCAGCGCGTCCGCGCGGCGCGAGAGCCACCCGCCCAGCACGTGACCGAGCGCCAGGCTGATCATCACCGCCCCGATGAGCAGCGACCAGATCATGGTGCTGGTCCCGTAGTAGGGCGCCATCAGGCGCCCCGCGCTCATCTCGGCGCCCATCACCCCAAAGCCGGTCACCGCGCTCGTCAGGTAGAGCACCCACCCGGGCGGCGTAGGCTGCTGTTGTTGGGAGTCGACCATGGAACCTCGTCGCTGGGGGGTGCGCGTCGCCGCTGCGAACCGCTGTGACGACGGACGGTTACGGTGGGCAACCGCCGCCCTCGCCCAATTCATCCAACTTCTCGGGACCCATGATACAATCCCGGCCTGCGCCCACAACCCCCCTGACGCTCCAGACACGCATTCGGACCGATTTACTTGACCGGTGCGAGGAGGTAGCACAGTATCCTACATGTAACCCTTGCGTCGCATGGTCTCGCTGAAGACCGACGCAACCACCGCTCGGTCAACACGAACTCGTCCAAACGGGTTGAAGCAGGAGAGCGCCCATGTCACTCCAGACGTCACACACCACCGATCGACGCGTTCGTCGTAGCGGCTCGCTGGAGACCGCGCTGCATTACCAGCTGCTCCACACGACGGAGATCTTCGGGTTGGAGCTGCTGACCATCGCCGACGAGGACGGCCACCTGGTCGCCACCTCGACCGAGTCGCCGATGGGGAAGCTGGTGAGCGAGGTGACGGCGGCGTTCAGCCCGATCATCACCGAGGAGCGGCTGAGCAGCGCGGGCGGTCGTCGCGCCAACGAGCGCCTCGTGCAGGAGCTGCGCTTGTTGGGGATGGCCTGGGACGCCGAGGCGATCAGCTGCAACGAGTTCCACGTCGGCGGGAGGCGCATGTTCCTCACCGCGGTGGGGCACCACGTGGCGGAGATGCGCGAGATCGGGATCTACCGCGTCATCTTCGGCGTCCGCCGAATCTGGAGCGGCGCGGCTTGAGCCGCCCGACGTCACGACACACACGACTCGCCGAAGAGGCGCGCGCGGCCAGACCTGGCATGCGCAGGTTGGGATGAGGAACGGATCATGTGCAAGGTCTACGATATGGAGCGTCCCCGGCTTGGGGCTCGGCGAACCATCACCGTCGCGGGCGAGTTCACGCGGGGGCGGCTGGGCCGCTTCGCGGTCAGCTGCCCGTCGCCCGAGCCGACGGATGAGCCGCAGGGGGCGACGGAGGCTCCCCTGGGCGCCGAGGCGACGCTGTCCGGGGTGTTCAAGGAGCTGTCCAGCGCCGCGGACAGGACGCTGACGGCGCTCGATCGCGTCGCCTGCACCACGGCCCACCCTGGGCAGGACGCGCGCAGCCCGATCCGCACGTTGAACCGCTACGCGCTCTCGGAGCGCTACCTGCAATCCGCCGTGCTCGCCACGTTGGAGGCGACGCCGGCGGTCCTCATCAGGATGACGGCCTGAGCCACTCCAGGTTGACGAGCGCGGCCAGCGTCTCGTCCTCCTCCAGCCCCTCCACGACGCGACCGTCCACCGCGTCCCGCTCCACCATGTCCAGCAGGGCCTTCGCCCGATCCACATGAGCGCGCACCCGACCAAGCGCATGCGCGACGCCCGACGAGGCGTCCATCGCCGCGGCGAGATCGGAGCTCTGCGCCATCATCAGCTCACGCAGGGCGACCTGGACCGCGCGCCGCTGCCACGGCGGCAGCGCACGGGGGCGCTCGCCGAGGTGCCGCCCCGCGGCGGCGCTCAGCACGCGCCGCTCAAGGTGATGGAGGTGACGGATGAGCCACCCGTTGGAGGGAGAGAGCCAGGGGCCGAGGCCATCCGGGTGCCACGACGTGTTCTCCAGCGCGATCGTCGGGGCCTCGTCGAGGTCCGTTGTCGCCTGCTCGCTCAGCGCGACCCAGGACACGCGCCCCGACTCGGCACCGGCGCCAACCAGCGCCGTCCAGGCCGCAGGCCACTCAAACCACGCCCGGGCGAGCGCGTCCACGCTCCAGGCGAGCGTCGTCGCCCGCTCCAACGCCTCGAAGGTCGCTCGACCCACCTCAGCGGCATGCGCGCGCCCAAGCTCCGGGTCGTAGACACGACGATGGGGCGCCTCCTGGTCACCTCGCGCGTACCACCCCCAGATGGAGCCGGAGGTCGATGTGCCCGACGCGCGGGAGTCGGCCCCTTGAGCGGGCCAGGTCGCGCTCACCGCGTCACGGCCGAGGAGCGTCACCCGATCGCTGAGGCGCACGCCCCTGCGATCGTCGAGCAGCCGCCGCTCCACGACGGTGAAGCCCGCCCGGGTGTCCACCAGCGCGTCCAACACGTTCGGACCCACGGCGCACTCCGGGAGCCAGATCCCCGCCGGGGCGACGCCGAAGCGCCGCTCAAACGCCTCGGCGGCGGCGCGCAGGTGCAGCGCGCGCATCTCCCGGCGCTCCAGCAGCGGCAGCAGCGCGTGGCTCCCGGCGACGGGGATCAGTTCGACGCGCCCCTCGGAGAACCACCCGGCGAGCGCGCCGACCGGGTCACACCCGATCTCACCTTGGTAGAAGGCCAACGCCTCCCGGTAACGCGCCGCGTCGTGCTCGGCGAGCGCTCCCACCGATGTCTCGCCGTGCTCCTCCGCGAGGTTGGCGCAGCGCTGAATCAGCTCACGGAGGCGCTCCTCGACCGCCTCGCGGACCCGCTCTCGCCCCATCGCCTCCATCCAGGGTTGGGAGAGGGCGACCGTCACGGGCGCGGGCGCGCCCTGAATGAGGCGCAGCATCGGGAGCACGCCCTCGATGACGTGCTCGCAGAGCCGCTGGAGGAGGGCGCCGCCGTCGCGCTCGTCGTCGGGGCGCAGCGGCGGGTGATGGGCAACGAGGACGAGGCTGACCGGGACCGGCGTGTTCATGCTCTTTCCTGAATAGAGGGGGGCGTCAGGCGCGGCGAGGGGCGCGAACCCAGCCGGAGCGGGCCAGGGCGGTGAAGACGCCCTCATCGGAGTTCAGCGTCCTGAGCCCGACGGCGCAGAAGTGGTCGCAGCCACCTGGCCCAAGGAGGACGTAGCGCTGACCGACCCAGTCGTCGATGGGGATGTCGTAGGTTCGGGCGCCTGGCCCTGCGGGGGAGGTGCGCCCGTTGCAGCGGACGCGGAGGACGAGCTGCACCTCGGGGGAGATCCGCTCCAGGTTCGCGCGGGCGGTCGCGACCGACGCCCCGGTCAGCTCCCAGTAGACCAGCGCGTGATCGGCGTCACAGGGCATCACCCAGACCCGGTCGCGGTCGCAGGAAAGCTCCCAGGGCGCGCGGGGCTCCGCCTTCTTATCCTGCGGAGGGCGTTTGGAGGTGTGTCGTCTACGCTGCCCCATAAGCTCATCGCTCCATCACGGTCGCGCTCGGACCGTCGCCGCGCGCCATCGTCCATTCAACCTGGCGGATCTGGTACCAGAGGCGCGCGGTGGTGACAAGCGCGCGCCTATCGACAGGAGCGCTTCGAGCCCAATCGACAGGCCTCGGCGAGCGCGGAGGCGGAGGCCTCCTGGTCGCCGCGGGCGTCGTGGACCTGAGACATCAGCACCCAGGTCATCGGGTCGGCGCCGTCCAGCGCCCGAGCCCGCTCCAGCGCCTTGAGGGCAGCGTCGAGCTTGTCGTCGTACATGTAGCACAGGGCGATCTGGTGGACGACGCGGGTAGGGCGCGCGGTGTGCTCCACGGCGCTCTCCAGGGCCTGGATCGCCTCCTCGTAGCGCCCCTGGTTGGCGAGCGCCGCGCCCAGGTTGAGGAGGACGTCGCTCGACTCGGGATCCAGCTCATGGGCCAACGCGTAGGCCGCGGCGGACTCCTTGTAGCGACGCAGCGCAAAGAGGGCGTTGCCGCGGGCGAAGTGCAGCGACACCGCCGCGACGTCGTCGGCGCCCCACTCCTCCAAAGCGCGGTCGTAATAGCTCAGCGCGCGGGTGTGCTCATCGCGCGCCGTGTAGGCGCGCCCGAGGTTGTAGAGCGCGCCAGGATCCTTCGGCTTGAGCTTGAGCGCCCGCCGCAGCGGCGACATCGCCGCCGTAGGCTGGCCCCGCTCCAGGAGGATGAGCCCCAGGTTGTTGAGGCTCTTCCAGTCTCCCCCGTGGCGCCCCAGCAGGTCGCGGTAGGTGCGCTCGGCCTCCTCCAGCTGCCCGAGCGCGTACTGCAAGCGGCCCAGGTTGAAGCGCGCGTCGTAGCTGTCCGGTCGGATCATCAACGCCCGCTTGTACAGGCGCATCGCCTCGGCGGTCTGCCCAAGCGCGTCGCGGGTCACCGCGACGCTCAGAATCCCCTGGAAGCTGAGCGGCTCGCGGCGCAACCCCTCCTCCAGGTGGATCAGCGCCTCGCTGTACCGACCGTACCAGGTCAGGGTCGCCCCGACCTCGATCATGAGCCAGCCTTCCCCCGTCACCTTCATCAAGTGCGTGTAGCGCCCGAGGGCTTGATCCACCTCGCCGTCATCCACCAGGGCGCGGGCCTCGTTCAACACGACCCGCAACGCCTCGGCGTCGGACTTGTCGCTGAAGGCGCGCAGCGCGGCGCGGCGCTCGGTCAGCCCGGCGGGCCGACCTTGTTGTTGCGCCCTGGTGTACAAATGGGCGCCAACGTTCTCTTTTTGAGAGCCACGCTGCCCCTCCGCCTGCTCTCCAGCCTTGTCCTCACCCGCGGGGACATCGACGCGCTTCGCGTCGTCCGCCTCCGCCACCGCACCAACGCCGAGCGCGCAGCTCAGCGCCGTCGCCGCCATGAGCCTCGACCAGCACTTCCCACTCAACATGTCTCCCTGGCCCCTACGCTCCTTGACACGCCCGCCTCACCGAAGCGCGGCGCTGTCATCCGCGGCGCGGCGCGATCGCGTCGCCGTCGATGACTCCCCGTGTGACCCCTCAAGGGTAGCAGAACAACACAAAAACCCCAACGGCATCTCACCGCTGGGGTCCTCGGGCGGCGGTCGCGCGCAGGCGCCGCCTCGGCTCGGCGAGCCGCGTCTAGAGCACGTCCACCCGCACGAGCAGCCGCACGTCGGTCTGGATCGTCACCCCCTCATCCGGCCAGTCGTAGCCCCAGCCGGTCGGGTACACGAACCACGTCAACAGCACCCGCTTGTCCTTCGAGAAGCCACGGATGTCGTCCGTGAACTCGATGTCGAGGAAGCGAATCGTCTCGCCGGGCTCAAAGCCGCTGGCCGTGGCGAGCAGCGTGAGGTTCCCGGAGTCGGGGTCGGTGCAGTCTTCAAACTCGATGCTGTCGCACACGTAGACGTCGAGCTGATTCATGAACGTCAGATCCGAGCCCTCCGGCGCGATCACCCGCAGCGAGGCGTCCAGAAAACGCACGTTCTCGGCGTCTTGCGGATCGCGCTCCATCTTGAACCGCTTGGACTTCCGGTGGGGCCTGACGCCGAACCCCTCACCCTGGGGAGGAGGCACCGTGAACTCCGTGTCGAACTCCTCCTCGAACTCATCCAGGTTGCAGCCTGTCGCCCCACCGGCCAGCATGACCAGCCCCAGTAGGACGAGGCTCACTCGGACGACCCCGAACGTTGCTCCGATTCTCATGGCCTCCATCTCCCTGCTCAACACGCGTCGGCTCAGAATACCGTGGCCCCTTATGAATTACTGACACCCGCGCCAGGAGGCGCGACACCTTCTATACAACCGAACCAGGCCGACTGGTTGAAAAGTCGCCCTGCCCGTTTCAGTTATGCAAGCCGCATACCGATCGCCGATGCTCACCTGACGTCGCCCCTTCAGCGTGGTTGCAACCGACGAGCGGCCCTCGGCCTTCCTGAGGACCCCCTTCTATGGAGTGAGCCTGACGCGAAGGTGTGACAGGCCGTTTACACCGAAGCTGTTGACGGCCATCGTTCGATCCACGCGCGCGACGCGGATGTGGCTTGCGTTCGTGCTATGCTGTGTTAAGAGCACAGAGGGTGTCACCTCGATGTACCTGCAAGGACGCAGGTTTCGACGGTCTGACCTCAACACGAACCCGGGCCACACCAGGGAGGGGGAGCGCCACGGACCACACGGCGCGACCGCATGTCCACGGAGCAGCTCCAACACCGACCGCTGCCGCCTCCCATCGAAGCCGGGTCCCTCGTCCCCGGGCAGGAGGAGTCGATCGCGCTGTCGCGCCGGGTCCACTCGCCGACGTTGAGCGAGCGCTGGGCGGGCCGCGGCCAGCGCTCGGGCGACCCCTACGAGGTGCTCCTGGCCACCCACCCACGCGACCTCGGCCCGCTGCTGGCCGAAGACGCCGGGAGCTGGGGGGCGTCCCGCGTCACCCACGAGGGCCGGGCCGCGCTGATCTTCCCCACCGCTCGCCTGACGCCCCTCTCCGCGCTCATCCAGCCGCCGGATCTCGATGACCCCGATCGCCACCGCCGCGCCGTCGCCCTCCTGCTCTCGCTCGCCGAGCTGTTCGAGGTGATCCACGAGCTGTGCGACGCGCTGATCGCCCACGCCGACCTCGACATGTTCGCGATCCGCACAGGGAGCGACCCACCGGAGGCGATCCTCCTCAGGCCCGAGCTGACCCACCCCCAGAGCGATCCGCCGCGGTCGGGCAGCTACCAGGGGTCGGGGCTCGACGCGCCGGAGCTGTCGGGCTGGATCACGCGGCCCGTCAGCCTGGCGGCGGACGTTCACATCCTGGGCATGCTCGCCTACGCCCTGTTGACCGGGGTCACCCCCTCCCCTGGCGCCGAGCGCTTCGCCGAGGGGCTGCCCCCGCTGCGCGCGTTCGACCCCGACACCCCGCTGGGGCTCGACGCCTGCGTCCGCCGCGCCATCACCCGCACCCCGGAGCGTCGGTACGCCACCGTCGCCCGCTTCGCCCAGGCCCTCCGCGAGGTGATCGACCACCGCGCGCCGCAGCGACAGACCACCGGCGACGATGGCCGGATCACCGTCGCCTGGGGCGTCCACTCGGAGATCGGGCGCGGCAAGCTGGAGCGTCACCCGATCAACCAGGACAGCCACCTGGAGAGCTTCGACCCGGACACCGGGTGGGGGCTGTTCGCGGTCATGGACGGCGTCTCCCGGAGCGACGTCGGCTCGGGCGAGCTGGCCTCCTGGTTGGCGCGATCGTCCCTGGAGCGCGAGTGGAACCTCAAGCGCCCGACCCCGATCTACGGCCGCCGCTTCTCCGGCGCGACGCCCTTCCCCACCAACCTCATGGAGAAGCTCAGCCTCAGCGCCCACGCGGCGATCCTCGATCAGATCGACACGCTCCGCCTCACCACCGAGCCCCACCCCGGCGAGCGCCTCCTGAGCACGACGCTCGCCGCCGCGGGCCTGTTCGGCGACCGCTGCGCGCTGTGCAACGTGGGCGACAGCCCGATCTTCCTCATTCGCCTCGACGACCGAACCGTCGAGCACCTCTCCATCGAGCACAACCAGCTGCTGACCCGGCTCCGCGCCGGGTGGTCGATCCCCGACGCGTTCGAGGCCCCCGGGCACCGCCAGCTCACGAGCGTCCTTGGCCTCGCGCGGTGTGGCGAGGACGGCGTCGAACCCATGGCGCCCGAGGTCACCACCTGGTCCCTCCGGCTGCGCCCCGGCGACCTCCTGGCGATCTGCTCCGACGGCGTCACCGACGCCTTCGGCAAGGAGACCTCCGCCGTCCTGCTCGACCTCCTGACCGAGCACCTGGAGCCCCACATGCCCGCGCCCGACCACGGCCACCTGACCCGCGCCGCCCGCGCGCTGGTGCAGCTCGCCGACGCGCGAGGTGGCCGTGACAACATCACCGCCCTCCTCGTCGCGGCGGGTCCGTGGCCAGACGAGGCGTAGGCGTGGCCAGGCATGGCGCGGATGTGGTACCACAACAACAACGGTGACAGGGTCACACCCGACTCAGGAGGGATCATGCAGCACCTGGAGATCGACGGGCGATTTGATCGGCCTCAGGTCCTGATCGGGCCTCAAGAGCAAGAGGTCAAGTTCCTCCTCTCGCTGCGCCCTGGCCACGAGCTACAGCGCCTCGAAGGGGGCGCCGAGGTCGGCACCAACGTCTGCCTCCTGTTCGACGTCTCCCAGTCGATGGAGGAGGACGACAAGCTGGAGGCGGCGATCGCCGCCGGGCGCGAGCTGATCGAGCTGGCCGACGCCCGCGACACGATCTCGATCGTCGCCTTCGACGACGAGACCTACAGCCTGGCGAGCTGCCTCTCCGCCGAGCACAAGCCACAGCTCATCGCGGCCCTTGAGAACCTGCGCTCGGTCGGCGGCGGCATGACCAACATGGCCGCGGGCATCTCCGGGGCGACCGAGCAGGTGCTCCGCACCCACAACGACGGCCAGGCCCGCGTGATCATCCTGCTGTCGGACGGCGAGGACAACTATTGTAAGCCGGATGTGATCCATGAGGCGGTGCGGACGACCGACAACGACATCCAGCTGTTCGCGATCGGGGTCGGCGCCGATTACGACGCCAAGTTCCTCAAAGCGCTGGTCACCCCGTCCAACGGGACGCTGTTCGGCGACACGGACGTCGAGAAGGTCAAGGAGGCGTTCATCGACCTCGCCGTGACCCTGGCCAACGTGGTCGCGACCCAGACGACGATGGAGCTGAGCTTCCCCGAGGAGATCCTGGTCGGCAAGGGCTACAAGGCCAGCCCGGATCAGCTGTTCCTGGGCAACACGCGGCTGGAGCGAGGTCGCCGCGCGCGCCGTCGGGTCGGCAACATCGAGCGCAACAAGGAGTACGCCTTCCTGTTCGAGTTGACCATCCCAGGCGAGCCACCGCGCGCGCCCGCGACGATCACGGCGACGATCACCTGCGACATCCCGGCGCTCGGGCTGCGCGGGGTGACCGTGTCCCAGGCGTTCACCGTCGAGTACACCCACGACCCGGCGATCGCCGAGCTTCAGGACGGCGCCGTCCTGGAGTGCTACCGCCGGGTTCAGCTCACCGAGCTGGTCGAGCGCTTCGTCGAGGCGCACCAGGCGGGCCAGGCCGAGAAGACAGCCCGCTACCTGGAGCTGCTCATCCAGAAGTACAACGACGTCAACGACCGCAAGATGGTCAACCACTATGAAGGCATCCGCGCCGATCTGCTGTCGGGAGGCCAGATCACGCGGGCCATGCTCAACGCCAGCGTCGTGGCCAGCACCGTCGTCCAGGGCGGCGGGGAGCTGCCCGTGCTGATCGACGACTCCTTCTGATATGAACTCGTGTAACCCGTTGGTATGACGCTCACACCAGGGCCTGCGCCATGAAGATCTGCCCAGCCTGCCAGGAGAGCAACCACAACGCCGCCGAGTTCTGCCTGCTCTGCGGCGCGCCGCTCCCCGCCACGCCGCGGCCGCTCTCACCGGCGACCGCCGCCGGGGGCGATCCAGGCGACCTCCTGGTGCTCCCCGCCGGTCCACCCGAGCCCTCGCCGGGCTCGCTGGCGCTCGCCATCTACCACGACGAGGAGCCTCGGGTCGTCCACTACCACCCCATCGAGACCGACACGCTCCTCATCGGACGCGAGGATCCGGCGCGGCACGTCTTCCCCGACATCGATCTCGACAGCCTCTCCCAGGATGGGGTGAGCGCCCATCACGTCTCGCGCCAGCACGCGCGCCTGACGCGCCGCCGCGTTCACCTTGAGTTGGAGGTGCTCCCAGGCAGCACCGGCACCCAGGTCAACCGCTCCCTGCTCCGAGGAGGCGACGCGATCCCGGTCCACGCGGGCGATCGCATCATCCTCGGCGGCAAGGTCCGCATGAAGCTGATTCAATTCTGATGACCCGACACTCGCCCACCCTGCCACCCTCTCCCTCCCAGGACGGAGAGCCCGACACGCTGGAGTTCGCGCTCGACCGCGGCCAGGAGAGCGGCCGCCTCATCCGCGTCCGCTCCAACCTCAAGGGGGGTCGCTACCAGCTCATCGACGTGCTCGCCGACGGCGGCATGGGCGTCCTGTTCCGCGCCCGCGACCTCCGGGTCGGGGGCAACCTCGTCCTGATCAAGGCGATCAAGTACGACCCCGGCATGTTCGGCTACAACCGCGACCGGGCGCTGTACCACATCTACGCCATGCGGCAGCGCTTCAAGCGCGAGAAGAACATCCTCATCGAGATGGCCCGACGCGGCCTCAACAACGTCCCGACCCTCAACGACTTCTTCTACGACGACAACCCCGAGCTGCGCCGCCCCTTCCCCTTCGGCGGGCTGGGCGAGGAGGCCTCGCTCACCGTGGGCCGGAGCCGCCTCTCGTTGGCGATCCACGAGGAACCCTACATCGTCATGGAGCGCGTCTTCGGGCGCAGCCTCCAGGAGGTGCTGGCCCACCTCTCCGAGGCGCGCCTCCTGGAGATCGCCCGCGCCGTGTGCCGCCTCCTGGAGCGGGTCCACACCCCGCGCGGCCGCCCGGACGGCAAGCCGCTGTCGTTCATCTTCATGGATCTCAAGCCGGACAACCTGCTCATCGACCGCCAGGGGGGCGTCATCCTGGTCGACTTCGGCGCCGCGATCCCCGTCGTCTCCGGGCAGCGCAAGGGCAAGGGCGCCTTCACCCCCGGGTTCGCGCCGCCCGAGGTGAGACGCATCGCCCACCCCTCGGCCACCGTCGATCACCGGGTGGACCTCTACAGCCTGGGGGCGATCCTCTACCAGGCCCTCTCCATCGGCCACGTCAACCCCATGGATCTGGCCAGCGCCCTCGAGGACGACTTCCCCGTCCTCGATCTCACCCACCTGCGGACCGACCTCGGCCCCATGACGCGCCAGGTGCTCGCCCGGGCGCTCGCCCGCACCCCCGAAGAGCGCTACGCGACCGCCGCCGAGATGCGACAGGCCATCGAGCTGGCCCTGAGGGAGGTCTGACCATGATCCTCAACATCGGCGACGTCGTCCGCGAGCGCTCCTCCAGCCCCTTCGCCTCCGCCTGGCGCGTCGAGGGCTACCTCGCCAGCGGCCGCCACTTCCGCCACTACACCGTCCGCAACCTGATGCCCGACATGGACGGCCACCGCGCCGTCCTCAAGGTGATCAAGTACGACCCACGCCTGACCCACGACGCCGATTACGTGCGCTCCCTGCGCGCGCGCCTCCGCCGTGAGTGCGAGACGCTCGCCCACTTCTCCCCTCGCCTGCCCGAGCCGCTCGACTACTTCGAGATCGACAACGCCCAGGACCAGTTCGAGGGGTTTGGCGCCGAACAGCTCCGCGC
The DNA here is from genome assembly GCA_002716585.1 of Myxococcales bacterium. GTDB lineage: Bacteria > Myxococcota_A > Bradymonadia > Bradymonadales. The sequence continues at coordinate 53,879 of PBBL01000010.1, read as the reverse complement.
CCAGGAGCCGGTCCTCATCCAGACCCTCCTGCACGGCGCCAGCCTCGCCCAGCAGATGGAGGACCGCGGCGCCCCGCCCGCGCCCGCCGACACGCTCCTGCTCACGCTCGCCAAGGTCTGCGGCTTCCTCGACGAGCTTCACGCGGGGGGACGCGGCTGGCTGTTCTGGGCGCTGTCCCCCGAACACATCATCGTCGATCCCCACCAGGAGCACGAGCCCTCGTTCGTCGGGTGCAGCAACTTCCGCATGCTCAGCCACGGCGTCGTCGTCGATGATCCGGCCGCGGGCGTCCTCAACCACCCGCCCGAGCCGGGCTACGCCGCCCCTGAGGCGCTCTGCCGAGGCCGCTCCGACCACCGCGTCGACGTCTACGCCATGGGCTGCCTGCTCTTTCACCTCTTCACCGGGACCGACCCCCGAGACCTCGCCGAAGACATCCTCGCGCGCGGTCAATACGGGGCGCATGGCTCCTGGGATGGGGACTTCGAGGCCTCCGACGCCTCGCCTCAGCCCATGAGCCACGGCCAGGCGCAGGCGTTCTGCGAGGAGCTGCGCAGCTCCATGGAGCGCTTCTGCCGCCGAAACCTCAAGGGGCTCGGGATCTCGCGGGCGAGGGTCCGCCGTATGCTCCTCAAGGCGGTCCGCCCCGACCCGGACGACCGCTTTCAGTCCCCGCTGGAGCTGCGCGACAGCCTGCTCGCCACCCTCAGCCGCTCTCGACCGGTCGCCTGGCCCGATCCCGCCATCGATTCGTGAGCGCCATTCACCTGCGACGTTGACTCGACCGACGCCCAGCGGCTACCGTGAATGCGCGTCAACCTGTCTCACGCGCAGGGCACATCCACACCCCACCTCCTCGCACACCGGACCCACGAGGTGGGCGACACAGACTGGACATGGCAGACACCATCCCCTCACGCCTCTTTGAGCAGGCCCGCGTCCACCCCAACCGCGCCGCCTATTACGTCAAGTCAGGCCGCTCCTGGGTCCCGACCTCCTGGCGGGATTACCAGGCGCAGGTGCGCCAGGCCAGCAAGGCGATGATCGCCTTGGGCATCCAGCCCGGTCAGCCGGTCGCGATCCTCGGCTCCAACCGCCCCGAGTGGGTGATCTTCCACATCGCCGCGATGGCCATCGGCGCCGCACCTGCGGGCATCTACACCACCTGCTCGCCGCCCGAGGTGCGGTACGTCGTCGCCCACTCCGAGGCCCCGCTCGTCCTCATCGAGGACGAGGAGCAGTGGGAGAAGATCGACGCCGAGCGCGACAACATGCCCGGGCTCAAGCATGCGATCCTGATGAAGAGCGCCCCGCGCGTCGACGACCCGCTGGCCCTCAGCTGGAACGCCTTCATGGCCCACGGCGATGAGATCACCGACGCCGAGTTCACCGAGCGCTTCCAGGCTCTCTCGCCCGATCAGCTCGCCACCCTCATCTACACCTCGGGGACGACCGGCCCCCCCAAGGGCGTGATGCTCAGCCACAACAACCTGGCCTGGACCGCCAGAGCGGCGGTCGGCGTCGTGGACCTCACCTTTGAGGACTGCATGCTCTCCTACCTGCCGCTGTCGCACATCGCCGAGCAGATGTTCACCATCTACGGGCCGATCACGGCGGGCAGCGCGGTCTACTTCGCCGAGTCGGGCGCCCACGTCCCCGAGAACCTCAAGGAGGTCCAGCCCACCATCTTCATGGGCGTGCCGCGGATCTGGGAGAAGTTCCACGCCCACATCGCCAACGGGTTGAGCGAGGCCAGCGCGTCGCGGCAGAAGCTGTTTCGTTGGGCCATGGAGGTCGGCGCGAAGGTCAGCGCCCTCCAGCGGGCGGGCGAGGAGCCCGGCGGCGTGCTCGCCCTCCAGCACAAGCTCGCCGACCGGCTCATCTTCTCCAGGCTCAAGCCCGCCATTGGCCTCGGGCGGGCCCGCTTCTGCGCCACGGGCGCCGCCCCCACCTCCAAGGAGATCCTGGAGTTCTTCGCGGGCCTGACCATCACCATCCATGAGGTCTACGGTCAGTCCGAGGGGTGCGGCCCGACCACGATCAACGCCCCGGGCCGAGTTCAGCTCGGGACCGTCGGGCAGGCGCTCCCCGGGATGCAGATCCGCATCAACGACGACGGCGAGATCATCGGCCGCGGCGAGAACGTCTTCATGGGCTACTTCAAGGACCCGGAGGCGACCCGGAGCGCCCTCAAGGACGGCTGGCTCCACTCAGGCGACCTCGGCGCCATCGACGAGCACGGGTTCCTGACGATCACCGGGCGCAAGAAGGAGATCATCATCACGTCGGGCGGGAAGAACATCACCCCCAAGAACATCGAGGTGGCCATCCAAGCCATCGAGATCGTCTCGCAAGCCGTCGTCATCGGCGACGGGCGCCATTTCTTGACCGCGCTGATCACCCTGGAGCCCGAGGCCGCCCGCCGCTTCGCCGATAAGCGCGGGATCACCAACGAGGATCTGCACAATGAGCCCGCGATCCGCGAGCACATCGACGCGGCCATTCACAAAGAGGTCAACCCTCAATACGCGCGCGTGGAGCAGATCAAGAAGTTCACCCTCCTCCCCCGCGAGCTGACCATCGAAGACGGCGAGCTGACCCCGACCCTCAAGATCAAGCGCCGGGTCGTCAACGAGGTCTGGGCCGACGCCATCGACGCGATGTACGCCGACGACTGACCCCGGTTACGATCCGCGCGCCCGAATGCCGATGACGCAGGGTGAACCTGCGCCCCGCGTTGAGCGGAGCGCGTACCTGGAGGCAGGTCACCATGTCGGACGGCATCTACACGGCGCTCTCGGGCGCCATGGTCATGGACCAGAACCTCGAGATCCTCAGCAACAACCTCGCCAACGTCAGCACCCCGGGCTTCAAGGCGCAGCGCCCCGTGTTCGAGTCGGTGCTCGTGCGCGCGCAGGGCGGCGACCGCCCCGAAGACCGCAGCGACGTCCAGATCGCCCAGCTCGGCAGCGACATGACCCAGGGCGACCTCATCGAGACCGGCAACGACCTCGACGTCGCGCTCAACGGCGAGGGCTTCTTCGTGGTCAATGGCCAGGGCGGGCAGCCTCAGTACACACGTCGGGGGCTGATGAGCCTGGACGCGAACCGCCGCCTCACCGTCGGAGGACAGCCGCTGAGGGCTCAGGGCGGCGGCGAGCTGGTCATCCCGGACCAGTCCTACATCTACGTGGAGAAGGACGGCGCGGTCTACGCCGGTGAGGAGCTGGTCGGGCAGCTCGACGTCGTCCGCTTCAACGCCCCCGAGGATCTCCGGCCAGCCGGTGGCGGCTTCTACGAGGGCAACGGCGCCCAACCCGCCGACGACTTCGAGGTGCTCCAGGGCTACGCCGAGGGCTCCAACGTCAACCCGGTCTGGGGCATGACCGAGCTGATCCGCACCACCCGCGTCTTTGAGGCGACCCAGAAGGCGATCCAGGCCTACAAGGACATCGACCGGACGCTGACGACCGAGGTCGGGCGCACCTGATGACCTGATCTTCGCTCAGGATTCAACGTCCTGGGGTGAGATGCCGATATGCAGGTTCGGCTGACACGTGGGGACAGAGGCGACGCGGCCCAACACAGAACAGGGCCTCGCGCCCTCCCCAGGTCGGCCCACTGACTTCCGCTGACGGGGCGGTTCGGACCACCGCCCAGCGGCGCCAGACCTTGGGATTGAGCCATGCTCAGAGCACTTCGCATCGCATCGACGGGGATGGAGGCACAGTCGACCAAGATCGACAACATCTCCAACAACCTGGCGAACGTCAACACGACGGGCTACAAGCGCTCCCGCGCTGACTTCGAGGACCTCCTCTACCAGAACCTCCGCGCCCAGGGCGCGGCCAACGGCGAGGGCGTCCAGGCCCCGGTCGGCCTCCAGGTCGGCTACGGCGTCAAGACGGTCTCCAGCTCCAAGCAGTTCGGCCAGGGCGACTTCCAGAACACCGGCAACCCCCTCGACGTCGCCATCGAGGGCAACGGCTTCCTCCAGGTGGTGCAGCCGAGCGGGGAGGTCGCGTTCACCCGCGCGGGCAACCTCAAGATCAACGGCGAGGGCCAGCTGGTGACCAGCAACGGCCTCCCCGTCGAGCCCGCCATCCTGATCCCGCCCGACGCGACCAACGTCACGATCGGCAAGGATGGCCGCGTGACAGTCACCCAGGGCGACACCGCCGAGACCAACGAGGTCGGGCAGATCCAGCTCGCCAACTTCGTCAACGCCGCGGGCCTCAAGTCGATCGGCGGCAACATGTACCAGGTGACGCCCACCAGCGGTGACCCCGTCATCGGGATCCCAGGCAGCGACGGCCTCGGCAGCATCAGCCAGGGCTTCCTGGAGGGCTCCAACGTCAACGTCGTCGAGGAGATGATCGGCCTGATCGTGGCCCAGCGCTCCTACGAGACCAACAGCCGCGTCATCAAGGCGGCCGACGAGATGTTGCAGACCACCAACAACATCCTTTGATACGAACGGGTGTAGAAAGGTCGCGCGATGAACTCAGCGCGCTGGATGCGAACATCCTGAGCAAATCCAGATGGCTGAGTTCACCTGCGCACCGCTGCTTCGCAGCTACCTTTCTACACCCGTCAATTGATACGGACGCGCGCTGAGGGGCGCCTGAACCTGGCGCCCCTCAGCACGCGTCAGACCCAAAGCCCCCTGTGACGCGATGCCCCGGATGGTTGCCATGCGCTTGAACCCCACCCCCTCCCTCAGCGCCCTCGCCGCGGTGGCGATCGTGCTCGGCGCCGCGAGCGCCGCGCAGGCGCAGCAGGCGAGCCTGCGCTTCTTCCCCAAGAGCGAGATCCAGGGCGACGTCATCCGAGTCGACGACGTCGCCCGGATTCAGGGGATCAGCGACCCCCAGCTCAAGGAGCAGGTGCGTCGCATCGAGCTGGGGCGCGCCCCCGAGCCGTCGCAGGAGCGGGTGATGTCGCAGCTGTCGATCAAGTCGGCGCTCAAGCAAGGGGGGCTGCCTGATCACGTCAAGGTCACCTTCCCCAGGAAGATGGTCGTGACGCGTCCCGGCCAGAAGGTGTCCCGCGCCGACGCCGGGCGCCACATCCAGAAGGCGATCGAGGTCTGGGTCCTGGCCAACACGCCGGGCGAGCACAAGGCGCGGGTCGAGCCCGTCACCTGGCGCACCGACCTGATGCTCCCGCGCGGTGAGCTGACGTGGAAGGCCAGCGCGCGGGACAGCTCCAGGCTGTCGGGGACGGTCATGTTCACGGTCCAGATCGAGGTGGGCGGGCAGGTCATCGAGACGCGCCACGTCTCGGCGAAGCTCAAGCTCGTCGGCCCGGTCTGCGTGGCGCGCAGCGATCTCCGATCGGGTGACGTCATCACCGAGGGTGACGTCGTCGAGGAGCACAGCGAGGTGACGTCGAGCAGCGTCCCCTGCTCCGAGGCGATCGGCATGAGCGTCAGGAGCACCCTCCGGGCTGGCGCCGCGCTGCGGGACAGCTCCCTCAAGGCGCCCGACGTGATCAAGCGGGGCGATCGGGTGGTGATCGAGTACAGCTCAGGCGCCTTGAGGGTGACCGCGGTCGGCGAGGCCAAGAAGGACGGCGCCCGGGGCGAGTGGATCCAGGTCCGAAACACAATGTCAGACTCGCTGCTCAAGGCCCGGGTGCTGGGCGCGGGTCGGGTGATGGTGCAGTGATGCTCAAGACGACCCAACAGTCCCACGCGCGGCTCCTCACGGTGTCGCTGCTCACGCTCGCGCTGACCGGGGCGGCCTGCTCTGGCGCGGGGAGCAACGTCCGCGAGCCGCGGCACCGCGAGTACAAGCCCCCCGTCGACTTCAAGAACGCGAAGTACGTGCCCGAGGACGGCAGCCTCTACAACGAGGCGTCGCTGTTGAGCAACTACTTCGTCGATCAGCGCGCCTACCGCGCGGGCGACATCGTCACGATCCTCATCTCGGAGAAGTCGAGCGCCGCTGGGAGCGCGGGCACCGAGTTGAGCAAGAGCAGCGACTTCGACGCCAAGATCGAGGTCCTCTTCACGCTCATGGACCGCATCGGCGACACCAGCCCGTCCCTGGAGAACGGGCAGCTCGTACAGGCCGCGACCGACTACGCCTTCAAGGGCGAGGGGAGCACCAAGCGCGAGGGGTCGCTCAAGGCGACGGTGACCGCGCACGTGCGCGACGTCCTGCCCAACGGCAACCTGTTCATCGAAGGCACCAAGACGATCCTCGTCAACAGCGAGGAGCAGTACTTCTACATCTCGGGCGTCATCCGCCCGGTGGACGTGCTGGAGAACAACACCATCTCCAGCGATCTGATCTCCGAGGCCCAAGTGGAGTTCTCAGGTCAGGGCGTCATCACGGACGTCAGCGAGCCGGGTTGGTTCGCGCGGATGTTCGGTTGGCTCTGGCCCTTTTGATCGCCGACCAGGGAGCGCATGCTCATGAACACCCCACACACCACACCCCACCGCCCCTCGCTGTTGACGCTCGGGGTGGCGCTGCTCGCCGCGCTCGTGACGCTGGCCGCGCCGCTCGACGCGGACGCGGCGCGCATCAAGGATCTGGCCAACATCCGCGGGGTCCGCGCCAACCAGCTGACCGGCTACGGCCTGGTGGTGGGCCTCCAGGGCACCGGAGACAGCCAGCAGGCGCGCTTCACGGTGCAGTCGGTGGCCAACATGCTCACCCGGATGGGGATCCGCATCGACCCGAAGACGTTCATCACCCGCAACGTCGCGGCGGTCATCGTGACGGCGGAGCTGCCCCCCTTCGCGCGGGTCGGTGACCGCCTCGACGTCGAGGTCTCCAGCCTCGGCGACGCCAAGAGCCTCGTCGGCGGGATGCTCCTGATGACCCCGCTGCTCGCGGCGGATCAGAACGTCTACGCGGTCGCCCAGGGGCCGCTGGTGATCGGTGGGTTCGGCTCATCGGCGGGCGGCAACAGCTCCCAGAGCGGGCACCTCACCGTGGGCCGGATCGCCGACGGCGCGCTCGTCGAGCGGGAGCTGGAGAGCGCCTTCACCAAGCGCGAGCAGCTGATCATCAGCCTCAAGCAGGCCGACTTCACCACCGCCAGCCGCATGGCGACCGCCATCAACCTCGCCACCGGCGCGGAGATCGCGCGCACCATCGACGGCGGCACCATCGAGGTCAAGGTCCCCCCCGCCTACCGCGACCGCGCCGCCGACTTCATCGCCTCCATCGAGCGGATCGACATCATCCCCGATCGCAAGGCCCGCGTGGTCATCAACGAGCGCTCCGGCACCGTCGTCATCGGCGCAGACGTCCAGATCAGCACCGTCGGCATCAGCCACGGGAGCCTGAGCATCGAGGTCCGAAAGCGCAACGAGGTCAGCCAGCCCTACCCCTTCTCCCTCGGGGGCACCGTGCCGTTCGACAACACCGAGATCGAGATCGCCGAGGAGAGCGGCGAGGTGACCGTGCTCCCAGGAGGCGTCTCCATCGGGGACCTCGCCAAGGCGCTCAACGCCATGGGCGTGTCGCCCCGCGACCTCGCCAGCATCTTCCAGGCCCTCAAGGCCGCAGGCGCCCTCAACGCCGACATCATCGTTCAATAACAGCACGCGCACCATGGAGCCGCCATGAAGATCTCCGGCGTCAACCCCCTCATGCTTCAACGCGCGCAGCTTCAGGCGCGCGCCGACAACCCGCTCGCCGCGCCGCCCGGCACCACCATGGTTGAGGCCACCGGCGGCGCCGACGCCGGGGTCCCCCTGGAGGACCTCGCCGTTGAGGCCGAGCAGGCGCAGCGCAGCGGCCGCCAGGAGTCCATCCGCAAGGCCGCGCGGGAGTTCGAGGCCCACTTCCTCACCCACATGTTCAAGGTCATGCGCGACACCGTGCCCAAGGACGGGCTCTTTCAACAGAGCTTCTCCAACGACACCTACACCAGCATGCTCGACCAGGAGTACTCCAAGCTCCTCTCCGATGGCGGCGGCTTTGGCCTCGCGGCGGTCCTTGAGCGTCAATTCTCTGGCGCAGTCTCCAGCGAGCCAGACGACTTCATGCGCGAAGGTCACGACCCCTCCGACACCTGACCACCAATTCGTCAAAACCTTGACGCCGAGATCGATCCATCCGCCAAAAAAACAACGCTTGAGCCAAAAAAGTCTCAAGGAGCGTTGAAGGTCTGACGATGTAGGTATCAAGACGGCAACAACAGCGTGCCGCTAACTGGTGAAACCAGAAGGGGCCAGACTCAGAACCCCTGGACGATACACACGACAGCGTACGGAGAAGAACCATGACCATGAACATCGAGACCATCAAGCCCAACGTCGAACTCGATCTGCAGTCCGAGGCCGAGATGATGGCGGACGCCATCATGGACGAGCTGGACTTCGAGGAGCTGGAGCAGGAGATCGCCAACGCCGACGCGTGCGTGATCACGACAGGCAACCGGTACGATGACATCTCCACCGAGAACTTCAACCGCGAGAAGGTGGCGCGCCTGCGTCGGCTGGTCGCCGACGGCGAGTATAAGCCCGATGCGAGGGCCGTGGCCGCCGCGCTACTCGACAGCGGTCACCTGATGCCTTCGAAAGCGGAGTAGGCGCGGTCGCAGCGCCAACTCCGATCTGGCTGAGGAAGTCGAGGCGGAGCTTGAAAAAAAGCCGATGTCGCGGAGACTTGAGACACAACGCATGAACACCTTGTTCGCGTTGTGGAGCCTTCCAGACCAGAAGTCGTCGAGCAGACCGACCGCCCTGGGCAGCTCGCCCGAGGCCAACGCGCATGACGACGACATCACCGAAAAACACCGTCACGAGGCCGAGGTGGGCGCCCACCTCGGCCTCGTGACGTTCTTGGGTCCAATTTTCAGAGATCCTGAACAGGCTGCCGATGATTGGTCTGTACACGCTGTGGTGCCTCAAGAACACCAGGAGAGACGTGATGATGAGCGAGTGGGCCGAATGCGAAGACCACGAGACGCTGGCGGAAGCCTTGATGGAGATCGTGGAAGACGAGATGGAGGCGATCCGGACGCTGGAGCTGGATCGCTACGCCGAGCTGGCGCAGCAGCGCCTGGTGCTGTCGCGCCACGTCATCGAGCTGGCCGGGTATATCCCCGTCCCCGACGAGGTGCGTACGGTCTACCGCTGGATTCACCAGACGAGCCAGGAGAACCTGGAGATCCTCCAGGAGACCCAGCAGATGGTTCGGGCGATCATTCAACGGCTGGCCTCCACCCCCGAAGCCACCTACAGCGCCCCGGGTCGAAATCGGTCGGCCGGTCAGGGGATGATGATCTGGAAGGGTTGAGCATGAGCATCACCAACATGTTGAACATCGGCCGTCACGCCCTGGGTGCCTACCAGGCCGCGATGGACGTCGCCAGTCAGAACGCCGCCAACGCAGGCGTCGAAGGATACAGCCGCAGGCGCGGGACGCTGGGGAGCCTCGGGCTCGGCCAGGACCGCCGCGTCGCCGCGGGCGTCGCCATGAGCTCCCCGGAGCGGGTCATCGACCAATACAGCACCGCCTCGGCGCGGGCCGCCCAGTCCAACGCCGCCTTCAACCAGAGCCGCCTGTCGGCGCTCCAGCAGCTGGAGTCGATCCTCAGCCCCCAGGACGGCGGCCTCGCCGTCCGCATGGAGGCGCTGTTCGACAGCCTCTCGCAGCTGTCGAGCCAGCCTGGCGGGTTCGCCGAGCGCGAGGCGGTCCTGTTCGCAGCGGACGCACTCGCCAACGACTTCCAGACCACGCGCGGGCAGCTGTCGAGGCTCCAGGATCCCATCAACGGGCTGGTCCAGACGCAGCTCGACACCGTCAACGACGTCACCTTCGAGATCGCCGACCTCAACGCCCAGATCCGCGCCGCCGAGGCCGCCCAGAGCGAGGCGTCCGAGCTGCGCGATGAGCGGGACCGCCTCATCGACCGCCTCACGGAGCTGACCGGCGCCCAGGCCCTTGAGCAGGACGACGGCACCATCACGATGTCGCTCCCTGGCGGCGCCGTGCTCGTCTCGGGGGAGCTGGCCAGTGAGCTGGAGAGCCGCGAGATCGACGGGCAGCTTGAGCTGGTTCACTACAGCCCGGACGGCGCGGAGCGGATCCTCCGAGACGGCTCGTCCGGCGGTGAGCTGGGGGGGTCGCTGACGGCGTTCAACGAAGACGTCACCGCGGCGATCGCCGAGCTGGACCAGCTCGCCTACGGCCTGGCCACCACCATCAACGACATGCACTCCCAGGGCTTCGGCCTCGACGGCGCCACCGGGCGAGGGATGTTCGAGGCGCTGGCGGGCCCTGAGGGCGCCGCGGCGATGTTGAGCCTCTCCGGGGATCTCGTCGACAACCCCGACGCCATCGCCGCCACGCGCGACCCAGCCAAGCTCCCTGGCGGCAGCGACCTGTCGCTGGAGCTGTCCGAGCTGCGCAACGCCTCCATCCCCTCCCTCGACAACCGCTCCGCCGCGGCGACCCTGACCCAGCTCCAGACCGCCGTTGGCCGCGACATCAACCGCGCCACCGCGGAGACGCGCATCGCCGAGGGGCAGGTCGAGGCCTTTGGCAACGTGCGGGAGTCTGTGCGGGGGGTCAGCCTCGATGAGGAGCTCTCCGACCTGCTCAAGCACCAGCGGGGCTATGAGGCCGCCAGCCGGGTGGTCCGCGCCGCTGATGAGATGATGCAGGCCATCATCAATATGGTCTGAGATTCAGATCCACCTCCACGTCAGCCGATGAACAGGTTGACGTGAAGTTGCCAGGCAGGAGGGCGACGTGAGGATTTCCGATCGACAATGGTTCGGGCAGCACACCCAACGCATCCAGGAGAACCGCCAGCACGTCGCGCGGCTTCAGGAGAAGTTGGCGAGCGGACAGGAGGTCAACCGCCCCTCGGATGACCCCGCAGCCTACAGCCGCCTTGAGAACATCCGCGGGCACCTCGCCGAGCTGGACACGCTGGATCGCAACGCAGACGCCGCGCTCCGCAAGCTCAACACCGCCGAGGCGACCATGGACGACATGTTCAACGTCATGATCCGGGCTCGCGAGTCCGTGGTCAGCGCGTTGAACCACACCTACAACGCCTCCGACCGCGCCGACATCGCCGAGGAGATGAAGGTCATGCGCGACCACTTCGTTCAGCTGAGCGAGGTCCAGGTCGATGACCAGTACATCTTCTCCGGCACCGCCTCCGACGCGCCTCCGCTGGACGACACCGGGGCCTATCAAGGGGCAGGCGCGGGCAACCGCGTCGCGATCGGCGAAGGGGCCGAGCTGGAGATGGCGATCGACGGTTCCCGGCTCTTTGACCGGGACGTGAACATCGTCCAGATGCTCGATGGCATCATCGCCGACCTGGAGTCAGACGACGTGGACTCCCTCCAGGGCAGGATCGGTGACATCGGGTTGGCCGAGAACCAGCTCCTCAAGGCGCAGACGGATCTGGGCGCGCGGCTGCGGCGCGTCGAGGTGACCACGGAGCTGACCGAAGACATCCGTATCCAGCTCAGCCAGGAGTCCCAGGACGTCGGTGACGCGGACCTGGCGGCCGTGGTGAGCGAGCTGCTCGCGCAGGAGCAGTCGCTGCAGGCCGCCGTTCAGGTCGCGGGCCGGACGATGACCCCCAGCTTGCTCGACGTTATTTGAGATGAACACACGCCGCCGTAAGCCTCGCCGCACAGGGGCCTGGCCCTTGAAGGAGGAAGCCCGGTAATAGATTGAGCTTTTCGTTTGTTACATCTCGCTGAACGGGGACGTCCCGTGCGGCGAGGCAAAAAGCAAGCCGTGTTTTTGACGCTCCCCAGCGAACCGGTACAGTGTCGGTGTCGTACTCTTCGGGATGGAGAGGAGAATGCTGACCCTTACAAGGAAGATAGGGGAGTCTATACGGATCGGCGACGAGATTCAGATCGTCGTAAAAGAGATCCGTAAGAACCAGGTCCGTATCGGGATCATCGCTCCCCGCGAAATCAAAATATACCGCGAGGAGGTGTATCAAAACATCGTCGCCGAGAATCGGGAAGCGGCCATGGCCAACCCCGAGGCGCTCGATGTGGTGGTCAGCGATCTGGCACCCCCAGATAGTGATGCCCCCGAAGAACCTGAGCGGACCCCTACAACAACACGGCCGTCCAACGGCGATCAACCTCACCCCGATAAAGGCAAGAAGCCACGGGGGTGAGGCGGTCACGTCGCTTCTCGCGTCGGGCCTGATCGTCACCGATCAGGGCAAACGCCCACGCAAGAAGAGGACGAGACGTGAACGTAGAAACCGCGCGCTTCGGTACGCTGACCATTCGCCCTGAAGACCTCCTCATGTTCCCGCAGGGGATGCTCGGGTTCCCCGAGATGCAGAGGTTCTTCATCCTCGATCACACCGCGGGACCGTTCCGGTGGTTGCAGTCGGCCGATGACCCTGACGTCGCCTTCGTCATCATCGATCCGACCTGCGTGGTCTCGGACTACGCCGTCCGGCTGAACCGCCAGGATCTGGAGCAGCTCGGGCTCGACGCCGACTCCGAGTGGTCCGAGGACATGGTGGTGGCGGTCATCGCCAACGTCACCAACCCGCACGCCCCCACGGTCAACCTGCTGGCGCCGATCTGCATCTGCGCCAACAGCCGCCGCGGGATCCAGTCGGTGCAGCACCACTCGGGGCTGTCCGCTCGCCACCCCATCGGCCGCACCACCAGCAAGCGCCAGGCCGCGTAACCCGGAGGCCCGCCATGATCCACCGAACAACGCGGTGCATCACAGCGTGGTCCCTGTGCGCCGTCGCGCTCCTGAGCGCCCAAACGGCCGCCCTGGCCCAGGACGACCGCGCGACGACGCCCCAGAAGGCCTCGCCAAGCACGACGCCCAAGCAGGTCGCCCCGATCGAGGTGATCGGGGCCTATCGCCCTGTGGATCCGTCGCGCGCGATGAACTCAAAGCGCCCGTCGCCACCCTCGCAGACAGGCCTGGACCTCTACCTCGGGGCAGGCGCTGGCTCGCCGCTGGTGGTCGGGCAGGTCTTCGAGGTGTTCCGCACCATCACCCCCGCGGGCGCGCCCGACATCCACATGACCCTCAAGGTCGGGACCGTGGAGATCCTGAGCATCCAGGGTCCGCTGGCCGTCGGGCGCGTGGTGGGCGGACCGAGCGTCACCGCGCACCCTCACCTCAGGACCCCGGGCATCCTGGTCGGTGACTTCGTGCGCCCCAACGCCCCCATCTCCGGGCCAGGCGCTCAGGACACCCCGAGCGACGCCGCCGACGCCGCCGCGGTCGCCTCCAGGCCACCCGACCGGAGACGACGCAAGCGGCGTCGCCGCAAGCGCCAGGCGAAGACCGGGCCTGAGCCCTGCCCCAACGCCCCCGAGGAGCTGCTCACCGACTCCACGCTCGCTCCCCCTGTCCTCCCTATGGAGGCCCTGCCGCCCGACCCCGACAGCTTCAAGTCCTGGAACGCCGAACCCATCGACTTCTGAACGCCTGAAGCGCCCCCGCACACCACGGCGGATCCCGGTACACCCACCGCGGATCACCACCACGCTGCGGTGATCTGCCGGACACGACCGGTGAGTCGCCGCGGAGTTCTTGCGCCACCGCGTGGCTCTGGTATCGTCAGGACAGAGCCTGCATGGGCCTCAGACTCTCGCCTGAACTGGCGCGAGAGCTTCTGACAGCCGCCTGGAATCGAAAGGCGAGCGGCTTGTGTTGAGCCACGGACGGCCCTTGACCTGGACAGGGCCGGGTGACACCCGGGGAGAGCGCGGCAGGACCCCACAGACGCGATCCGACCATGAAACGACCCATACGCCCCCGAGCCCTGCTCACCCTGTTGATCGCGGCGCTCCTGTGCCTGTCCACCACCGCGCTGGCCGACGAGCCGCTGCCGGTCGGGCTCTTGACCACGACCACGACGCCGCTCAGCACCCCGAGCGCGCTGGAGCAGGCCCGTCAGAACCTCATCCTCGATCGCGGCGCGGCGGCTGAGGCGCTCCTCGACCCCCTCCGCCAGACCCACCTCGACGAAGCGACGCACACCCGCGTCCAGGTCATGCTCGCGCTCGCCGCGCTGGAGCGGGGGCTCGGGCAGAAGGCGCTCACGGCGCTCGACGAGGTCCGCGAGGAGGGCCACCCCGCCGAGCCCTACATCGCGCTGGTTCGCGCGCGCGCCGCTGCCATGGCGGGAAAGCATGCGTTGGCCATTGATTTACTCGGAGACGCCATCGAGCGGTTCCCTGACGACTGGACCGTCCACGCCGCCTACGCCGCGCGCGCCCACACGTTGTTCAAGGCGGGCCGCTACACCGAGGCCGCGCTCGCCTACGAGGGGCTCCTGGAGCGTTACCCCGACTACCCGCAGCGCCACATCGCCGCGTACCGGCAGGCCCAGAGCCTGATCCACACCGGCGACGTCGAGGCGGGCGGCAAGCTGCTGCGACAGATCTGGCTCGACTACCCGTGGAAGGAAGAGGGGGCCAAGGCGCGGATCATCCTGGACACCTGGCAGCTCGTCGGCCAGGGGCCCCCCGAGCCGTCGGAGCAGGAGCTGCTCGAACGAGGCCGGGAGCTGCGCCGCATGAAGCACTGGCTGGTGGCCGAGGACGAGCTGGGCGACCTCCTGGAGCAGGTGAAGCGGCGCGGCGACGGCGACGGCGCCCTCGCCAACGACGTCCGCCTCCAGCTCGCGCTCACCGCCTACGAGCGGCAGGACTACGACAAGGCGCTCCCCCAGCTCCTGGAGCTGGAGCGCCGCACCCGCTCCGGCGATGAGGGCGCGGGGCTCAACCGCGACTTCGTCCGCAAGATCCTGCAACGCTGCCACCACCGCATGGGCAACTCGGAGAAGGCCGAGGCGCTCCTCAAGCAGCGGTACGCAAACCGCTCGCGTCAGTCCCGCGAAGACGCGCTGATGGAGTTCTACTGGGACGACGGCCGCTACGAGGAGTCCTGGGAGCTGGCCAACAAGAACCTGAGCGACCGCAAGAAGAACGACTGGAACTTCGCCTTCCTCACCTACAAGGCGAAGCGCTACCCCCAGGCCGCGCGGCTGCTCCGTGACCTGATCCGCTCCTCTCGCAGCTCCAGCGACCGTGACCGGTATCGCTACTGGCTGGCCCGGACCCATCAACGTCAGGGCCAGCTCGACGCCGCCGTCAAGCTCTTTGAGCAGGTGGCCCAGGACGACACCTTTGGCTACTACGGGTACCAGGCGAACAACCGCCTCTACGAGATCGCCCAGGAGCGCGCCCCGAGGGTGCCCGAGCGCCTGGGGATGCTCCCTGTGCTCCCAGAGGACGCGGCCGCGGTGGTGGCGAGGTTCAACGCGTCGGGGTGTGACGCGGGTTCGCTGGGGTGCGCCCTGGATCTGATCGCCGCGACCGATCAGACCGTCGCGGCCGCAGGCGCGGCCTCTCCCCGCGCCACCTACACGCGCCAGGCCCGCGTGTACTGGCGAGGCCCGGAGGATCCTCCTGCGCCCCAACCGGTCACGGCGGACGCCTTCGCGCGCATGACCCCGGACCAGATGCTGACGGCGTACGTGGACAAGGCACCGCTCGTCGGCGCGGCCCGCGCGCTGGCGGAGGCGCACCGCGCGCTATGGCCCGCGCTCGACCGGGTGGCGTTCCTCCATGAGGTGGGGCTGCACCGGGAGGCGCAGTTGGAGATGCGGACCATCAGCCTGGAGTATTGGCGGCTGATGGAGGCTCACCAGGACGGCGACAAGCCGCGCAGCGACAAGCCGCTTGAGCTGAGCGGCAAGCGCTGGGGTCACCTCATCGACCACCGCGGCAAGGAGCGGCGCGGCTTCTGGGGGCTCCCCGCTCGCCAGGACCTCTACCCGATCCCTCGCCGAGAGAGCGCGCGGCGCCGCGCCGCCAAGCGCCAGGAGCGGATCATCCAGCAGCGGCGCGCCATCGAGCCGCTGTTTCAGCGGGCGTTGATGGAGGTGGGCGACCACTACATCGCGCGCAAGCTGCGGCTCATGCGCGGCGGCTGGGACCGGAGCGACGTGAGCGGCGAGTCGCGCAAGGCGTGGACGGAGCTGCACCCGCGCGCGTTCCCGCTGCTGGTGCAGAAGTACGCCGCGCGCGAGGGCCTCAACCCCTACATCTTGTGGGCGCTGATGACCGTCGAGTCGGCCTACAACCCGGACTCGGTCTCCTACGCCGACGCCCGCGGGCTGCTCCAGGTGATCCCCAAGACCGGCAACAAGGTCGCGGACGACATCCGCGACAACATCTTCGGCGGCTACGACCTGCTCACCCCCGAGACGAGCGTTCGCCACGGCGCCTGGTACTTCGCGCGCCTGGTGCGCAAGTTCAACGGGCAGGAGCCGTTCGCGATCTCGTCGTACAACGGCGGCCCCCACAACGTCCACCGCTGGTTGCGGCACAAGGATCACATCCCACTGGACGAGTTCGTCGAGGAGATCCCCTTCAAGCAGGCGCGCGGCTACACCAAGAAGGTGCTGCGCTTCGTGGCCCTCTACCGCGCCATCTACGAGGACACGGAGGGGATCTACGTCGGGCAGGCCATTGATCCGACGACCCTCATCGACCCACGGTACTGACACCTCACGACGGAGTTCGCTCATGACGGGTCCACCGCACATGTTGGCCCAGCGCGATCAGCTCTGGGTGCTCTACAAGCCCGCCGGGTTCGCCGTGCACCAGGCGTCCGATCGCAGCATCCCCGATTTGATGACCTGGGCCAGCGAGCACCTGCCGCTGCCAGACGCGATCGCGCCGATCAACCGCCTCGATCGGGCGACCTCGGGGGTCGTGCTCTGCTCGCCCGACGCGAAGGTGCGCGGCGAGTACGGTCGCATGTTCGCCCAGAACCAGGTCGTCAAGGAGTACCGCGCCCTCGTCTTCGGGCGCACCCACAAGAAGGGCGTGATCCGCCGCCCGCTCAAGGACAAGCGGCGTCAAAAGCCGCTGCGCTGCGTCACCCGCTACACGCGCCTGGCGTCCTTCCGCAAGACCTCCTACCTGGCGGTCACGCCGGAGACCGGGCGCTACCACCAGATCCGACGCCACATGCAGGGGATCGGCCACGCGCTCGTCGGTGACGAGCGCTACCCGCCCAGCCGCTTTCAGCCGATCGCGGGCTTCCCGGGGCGGCTGTGGCTGCATGCCCACAGCCTGACCCTGCCCGACGGCGAGACCTTCATCGCCCCGCTCCCCCCGGAGCTGGACGAACACATCGCGCTGCTGGAGGAGCTGGAGGCCCGCAGCACCGGTTGATCCCCGTGAGCGTTTCCGTTCCTCATCCACACCCTCTACAATGCCGATGTGTCACGTGTGATCCTGCGCGGATCTTTCCCCCCAGACGTTGCCTGGAAGGAGGGTTGAGCGGTATCACATGAAGGCTCGGGTGCAGCGCGCCCCGGATCGCTCGCATAGGACATGCTCATGACCTACGAACTCAACGCCCTCCAGGTCTTCACCGTGTTCCTCGCCGGTGTCTTCTTCGGCGTCGTCCTCGTTCGCATCATGGATTGGGCGATCGCCCGCCTGTTTCGCTACGTGCGCCGCCGTCGGGTTCGCCAGATGAACCTCGACCCCGAAGTGGAAGCGCTCGCGCTCCAGGGGCGCTACGACGAGGCGAGCCGGGAGATGAACCGACGCCACGTCGAGTCGCTGGAGCAGCTGCGGTCGCTGGAGCCCCCCACCCCGACCATTCACTGACCCAGACCCCGTGACCCAGGTCAACGAAAGACTCGCCCACCTCCGCGCCACCCTCCACCAGCCCCCATCGCCAGCGACCTGGGCCGCCCTCTGTGTGTTGCTCGACGAGTGGCCCGCCGGGGAGAGCTTTCGGATGGCGCTCGATTACGCCGAGCAGCACCTGGCGTCCTGGCCCGACGAGCTGCGCGCCGCCCCCATCGGCTGGAAGACGAAGGTTGGCGGCGACGCCCTCCGCCGCTGGCGCCTGATCCGCACGCTCCACCGCGCCGCCTGCCACCTCACCAACGAGGACATCGCCACGCTCATCACCGCGGCGTCCGCGCACCTCACCCACCTCCAGCTCGACCGCAACCTGATCACCGACGCGGGCGTCCAGCACATCGCGGCCTCCCCCCACCTCGGTCGCCTCCAGCACCTGTCGCTGTGCAGCAACAAGCTGTCGAACAGCGGCTTCATTCAGTTGATGACCTCCCCCCACCTCCCATCGCTCCAGACGCTGCGCCTGGCCGACAACGGGATCAACGAGCGCGGCCTGGAGACGCTCGCCCACGCTCACCTCGACCTGGGGCTCACGCGCCTCGACCTGGGCGGGACCTGGCTGGGCGACGTCGGCGCCCGGTGGCTGGCCGCCATGGCGTGGCCGCGGGGCCTCAGGGAGCTGGGGCTCTACGGCGCCCGCCTGAGCGACGAAGGCGTGCGGTTGATGCTGAGGGCCTTCGCGGCCAAACCCTGGCCGCTGGAGGCGCTCGACCTCTCCTACAACCCTCGCCTCGGCGACCGGGGCCTCCGAGAGCTGGCGCTCTGCCGGACACTGCCGGCGCTGAGCGCGCTGCGGCTGCGTCGCTGTGAGATCTCCAGCGAAGGCGTCGCCGCGCTGATCGAGCACAACCCGCCCTGGCTCGCCGGGCTGCGCCACCTGGACCTGAGCGACAACCACATCGGCGATCAGGGCGCCGCGCTGCTCGCCAACTCCACCGCGCTGCCTACGGGCGCCGTGGTCGATCTCTCCCTCAACCGCCTCAGCGAGGCCGGGCTCCGCACGGTCGAAGCCTCTCCTGAGGCGACGCGGGTGCGGTTCATCACCCAGGGCTCCCGGGTCTGGGGGACGCTCCTGGATTGACCCGTCTGACGCGGCGCTCGCACGCGTGGGTGGGAGATTGGAGTCATGGGGGATGCGTGGTAATGTGTGCCGCACGATGCGTGATGCCACTGAACCCGCACGCCTTTGGACCTCTATATAATGATATAGGCGCGTGGCCCGGTCGGAGATCAGAATGGAGAGCCTCTGGAGAGGTTTTGAGAGCCGCCCCAACGACCCAGTCCTGTTCGCGCGCCTGCGCGAGTCGCTGGAGCAGGAGGGGGACTTCGCAGGGTTGACCGACCTCTACACTCGCCGCGCCGAGGCGGTGGGCGGCGAGGAGGCGGTGTTCCTCTACCTGACGGTCGCCGAGGTGTGGTCCCAGCAGGACGACGACACCCACGCCCGCAAGGCGTATCGTCGGATCATGAGTCTGCTCGACGGCTTCGATCAGGAGACGCGCGGACAGATCCGTCAAGCGCTTGAGGAGCTGTGCTGGGCCCGCGGCGACTGGAGCAACCTCTGTGAGCTGGCGCGCGCGGAGGCGGAGTCCGCGACCACGAGCGCAGACCGAGCGCGCGCCTGGTTGAAGCTGGGC
This sequence comes from Myxococcales bacterium, assembly GCA_002716585.1. Taxonomy (GTDB): domain Bacteria; phylum Myxococcota_A; class Bradymonadia; order Bradymonadales. The sequence goes on along the minus strand of PBBL01000010.1, from coordinate 34,573 downwards.
GAGCTGAGCCACACGCGCCTGCACGACATCCCGGCCGCCGCCGAGGCCTACCGCCAAGCCGCCGAGGAGCCGCAGGGGGGTCGCCGCGAGCAGGCGCGCAAGGCGCTGCGAGCGCTCTCCCTCGACCACCCGGGCGACGACCGCGTCTTTGAGGCGCTGAGCGCGGTGCTGCGCGCCGGGCTCCCTCAGAAAGAGGACGCCCATGGCCTGATCGAGCTGCTCCAGCGGCGCCTGGACAGCCTCGGCGACCGACCCGACCCCAGGAGTGAGGCGAAGCTCCTGTTGGAGATGGGCGAGGTCGGGGCGATCGCCCTCGACAAACCGGAGCGCCCCGTCGCCTGGCTGGAGCGCGCCTACCAGGCGGGCGCGGACGTCCGCGCGGTGTCCGACGCGCTCGGCGCCTTGATCGACCGCACCGGCGATGAGCCCGCGGCGCTCGGGCTGCTGCGCGAGCTGTTGATGGAGCAGCGGGCGTGGCGCGACGCCGTGAGCGTCGGAGAGCGGGAGGCGACAGCGTCTCACTCCGACGCCGCGCGCGCCAACATCCTCATCGAGCTGGCCGACATCGAGCGCGAGCAGCTCTCCGACCCGGACGCCGCCAGCGCGCTCCTCGATCAGGCGTTCACCGAGGACAGCGCCCAGGCCGACCTCATCCTGGAGCGCCTGCACATCCTGCTCGATCGCGACCCCCAGCATGCGCCGACCATCCAGGTGCTCAAGGCGATCCGCCGGGCCCAGGAGCAGTTCGAGCCGCTGCTGGAGCTGCTGGAGAAGGAGGAGGCGCGCGAGCGGGACAACGAGCGCCGCGCCGCCCTGCTCGTCGAGATGGCCCGGATCAGCGCAGGCCCCATGGGGCGCCCCGACCGCGCGCTGGAGCATTACGAGGTCGCCTCGGGCCTCGCCCAGGACGCGGTCACGCCCATCATGGACGGGCTGCTGGAGCTGTACCGCCAGGGCTATTACCTGAATCGGATCAAGGCGCTCCTGCACACCATCTGCCAGCGCTCGTCGCAGTGGGAGGTGCTGATCGACCTCTACGAGCTGAGCCTGGACGGGGCCGCCTCCGAGGCGGAGCAAGGCGCCCTCCACTTCGAGCTGGGGCAGATCCTGGAGCAGGAGGTGGGCGACCACGAGCGGGCCATGCACCATTACCAGCAGGCCTTCCAGCGCGCCCCCGAGCGGCCGCAGTACATCGAGGCGGGCCGCGACCTCTACCGGCGCATGGACAACATGGAGATGGTCGCCCACCTCTACGACGTCCAGCTCCAGGTCACCGAAGATCCCGAGGCCGCCGCCGGGCTGCTGCTCGCCAAGAGCCGCGTGCTGGTCGACGACGTCGGGGACAAGGCCCGCGCCATTGAAGCGCTCAGCCGCGCCATCGGCCTCGCGCCGGACTCAAGCGACGCCCGCGCGCTCCTGCTGGAGCTGGTGCGCTCCGAAGACGGGGGCGAGGCGCTCGCCACGCTGGAGGAGGCCTACACCGAGGCCGACCGCCCCGACGAGGCCGCCTGGATACACGTCGCCATCGCCGACGTCGTCCGCGACGAGCTGGGCGCGATGACGCCCTCCTCGCCTCGCTTCGACGACACGCTGCGCGAGGCCAACGACTTTGACCTGAGCGCCCTCCGCCTCGACGCCAACCACGCGGTGCTCGACCGCGTCGCCGAGCGGCTGGAGGAGGGGCTGACGGCGCAGGAGCGCTGGGGCGAGCTGGTGGGGCTGATCGATCAACGCGCCACCCTCGAACCCAACCCCGAGGCCCGCGTCGCCATGCTGACCCGCATGGGGCAGCTCGCCCACGACAAGGAGGGCGACGCCGCCACGGCGGCGCGCGCCTACCGCACCATCCTCGACCTCAACCCCGAGCGCAGCGACGTCTTTGAGCGCCTCACGGTCCTGCTCACCGAGACTGACGAAGCGGAGGAGCTGGAGACGCTCTACCGCTGGGCGCTCGACCACGCACCCTGGCTCCACCCCCGCAACCACACCGCCGAGCGCGCCCAGCTCCTGCTGGAGTTCGCCGCCCTTCAGGGTCGCCGAGGCCTCCAGCGCGCCGAGCGCGATCTGATGATGCAGCTCAGCGAGCTGCAACCCAACCACGACGCCGTGCGCGCCTACTTTGAGGCGCGCGTCGAGGCCGAGGGCGGAGCGCTTGAGCTGTTTCGGGTCCTGGAGCGGGGCCTCGCGCACCTCACCGAGCCCGACGAGCGCGCCGAGCGGCACATCGAGCTGGCCCAGCTCGCGCTGGAGCGGGTCGGTGATCCCCAGCTCGCCATCGACCAGCACGCCGCCATCGTCGAGATGCCTGGCGTCTCGCCCGAACACGTGAGCCAGGCCCGCGAGCGGCTGCGCGGCCTCTACCGCGACGAAGGTCAGCTCGACAGCCTCGTCGAGATGATCGAAGGTGAGATCCGCGACCCCAACACCGAGCCTGCGCGCCAACTCGGCTGCCTCGCGGAGCTGATCGACCTTCACGAGGACGAGCGCCAGGATCTCCCCGCGGCCCGCGCCACACTGGAGCTCCTCATCGAGCGCACCCCGAAGGACGCCGCGCCTCGCCTGAGGCTCGCCAACGTGTCCGGTCGCATGAACGACCACGACGGCGAGGCCAGCGCGCTGCTGGCCCTCCTTGAGCTGGCGGAGGCTCAGGGCGACGACTTCGAGGTCACTTCCCGGGCGGGCGAGCGCCGCTCGCGTGGGGACCTGACGCTGCGGCGGGCTCGTTTGATGGTCGTGATGGAGCGGCTTGAGGACGCCACCGCCCACTACGACGCGCTCCTCACCGACCAGGAGCACCGCGACGAGGCGTTGGAGCAGATCCAGCGGCTGTTGCTCCAGGTCCGCGACTTGGAGCGCCTGATGCAGGTCCTCGATCGCGAGGCCGAGCGGACGGAGGACTCGGAGGAGGCGATCCGCTTCATCGCCCGCATGGCCATGTTCGCCGAACAGGAGCTTCAGGACCCTGAGCGCGCCATCGCCCAGTGGAACCGGGTGCTCCAGATCAACGCCCACGACCCGATGGCCCTCCAGGCGCTGGAGATGCTCTACGAGCAGCAGAAGGACCAGGAGCGCCTGATCGCCACCTGCGCCGCTCGCCTGGAGAGCGTCGAGGAGCCGCAGGCGCGCCTGCGGCTCTACCGCAAGATCAGCCGGGTGCATCGCCAGAACGAGCACATCGACGACGCCAAGGCGATCCTCCGGAAGCTCCTCGACGAGTTCCCCGACGACATCCTCGCGAGGCAGGAGCTCTACGAGATCCACCTCAACGCCGAGGAGTGGGAGCAGCTCATGTCGGTCAACGACGAGCTGCTCAAGCTGGACCTGGAGCCCGGGCGCCGCCACGAACTGCTCCACGAGCAGGCGCGGCTCGCCGAGGAGCGCCTCGACGATCCGGCGCTCGCCACCGAGCGCCTGGAGGCGCTCGTCTCCGAACACCCCGACGACCGCGAGGCGCTCACGCGCCTCGTCGCGCTGCTCCGACAGCAGGAGCGGTGGAGCGAGGCGGCCGACGCCCAGGAGCGGCGCATCCATCACGAGGTCGATGACCCGATCGCGCTGATCACCGAGCTGGCCGCGCTCCAGCGCGAGCAGCTCGACGACGCGGCGGCCGCGGCCCGGACGTTGACCCGCGTCCTGGCGATCGACCCGACCCACCGCGACACGCTGCTTCAGCTGGAGACGCTCTACGAGCAGCTCGAAGACCATGAGGCGTTGGTCAACACCCGGTTTCAGCTCCTCGACCTCACGGAGGATCCCCAGGAGGAGCTGGAGCGCCTTCTGGCCCTCGCGCAGGTGCTGGAGACTGGCCAGGCGCGTCACGCGGAGGCGTTCGGCTGCCTCACGGTCGTGCATGAGAAGTTCCCCGACGAGCCCACCCACAACGATGAGATGTTTCGGCTCGCCGAGGAGCACAGCCTCTGGCCGCTCATGCTGGAGGTCATGACCGAGGACGCCGCCCGCGCCGCGTCGCTCGACGACCGACTGGCGATCATGATGCGGATGGCCAGGCTGGTCGAGGAGCGCATGGAGGCGCCTTCGGACGCGTTTGAGATCTACGCCGAGTGCTTCGCCCACCAGCCTGAGCGCGGCGAGCCGCTGCGTGAGATGGAGCGGCTCGCTCGCCTCGACGCGCAGCGCTGGCCGCGGGTGCTCGCCTGCTACGAGCAGCTCGTCGACCGAACCGTGGACCTGGAGGTCGTGGTGCAGCTGTTCTGGGCCATGGCCGCGCTGCAACGGGATGAGGTCGGGGACGCCCGCGCCGCGTTTGAGACCCTCAAGCGCGCGCTGGACATGGGCCTCGACGAAGAGAAGACCCTGGAGCAGATGCACGCCCTGGCGGACACCGCGGACCTGTGGTCCGACCTCGTGGCCGTCTACGACCAGCGCTGGGCCGAGCTGGACGGCTTCCCCGAGGAGCAGATCCCGATCCTCGCCGACACCGCCGAGTTGATCCTGGAGCACCTCAACACGCCCGGTCAGGCTGTGGATCGCTACGCTCGGGCCTTCCAGCTCAACCCGTGGAACGAGCCCATTCGGGAGCGCCTCCACGCGCTGGTGGCGCAGCAGGAGAGCTGGCCCCTCCTGCTCGACCTCTACGAGTCCGCGATCGAGGCCAGCTACCAGCGCGACGACGTCCCCAGCCAGGTCAAGTTCCTGGGACACATCGCCGACGTGCACCAGGAGGCCCACGACGATCACGACCGAGCGTTCGACGCGTTGACGCGCGCCTTCCACATCTCCCCGGCCGATCTGCCCATGCGGCAGCGCCTGGAGGAGGTCGGTGAGGCCGCCAACCGCCTCGGCGAGGTCGCCCAGGCCTACCGCGACATGGCGGATCAGTCGCCCCAGAGCATCGCGCTCGTCTTCCTGCTCGCCGCGGCGCGCATCCTCGACGAGCACCAGGGTCAGTCCATCGAGGCGATCGGCGTCCTGCGCGAAGCGATGAACATGGACTCCGACAACGAGGAGGTCCAGGATCGAATGGAGGCGCTCCTCCGTGAGCAGAACGACGTCGAGTCGCTCATCGACCTCTACATCCAGCGCTCCGAGCGCAGCGTCGATCGCCAGGCGCGCTATGAGGCCTACCTCCAGGTCGCCGAGCTGATGGCCGAGAGCAACGACCCGGACCGCGCCGTCGAGTACTTCCGCCGCGCGCTCCGCCTCGAACCTCGGAACCTCGCGATCTACGACGCGCTGGTGACCCTCCACGAGCGCCTTGAGCAACACGAGCACACGGCCAGGACCCTCGAACAGATCATCGAGGTGACGCCCGAGGGCGACACCGCGCGCCTCGTCTCCTGCTACGACCGCCTCGGCGAGCTCTACGTGGCGCTGAACCGACCCGCGCGCGCCATCGAAGCCCTCCGCAAGCTGCTGGAGCTTCGACCGGGCCGCCTCGACGCGGTGGATCGGCTCGAAGCGATCATGCGGGAGACCAACCGGCTGGACGACCTCGTGCGCCTGTTCCAGGCCCGCGTCGGTGAGATCGACGGGCTGATCGAGGAGCTTCACCGCCTGGACGACGAGCCCGCCCGGCCTCAAGCCGCCGAGGAAGACGCCGACGCGGAGGGAGACGAAGAAGGCGCCGAGCCGACCGAAGCCCAGGAAGGCTCCGAGCAGGTCGAGGCGCCCGAAGACACGGAAGGCGAAGACACGGAAGGCGACGACGCTCAAGAGAGCGACGCCCCCTCGGGCGCCCCCCCCGAGTCACCCGAGACGATCGACGACGCGGAGATCGCGGCGTCTTCAGACGAGTCGGGATCGTCGGAGCCCGAGGAGGAGGAAGCGGCGGAGCCCCAGAGCGCGCCGCTGCCCGAAGATCCTCGCCTGCGCCTCATGGACGCCCACGGGGAGCTGCTGCGCGTCGAGCAGTTGCGCCTGAGGCAACAGAAGCACATGCGAGCGACCGTGGATCTGGCCGTCGGGCCGCTCTCCAACCCGCGGCTGGCGATCGAGGTGCTCTCCCATCAGATCGAGCGCGACTCCGAGAACGTCGCGGCGATCGAGCAGCTCGCCGATCTGTACGCGTCGCTCGGGCGGTGGCAGGACCACATCGACACGCTCCAGATGAGGCTGGATCGCAGCGAAAACACCCAGACCCGCGCGTTGATCCTGCGCCAGATCGCCGAGGTGCAGGAGGAGCAGATACACCAACCCGCGCGGGCGACCCAGACGCTGACCAAGCTCGTGGAGGAGCACCCCGACGACGCGCCTGCGCTGGCCGATCTGGCGCGCCTGCATGCGCGCCAGGAGGAGTGGGAGATCGCCGTCGCGCGCTACGATCAGGCCTGCGCCCTGGAGGGCGACGTGGCGCTGCCGCCGTCGCTCCGCGCCGACTTCCTGTTCCGCGCGGGCGAGATCCTGGAGGAGCGGCTGGAGCGCCCTGAGGAGGCGCGCGCGCGCTACCTCGGCGCTCATGAGGCCGACGCCACCCACGCCGACGCGCGCGCCGCGCTGATCCGCACCCTCGAAGGCACCGAGCGCTGGGAGCTGCGCGCCGAGCTGCTGGAGATCGAGCGCGAGCGCGTCCCGGAGCCTCGCCAGCGCGCCGAACTCAGCTGGCAGCTAGGCACGGTCTGGCGCGATCACGATCGCCCCGAGGAGGCCGCCGACGCCTTCCGCGCCGCGCTCCAGGAGGAGCCTGACAACCTGAGCGCCCTGCGCGACCTGGGCGACCTCGCGATCCACACCGAAGACTGGGCCACCGCCAACGACATCTACGCGGAGCTGTTGAGCGGCGAGGTGTCGAGGATGGCGATGGAGGCGCACAAGCTGTCTGAGGAGCGGCTGTTGCCCTACGAGGACGCCACCGATCCGGCCTACGTCACCTACATGACCCGCGCCGCGATGGCGCTCGAAGCGTACGGCGATCGGGAGCTGGCCATTGAGCGGTACAGCCAGGCGCTGCGCGTCCGCAGCAACAACCTGATGGCGCTGCTCGGGCTCGGTCGCCACGCCGTCGAGGAGGAGGACTGGCCCACGGCGACGCGGCACCTGAGCAAGGCGCTCAAGCAGCACGAGGAGGCCATGAGCCCGGGCGACCGAGCCCAGTCCCTGCTCGGGCTCGCGACCGCCTACCACGCCCAGCGCAAGCACACGCAGGCGCTGGAGCACCTGGAACAGGCGCTGGAGCAGGCCCCTGAGGAGGTCGCGTCGCATCGGCTCGGCCTGGCGATCGCCGAGGCGCTGGAGGACCACGCCGCCGCGATGCGCCACCTGGGCATCTTGATCGCAGGGGCTGACCCGGAGGAGCGCTTTGAGCTGCTCCTGCACAAAGGCCGCCTCTGCACTGAGCACCTCGACGATCCGGCGGGGGCGCTGGAGGCCTACACCGCCGCGCTCCAGATCGAACCCGGGCACCTCCAGCTCCTGGAGACGACCCTGCAGCTGCACATGAGGTTGGAGCAGTGGGAGGAGGCCGACGCGGCGGTGCGCCGCCTCATCGAGCGCGACGACGCGCTGCGGGGTGAGCTGGGCGACGACCCGGTCTGGCTGGAGCGCGCGGTCAAGCACCAGCTCGCGCGAGGCAACATCCAGGAGAAGGGGCTCGGTGACCTGGAGGAGGCCCAGTTCACCTACGAGCTGGCGCTTGAACTCAACCCCGACGACCCGGAGCCGCTGGAGCGCCTCAGCCTCCTGCTTGGACGCCAGGGCGAGTTCGCGGAGCTGTACGCGCTGTACGCGAACCAACTGGAGCGCTTCGAGGAGCGGGACTCGCGGGGCCGCGCCGCGCTGCTGCGGCGCCTCGCCGCGCTGCTGCGGGACGAGCTGGGCGCGACGCCGCAGGCGCTGGAGACCTACCTGAAGGTCCGCGACATCCGACCGAACGACGTGGAGACCCACGAGGCCCTCCTGTCGATCCTCCTGACCGAGGAGCACTTCCAACCTCGGGAGGCCATGACGTCGCTGCAGGAGCTGCTCCAGCTCACCGAGCTGAACGAGGAGCGCCTCCGGCAGCTGCTGGCGTTCTACACGCTGCTGCGTCACGACGACGGGATCCGTCAGATCATGAAGATGCTCGACTTCTGCCGGTGCCTCAGCCGCGAGGAGTCGCAGCAGCTCCGCAGGACGCCCGACCCGGTCCCCACGCCCCAAACCGGCGAGCTGACCGGCCAGGCCTACGAGCTGTACGTCCGCCCGAACGAGAGCCACGGCGCGCTCGCCGAGCTGATGGCGTTCGTGGTCACGGAGCTGACCGGCGCCGTGTATCAGTCGGTGGTGGAGCACGACGTCAGCACCGGCGACCTCATCAGCGACGCCAAGGGGATGAGCGCGGCCAGCACCTTCCGCGACCTGCGGAGCGTCCTCGGGCTGGAGCACGTCGAGCTGTACCTCAAGAAGGGCGGCTTCAAGGGGATACAGATCGTCATGTCGCGGCCTCCGGCGATCATCATCGGCGAGGACGTCTTCAAGGGGATGTTCAACAAGGAGCAGCGGTTCGTCCTCGGGCGCGCGCTTGAGCTGACCCGCCCCGAGTACATCCTGACCGAGGCCTACTCCCCGTTCGACTTCCTGACCCTCTTCGAGGCGCTGTTCGAGCGCGGCGACGTGGAGGAGCGCGGCCGCTTTGATGAAGGGATGCAGGCCCGGATCCGCGGTTGGCACGAGCGCCTCAACGAGGTGCTGACGCCCGAGCGTGAGGTTCGCCTGCTGACCCTCGTGGCCGCCATCCACAAGAAGCTGAGCGATCGCCCCTCCGCGCCCCAGTGGCGCCGCATCGCCCAGGCGTCGTCGCTTCGGGTCGGGCTGATGCTGGCCGGTGACCTCCAGGTCGCCGTCAAGCGCCTCATGCGCGAGGAGGAGCGGATCCAGATCCCGACCATCCGCAAGTGCTCCGATCTCCAGAGCGCGATGGACACAAGCCGGGACCTGCGCGAGCTGATGCGCTACGCGTTGAGCGTCGACTTCATCGCCGCACGCGACATGCTCGCGCAGGGCGTCGCCGCCGACACGCCGCCGAGCGAGCCGCCCGACGCCCTGCGCGACCTCTACGCTCGGCATCACGACGACGACCTGCCCGCGGAGCCTGCGCCAGACGACGCAGGCGCTGAGGAGAGGGAGGACGAGGGCGCTTCGCCACCCGACGCGGGAGCGGAGCCCGACGACGCGGAGCAGAACGAGATCGTCATCTACGACGACGAGGACAACGAAGACGAAGACATCGAGGGCGACGTCCACGAGGCCAGCGTCGAGCTGATCGACGCGTCGCCGGAGGCCACGGACAGCGCCAGCGACGCGCCCCCAACGGAGGACGCCACGCAGCCTGAAGCAGGCGACGCCAGCGGCGACGCGGAGGCGACCGACAAAGAGGACGCGGAGCCCGACGTGATTGAGGTCTCCGAAGATGAGATCGCCGAGGTGATCGAGGTCTCTGACGCCGAGGTGATCGAGGTCGTTGAGAGCGCTCCCCACCCACCCGAGGCGGAGCGCGACGAGGACGAGGAGAGCGTCGAGGACGCCGTCGCCGAGGATGAAGGCGCGCCCGCTGAGGAGGCCCCCTCAATCGACAGCGACGAAGGCGACGATGAGGACGAGGCGATCGTCATCGATGACGACGACGCGCTGATCGTGGATGAGGACGCGTGGGTTGTCCCTGACGTCCCACCTCCTCCCAGGGCGATGCCCGCCTTCGGGGTGGCTGGCGAAGACGAGGTGACCTCGGTCATCATCGGCGACGAGGACATTGAGGTGCTCCAGGCCCCGCCGCCTCCACCACCAGGCGATGGCGAGTGACTTCTGCCGCGCGGGAGCAAGCTCGCCAGGCTCAAGGGCTGCTCGCATAAAAACAGACGATACCTCGAACTGCCCGAATGGGTCGCATATAGGAACACTTTTCGCTACCATGCGTGGGGAGAGGTGGGCCATCCATCCGAGGTACAGTGAAGGAACCTGCGTCCAAACACCTCCAACGTCGCTTGCTCACAGCGCTCCTCGCGGTGTGCACGGCGCTCGCCTGTCAAAACAGCGAGGAGCCGACCGCGACCCTCCCGACCTTCACCCCGGCCCCGCCATCGGACGCCGGGCAACGCGATGAGCCCGACCTGCCTCCCCCGCTGGAGCTCTCCTCCCCGACAGACGCCTGCGACGAGAACGCCATCCGCTGCCTCGCCTCACACACCGATCGCATCGAAGCCTGCCGCCTGTCGGATGACGGGCGCACGACCCGATGGGTGCAGGACACCTGCTCCGATGGGTTCGTCTGCGTGGACAACGCCTGCACCCGCTTCACCTGCGTCCCGGGCCGCCCCACCTGCAACGGACTCGACACCGCCGGGATCTGCAACGACGAGGGCGACGCGCTCAACGATGAGTTCACCTGCGGTGAGGACGAGGTGTGCCGCGGTGGCCTGTGCGTGGATCTGTGCGACATCGCCGAACAGACCCGCTCCTACATTGGCTGCGAGTACATGGTCGCGGAGCTGCCCAACCCGCTCCTGGAGCTGAACGAGCCGTTCGGGGTCGTGGTCGCCAACATCGACCCCCTCCTCGAAGCGACCATCTCGGTCTACGACGACTATCAGCCGGACCGCGAGAGCTACAGCAGGCTCGTCAACCAGGTCGAGATCACCCGCCGCGGTGAGCGCGACGGCAGCGCGACGGTCCAGAGCCACATCGAGGAGGCCGATGGGGAGATTCGCCTCATCGAGGTCACCCAGGCCCGAGACATCGTCCTCCCTCCGCTCGCGGTCGCGACGCTCCTGTTTGAGCGGGAGGGCTCGCTCAACGACACCGCCGGAGCGTTCGTCGCCAACAACGAGCGCACCAGGCGCCTGATCTCGTCCCGGCCGGTGGTCGCGTACCAATTCAACCCCTACTGCTGTAACTTCTCGTACACCAACGACGCCTCGCTGCTGCTCCCCATCTACGCGCTCGGGACCCGCTACACCGCCATCGTCCCCCCCGACTGGGCGGTCCCCAACAGCGGGAGGACGCAGTTCTTCAACGGTGGCCTCGTGGTCGTCGCCCACGAGGACGACACCCAGCTCACCTTCACCTTCCCTAAGGAGGCTCGCCTCACCCCGTCGCTCTCGCGCGAACTCGCGCTCCCCTCCGGGCCGGGCGGCCACGACCGCCCCTTTGAGTGGAGCACGACCCTGCGCTCGGGCGACATGCTCTACATCCGCTCGGGCACCACCAGCGAGGTCCGCAGCTGGATGACCGGCACCCGCGTGGAGGGCAACAAGACGTTCGCCGCCTTCGCCAACCACGAGTGCACCTACATCCCACACGGCCTGGCCGCCTGCGACCACCTCGAAACCCAGCTCACCCCCGACGAGACCTGGGGGCGGCGCTACGTCCTCGCCCCCTTCGCGCGCCGCTCGCTCGCCCCCAGCGAGGTCATGTACTGGCACCTGCTCTCTGGAGATCAAGGCGCGACGCTCACGCTGGGAGACGAGCTTGATCTCTCCAGCACCCTGTCCCCCTTCAGCAGCGCCGCCACCAACTGCCTCGACCTGTTTGACCGGGAGGGGAGGCGGACGATCACCCTGCCCCCCAACACCGACTGCATCCTCGGCACCCAGGATCCGGTCGTCGCCACCGCCAACCAGGCGATCTCCGTGGTGGGCTACATCTCCGGGGAGCGGTCGGCAGAGCAGCCGTGCGGCGACGTGGAGTATTGCAGCTCAGGCGACCCGGCGATGTTCACGCTCCCGCCAACCGAGCAGTTCCGCCGCTCCTACACCTTCCTCGTCCCGGAGACCTACGCCTTCGACTTCATGACCTTGATCCTCCCGGTGGGCGCCGCCGGGACCGTGACCTTCAACGGCGAGCCGCTCGACCTGAACGGCCCCGGGATCGAGGCGCTCAACGCGCCCGGCTCCGAGTTCGCCGTCGTCCACGTCCCGATCCGCGACGGCGCTCACCGCGTCGAAGCCTCCGCGCCCTTCGGGCTCCTCGTCTACGCCTACGACAAGTACGTCTCCTTCGCCTACCCGGGCGGCTTGAACCTCACCAAGCGCCCCTGACCCTGGACCGCCATGGACCCCGATCGCCCCCTCACCCTCTACCTCGTCCGCCACGGCCAATCCTCATGGAACGTGGATCACCGCCTCACCGGCTGGAGCGACGTCCCGTTGACCGAGCTGGGCCAGGAGCAGGCCCGCGCGCTCCGGCCCGCGCTGGAAGCCGAGGCGTTCGACGGCGTCTGGTCCTCCGACCTGACGCGCGCCTGGGACACGGCGCGGCTGGCCTACGGCGAGCCCACGGTCGATGAGCGGCTGCGCGAGATCTTCTTCGGGGAGCTGGAGGGGGCGATCTGGACCGAGCTGGTCGGCCCCCACAAGGAGGCGCTCAAGAACTTCCAGGGGTTTCAAGCGCCGGGCGGCGAGTCGCTGGTCGAGCTGGAGCGCCGCGTCTTGAGCTTCATCGACGACCTCACCCCTGGGCGCCACCTGCTCTTTACGCACGGCGGGGTGGTGCGCCAGCTGCTCACGCAGGTCGGTCAGGCTCGCTTCGTGGCCAACTGCACGATCGTCAGCCTCGACTGGACCAACCGCGCGCTGGAGTTCATCCGCGAGCCATCCTGAGCAGCTCGCAGGCGCCCTATGGGCTCACGCGCAACGCCCCGGCCGTCACCATGACCTGCCGATCGCGCGACTCCAGGCTCACCGTCGGCCACGCACCTTCTCCAAGCCCCACCGCCCGGACCGGGATTTGAACCGTGCCCCCCTTCCCGGCGAGCACGTCCAGCTCAACCCCCCGCGAGGTGAGCCGCGCGCCGGTCACCGCCTTCTGCTCCGCTCGGCTCAGCTGCGCCAGGTCGACCTCGACGAGGCTGCTCGGCCCGATGACGAGGCGCGCCGCGCCCTGGGGCTCCGGCGACGCGATCGTCAGCGAGAGCCTGGCCTCCTGACCCACCTTCATCGCCGCCGCGCCCTGGGCGCTCACCTCCAACCCGTGAGCGCTGCCTCGGCGGGCCGTCGCGGCTCGCCAGGTTCGGGTCACCAGCGCCACGGACGGGCTGAGGCGCCCATCGTAATCGACCGTGACGACGTGCTTCCCTGGCTTGAGCCCCTCACCGAGGGTCAGGTGAGACAGGTTGACCGCCGACAGGAACGGGTCCGCCGGATCGACCTTGACCGTCTTGATCACCTCCCCGTCGAGCTTGACGGTGATGACCCCCGGCACCTCGTCCAGCCCACCTCCCACGAGCAGCAGCGCCCGAAGCGCCGCGGCGGTGCCACGCTCGTTGTGCCACTGGCCCCAGGCGTCGCGGGTGGCGAGGATGTAGCGAAGGGCGTCGCGCTTCTCGGCCTGGAGGCCGTCGGGGTCGATCTGCTGCATCGCCTGGAGCATGGCCACGGTCGCCTCGATGTTCCCTCCGTAGGCGTGGAACCAGCTCGGCTCCCAGTGCCCTCGATCGCGCTGGGTGAGCAGGTTCTTGACGACCGCCAGCGCGGTCGCGCGGTCGATCATCCTGTCTCGGGAGAGCGCCGTGAGCGCTCGGCCCGCGGCGAGCGGATCAACCCCAGGCTGGGTGACGACCGCCTTGTAGGTCTTGGCGAGCCGGGTCAGCGCGCCCTGAACCGCCTTGGAGCGGAGGTTGGCGGGCACCCGGCTGAGCACGTCGTACACCTCCGCGGTCAGCCCCAGGCGGACGGCGCGGGTGTCCCCCTGCCAGAAGGCGACGTCGTCCACCTCGATGAGGCCGTCCTTCTGGATGTGATTCGCGAGCCACAGTGAGGCTTTACGGATCACCTCCTGGTTGACGGGCGCGTCGAGCTGCTGCGCCTCCAGGATCGCCTCAAGCGCCCACGCGGTGACGTAGGCGCTCTTTGCGCCGTTGCGCCAGAAGCTGAAGGATCCGTCGGGGTTCTGGGCGTACTGAAGCTGCCCGATGGTGTCCAGCAAGCGGTAGCGCAGCTCCGTCAGCTTCGGGGAGGTGACGTTGTGGCGCTGCGCGTACTGCAACAGCAACGCGACCGACACCAGATCGGACGCCATCGCCAGCGGGCGCTCGCGCATGGCGTCCGTCAACGCGTCCACACCGATGAACGCCGACGTCACCGCGGGGAACGTGACCTGGAGCCAGGCGGCGTGACCGGTCACGTCAGGCGCGACCTCCCAGCTCTGAGAAAAGGGCGCGCTGGCGCTGGCCACCCCTCGGCTCACAGACAACGTCGAGACCCCGCTGGGCGTCACCCGGACGTGCCCTCGCACCTCGTCGCGGTGCCTCCCTCCTTCAGCGATCAGCGTGTAGGGGGCGCGCCCCGGCGCGCGCGCTGAGACCTCGACGGTCACGACCTGAGCGTCCCGCGCCCCGACCTGAACACGCTTCGTGCGCTTCTCCCCCTGAAGCTCCAGCTCCAGCGAGAAGGTCTCGGCCTGCGCGGTCTGGTTCTGCACCAGCACCGGCACCTCCACCACCTCGCCCACCCGCAGCGCCCGAGGCATGTCGGCCTGCACGTAGACCGGCTGGTTGACCTGGAGCGTCTGGCGGAGCCCCCCGACCCCGCCGTGCGCGTCGCTCGCCACGAGGATCACCTCCTGCTCGGCCATGGCGTCGGGCATGCGCGCCTTGATCGTGGTCGCGCCGTCCACCACCCGATCGGGCTCCCAGAGGGAGGTCTCGGGGAACCGGGTGCGCACCGTGATCTTGACCGGCGTGTCCGCGGCTCGCCCCTCACCCCGGCGTCGATCCACCAGGCCTCCGACGGGCTCCGCCTCGGGCTTCATCATCTTGCCCTCGATCATCGTCTCATCCAGGGAGATCTTGGCCTTCATGACCTTGACCTTCTTGGCCTGCGCCTGAGCGGCCTTCTCTTCCATCGCCGCCTTCTTCATCTCCGCCTTGTACTTCGGCGCGATCATCTCCCCGTCGGTGGGCGGGGGCGGCGGCGCGGTGGAGCTGTCGCTGTCCGCCGCGCCGTCACCGCCTCCCTCGGCGAGCCAGCTTCCGGTGTTCTTCGAGGCGCGCACGTGGCGGTGCACCACCGCGCCGCCCTCCAGGAACGGGAACGGCGGCAGCGCCACGTCATGCACCCGGCCTCCCCAGTTGCGGCTCACCACGGGCCAGGAGAGGATCTTGGAGCCGGTGGTGCTCATGGTCCGCAGCTCCGGGTTGTAGAAGTGATCCATCGGGGTGATCTCCAGCGGATCCTTGAGCGAGATCACGCGCCGATCCACGACCGCTGCCCCCACCGACGCCTTGACCTCCTGGCCGGTGGCGCTGGTCACGCGCACCCCCAGATCGACCTCGGCGCCCGGCTGTACGGCGTCGGGCACGCCGTCGAGCGTGATCGTGAGGGTCTTGTCGGGCTGCACGACGAGGTTCTGCCCCTCGGTCAACAGGCCGAGGCTGTGGTGGGGCCTGCTCGCCTCCACCGCCGCGCCCTTCGCGCGGCCCAGCGCGAAGAAGGTCAGCAACATCGAGCCCCAGGACGGCGCCTCGAACTCACCCGAGGCCTCATAGCCGCCCGACACCTCGCGGATCGGCAACAGCACCGCGTTCACGAGCGCCCCGGACGTGTCCACGACGTCCATGTGCACCACCTGCTCCGCGGGCTCCACGTTCGCCGGGAAGGCGACCACGACCCGCGCCGTCTGACGCTCCTTGATGATCGGGTCCTTGATGTGGGAGGTCATCGGCCGCGGCGCGATCCAACGCAGCGGCGCGCTCGCGATCGGATCCTTGACCCCGTCGATCATGAGCCGCGCCGTCACGTTGAGCTCGGGCATCTTCAGGCTGAAGCGCGCCAACCCGGCCTGATCGGTCTTCGCGCTCAGGGTCTGGGCGTCGATCGTGAGCCGGAGCGCGGTGTCGCGCTGAGGCACGCCGTCCAGGTCGCTCACCTTGGCGATGATCTCCACGGGGTCGCCCGTGGTGTACTGATCCTTGTCGGTCTCCAGCACGGCGACGTAGGGGTTGGCCGTGTAGCGAAGCTCCCGATCCAGCTCCGAGGTCCTCCCGGCGTCGTCGCGGATCGCGATCTGCGCCGTGAGGAAGCTGCCCTCAACGAGGTCCGCCCGGACCTGCCCTAGCTGCTTGGCGTTCAGCGCGAAGCGGTGCGGCCCGCCCCCCTTGACCGCTCGGGTGAGCTTGAGGCGCTCCCCCCCGCCGCTCAAGAAGCGCGCCGTGACGTCGGCGCGCCCCAGCTCACCGCCCGAGGAGGGCTTGAGGTGGAGCTCAAACTCCAGCGCCTGCTGGTCACGGGTCAAGAATCGCCCGAGCGTGTGCTCGATCTGAATCGCCGGGGGCTTGAACTCCTTGACCTGGAGCCTCGCCGACGCCCGCTCATTCTTGTAGGCGACCTCCAACGTGTACAACCCGTCGGGGACCGAGCGCGGCACCTCCATCTCCATGTGCGCGACCCCGAGCGCGCTGGTGACCCGCTGGCCGCCCGCGACGACGCGCCCGCCGGGGCCCTTGAGCAGGACATCGACGGCCGCCTCGGAGAGCGGCGCGTAATCGGCCTCCAGGTGCCACCCGAGGATCCGGGTTCGGACCGTCTCGCCGGGCCGGTAGACGCCTCGATCGGTGTAGACGAACAGGTGATCGCTGGCGAAGCTGGCCGTCCGCAGGTGGGGGTTGAAGGGGACCGCGCCCCACACCTCCGGCTGAGACGCGTCCACGACGGTGATCACGTTGGCGTCCAGCGCGCTCCCGCCGCTGCCCCTGGGTGGGTAGAGGAAGACCAGCGTCCCGGTCGGGTCGGTCTGCCCGACCTGGGTCGAGCCCACGTAGACGTTCGCGTTCGCCGCGGGCGCGCCGTCCTGCTGCCATGACGCGACGTGGATGTAGGTCCCCTGCTCCTTGAAGATCTGGTAGGGCGTGTCGATCGCCACCAGGAGCGCTCGCCCATCGGCCGCCTGCTTCGCGACGGGCAGCTCGCGCTCGCTCGGCGCGGATCCGATCAAGACGTCGGGCCCCTGAGGCCCAAGCTTGGCGGGCTCGGCCTCCTCGGAGACGGCGGTCGGCGGCGTGTCATCCTCCATCACCTGTTCAGCGGAGGAGGAGCAACCCAACAAGAGAGCGAGCAGCGCAACAGCGGACATACGTGGGGACATGGAGATCTCGCGGCGAGTGGTTCAGCGACGTGGACGCCCGGAGGTGGTAACGGGCTGGGGGAGAGAAGGATCCAGCTCAAAAATCCTTGAGCACCTCCTCCTTCTTGCGGGCGAACTCCTCCTCCGTCAGCAGGCCGCTGGCGTAGGCCTCCTTGAGCTGCTCCAGCTTGCGCTTGAGCGTCGTGTTGTCCTTGTGCTCGGCCTTCTTCTCGGCGTGCTTGGCCTTGTAGATCCGCTGGAACATCTCGCGCAGATCCTGCTGGGAGACCCCCCGCCCGTTCGCGAAGTAGTAGTCGCTCACCTCGCCGACGGCCCAGGTCAGCGCGTAGGCCATGGACGGCGCGATCAGCCACCCGAGGAACGGGATCATCTTCGCCGCCGCCATGACCACGTTCTGCGCCACGATGCTCGCGCCGAACGTGCTCAGGATCTCCAGGATCGACTTCCGATCGAGGCTGTACCCATGGATTCGGGCGATCGCCTGCACCATGCTGATCTGAATCGGGGTCACCAGCGCCACGTCCAGCAGCGGGATGGGCTGTATGGTCACCGCCCCTGAGGCGACGCTGCACACCTGGGTGATGTTGCTCACCGCCTCGGCGCGCTCCTCGCGGGTGGCGTCGGCGAAGTCCCCCCCGAGCACGCGGTTGATCGTATCCATGTAGCTGGCCATGACATCCTCCATGGTTGATGGGATGCCAGGAGGATAGGCGGGCACGATCCGCAGGGTCAAGCCAGCGCGTCACAAAGCGCGCCGCGCCTCAAACCGGCCTGGCCACGATCACGTGATCCTCACCAAATCGGATCCGCCCGACCCGCTCCAGGTGCTCCAGCGCGCGCGCCTCCAGCGCGTTGATGTGCTGCTCCATCTGCCGGGCGAGCGCCTCGTCCTTGAAGTGCGGCAGCTTCCGCCGACACACCCCGAGCTGCCCCTTGATGAACCGCTCGCCGTAGAGGATCGGGATCTTCATCGCGTCGTCCACCATGAACCCGGACAGCCCCAGCTGGCGGACGATCCAGTCCATCGGGTACTCGCGGTAACACCGATGGCCCGCGAGCAGGATGCAGGCGTCGCGCAGCCGCGCCACCTCCAGGATGAGCGCGCCCCCCGGGCTGTGCGCGCGATCCGGGTAGGGCTCCAGCCCGATGATGTACAGCCTCCCCCGCACCAGCGGGCGCAGCCGCGCCATGAGCTGATCCTGGAAGT
This sequence comes from Myxococcales bacterium, assembly GCA_002716585.1. Lineage (GTDB taxonomy): Bacteria > Myxococcota_A > Bradymonadia > Bradymonadales. The sequence continues at coordinate 16,359 of PBBL01000010.1, read as the reverse complement.
AGGGCGCGAACCCGTCGATCGCCCCGATCAGGTAATCCGCGAGCACGACGTCGTAGCGCTCGTCGTGGAGCATGACCGGATCGCGCCAGTTGCCGACCACGACCCGATCTTCGGGGCGCATCCGGTCGGCGTAGCGCTCCTCAAGCCGCGCCTTGCGACGAGCGTCGCCCGTCACCGCGGTCCACCGCTCGGTCGGCAGCCCCAGGATCCACGACAACGAGTGATCGCCCGTCCCCGCGTCCAGGACGCTCCCCCAGTCGTCATCCCCCTGCCAGGCCTCAAGTTGAGCGAAGAGCTGATCCCCCATGAACCCTCCTATGTCATCGGTCCATTGTGTAGTATGTCTGCGCGATACGACGCCTGGACCCGGACCTCCCAGACGCTCAGGAACCCATAGCAAGGAGCAGCCGTGAGCAGCAACACCCGATGGACCGCTGAGCAGATCCCCGAGCAGCGTGGCCGCGTGGTCGTCATCACGGGCGCCAACAGCGGCATCGGCCTGGAGGCGGCCCGCGCGCTCGCCCGCGAGGGCGCCCACGTCGTGCTCGCCTGCCGCAACCAGGCCAAGGGCCGCGACGCCTTGCAGCGGCTCCAGCGCGAACTCCCCGACGCCCAGCTTGAACTCGGGTCGCTGGATCTGGCCGACCTGGCGTCGATCCGCGCGTTCGCCGCCCACGTCCGAGAGACCCACGAGCGCCTCGACCTGCTGATCAACAACGCCGGGGTCATGGCCCTGCCCTACCGCAAGACGGCCGACGGGTTTGAGATGCAGCTCGGCACCAACCACCTGGGCCACTTCGCGCTGACCGGGCTGCTGCTCGCTCCGCTGCTGAACGCGGAGGCGGCCCGCGTGGTGACGGTCAGCAGCCAGGCCCACCGCGTCGGCGCCATCCGGTTCTCCGACCTGCACGGGGAGCAGGGCTACGACAAGTGGCGCGCCTATGGGCAGAGCAAGCTCGCCAACCTCCTGTTCGCCTACGAGCTGCAGCGCCGCCTCAAGCGCGCAGGCGCCTCCGCGATCAGCGTCGCCTGCCACCCGGGCTACTCCGGGACCAACCTTCAAATGGTCGGCCCTCAGATGTCGGGCTCCTCGCTGACCGAGCGGATCATGAACCTGGGCAACAGCCTCCTCGCCCAGAGCGCCGCGATGGGCGCCCTGCCGACCCTCTACGCCGCCACCGCGCCCCATGTGCGCGGCGGCGACTACATCGGCCCGAGCGGGCCGATGGAGATGCGGGGGCACCCCGTGCACGTCGCCTCCACGGCGCGATCGCACGATCGGGCGACCGCCCAGCGCCTCTGGGCCCTCTCCGAGGAGATGACGCAGGTCCGCTTCGACGCCCTCAAGCCCCCCGCGTAGCCCCACCACGCGCCTCCAACCCGAAGTCGCGGGCGCACACGGCGCCCTCGCCACCTGACACGGCTGTCAGAGCGGCCTCGCCCTCCTCACCGACCACCACCAACGCCACCCCATCGGCCTCTCTCTCGTTCGCAGACGCGATCTACACATCGCAGCGCGACCAGGCGCCGCGCGCCGCCCCCAAAGCGCCCCAAACCCATGAAACCAAACAACAAGACACCTCCGGCACGGGGCTTGCTCTTGTCGCCCTCGTGGTTCCTCGCACCAACCTGCCCCCGGGGAGATCGAGATGAAGACGCTCCGCACGCACCTGACCAACCCCGCCGCGCTGCTGATGCTCCTCACCAGCCTGTCCTTCCTTGTCGCTGCGCTGCTCGCGCTGACCACAGAGCTGTCGTGACCGACCTCATGGGATTTTGACAACCGTTCATCCACATCATGACATGGTTGTCATAGTTCAACCCCGTCCTGACCGCCCCTGTTCGCCGTCGTGACTCCACCTGAGGATACGAACCCCGTGCTCATCGGCATTCAGCATTTTCCATTCAAGTTGGCACGCGGAGTGCACTAAGTCAGGGTGCCAGCAAGACGGGGCCCACTCTTAAAGAGTTGAAGCTCCCCAAGCTTTCCCCCCGTCTTTCGGCAACAGGGCTTGCGCTTTACGAGCGTGAGCGACGTCTATCAACTGCATCGACTCGTTGGTGCAGCTGTTTCATCAAGTGGTGTTCAGGCTACTTGAGCCCAGACACACGCCTTTTGAGGTTCGGCTCGCCGAGCCTGGCTTGAGTCGGGTACGGACCACGCCCACGTGGCGTGGGACGACTGTCCATCTCTCCTCCTTATGACCCGAAACCCCGGCAGTGGCCGTCTGTCACTGTCGGGGGTTCTGGCGTTCTTGGGGTCGCCTTCGCACCTCCCCTCACCGCCAGGACCCGCGTCACCCCAACCGCAAGCTCATCAACGTCTGCGCCAGCCCATCCTTGAGGTTCAACGACGCCTTCACCAGGACCACCTGCTCACCGCGTGAGTTGATGATCCGACCCTCCAGGTTGGCGAAGTCGGTCAGCGGGCTGAACATGCTCAGGTGCTTCTCACCCAGGAACCGATACCCGCTCCCGTCGTCGCCGTCGAAGCCGAACTGGTAGATCAGCGTCCCCGACGCCGGGTTGATCTCGACCGTCCCCTTGAGCGGGCGCCGCTCCGCGAGGCCCGTCACCGAGACGAGCCCCTCCAACATCGCCGTCCCGTCCATCAGCAGGTTCTTGAGGTTTGGGAAGGTGACGTCCAGATCCAGCACGACGACCGCCCCGGAGTCCGCGGTCCCCTTGAGCAGCTCGTGGTAGACCAGCCCGAAGCGCGTCTCCGGGGGCTGATCCTCGTCGGCGATCGCGTGGAAGTCCGGCAGCCACTTCGCCTGCTGGTACCACTTCACCGCCTCGGCGACCCCGTTGCGCAGATCGGGCCACTTCGGCCTCCACCCCAGCTCCTTGAGCCGCGCGTTGCTCAGCACCCGATCGCCCGTCATGTAATCGAGCAGCGACCGATCCAGCCCCGGGCGCAGATCGTCGGTCAGCCCGTGGTGCTGGCGAATCCGCTGCCACACCGGCGACACCAGGTTGTTGGCCACCCGAAAGACGATGTCGGCGTCGAACACCCGCGACACGCTGGTCAGGATCCGCTGCGGGAACTGGATCGTCGGCCCGATCTCCAGCCCGTAGGCCTGGATCGCGGCGCTCATGATCTCCCCGTAGGAGAGCGGCACGTCGTCCGCGACGTTGTAGATCGTGTTCGCCGCCTCCGGGCTCGTCGCGACCAGGAGCGCCGCCCGCGCCACGTCCTCCGCATGCACCCAGTTGATCCGCGGCCCCCCCGTGAAGCTCGGCAGGTAGCGCACGAACATCCTCAGGATCGGCGGGATCGTCAGGATCGTCGCCCCGAACGCCCTCGCCCGAGGCCCATAGATCAGGCTCGGGCGCAGGATGACCCACTCCAGCGCCCCCGAACGGCGGCTGCGCAGAAACCGCTCCGCCTCCTCCTTCGTCTCGTCGTAGCTGGAGCGGGCGTCCAGCTCCGACTCCTCGTCCAGCACCCCGCGCTGCTGCCGGTAGAGCGACGCCGTCGAGATGTGCACGAAGCGGGTCGCCTCGTAATCCTCCGCCGCCTCATAGAGCCAGCGGGTCGCCTCGACGTTGGTCGGCTCCAGCTCCTCGTAGGGGCGGCTGGGGTTGTTGTGAGCTGCCGCGTGGATGACGACCGTGGCGTCGCGCACCGCCTTGCGGCAGAACCGGCGCTCGGTCAGATCGCCCTCTCGGACGGTGTACGGGCGCGCCGCCTTCGGGAACGCCGCCCCTGACCGGTCCACCGCGATCACGTCGTGGCCCGCGTCGAGCGCGAGCTGGACAACCAGCGCGCCCACCGACCCCGCCGCGCCCGTCACCGCGACCGTCACCGCGCTCTGCTCACCGTCCTCTGCTTCCACCATCACGCTCCCTCCGCTCCACCATCATTCGAGCCCGCTGTTCTACACTCGCCCGCGCCGCGCCGCCAGACTTCGCTCACGGCGAGGGGCTCCCGGTCTTCGTTTTGGGATAGGGTCCCGCGCGGCGTCCCTGCCAGACCGCGCTTCGCAGCGCGCCCAGGTCGAAGTCGCTCGGCACCGGGACGCCGTCGATGTAGAGCACCCACGCCCCCCAGCGCTCCACCAGCGTCAGCTCCTCACCGGGGATCATCCCGAGGCCGACCAGCTCACCGTGCGCCCCGCTCCGCTCGAAGGGGGCGCTGCCCGGGCGCCGCTTCCTGGACATCTGGACCAACGCCTCGGCGTACTGCTTCGCCTCGGCGGCCGAGTCCCAGACCGACACCTGCACCGCCACCACGTGGCCGTCGCGCATGAACCCCTTGAGCCGATCGCCGTCCCACCCCGCGGCGGCCGGGATCGGGATCGGCGACCCCTCCTCCAGGTGCTCCTCCAGCCACAGGCGCGTCCGGTACTCCCCGACCACCGAGGCGTAGAACATCTCCCAGCCGTCGCCGGGGAGCGCGGCCTGGATTGGCGCCTCGTCCAGATCGATCAGCACGGGCTCGTCGCGGTCAAGGTAGCGCTCCGGGTGCAGGATCTGCTCGGTCGAGTTGGGCGGATCGAGGTAGACGGCGTTCACGTCCGCCCAGCTCCCGTTCGCCTCACGCACCGCTCGCACGAAGGACAGCCCGGCGATGTAGGGGAACTGAAGCTCCATCTGGATGAACCGCGGCGCCCGCTCCAGCGCGCTCTCCTGCCCTTCAAACAGCGCGCCGCTCGACGTCGCGAGCAAGTCGAGCTGCGTCAGGACCATGTCGGCCATCGCGGGCTGGTCAAGCACGCTCTGGCCAGGGGGCAGCACCCCCTGCTCCGCGAGGGTGAAGTCCAGCATCACCACCACCGCGTCGCCCTCGATCAAGGACGCCCGCGCCGTCACCCGATCGGGGTTGAGCTTCGTCCCCGCGAGCCCCGTCTTGGGCCCCTGGACCGAGTTCAGGTGGTAATGTTGGTCCTGGATGGCGTGGAACAGCTCGTGGGCCATGGTCATGCGCTGCGCCGCCATGTCCGGGTCGTCGATGAGGTACAGCTCCCCGACGTCGGTGTCGTAGTAACCCGCGATCTCCTCCGTCAGGACATCGAGCACGATCGACTCCAGATCCTGATCGGGCCGCATCAAGCCCAGGCGGACCATCATCGCCTGCTCAGCCAGGATCTCCTCCTTCGGGTACTCGACGGCGATCTTCGCGATCAGGCTCTCGCGCAGCTGCGTCCGATCCTTCACCCCCTTGGTGATCGGCCCCAACGGCTTCAACCCCCGAACCGACCCGAGCCGCTGGCTGATCGCGTCCGCCTCCTCCAGCAGCCGCTCCGAGAGCCCGCCCCCGGCCGCCTCCGGCGACGTCTGGGCGCGCGCCGGGGAACTCACCACGAGTCCGGCCACCACGACGGCAAACCACACGAGGTGGCCCGTTCCTGCGAGCTTGGGTGATGCAAACATCCGAAGTCCGTCCTGGACGTGTTACGGTTGAGCACGTCCGGGCACTGTCGACCGGGCGCTGTTGTCGGAGAGCATACACCAGCGCGCCGCACCACGCACAGGTTCACTGAGAGCGCCATGCATCACCCTTCCTTCACCACACCCCTCGCGCTGCCCCTCCTCATCACGCTCATCGCCTGTGGGCCCGACATCACCTTCGACGAGCAGGCCCGCGACGACCTGGAGTCCTACTCCAACACCACCACCCCCGACTCCTCCAACGGCGACGCCTCGCGCCTCGACGCCCTCGGGCACGGCGCCTGGGACGCCGTCGTCGGCCGCTACGTCATCGGGGACTGCTTCGACTACGACGCACTCGCCGCCTCCTCCGAGGGGCAGGCGCTGTTGCAGCTGTACGTGGAGCAGCTCGGGCGCGTGGATCTGACGAGCGACATGACCCGAGACGAGCGCTTCGCGCTGTGGGTCAACGCCTACAACGCCATGACCGTCACGGGCGTGCTCAGCGAGCGGGCGCTGGATCCTGCGTTTCGGGTGGATCGCGACGACTTCAGCTTCTTCAAGCAGGCGCGCTACAACGTCGGGGGGATGGTGCTGGCGCTCGATCAGATGGAGCACGGGGTGCTCCGGATGGATCCCGATCACCCGACCGTGCAGCAGCTCGACGACGGGCTCAAGGCGCAGGTCAGCGACGAGGCGGCCCGCATCGCGACGCTCGACCCGCGCCTGCACTTCGCCGTCAACTGCGCCAGCGCCTCCTGCCCCCCGCTGCGCGCCGCCGCCTACCGCGGCGCCGACCTGGAGACCCAGCTCTCCGAGCAGACCACGCGCTTCCTCGACGATCCGGGCCGCGGCGCAGGCCCCGAGGGGATCAGCATGCTCTTCACCTGGTTCGAGGGCGACTTCCTCGCCGAGGCGCCCATCCCCGACTTCATCGGCGCCTACCGCACCGATGGGCTGAACGGGGTCGACACGTCGCGCGCGCTGCCCTACGACTGGTCGCTCAACGCCTACGACCCCGCCAACCCCGCCTGCTCACCTTGAACAGCGGGGGTCGAGGTGGTAAGCCCATCACGGCGAGCCTTCACCCGGCGCCCTCGCGCCCAAGCCACGCAGATCCTCATGAGCCGAATCGTCCGCCGACGCACAACCCGCCGCGCCCCTCGACAGGGAGGGCCTCGCTCCCCCTGGAGCCAGGCGCTGCGGCGCGCGTTGCAGATCCTGCTGTTCGCCGGGGTGGTGACGTTCCTCTTCATCAGCCCCTACCTGGAGCGCGCCCACCACCTCCGCGCGATCTCACGCCTCGACCCCGACGAGTGGGGACCGCACCTCAACGTGCTCTGCAGCCTCGATCCGGGCCAGCGGATGCTGGAGTCCCACCTGGCGACCTCGCCCGAAGGGCGCCGCGCCCGCCTGATCCCCCTCCTCAAGGAGCGCGGGTGCCCTGAGCGGGTGTACACGGTGGCCATCGAGGCCCCCCCCGAAGCCCGCTGATACTTTCCGATTCGGGCGTTGTGTCCTAATATCGTAGGTGGAACATCACGCAGGGCTGACCCGTTCTGTCTTACCCCTGATGTGCGTGTGCCCTCAGGGGCGCCCGGGGTTCCAGCGACTCATGGCGCCATGGACAATGTACGCGTGGGCGGGGCTCCCCCCTGACCCACCCTCAGGCAACTTCGGGGTTGGTCATGCCAATGTCATCTGCCCAGGAGCCGACGCGCTCCTCTCGAACCTGTTGGGGCAACCCGACGCGCCTGGGCTTCTGGTTCAACTCGCTCGTGCTCGGCCCACTCGTGCTCGGCGTCACAGCGACCCTGGGGGCGGCGATCGGCTCGCTGCTCGGCCTCCTCCTGCAGGCGTTGTTCGTCGGCGTCGGAGATCACCTCATGGGCTCGTCGTGGAGCATCGGCGGCGCCGGCGCCCTCGCAGGCGCGCTGCTCGCCTCGCTCACCGTCCTCGTGTGGTGGATCAGCCAGACCCCCCGCGCCGTCTGGACCGACGATGAGAAGATCGTCTGCTGGGGGCTGACCGGGCGCACCACCATCCGTTGGGAGGACGTCGTCCACGCCTTCGTGACCACGCCGACCCGCGCCTACGAGCCCGACGCCCACCAGACGCTCCACCTCACCACGCGCTGGCGCGACCTCGCCCTCTCGGTGTCCCTCATCACCGACACCGGGCACACGACCTCCCAGCGCGTCGAGACCTTCAAGACCTTCGTCGACACCGTCCAGCGGCACCTCGAAGCCAAAGGCGGGCACCTTGAGCGCGAGGTGCCCATCACGAGCATCACCAACGTCGCCGCCCCGGTGCGTTACATGCTCTACTGGCCCCACCGCCGCCTGCTCGCCAGGCGCTTCCACGCCCTCGACACCGCGACCGCCCAGCCGATCGATCACCACGCCCCGCGCGGCTCCATGGCGCTCGGCTGGCTGTTTCGACCGGCCCCGATCGCGGCGACGCTGGTCAGCGCCGCCCTGATCGTCGCCAGCCTGGACAGCGCGGCCTCCAGCATGCTCACCGTCGGCGGCGTCCTGATGGCGCTGTTCATACCGCTGTGGAACAGCCTCAAGGAAACGCTCCAGCGCACCCGCAACAAGAACGGGTGGATGCCCGAGACCATGATCGGGCAGCACACCCTGTCCGACGCGCTCCCCAGCCGCCTGGTCCCCGCGCCCTCCTGCGTCATCGACTTCAACACCGAGCAGATACACCGCCCCGACGGGAAGGTGTGTCGCTTTGATGAGATCGCCAGCGTCGAGTACGGCCCGCCCAAGCGCGTCGGGCAGCGTCAGACGATCCTGCCCACCGCCTGGCACCTCGCGGTCTACCGCGAGGGCGAGCCGCGCAAGCCCCACGAGGTCTACAGCAACGCCAGCGTGGACATCGTCCGACACGGCGATCTCGATCCGGGGTACGCGGCCTTCAACTGGATCACCGCGCGTGAGCTGGCCGTGAAGACCGGCGCCAACCTGATCCTCGCGACCGGCCGCGTGGGCCGGACGCGCGTGGGTCACCCGCTCGCCGAGCGCCTCCGTGAGGACATCACCCGCTACGACCCGGCCCCGCTCGCCGAGCAGATGGAGCGCTCCGGCGAGCGACCGCGCCTCGCGATCCACGCCACCGACGATCGCTTCGACGTCTGGGGCCCGCTGATCCGTCAGCCCGAGCACTGCGCCACGCCCCCGCTCTGGAAGGGGGCGCTGCTCGCGGTCGCGGTCGGGCTGATGACCGTCGGCTTCATCCCCGCCGGGCTGCTCGCCGGGTACCTGATCGCCTCGGCGATCCACGACCTGATCACGTGGTCGCACTTCCGCGCGCCGGGGTTCACCCTGGACCGCGACGGGGTGTGGGTGCGCGGCGTCTGCATCCCGTGGGATGATCTGGAGGAGTCCACGCTCATGCCCGTCGCGCCGGGGCCGATCCTGTTCGCGGGCTCGCGCACCGTGCTTATCGCCGGGCACCTCGGGGCGTCCTACCACGAGCGCGCCTGGCTTGGCTGCGCCGCCTACGATTGGATCAACCAACGGATTTGTAAGACGGTGTAATTGGTGTAGATGATCGATCGCGGGCCAACGCAGCGCGGAGAAAACGTGTTCGCTTGTCAGTTGGCATGTACAGTGTTTATCTAGTGGTGGTGACGCACCAGGAACGAGACGGCTTGAGCCGTTCGAAAAGACCTCAGGGCTGGACATGATCGTCGTTTGTGAGCGCTGTTCGTCCAAATACCGCATCAACGAAGACAAGCTGCCCACGGGCGGTGGCAACATCAAGTGCCCCTCGTGCCAGCATGTGTTCTTCGTCGCGCCACCGAACCAGGCGCCGCCCTCCTCGCAGCTCCCCAGGAGGCCTGGGGGGATGGCCGACATGGACGACGGCAAGACCGTGGTCGGGACCGTGCCCTCTGCGCTCCTGGGGAACACCCCCGGCGGCGCCTCCGGGGCGGGCGACGCGACCATGATCGGGGCCCCTCCGGGCTTCGCGGCCGCCGCCTCCGCCGCCTCCACCAACCCGATGGCCGCCGCCGACGAGGACGACGACAGCAAGGGGTGGAAGCTCAAGACCAACTTCGGGCTGATCTACGAGTTCCCCGACACCGACAGCCTCCGCAACTGGCTCGCCGCGCGCGACAACCCCGACGGCTACAAGCTCTCGCGCGACGGGATGACCTTCAAGGACCTGAGCAGCTACCCCGACCTGACCTCGGGCGACGCCCCCCGCAAGAAGCCCAAGCCGCCCGCGCCTGCCCCCGCCGCGCCGATGCCGAGGACGCCCGCGCCCTCTCCATCGCCCCCCGTCGCGAGCAAGCCCCGCGGCGCCGCCGGGATCCGTGGGGCCACCCCGAGCCCCGGGCGCCCCCCCGGGCCAGGCCCCGCTCAGCGCAACAACACGCCGGACCGCGCCCCGGTCCCGGTCGTTCGAGCCCCGGTGCAGCTGCCCCCCAGCCGCAACGAGGGCTCCTCGACCGCTGTCATCGCGAGCCTCCTCGTCCTGCTGCTGCTGGGCGTCCTCGGCCTCCAGATGGCCGGGGTGATCGACCTGCGCGGAGGCGTCGCGAAGAAGCGCGAGGCCGCCCGCGCCTCCATGGCCGAGGAGCGCCGCGGCCAGGGCGAGACCAACCTCCCCGCCAAAGCCAGGACCGATGGGCTCCCTGTCGATGAGGAGTACGAGGAGGAGGAGGAAGAGGGCTACGTCTTTGAGGACGACTTCGGGGAGGAGGAGGAGAACAGCGGCCCGGATCCGCGCAAGGTGCCCATCAACCCGCTCAGCCACGGCGGTCACGTCCAGACCCTGCTCCAGCGCGCCGACTCCGAGATGCGAGACGGCGACTACAACAAGGCGGTCGCGACGCTGAACATGGCCAAGGGCCTCGACCCGAGGAACCCCTCCATCTACCGCCGCCTCGAAGACGCCTACGACGCGATGGGCAACACGAGTGGTTACGAAGAAGCCCGCTCCAAGCGCCGCGCCCTGGAAGGGCAGTAGGCCCAGACCCCCGCTCTCCCGAGGACGTGGATGGACATCCGCTGCCCCAACTGCAACACCCTGTATGAGTTCGACGAGGCTCGCCTCAAGGGCGGCTCCGTCAACCTCAAGTGCAGCCAGTGCAGTCACATCTTCCGCGTCGAGGCGCCTCAAGCGAAGCAGGAGAAGCCTCGCAAGCGGTGGATGGTGCGCAACAAGGCCTCCAGGGACATCGTCTACTTCTCGGAGATGACCCAGCTCCAGAAGTGGATCATCGACCGCTCCGTCTCGCGCAGCGACGAGATCAGCAAGACGGGCAAGACCTGGAAGCCGCTCGGCTCCATCCGTGAGCTGGCCAGCCTGTTCGAGGTCGCGGACAACATCCAGCGCCTCCAGCCCGACGCGCCAGCGCCGCCCGCCGCGAAGGCGCGCAAGCCGCTCTACGCGCCCCAGCCCCCCCCCCCTCCTCGGGCGGACTTCTTCGACCCCAACGCCCCCGGCGAGCCCGCGAGCGAGCCCCCCCAGGAGGAGCCGCCGCCGCCGCCACCTGAAGACGCCGACAGCCCCTGGGGTGACTCCGGCGAAGAGGTGACCTCCAGCGGTCGCTGGAACATCACCGTCTCCTCTGCGAGCGGCGACGAGCAAGGCCCCGACCCGTCCCTCGGGCTGGCCGCCCCGCCGGAGCTGTCCGAGCCCGAGGGGCCCCTCGTCAGCCCCTCCTTTGAGTCGGAGAGCCCCGACGAGCCCGCCTTCAAGACAGGTGACTTCCGCTCCATCGGGACGCTGGACGACCCGCTCGATCTGCCACCCGAGCGCCGCAGGAGCGTGGCGCTCCCAGCGGTCCTCGTCATCCTGCTGATCGCCGCCGTGGGCGGCGGCTTCTACCTGCACTCGACCGGCGCGCTGGACAACCTGCTCTCCGCCCCCTCCGCCACAACGTCCCAGGCCAACGCGGACGCCGAGGCCCCCTCCGCCTCAACCACCCCACAGGACGACGCGCAGGAGCCCGACGCCGAACAGGAGCGCGCCGAAGCGGAGCCCGACGCCTCCGACGAGGAGGACGAAGACGCCGCGGCGACCGCCGGGGACGACGGCGAAGACGCAGGTGAAGGCAATGAGGTGGCGAAGAAGGACGACGCCGAGGAGGACGACGCGAAGGCCGACGAGGAGGACAAGGTGGCCAACCGCGCGAACATGAAGGGCGACCGAGCAGCCACCGGGGCGGGCGTCAGCTCCTTCAACGGGCTCATGAAGCAGGGCTACGAGCACCGCCGCAACGGGCGGCCTCAGGAGGCGCTGCTCAGCTTCCAGAAGGCGCTCCAGAAGCAACCGAGCAGCGCCGAGGCGCAGACCGCCATCGGGTGGTGCTACCTCGGGTTGAGCCGGACCACGCTGGCGATCGCCGCCTTCAAGCAGGCGCTCAAGGTCAACTCGTCCTACGCCGACGCCTACGTCGGGCTCGGGCATGCCTACCGCGCGTCGGGGCAGTCGGGGCAGGCCCTTGAGGCGTACCGCACCTACCTCAAGCTCTCCCCCCAGGGGCCCAAGGCCAACATGGCGCGTAAGCTCATCAATCGAATGGAGAAGTGAGGGTTTCTCTCGGAGACCTGCCCCTCACACCAGGGTGAGGACGTGGCCCGACTTGGTGCGCTTGGTGCGCAGGTAGCGCAGGTTGTGCTCGTTGGGCACGATCTGGATGGGCTTGCGGGCGACGATCTCGACGCCGTGGCGCTTCAGCTCGCGGACCTTGTTCGGGTTGTTGGTCATCAGCTCCACCGAGCGCGGCCGGAGCAGCTTGATCATCTCGGCGGCGATGTCGTACTCGCGCATGTCGTCATCGAAGCCGAGGTGCTTGTTGGCCTCGACCGTGTCCAGCCCCTGATCCTGAAGCGAGTAGGCCCGGATCTTGTTGGCCAGCCCGATCCCGCGCCCCTCCTGGCGCATGTAGAGGATGAAGCCGCGCTCCAGGTGGGCGATCGTCTCGATCGCGCGCTCCAGCTGGTCGCGGCAGTCGCACTTGAGGCTGCCGAACACGTCGCCGGTCAGGCACTCGCTGTGGAGGCGCATCGGCACCTCCTCGTGGTCCCAGACGTCGCCTTTGACGAGCGCGACGTGATCGAGGCTCTCCTTTGAATTCTTGAACGCGAAGACCGTAAAGTGGCCATGTCGAGTCGGGAGCTTCGCGCGGCTGAAGATCTCGACCCGGTGACCCTCCGCGGTGACGAGCGCGTCACCAGGGCTGGGGGCTGTGTCACCCAGATCGGCATGCAGCTTCGCGGTCGCTGCTTTGAGTATCTGCTCCATCGATCGTCCTCAGTGTGGCGTGTCTTCTTCTAGACGCGCAGCAAGCTGCGCACAAGAGGGGCGTCCAGCCTCGGTGCCTTGAACACACCGAGGCGTTACGCTACCTCCCATATGCTCTATTGTCGAATATAGGTGCCTGACCTGACCCGACCAGCACGATAAGCAGAGAATGTGCTCGCGATCAGGCGACCATCGAGGTCTGGAGCTCGCGCTCGAAGAAGGCGATCGCGCAGCGCATCGTGCTCTCCAGGGCGTCGGAGACGACCGCGATCATCGCCTCGGGCTTGTCGCACAGCGCGTCGTAGTAGGACTGGCGGTCGGTGGCGTGGATGATCGCCGGGGGGTAGCCCGCGTGGATGAGCCAGTAGTTCATCAGCAGCCGCCCCGCGGTCCCGGCGCGGTCGTCGAACGGCCAGATCGACATGAACTCGTGATGCATCAGCGCCGCGGCGCGGACCGGGTGCATCTCGCCGTAGGTGGTCTCGATCGCCTCGACGAGCTTGCGCAGGCGGTAGGAGATGCTGGGCGTGCGGGTGACCTGGTGCTTGTAGGCGGCGGCCGGGCCCTCAGTCTTGCGGTAGCGACCGGCGGCCGGGTCGGCCGGATCGGCGAGGAAGACGTGGAACTGCTTGATCTCCTCAAGGCTGAGGGTGGCGAGCGGCTCCCGGGCGAAGAGGCGCGTGTCCTCGATCGCCTTCATGACGTTCCGGATGTGCTGAAAGAGCTGCTCCTCGGAGTGGTGGCGCCCTTCCTGACCGGACAGCGCCTTGCGAAGCTCCGTCTCATCCAGCGCGACCCCTTCGAGGGCTTGATCGTGGTACAGCCACGACAGGTTGGAGCGCTGCTCGAACTGCGCCCAGAGCTTCGGGTTGTGTCGGCGGTATGAGGAAAACCGGACCAGAGCCTGGTCGGTGTGGATCGGGGTGGTGAAGTGCATTCAAACTCCCTGGTGCCCTTCCTTGATTACAGGAGGGCAACACGCTCAAGGCACGATTCTGGAATGCTCCCCAAGCTTTCCTTCCGCCTTCGGCCAACAGGGTCTTTGCGTCGCACACTTCACGACAAGGCATAGCTTAAGGCTGCCGCACCCACGCGTCAACACCCAAGATCGCCTCATCGTCAACAACCGCCCCCTCCCAGAGGTCACTTCTTCGGCCCTCTGGCCCGCTCCAGGGCGCTGCGCGCGGCGCGCTGGACCGTCGGGTCGGTCACGCTCTCGCTCAACGTCTCCAGGTAGAGCACCGCCTCAGGCCCCCCAAGCTCACCGAGCGCGTAGAGCACGGGCAGGCGGTCCACCGGCTCCACCCGACTCCCCGCGTCGATGAGCGCGGGGACCACGTCCCGGCTCCCGAGATCCCCCAGGGCGCTCGCGGCTCGGTTGACCACGTCGCGCTCCGGGTGCTTGAGCAACGCCTTGAGCCGCGGCGCCGCTTGCTTGAGCCCCCGCTCGCGCGACGCCTCGATCGCCAACCCGAGGATCTCAGGGCTCTCCTTGTTCAGGAGCGCGAGCAGCTCCGCGTCGGTCCCGTGGCGCATCTGGACCTGCGCGGTGAGGTTCTCCCCGATCTCGCGCACCACCGACTTCGCCAGCTTCGCCAGCCCCTCCTTCGGGTCCCCGGCGCTCGACAACGCCTCACCGACGAACGCCTCGGCCCGAAACACCTCGGGGCGCTTATTGGGTGGGCGGAGGGTCAAGACGGCGTGGATGAACACGGAGCCGACGATTTGACCGCTCCCGTCAGCCACGTCCTTGTAATTCGCGCGGTAATCCACCTTGACCGTCGCGCTGCGCGGCCCCTCGGCGCCCTCATCCACCAACCGGAAGCGGGCGTCTTCGGCGACGGCCTCGCCGAACCAACCCCGCACCTGCTCCTGGGTGACCGGCGACACCGGATCCAGCAGCGACGCCGTCACGCTCACGGCGTAGGAGGTCGCCGCCCCGGGGGCTTCAGGCTCAGGCGCCTCGCCCGACCCGCCCGCCGTCATCACGTCGGGCTTGCACCCGGCCAGCGCTCCACCGAACATCGCGAGCGTCGCGCCTGCGAGCACCCACGCCAACCACCACCGCGCACAACACCTCATGACACAAACTCCCTGGCCCCGGCGTGCTCGAACTGAGCGCGGAGCGGAGACGCCAGCTCCCCCTCAAGGCACCAGACCCAGCGCAGCTTCTCCCCAAGGTCCTTCGCCAACCCCAACAGCTCGCCCTGCTCAAGCAGCCACTCCAGGGTCGGAGCGCCCTCCTCCTCGTCCTTCTCGTCCACCTTCCTCCCGAGCCACCCCAGCCCCCGCATGAAGGCGCCTCGCACGCTGCGCTCGCTCTGACGCCAGCTGTGAAGCTGCTCCCAGAGCCGCCCGAGATCGCTCGACCGCCCAACCACGCCGTGAGGGCGCGCCTGCCGGGTCAACCGATGCAGCGGGGCGTCGGGCTCCGGAAAGACCAACGCGACACGGTGCGCGAGCAGCCGAAGCGAGGCGATCACCCCGACGCGGCTCCCGGGCGGCGTCGTCACGAGCGCCCGATCGCCGACCTTCACCCCCCACCCCACCGGGAGCGGGGCCTGGGCGCCCATCAGGTCGTGGTGGGACAGCGCCGCCGCCTCAAGCCCCTCGCCGGGCCAGTAGACGATCGCCGCCCTCGCCTCCTCCGGGACCTGGTACATGCGCTGCGCCAGCTCGTTCAGATCGTAGAGGCGACGCTTGCGCCCCAGCTCCAACAGCCCGCTCACGCTCAAGACCCGCGACGCCTGACGCTCCGCGTCCCCCTGTTGGCGCATCACCAACGTCGCCTGGGAGACCGCCTCGCCGTTCATCAGCTCCAACGCCCCCAGGGTCTGACGGCTCTCCAGCACCATCCAACGAGCCTTCACACGCCCCAGCGCCTCGCCCATCTGAGCCTCCGAGAGGCCATCGTCGAGGTGAACCGTCACCGCCCCCAACGCCCAGACCGCCACCTGGATCATGAACAGCTCCAGGTTCGCGCCGCTCGCCAGCAACACCCGGTCGCCCTTCTGGAGACCCTCGTGGCTGAGCCCGAGCGCCATTCGGACGATGTGATCCTGAAGTTGATGCGCGGTCCACTCGCGCAGCGCCTCGTCGCCCGGTGACAGCGCGACCACCTCCGAGCCTCGGGCGCGGAGCGCCTCCGTCAGGGAACGCCCAAGGTTCCTGCCTGTGACCTCCATGACCCCTCCCTCCTCGCGTTGGATGTCAAACCCAGCCCCATCTCATGGGACATCGATCGTATTTTCACGCCATGGCGCTGTCAACGCACCCATTGACCTGATCTTTTGTTTATGCCACAACACCCGTACAGATACGGAGGTGCCGATGCGATCCTTCCTTTCACCTCAGACAACAGCGCTCCTCCTGCTCATCATCCTGTGGCCTGCCTGCTCGCCACCGAACGACCCCTGGCCCGCTCCGCCCATGGAGCACCCTCATGAGCAAGACGTGGAGGCGGTGGTCCCCCCGCTCAAGCCGTCCGACGCGCTGCGCCTTCGATACATCGTCCAGGCCGAGGGCGTCGCCCGCGAGAGCGGCGTGTTGGAGTCGGGCTCATGGGCCGCGCTGGCCATGACGAGGATCGCCAACAGGGTGGATCGAGACGGTTGCCTCATCACCCCCCAATCCAGGCAGCGCACGTGCGGCGCGGTGCCAGCCGCGGTCGGGGCAGCGGCTGGCGTCGGTGTCGATGGGCTCCGATCAGCAGCCCTG
>PBBL01000009.1 GCA_002716585.1 Myxococcales bacterium | reverse complement strand
TGACAGATGAAGAACGCATCATGCTTCAGTCAGAACTCGGTGACTACCTGAGGGCTGACGCTGGGCGCGTCTTCCTCCCAAGCGGTCAACTGACTATGGACCTCATCTCTTGTATGTGGCCCTTGGTGCTGGGAATAAATGTATGGAAAATCACAATCACAGACAAAGAACTCCTTGACATATTCAAAAGCCAAACAAGCGACAAGTCAAACTTCGCCATCTCATTAATCTTCATAGTCGCAAACGCAAACAACTCAAAATTCACTAGCTCAGCAAACACCCAATTAAAGAACCACAACACAAACATCCACGAAGTAATAAAATTACTAGACAAAGATGCACAAAACTTCATGACCAAACTACCAAGGCACATTGCAACTAAACTTCCTGAACACTTCTCAGACAAACCCACAACAACCTGAAAAATGAGCACCTAACATCATAAACACCCCAATATACCAAGGCTCATCCTGCTCACCCTCACGCTCCTCCTCGGATTCCTCGCGGTCACCACACGCCGCCGTTGAGCCTCGCCCCGACTCACCCTATACTTTCAGGTGCAGTTGAGGACGTGGAGGCACACACGATGAGATACGCAAAGGTTGGAGCGAGGCTGTGCGTCGCGGTGGGGCTCATGGTCGGGCTCGTCGCGACGATGGCGACGCCCGCGGCGGCGCAGGGCAAGTGGGAGCGGATCAACAAGGAGGAGGGGATCGAGGTCTTCCGCAAGGAGATCGCCGGGCGCGACATGCCGATGTTCCGCGGCCGCGCCGTGGTCAAGGCGGACCTGTACACGGTGCTCGCGGTGCTCTCGGACTTCGACCGCCACACCGAGTGGATGCACAGCTGCTTTGAGGCCGGGCTGCTCAAGGAGATCGACGACCTCAACCGCCTCAGCTACAACCGCGCCGACGCCCCCTGGCCCGTCTCCGACCGCGACGTCGTGCTGCGCTCCAAGGTCGAGATCGACCGCGACAAGAAGCGGATCACGATCCACTTCCGAGGGGTCAAGAGCCCGCTCAAGCCCGAGGTCGAGGACGTCGTCCGCATGAAGCGCCTCAAGGGCTACTACCAGCTCACGGCGATCGACGCCAACACGACCCGCGTCCAGTACCAGGTCGACTCCGACCCCGGCGGCGACCTGCCCACCTGGCTCGCCGCCAAGGCCAGCGAGGACATCCCGCTCAACACGCTGCGCAACCTCCGCAAGTAGGTCAAGGCGGTCAAGGGCCAGTACGACGCCTTCCTCAAGAAGTGGAACCCCGCCCTCAACCCCGACTCACCCGGACCGGCCCTCAAATGACACACCCCCGCGTTGGTCTGACACCGCGCCACGTCACCGGCGCCCTCCTGATCGCCGCCCTCCTGGCCATCAGCGCGCCCGCGGCCGCCTCATACGGCCCCTCGGTCATCTCCAGCCCACGCAAAGGGCTCTACGCCCCGGTCGGGGTCAACCTCGGCTACAGCGGCGTCGGCCGCTATGGCGGCCTGCTCCTCGGCGCCGAGGGCAGCCTCGTCTGGTACGACTCCTCCTGGTTCGGCCTCTACGGCGACCTGCTCCGCGACTTCGGCGCCGGGTCCTTCCGCGCCAGCGTCGGCCCCGAGGTCGGCAACCAGTTCGTCGGCGTCGACGGGGGCGTCGTCTTCGACACCGGCGGCGACGCCAGGGCGCGGGTCGGCGGCCGCTTCCGAGGGCTGCTCACGGCGGGCTCGGTGACCTTCTACGGCGGGGCGACCTTCTTCGAGGAGGAGTCGGCCGCCGAGATCGGGCTGCTGCTCAAGTTCCCCATGTTCGTGGAGGGCAAGCCCCGAGACTGGGAGTGAGGATGGGCCAACTCCAAACCTCTCGAAGAGCGCTCCGAGTCATCGGCCCCAGCCGCTCGACGCGACCACCACGACACCCACAGGGACACGACCATGATGGACGCGCTGATCACCGCCCTCAGTGAGACGACCGAGCTACGCATCGAGTCCGGAGACTGGCACCTGGGGGAATTCATCGCCCCCCAGGACGAGATCGACGCGGCCTGGGGCGCGCTCGACCCCACGCGGGTGGCCGTCGAAAAGGTCATCTTCTTCGACGACGGTCACTACGAGGCGCCGACGTTCCTGAGCGCGTTCGGCCAGCTTGAGGAGCTGGTGTTGTATGGCAACACCCTGATCCACGACCTGAGCATGCTCGCGCACCACCCGAGGTTGCAGCGCGTGGCGCTGACCAACTACTGCGGGCTCACGACAGCGGAGCAGCTCGCGTTTCTGAGCACGCTCCCACACCTCAACGAGCTGATCCTGCTCGACGGTTACCTTGAGCTGCCCGCCCCGGCGCTGCCCGCCGAGGTCACGACGCGGTTGCGCTCACTGTGGCTGTCGTGGGCCGGGTTCGCGGGGCTGACCCCGGCGCCCCTGAAGCAGCTGGAGCGCCTGACGATCGAGTTGACGGATGTGGACGCCTTCACGCGCGGCGTCAACGACCTCGAAGCCAGGTTGCGCGCGCTGTTGACGCCGCTCGGCGACAGGGGCGGTCGGGTGCGCGTGTTCCACCGCCACCGCGCGGACGCGGCCGACCGCGCGCAGCTTGAGGCGAGCTTCGCGCGTTGTCTGCCTGATGGCGCGACCACCACGCACCACTGGCGCGGGCAGCCCCCAGAGCCGATGCAGGTCTTGAGCCACGGGGACGCGTTCCTCGGAGAACGCCCGCTGCTCAGCGCGCCATGAACATGGCTTGAGGAGGGTCGCTGGAACCCGTATGCCTGACAGCCGCCCCCCTCCCCCACCTCATCGCTCCCGCGCCATGAGGCAGCCGCCCCATGACGCCTTCAGCCACCCCATGACACCCTTCAGACGCTCCCGCCCCCTCCCCCACCGCTCCCGCACGTGCGTCAACCGCTCCCGCACGCGCGTCAACCGCTCCCGCACCACGTGAGCAGCTGACGCAAGCCCATCACACGCCTTGCCACGTCGGGGAGCAGGTGACGTCGCCGCGGGAGGAGTCGAGGAGGGTTCGGGAGAGATCAAACCGGGCGCGGGAGAGACCAAACCGAATGCGGGAGAGACCAAACCGGGCGCGGGAGCAGCCGCCTCACGTCGAGGAGCCCCCAACCTGTGTCGGGGAGCATCCAGACCGCGCGCGGGAGGATTCGCGGAGTGTCGGGGAGCACGGGGCTCACCAGGGGGAGCATCTGCCGATGGGCACCGGCGACCAGGGTGAGGCGGGCGCGAGCCAACTCGGGGCGTGGTCAGGACGTCACGGGCTCGGGCGAGGCGCCGGTTGACGCGCGTTGGGTGGTGAGGCGTTGGAAGTGGATGAGGCGGTCGGGGTCTTTGCGGAAGACGTAGCGGCCCGCGGCGCGAAGCTCCGCCATCAACACCTCCAGGTGGGTCCAGGCGCGATCGCGGAGCTGGAGCGCGTCCTCGCGCCCCTCGCCGCTCCGCTCGGCCTCGACGGCGCGGAGGGCCTGAGCGACCTCCTGCGCGTGTACGGCGCTGGCCTGGGCGTCGAAGTGGGCGTCGTGGGTGAAGGCGGCCTGGTTGTTGAGGATCAGCACGGCGAGGGCGTCCAGATCGGTGATCAGATCGGCGATCCCGTCGCCCTCCTGGATGGCGTTGAGGGTCCCCTGGGCGATGCGATCGTGGCGCAGGTTCCAGCGCGACGCCGCCACCAGATCACCGCGCAGGTCGTAGGCGGCGTCCTCCTGCGCCCGCACCTCTTCGGGCTTGCGCGTGCTGCGGACCGCGTCCCAGCTCGCCTGAGCGTAGCGGGCCGCGCCGAGGCGTGACGTGAGCATCGGCAGGAGGTTGTCCTCGGTCAACAGCTCCTCGCCCATCTTCAGCCCCGCGCTCAACAGCGCGCGCCGCACGTCGGGCTTCTCGGTGAGGTAGACCATGATCCGGTTGCTCTCCAGCAGGTAGACGCTCATGGCGACGTTGGGCTTGCGGACATCGCTGAGCGCGATGGCCTCAAGGGCGGGGAGTTCGGCGTTCAGGTGCTCCTGGGTCATGATACGGCTCCTTTTGTGGGGGGTCCTGGGTTGTTCAGGGTGATGGGGTTCACCAGAATAGACGCAGTTTCGCACATCGAATCCTGGATAGGCAAGGAAACTGGGCCGCCAGGCTCGTTCATCCGCTGGACGATCTACGAACCCCCCGGAGCTGAACCGCCCCTGGGTCACCGGCTCAGGCGCTCGCCGCGACGTCGATACGACGAGCCTCCATCGCTGCGGCGACGGGAGTTCAGCGCCCAGGTGAGCGGAGGCGCCCGTCGTCGCCGCGTTTGGACCATCCGTCCCGGATCCGCACCCGCCCCATGTTCCAGTTCCCGCCAAAGTCGAGATCCCCCGCCCCGTAGTGGACTTGCATGATGTAGCCAAAGTGCAGCCAGGTCTGGACCTCGCCGTCGACCTCGACATCTGCGACGCTGGGCTCGCTGGTCGCGACCACTCGCCCGGAGCGCCCGCCCTTGAGCTGCCAGGGGATCCGGGTCGTCCCGGACAGCAGCTCCTGCTCGGGCTCCCAGCTCGCGTCGAGCCGTGGATCGGCGCCCTCAAGCAGCCGCGAGCGGCAGACGCTCTGACCGCACATGTAGTAGAGGAACCCGCCGTGCCAGTGCGGCATCGTCTCACCCCGCTCCGCCTGGCTGAAGGCCGCCCGCGCCGGCGGCGAGAACGCCACGGCGACCCCCTGGGCGTCGCGGGTGACGTCCACGAAGAAGATGTCGTCGGTCTGACGCTCGTTGTCGAACCAGAGCCGCTCGGCGGTGATGTTCGGGTTGCCGTACTCACACGCCGCCTCCCCGCACACCGACGTCGGGTCCGCGATGGGGACGCGCACCCCCTGCCAGCCGCGCAGCTCCCCCTCCTCGTAATAGCCGAAGCGGTTCACCTCGCCGACCACCATGTCCACCTGCCACATGTCGTTCAGGGTGTCGGGGGTGTCGCTGATCTCATTGAAGGAGAAGAACACGCGCCCCGCCACCACCGGATCGAAGGTGTAGCCGTAGGTCTGGTTCCAGGTGTACCCCTCAGCGTCCCCCCCGAGCACGAACGGCTCCGCGTAGGAGCCGTCGGGCTGCCGCCGGAACCCGAAGCTGGCCACCGGCGGGGTCGCGATGGGCGTCGGGAAGGTGCTGGGGTCGTAGCCGAGGCTGTCGATGGCGTGCACGATCGTCTCCCCATCCACGATCCGCGCCGCCCCGAACATGTCGGGGCGGGCGCTCGGATCGTAGGTGTTGTGGTTGCACCCGACGGCGTCCACCGCCGTGCCCTGAACCTGGCAATAGCCCAGATCAACCGGCGAGTAGCTGCCGATGATGATCAGCTCCCCGTCGGGGCTCACCTCCGGGCTGTCCTCCATGCCGGGTGTGTTCACCAACCCCGGCACCGCCTCCGGCTGCCCCAACCCCTCCATCCGAAACGGCAACACCAACGGCACCCGTCGCTGCTCCGCCACCACCTCACCGGACACCACCACCCTCGCGGTGACCGGGATCTCCCCGGTCCAGATGTCGCCCGCCTCGTCCTCCTCGGGGGGGAGCAGCGTCGCCCGGTAGCGCCCCGGTGACACCTCGCTCAGCTCATCAAGCACGCCGTACGCCGCGGTCACCTCCAGCGCGTCTATCCAGGTGTTCATCGGCGGCGCCTCAGCCCCCTCCCACGCCAGCGCCACCTCCACGAGGATCGCGCGCCCCTCCCCCGGCTCGAACTGAAGCGCCACGCGGGCGCTCAGCGCCCCCCCTCCCCCCGAATCGGGCGACTCCACGTCACCCACGCCGACGTCATCTGTTGCCGCGCCCGTGTCCGGCGCGTCGCCTCCGCCACCCTCCCCTCCTCCGCAGGCCACGAGGAGGAGGAGCGCGAACAGCGCGGTCACGCAGGAGGCTCGTCGGTTGATGAGGGGCGCGGCGGTTGGAGTGGACATGAGAAACCTCGCTGGTGTCGTTGACCTCAGCTTAGCGGGAGCGCTGCGTCAGGTCGACAGGTGGTCATGGAGACGGCTTTTCCATCCCCGCCGTCTCCTCTATACTGCAACCCAAGATCAACACATCGGAACCGGATCCACACACAGTGGACCGCGAATTGCACTCCCCCACTCCATGGAGGAGAGAAACCATCACACATCAGGAGGGCTCAACCATGAGATTCAACACGACGCGGCTCCGCTGGGCCGCCATCCTGGCGCTGTCCATCGGCGTCAGCGCCGGCTGCTCCGACAGCTCGGAGGAGTCGGGCGACTCAAACGAGGTGTCCAATGCGACGTCCAACGCGACATCCAATGCGACAGGTGGCACCACCGGCGGGACGACCGGCGGCACGGGCGGGACGACCGGCGGTACAACAGGTGGAACGACCGGCGGTACAACAGGCGGTACAACGGGCGGCACAACCGGTGGAACGACCGGCGGCATGCCCGAGTGCGGGGACGGGATCTGCGACGAGACGGAGGACGCCGCGTCCTGCCCGGACGACTGCGCCATGATGGGCGGGGACTGTGAGACGGACGCCGACTGCGAGGGCGACGCCTGCCGGAGCCCGGACGGGTGCGTGTGCGCGGAGACGCCCCGCGGGAGCGCCTGCGTCCCGACCTGCGAGACCGACGACGACTGCCCGATGGTCGGGCAGATGCAGCTCATCTGCGGCGAGGAGGGCTACTGCGCGCCGGACATGATGGGCGGTGAGTGTGGGGACGGGATCTGCGACGAGGCGGAGGACGCCGCGTCCTGCCCGGACGACTGCGAGGAGGCGCCGGAGGGCTGCGAGGCCAACGGCGCCGGTGAGAACTTCTGCGGGGACGCGGCGTTCTGGACCTGCACCGAGAACGACGGGGCGGACCCGACCTGCGAGGACATCAACGAGTGCGACACGGACAACGGCGGCTGCGGCGAGCGGACGTGCATCAACAACGAGGGCGCCGCGCCGACCTGCGAGGGCGACGTGGTGGACCGCTCGACCTGGGTGGATCCGCCGGAGTGGGAGCCGGACGGGGACGGGGTCTACCACCTGAGGATGGAGCCCGCGGCGGTTGAGATCGACGGGACCACGTACTGCCTGCGCACCTGGAACGGCTCGGTGCCTGGGCCGACCATGCGGGCTGCGCCGCAGGTCAACGGCGCGGAGCGGCAGATCCGGATCGACTTCGAGAACGGGATGGGCGGCGAGGACATCCAGGCGGTCGGGCCTCCGGGGCCGGGCGGGGTGACGTACGACTTCAACATGACCAACCTGCACACCCACGGGCTGCACGTGCAGCCGGAGTACGCGACGGGGACCGAGTTCCTGGCCGACAACGTGCTCGTCCACCACATGGCGGGGGCGACCGCGGAGTACCGCTTTGACATCGACGAGGATCAGGACACGCGCGGGCGCCCCCACGAGCCGGGGACGTTCTGGTACCACCCCCACGTGCACGGCTCCACCGCGATCCAGGTGGCCAACGGCATGGCGGGCGCGTTCATCATCGAGGGCGACGTGGACACCCTGGACGGGATCGCGGAGTCCAACGAGCGGATCTTCATCATGACCCACATGCCGCTCGGGTCGGCGACCCCGCTGCCGGACGGCCAGGACTGCACCGACGACACCCTGTCCATCAACGACTTCCGGGACGTCGGCGGGGCGCCCGACTCCGTGCAGGTCAACGGCACGGTGCAGCCTCGGATCGTGGTCCCGCCCGGGCAGGTGGAGCGGTGGCGGATGATCCACGGCGGCATCACCCAGGAGATGAACCTGGGGCTGTACCCGAGCACCGACGACAGCTGCTCCGACATCACCAACGGGGCGCCGCTGGACTTCCACCAGATCGCCCAGGACGGCATCACCTACCACGCCAAGCAGGAGCGCTCGACCGTGTTCATGTCGCCGGGCAACCGCGCCGACCTGATGATCACCGCCCCGGACGAGGAGGGCGTCTACTGCCTGGCCTACGAGCAGGGCGGCGGCCCGATGATGATGACCACCACCATGATCGTGGCCGTGCTGGAGGTCTCGGAGGACGCGGGCTCCCCGACCGGGGCGCTCCCGAGCGACGGGGACCTGGACGGCACGGCGCTGCCGCTGCTCGACTGCGACGGCGCCACCGACGGCGACCAGGAGGTGATCTTCTCGCAGCAGACCGACCCGGACACGGGCGAGCCCTGCGAGGGAGGCCCCCCCGGCGGGCTGCTGTTCAACATCAACTGCCGCACCTTCAGCCACGACAACGAGCCGCGCACCCTCGCGGTCGATACGGTCGATGAGTGGTCGATGAGCTCCGAAGGCGGCGGCGCCCACCCCTACCACATCCACATCAACCCCTTCATGGTCTGCGGCGGCAGCATCAACGGTGAGGAGCTTCAGCCCCACTGGCGCGACACGGTCTGGGTCGAGCAGAACCGCGACGGCCCCCCGTCGATCACCACGCGCTACCTCGCCGAGACCTACACCGGCAGCTTCGTGATCCACTGCCACAAGCTGCACCACGAGGATCAAGGCATGATGGAGATGGTCACCATCGGCGACTGACCCCCCTCAGGGCGCCCGAAGCGACTCGGGCGCCCTCTGTCCCCACGCCCCGCCCTCGCCGTAGCGCCATCACGGTTCAGAGCGTCACACCCAAACCGCTGGGTCCCAGACACCATCAGCGCCCACGAGCACAGGGTTGAGAAACGTAGACACAGCATCGTGGACCTCAGCCAAGGTGGTCCATCAAAGGTCGTTGCTGCTGACCATCGTCACGTAAGGCAGTTCCCAAGATGGGTTGGGGGAAGATGAGCAGATTGGATACCTGAAGGTGGAGCTGAGTTGGAGCAAAAAGTCTGGGGATACCGATTGAGGAGCGTCGATCACGGGTTCAACGGAAGTGCTCGTATCATCACCGCCTTCAATTCTTTGGAGAAGCGTTCTGCCTGTGAGCATCGCTGCCGAACGGTAGCCCACGACTGTGTGACGTTGTGTGCGCGCACCTGATATTCTCTTCTGGTCTTCTTGATGCGCTGGGCTTTTGGAAGTGTCTTGAGCTGTCTTTCAAGATTGAGATTACACTCAAGGTTGTTTAGCAGCGCATGGCCATTATCGAATACTGCTGCCGTGAGCCAGGCTTCGATAGCCTTAGACGGCACGCAAAGCACTGTCTTCGGCCCAGGCACCGACAGACCTGCCCAAGACAGCAGACAAGCCCGCATCACGTCGGCGCTTGCAAGCGCCGGAGGACATGGGTGTGAGTTCGGCAATAACGGCCAGTCACGTTGCGCTGCCATGGCGGCGACCTCGTTGCTTACGTCGGTGTAGCTCATCTCGGCGACGTCGGCGTCAATGTGAACCATGAACAGGTCGAATCCCGGCATGCTCGGGTCGTCTTCAAACGAGGCAGGGCTACGATTCGCAAAGTTGAGGCACCATCGAAGCACACCTCCCCAACCAGCCCCCAATTTCGGCCGTGTCGGCTCTGGCTGGAGCAATGTAAGAATGAAGGGCCGAGTCAAGAGCGCCTTGAGTACCGCTTCGACAATCACAGCATCCGTTGGACCCTCCGCTACCAGAGCCACGCGAAGGTCAGACATTGGGCACCGCCCCCAGATGACCCATCGCCCAAAGGCGAGACAGGGGATAGTCTTCATTAAGTTTCAGCAACTTGTGCGTCATCTCTATACGACGCACGGCGGTATGTCCCTGACTGTTTCGCTCGACTGCAAAGAGCCGGACCTCATCTTCTTCAAGGTCAAGCCCATCCAGCACGCTAGGGTTATGAGCGGTGAACAGCAGCTGGCGGTCCGGATTCGCGTAGCGCAACCAGTCGGCGAGACGAGCCACAAGCCGCATCACGAGCCGTGGGTTTAGCGCTGAATCGAGATTGTCGATGGCGAAGAACATTGGAGAGGAAGGTGACAGACACAGAATCGCTGCAAAAAGAACATACAGCGCCCCCTCGCTTGCGTCGTAAGCGCTCAGGGTATTTCGAGAGGGCCTCATGAAGCGGTCAGTGAACTTCAGCACCTGCTTTGCCCTCGAAACCGATGGAGAGAGCAACTTCGTTGCGGCCGCGGTGACGCTCACGCCACCCACCCAATCGATCAGTTCGAGAACATCGTCGAGACGCTCCTCGTCAACATCGCGCTTTAGAGCCTCAAAGCCATCGGCAAGGCCACCACCGACGAGCCCAACTGGCGCTCGCATCTGAGAATCTGGTACTGTCGCTCGCAAAGATGGAGTATTCGGGCTGTAGATTGCGAAGTCTTGTAGCGTCTTCAGGAGCAGTGATGCAGGATCACCCGGCTCCAAGGTGACGCGCTTCAGAGCCGCGAGCCCAGCCGTTTCGTCGATGTTCAGCGCCTTCTTGCTTCGAGGTGCGCGAGTCACGTTCACCGTGTCCCCCGAAGATAGGTATTCGGTCTTGAATGACCAAGCAGGTTTGGGCGCATCGAGTGGATTCAAGAGTGTCACTCGGAAAGTCGCGTCCGGTACGCCGGTCGCCTCCAAGTGAATGTGTGGAGGGATCGTTGTATCCAAGAACGAAGTCTTGAAAAGACGCGGTAGTCCTGCACGTACGCCTCGGCGAATAATCGCCTCATCGTCTACCCGCCCCGCCGCAGCAGCGCTGAGAATGCCAATCGCCTCCAGCACATTGCTCTTGCCTGTGCCGTTGGCGCCGATAAAGCAGTTCACTCGGCCAAGCAAAATTGTCTGGTCGACGATGGACTTGAATCCCTGAATACGTATCTGCCTGATCGTCATCAAAACATCTCATGTTGCAAATAGTTCGCAAACTCCAGTGCCAGGAAACCGTGCGCCCGGGTCAGGGACCCGGGGGATGAGGTCAGGGGGTTGTCGGACATGGTGTCGCTGTGTTGAAGGGGCAAGCCGCCAAAGCCACCTTCATGATGGGCGAGCGATGTCACGGTGTCAATGCTGCAATCCCGCGGCGCTCTGCTATACTGGGGCTGGCCCACTCAGGAGAGTCCATGCAACCCGACCTGCCCAACCGATCCCCACGCCACACCCGCCCCCTGGCGGTGTGGCTCACAGCCCTGATGGTGTGCGCGTGTTCGAGCAGCGACGGCGTAGGCGGCGCGGCCCTGGACCGGATGGACACCGACGTCATGGACACGGCGCCCGAAGACACCGGGCCGCCTCCCGACACCACCCCGCCGCCCGACACCCCCCCGCCTCCCGACACGACCCCACCGCCCGACACGACGCCCGAGGACACAGGGGTGACGATCGACGCGTTCACCGAGGACGGCTTCAACCGCCCCGACACGACCCCGCCTCCCGACACGACCCCGCCGCCCGACACGACACCGCCGCCCGACACCACCCCGCCGCCTGAGGACACGGGGCCGCCGCCGCGGCGCGTCGAGGGGGAGTGGGAGTGCCTGGTGTTCTCGATGGAGCTGTTCGGGGACACGTTTGTGTGGGGCGAGGACGCGGTGTTCATGATCTGGGACGTGCGCAACGTCTGTTCGCGCGACTTTCGGATGCGGGTGGAGCACCAGGGCGACTTTCTGCCGATCGTGATCACCAAGGACGGGGAGCCGTGGCTGGCGTACCCGAACTGCTTTGGTCAGGGCGACCCCTACGAGCGCTCGTTCAGCTTCGGCAACGGGCTGCGGCAGGGCTGGATGTGGATCGGGCTGCTGCACGACGAGTGGGTCAGGCGCTGCGAGGCCGACCCCTTCGACCCGGACGCCGAGTACGCCGTCGTGGGCTACGGCGCGTCGGAGGTCCCGGCCACGGACATCACCTGGAGCGACGTCATCCCCCTCTCGGAGCCGATGATCATCGAGCTGCTGCCCCCGTGAGGGATTGACCTGGCGGTCGGGCGCCCATAGACTCCGCGGACATCAAGCCGCCAGGGGTATCCTCCGCGACGCGGGGGATTGAGATCAAACCCTTGGAACCTGAACCGGCTCACACCGGCGGAGGGAGCGCGGCGTCACATGACCTGCTCGATCCTGAGGAGGTCCACGGACGATCAGCCGAGACGCGCTCTCGTCCGTCGCGCCATGCTCATCCGTCGCTCATCTGCTCTGGAGCGACCCATGACCGACCGCACCTCACGATCCACCCCCCCTGCCCCGGCGACCGACGGCGACATCTACGCGGAGAGCTACACCGGCTCGCGCAAGGTCTACGTCGAGGGGCCTCACGGGATCCGCGTCCCGATGCGGGAGGTCCAGCTGACGGGGGGCGAGCCCCCGATCCGCCTGTACGACACGAGCGGCCCGCAGGGGGTGGACGTCCGCCGCGGGCTGCCCGCGCTGCGCGCCGACTGGATCGGCGGGCGCGGCGACGTGGAGCCGGTCGAGCGCGCCCACGCGGCGAACCTGGACAAGATCCCGGAGGGGCTGCGGCGGCGGCCGCTGCGGGGCACCGGGCGGGTGACGCAGCTGCACTACGCGCGGCGCGGCGAGGTGACGCCGGAGATGGCGTTCATCGCGAAGCGGGAGGGGCTGGAGGCGGAGTTCGTGCGGCGCGAGGTGGCCGAGGGGCGGGCGATCATCCCGGCGAACATCAACCACCCGGAGAGCGAGCCGATGATCATCGGGCGCAACTTCCTGGTGAAGGTCAACGCCAACATCGGCAACTCGGCCGTCACCTCCTCCATCGAGGAGGAGGTGGACAAGCTGCGGTGGGCGACGCTGTGGGGCGCGGACACGGTCATGGACCTGTCGACCGGCGCGGACATCCACGAGACGCGCGAGTGGATCATCCGCAACGCCCCGGTGCCGATCGGGACGGTGCCGCTGTATCAGGCGCTGGAGAAGGTCGGCGGGATCCCCGAGGAGCTGACCTGGGAGATCTACCGCGACACGATCATCGAGCAGGCGCAGCAGGGCGTCGATTACTTCACGGTCCACGCCGGGGTGCTGCTGCGGTTCATCCCGCTGACGGCGCAGCGGGTGACGGGGATCGTGTCGCGCGGCGGGTCGATCATGGCCAAGTGGTGCATGGCGCACCACAAAGAGAACTTCCTGTATACGCACTTCGACGAGCTGTGCGAGATCATGAGCGCCTACGACGTCGCCTTCTCGCTCGGTGACGGGCTGCGCCCGGGGTCGATCGCGGACGCCAACGACAAGGCGCAGTTCGCGGAGCTGAAGATCCAGGGTGAGCTGAACAAGGTGGCGTGGGCGCACGACGTCCAGGTGATGAACGAGGGTCCAGGGCACATCCCGATGCACCTGATCAAGGAGAACGTGGACAAGCAGCGGGCCTGGTGCGACGACGCGCCGTTCTACACGCCGGGGCCGCTGACGACGGACGTGGCGCCGGGCTACGACCACATCACGAGCGCCATCGGGGCGGCGATGATCGGGTGGTTCGGCACGGCGATGCTCTGCTACGTGACGCCGAAGGAGCACCTCGGGCTGCCGAACCGCGACGACGTCAAGCAGGGGCTGGTCGCCTACAAGATCGCGGCCCACGCGGCGGACCTGGCCAAGAACCACCCGCAGGCGCGGGCGTGGGACGACGCGCTGTCGAAGGCGCGGTTCGAGTTCCGGTGGGAGGATCAGTTCAACCTGGCGCTCGACCCGGTGACGGCGAGGAGCTACCACGACGAGACGCTGCCCGCGCAGGGGGCGAAGGTGGCCCACTTCTGCTCGATGTGCGGGCCGAAGTTCTGCAGCATGAAGATCACGCAGGACGTCCGCGACTACGCGGCCCAGCTCGGCCAGAGCGAGGACGAGGCGCTGGAGCGCGGAATGGACGAGATGGCCCATCGGTTCCGCGAGGGAGGCTCGGAGATCTACGTCGAGGCCGAGTGACGCAGCCCTTCAACCGCCATGCCCACCCCACCCCCCCAGCCACCTGAGGAGACGCCCGACGAGCGGCGCGCCCGGCTCCGCGTCGGCGCTCAGGTGGTGGGGTACCGCCGCGCCGGGCCCGCCCCCGAGGGGGGCGGCGCCCCAACCACCTTCTACTCCCTCAACGGCGCGACCTGGTCGGGCGCGGCGATCGCGCACGACGCCTGGGACCCGGACACGGGGCTGCGGGACTGCGCGCGCCGCCGCATCTACCGGGGCGACGTGCTCACGATCACGGGGCGCGGCAAGCCGCTGAAGGCGATCGTGGTGGACGCGGAGGAGCCCGGCGGGTTGGCGCTGCTGGTGCTGGGGCGCGGCGCGCTGGAGCCGCTCCGGGATCGCGCGGGCGCGCCGCGCCACCTGGCCGCGTCGGTGCGGATCACCGGCCTGGCGTGGGCGGTGCCGGAGTGGGCGGAGCTGGTGACGGAGGCGCGGGCGCTGGGGCGCCCGGCCCGCGACGTGGCGTGGGCGGCGCACGGGGCGCTGGGGCTCGCGCAGCTCGCGGGGGCGGGCGCGGTCGTCGCGGCGCAGCTCGCGATGAGCGGGTCGGTAGGGCCGCTCACGACGGTCGGGGGGGGGCTGGGGGCGACGATCGTGTTCTTCGTGCTCGCGCAGCGCCGCGACCCGCGGTGGTTGTCGCGGGCGAGGCTGTTTCGGCTCGCCGGGGGCGCGCTGGTGGCGCAGGGGGTGGCGGCGGGGCTGGTGTACGCCGGGTGCGTCGCGTGGCTGCCGGAGCGGATGGGCGCGGTGGTGCGCAACCCGGCGGTCGCGGTGGCCGTGTTCGGGTTGCTGATGGGGGCGCTGGCCGCCATCGCCACGGTGCTCATCGGGGATCTCTTCGCCTGGCAGCGGGGCGGCTACGCGGGGGAGCTGAGGCCCCGGCGACCCGACGAGGAGGCTTGACAGCGAGGGGCCGGAGAGCCCACAACACGGGTGCTGGTACGGCATGACATGTGAACACGAACGCACCCGGAGGGCGTCGCGATGACGAGCATCAAGAAGGTAGGGATCATGACGGGCGGCGGGGACTGCCCTGGCCTCAACCCGGTGATCCGGGCGGTGGTCCGCGCGGGTATTCGCAAGCACGGCTGGGAGATCATGGGGATCGAGGACGCCTTCCAGGGGCTGATCGACCTCGACTACTGCTCCCCCCACGGCAACCGCTGGCTCACCGAGGCGCACGTCTCAGGGATCCTCGACCGCGGCGGGACGATCCTGGGGACCTCCAACCGCTCCGACCCGTTCAAGTTCGCGGTGACCGACCCGGACGGGACCCGGCGCGAGGCCGACATCTTCGACCAGGTGCTCGCCAACTACGAGGCGCTCGGCCTCGACGCGCTGATCAGCATCGGCGGCGACGGC
Source organism: Myxococcales bacterium (assembly GCA_002716585.1). Lineage (GTDB taxonomy): Bacteria > Myxococcota_A > Bradymonadia > Bradymonadales. The sequence continues at coordinate 3,123 of PBBL01000009.1, read as the reverse complement.
TCGATGCGGATCGCCCAGCAGTGCATCGAGCGCGGCATGACGAACATCGTCGGGGTGCCGAAGACGATCGACAACGATCTGCGCTGCACCGACTACACGTTCGGCTTCAACAGCGCCGTCCAGGTCGCCACCGAGGCGATCGACCGCCTCCACGACACGGCGTGCAGCCACGACCGGGTGATCGTCGTCGAGGTGATGGGGCGCGACGCGGGCTGGATCGCGCTGCACGCGGGGCTCGCGGGCGGCGCCCACGCCATCCTCGTCCCCGAGATCCCCTACCGGATCGCCCCCATCGTCCGCAAGATCCGCGAGCGGCGCGAGAGCGGCAACCCCTACTCGATCATCGTCGTCAGCGAGGCGGCGCGCCCGCAGGACGGCGAGCAGAGCACCCTCGGGGAGCGCGAGCTGGGGGCGATGCAGCGCTTCTTCGGGGCCGCCGGGCGGCTCGCCCACCGGATCTCCGAGGAGATCGACCTCCAGATCCGCCACACCGTCCTCGGCCACATCCAGCGCGGCGGCAGCCCCAGCGCCTTCGACCGCATCCTCGGCACCCGCTTCGGGGAGAAGGCCGTGGAGCTGGTCTCCCGTGGGGACTTCGGCAAGATGGTCGCGCTGCGCGGCACGTCGGTGGTCGGCGTCCCGCTCGCCGAGGCGGTGGACGCCCAGAAGCTCATCGTCCCCGACCACGACGACCTCGTCCAGACCGCGCGCAACATCGGGATCGTTTTTGGCGACGAGGACTGAGCGTCAATACCCTGCCCGTGTATACCCCAGCCGCACCGCGCCGCCCACCACCATGAACAGCGCGATCGCCATCCGCAGGTTCCAGAACTCGAACCGGTCCCCCACCCGGAGCACCGACAGCGTCGGATCCGTCGGGCTCACGTAGACCGTCGCCGGTCCCTTCTTGGGCAGCTCCGACATCCACTCCAGCGGCACCGAGTCGCCGCCGATCGCGTAGCTGACCTTGCTCGACGTGCGCGCCTCACCGCCCGCCTCGTAGGTGTAGAAGTAGGTCGCCCACTTCGCCTCGGCGGTCCGCGGCCCGCCAAACCCGCTCGTCGGCATCTTCTTGCCCGCCGTCGGGCGCGGCCGCGCGATCCGGGTCACCTCGCCGGAGGTCGCCACCCAGCCCTGGCTCTCCTTCCAGCGCAGGTAGTCCCAGCCGCGGAGCCCCAGCAGCCCCAGCCCCACCACGACGATCAGCGCCAGGCCGCCCTGGCGCGCCCAGGGCTGGTTCCACCACGGGGTCTTGCGGCGCGCCTTCGCCAGGCGCGCCTCCCTCTCGTCGTCGGCGGGCTCCCCGCCTGCTCCGCTCGTGTCGTCCGCCACGCTCTACGCTCCGTCCGTCGGCGCCTCGGGCGCCTCAAGCGCCTCGTTCAACATCCGATGCAGGCGCTCCATCTGCTCCTGGGCGAGCCGCTGCCCGAAGATCGACGCCCCGAACACCAGCGACGTCCCAAGCAGCGACACCGGGATCCCCCAGAACCCGATCGGGGGCTGATCGATGATCATCTGGGAGGAGCCGAAGATCGCCCCAAGGAAGGTCCCGAACCCGGTCACCGCGTACAACGCGATGAACAGCGTCCAGATGTCCGGGCGCGGGCTGAACAGCGCCTCGATCCGGGCGCCGTCCCCCTGCGGGTGGACCTCCAGGTTCAGCTGCGGCGACCAGAAGTGGTGCTCGCGCGAGGGGATCTTGATCTCGACGTGATGGCCTCGAATCGCCATCGGGTGCCCCTGCCCTGGCCCGTCCTCGAAGTAGCGCCTCAAGCGCGCAAACACCTCACTCGGCTCAACCCCCGCCTCGACCTCGAAGCGCGGGCGCATCCGCATGCTCACCATCGCGTTGTCCTGTGTGATGCATCTGTCCGAGGCGGCTCGCTGCCAGAGCACGCCCCGCTCCCATGACACCATCCTGACAAATCCACGGACCCCGATGCAAGCCGCAACCTCACGGGCGCAGCTGCACCACCCCCAACATCGTCCCCGGGTGCTCGTCCGTCACGACCAGGACCGCGTCCGCGCCCCACCACGCGATCCCCTCCCAGTTCCGGGGCGCCTCGCCGAGGCGCAGGTAGACGGGGGCGCGATCCACCCGGACCACCTCCGTCCGCTCGCCGTCGCGCTTGAGCTGAAGCTGCACCAGGCGCTCGACCTGCGGCGCCGCCGCGTGGGTCGGCCCCACGTTGTAGGCCGTCCGCAGCGCCTCCTCCTCCTGCACCAGCTCGTGATCCCCCGGCCACAGGTAGTTGATCACCCAGAACCGCCCCTCCCGATCCAGCCCCGTCGCGTCGGTCAGGCGGTAGGCGAGCGGCGGCATGGGCGGCTCGGAGACCGACCGCCCCGCCGGGGTGAAGGCGACGGCGTGGGGAGACGGGTTGTGCGCCCCGCCGTTGATCTCATAAAAAGCGACAGGCCCCTCGGGGAGCGCGATGAGCGCCTCATAGGCCTTGTTCGAGATGGTCGCCTGGGGCGCGATCGGGGCGTGCCCCTCGATCCGCAGCCCCTCGTCGGTGAGGGTCCCCCAGACGAGATCGCCCGCCGGGTCGTCCGGCCCCCCGACCGTGCGCTCGATGGTCAGCCAGACCCGGTCGCCGCGCGTGGCGATCGCCTCGAACCCCTCGTAGCGGTCGATGTCGTTGGGGACGTCGCCGATCAACGGGATCGGGCGCGGGGTGAGGGTCGTGTCGGAGACGACCGCGGCCGAGATCGCCCCGCGGTCGAGCGCGAAGATCGCCCCGGCGCCCTCGCCGAGCCGCTCCGGGTACTGGGGGAGCAGCAGCAGCGCGTCCCCCGCCCAGGCGAGCCCGGAGACCTCGGCGCGCGCCTCGGCGAGCGGCCCGGTGAGCGCGAGGAGCTTCACCGGCTGCTCGGGCAGGGGCGAGCCCGGCGGGACCGTGGCGATGACGTCCGAAGGCCCCGCGACGGCCCGCGCGACGTCGCCCACGTCCACGCCGTGCCACCGCACCACCCAGACCGCCGCGCCCAACGCGACGAGCGTCACCACCGCGCCGATCACGAGCCCCGCTCGCCCCTTGCTGCTCTCCGCCACGCCGTCACCTCTTGATGTGCGCCTCGCTCTCCGGGCATGATACCAGCTCACGCGAAAGGTCGCCGGTT
>PBBL01000008.1 GCA_002716585.1 Myxococcales bacterium | reverse complement strand
TGGCTTCCGCGGTGCCTTTGCCACCGGTGATGATCGCACCGGCATGGCCCATGCGTTTGCCCGGAGGAGCGGTGGTGCCAGCGATGAAGCCGACAATCGGCTTGCGATTAGGCTGGGCTGCATAGAATTCGCAGGCCTCTTCCTCTGCGGTACCGCCGATTTCACCGATCATGATGATGCCTTCGGTCTGGTCGTCCTCGAGGAACAGCTTCAGCGCGTCGGTGAAGTTGGTGCCGTTGACCGGGTCACCGCCGATGCCGACGCAGGAGGACTGGCCGATGTTCATGGCGCTGAGCTGGCCGACCGCCTCGTAGGTCAGGGTGCCCGAGCGGCTGACGACGCCGACGTGGCCGACCTTGTGGATGTGGCCGGGCATGATGCCGATCTTGCACTGGCCGGGGGTGATGACGCCCGGGCAGTTGGGGCCGATCAGGCGGGTCTTGCGACCCTCCATGAAGCGCCGGACGGCGATCATGTCGCGGACGGGGATCCCCTCGGTGATGGTGATCACGAGGTCGAGGTCGGCGTCCACCGCCTCCATGATGGCGTCGGCGGCGAAGGGCGGCGGCACGTAGACGACCGAGACGGTGGCGCCGGTGGCGGCGACGGCCTCCTTGACGGTGTTGAAGACGGGGACCCCGTGGATCTCCTGGCCGCCCTTGCCGGGGGTGACCCCGGCGACCATCTGGGTGCCGTACTCGATCGCCTGCTTGGTGTGAAACTCGCCCGTCGAGCCCGTAATGCCCTGGCACAGGACCTTGGTGTTCTTATCGATCAGGATGCTCATCTGTCTCTCCGGCTGTGGTGGTGCGTGTGGTTTCGCGTACGGGCTGTTCAGCCGTTGACCGCGGCGAGGATCTTCTCGGCGCCGTCAGCCATGGAGCTGGCGCTGATGATGTTGAGGTCGGACTCGTCGAGGATCTTCTTGCCAAGCTCGACGTTGGTGCCCTCCAGGCGGACGACGAGGGGGACCGACAGGCCGACCTTCTCGACCGCGGCGAGGACGCCGTTGGCGATGACGTCACACTTCATGATGCCGCCGAAGATGTTGACGAAGATGCCCTTGACGGCCGGGTCGGCGGTGATGATCTGGAACGCCGCCGCGACCTTCTCCTCGTTGGCGCCGCCGCCGACGTCGAGGAAGTTGGCCGGCTCGCCGCCGTAGTGCTTGATGATGTCCATGGTCGCCATCGCCAGGCCCGCGCCGTTGACCATGCACCCGATGTTGCCGTCGAGCTTGATGAAGGACAGGCCGTACTTGCTGGCCTCGATCTCGTGAGGATCCTCCTCATCGAGGTCGCGGTACTCCATCACGTCCTTCTGGCGGTAGAGGGCGTTGGAGTCGAAGTTGAGCTTGGCGTCCAGCGCGATGATCTCGCCGTCGTTGGTGAGCACCAGCGGGTTGATCTCAGCCAGCGAGCAGTCCTTCTCGGTGAACACCTTGTAGAGGCCGTTCATGAACTTCCCGAAGGAGCGCACCTGCTTGCCCGTCAGCCCGAGGCCGAACCCCAGCTCGCGCGCCTGGTAGCCGCTCAGCCCCACCGCCGGGTCCACGGCGGCCTTGAGGATCTTCTCGGGGGTCTCCTCGGCGACCTTCTCGATCTCCACGCCGCCCTCGGTCGAGGCCATGAAGGTGATCCGGTTCGTGGAGCGATCGACCACCGCGCCGAGGTAGAACTCGTGGGCGATGTCGGCCCCCTCCTCGATGTAGAGGCGGCTGACCTTCTGCCCCTCGGGGCCGGTCTGGTGGGTGATCAGCGTCATGCCCAGGATCGCCTCGGCGTGCTCGCGCACCTCGTCGAGGCTGCGGGCGAGCTTCACCCCCCCCCCCTTGCCGCGACCGCCCGCGTGGATCTGGGCCTTGACCACCCACAGCTCGCCGCCCAGCTCCTCAGCCGCCTTCACGGCCTCGTCAACGGAGAACGCCGGGATCCCGCGGGGAACGCGAACTCCGAACTTACGGAAGATGTCCTTGGCCTGATACTCGTGAATCTTCATAGTGTGTTGTCCCTCGTGACCCGGTGGGCTGTGCGTTGGGCTGTGCGAGAAGTGCGGGCGATCGATGAGCGTGAGCGATGAGATGTTCAACCCCCTCGCTCTCGCCCTCTGCGCCAGACTCGTGGAGTCGCACAGCCCATTAACAAATCCCTCCCCCCCGGTCAAGCAGGGCCGTGGCTTCATCCCGCGCGTCCGGCGCAATCTGCGCCCGGCGGAACAACGCGACTCGCCCGGAGCTTGTCCCTACCGACACCGCGCGCAGGTTCCCTACTGAAGCGCGCTGGACCTTCTGTTTCGGCGGTGTGTATGGTACGTGAAGCGTCGCTCCAGACAGCCCGGGGCTCCCGGCTGTCCCACCCGCAGGTGACCATGGCCAAGATCAAACCCAAGGCCGAGCCCAAGGCGATCAAGCGCCCGAAGGCGGTCGGCTTCAGCAACATCGTGCCCGCGGCGCGGCTGCGCCGGGCGGGCTCCTTCGTGGTCGACCTGACGCTGGTGTTCTCGGTGATGATCCTCGGGATCCTGCCGTTCACCTTCCCGTTCGCCATGGCGATCGTGATCGGCTACATCGCGCTGCGCGACACGCTCCGCGGCCCGGGGCGCTCACTGGGGCGCTCCATGACCGGACAGCGCCTCATGAACGTCGACGGCACCTCCGTCACGCCAGGGCGCGCCATCGGCCGCAGCCTCGTCCGCTTCCTCCTCTGGATCACCATCCTGCCCGCGTTCATCGACCTCTTCATGTTCCTCTTTGGAGACGGGCGCCTGATCGCCGACCACATCTTCAACACCCGGGTCTACGAGGATCCCGAGCTGATCGAGGAGGAGAACCTCAGGAGGATCCGCGGGCAGGGGGGCGACCACGTGCAGGAGCGCCATGAGCACGACGCGCTGGAGCACGCCCGGTTCACGGACAGCGACTACGACAAGAGGCAGCTCGACAGCTTTGAGGAGCGCCTCAAGTCTTCGCACGCCCGCGCCGCGGACGAGGAGGCGGACATCCTCGACGAGGAGCAGGCGCTGCGCGACTTCGAGGCGAGGCTCGCCGAGGCCTCGGCGGAGGTGGTGGAGGAGGAGGTGGTGGAGGAGCCGGTCACGTCGCGCCGGTAGCCCCGATCACCCGTCCGCCAGCACGTGCTTGTCGAGCACGAACGCCACGAACGTCCCCTTGAACACCTCCTTGTCGCCGACCGACGCCGTCGCCTCCAGCACCCGCTTGCGCTTCTTCTCCTCCGTCAGGGTCGCGGTCGCGGTCACCACCTCGCCGACCCGCACAGGCGCCACGAACCGCACCTCGGCGCTGCCCAGCACGACGTTGGGGTCGTTGACCGCCAGCATCGCCGCGTAATCGGCCAGCCCGAAGACAAACCCGCCGTGGACGAGCCCCACGTCGTCGGCGCCCATCTCTGGGGTCGTGGTCAGCGTGACGGTGGCGCGGCCTTCGGTCAGCTCGGTGGGAGCGCCGCAGAGCGCGGCGTTGATCCCCAGGTGGGTGTTGGGGCTGATCATCTCGATCTCCTGGTGTGGGTGTCTCGCCGCTTCGCGCGGCCATCTGTGCGTCGATGTGATACCCCAGGTCGCGCCGGGGTGTCACGGGAGCCGCGAGAGGACCGCCGACACGAGCGCGTCGATCGGCGCGGCGGCGTTGAGGTGGATGGTGTCGGAGCGCACCGCCTCGGTGAGCAGCTTGCGGTAGCGCTCCAGCGGGTCGTCGCTCGACTCCGGCGTGCGGCGCGCCCGGACGCGGCGCAGGCGCGCCGCCTCCTCAAGCTCCATCAGCGCGTGGATCGAGCCCGCGGGGCGGTAACCCAGCGCCAGCGACCCCTCGATGATCAGGTGGTAGCCGTCCCGACGCGCCTTGGCGACGTGCCGATCGAGGATCGGGCGCACCCGTTGGAGCTTGAGGGCGGTGTCGCCGCGCCAGGTCGCCCCTGTGAGCCCCTCCAGCCCCATGCGGCGCAGCGTGATCTTCAGGACGTCGGTGTGCAGGACCAGCGTCGGGCGATCGAGGTCCATGAGCCGGTTGGCCAGGGCGAGCGCCAGCCGTGTCTTGCCGACACCGGGCATGCCCGTGATGATCAGGATCGAGGAGGTCATCGCCAGCTCTGGTTGAGCGCCGCGAAGCGAGATCGCCCTCGCTCGCCGCTGTGGACGTGTGTGTGTCGCGCCTCCTCAAGGTATGGCACACCGCCCGTGGCGTCCGCAACCAGCGCGGCGCGTCACTCCTGCGGCGCCTCGCTGAAGTCGCAGCTCCCCGACGGCGTGTTATCCACGCAGCTCGGCGGGACGATGATCTGAGGCGCCCCCGCCCACACGCTGTTGATGAACGCGCGGATCTGCTCCTGGGCCGCGCGCCCCGCGGGCGCGTCCTGGTCCCCGAAGCCGTGGATCGCCAGCTCGCTCTGATCCTGCGGCACCTTGTACTGCGTGATCGCGCTGACGCCGACCGCCTCACCAGCCTCCACCAGCCCCTCGATCGGGTGCAGCACCTCGCCCAGGTGGAGGGCGCCGACGCTGGAGGCGAGGAAGTCGGTGCCGATGTTGGGGAGCACCGGGTCGCCGACCGACTCCTGGATGAGGCACACGGGCTGCTCCTCGACGGCTTCGAACCAGGCCGCCCCGTCGATGCGATCGAGGTTGAGCTGCCCCATCGCGATCGCCACCGCGCGCTCGGCCTCGCTCTTGTAGTTGACCTTCAGGATCAGCTCCAGGATCGGGTACAGGTTGGAGGTCCGCAGGTAGTGGGTGAAGCCCGCTCCGGGGACGTTGAGCACCGCGGCGTCCACGGTCGGCTCCAGGCTGGAGTAGACCAGCCCCACCGTCCCCCCGAGCGAGCCGCCGACCCAGATCACGTCCGACGTGTCGGGCCTGCGCCCCGCCGCCGGGTTGGGCTCACCGGCCACCTCCTCGGCCGCCAGGAGGTCACCCAGCGCCCCTGTCAGGCCATACTGCACGGTGACGCCGACGGCGATCGACTCGATCAGCCCCGCCGCGAGCTGGTCCACGCCGTCGAGGCTGTACAGCAGGCGGTCGGCGAGCAGGAGCGCGCCGTCTTCGGTCCAGTCGTTGAACTGGATGTTGACCTTGGCGGCGTTCTCGCTCGTGATGACCCCGTCGAACGCCTTGTCCCGCACGTCCCCGCCGAACCCGTGGCCGTACATCAGCACCCGGTAGTCGCCCTCGCCCTGCGGGACCACCACCCGGAACGGGGCCTCAACGGTCCCCCGCGCCTCGGGGCGGTCCTCCGCGTCGCGGTAGAGGATGTTGTCGTCGCTCAAAAAGTCGGGGAGGGTGACCGTCCCGCGCACCACCACGGCGACGCTCTCCGACTCGCTGGACTCCAGCTCATCGACGCGGAACGTCACGTCGCCCGCGCCGAGCGCCTCAAGCGCCAGAGCGCGGACCGTCTGCATGTCGCTCAGCGGATCGGTCAGGCTGCGCGTCGTGTAGCTCCACATCCGAACGATCGACTCCGAGTCGAGCCCGGCCGCTTCAAACGCGGCGCGGCTCGGGGCGTGGTACGCGACCAGCTCGGCCTCGGCCTCATCCTGGGGCGCCTCCAGCCCCAGCGCGACCGCCGTGGGCCGCTCGCGCGGCGCCGGATCACCGTCCACGGTCTGAAAGCTGTCCATGACCGCTACGGCGTACTCCGTGTTCGGGCGAAGCGGTACCCGCGGGTAGCTCAGGAGCACCGTCTCGCCGGGGTTGCCCAGCTCGTAGGCGACGAAGTAGCGCAGCGGCACCACCTCGCCAAGCGCCTCGCCGGGCTCGGACACGACCAGCCGGATCGCGCCTGAGACCCGATCGCCGACCGTCTCCGGGTCGTACTCCCCTGCGAAGGCGGTGACCAGCGGGCTGTTGCGCGAGTGCCCGTCGGCGCGGTTGAGCGACGTCACGTCGTCCCCCTCCACCACCGAGCCCGGGTCGATCGCCACGCGCAGGCCGGTCTCCGTCGTCGGGTCGGCGCGCAGGAACCGATCGGAGGGCCAGGGCAGCAGGCAGCGGCTCGGATCCAGCTCGTCGCACGGCGCGGTGCGGGGCGCGCGGGCGCCTGCCTCGCGGGGGGTCACCTCAGGGATCCCCTCGCTGGTGTCTGCTGTGGAGCCGGTGTCGGCCTCTGCGCCAGTGTCCGCGGCGCCAGTGTCGTCCGTCCCTGAGGTGGACGTGTCCGCCGTCATCCCGGCGTCGGGGTCGCCGGAGGACATCGCGTCGCCTCCGCTGGAGTCATCGGCGCAGGCGGTCATCACGCTCACCGCGAGCGCGGCGCCCATCAACAGCCGGGTCGAGAGGATCGTCGGATCGAGCCGCATGAGGGGGGTTCTCCGTGGGTGGTGTCATCGCTGGCGGGTGGGTGTTGGATCGGTTCGTGCGCGCCAGCTCGCTCAGAGCACGCATGAACTTTCGGGGATGTGGCGCCTGGCGTCAATCGGAAACCGTGAGTCTTGTTCACGTTCGGTCGCCGCGGCCTGGATTTCAGGAGGTGGGGTTGTTGCGCGGGGGCGGGCTCGCTCAGTCGGCGAGTGTCTTGAGCGTGGCGTCGATCGCCTGGATGGCGCGGTCGAGCTGGTGCCCGGGCCAGGCGCCGATGAGGTCGCCCTGCGGGCCAATGACGACGATGGAGATGGTCTTCTGGCTGTCCTGCGCCGGGTAGCGCTGGATCAGCCCCCCTTCCCAGTCGAGGATGACGTGCAGCTTGCGATCCAGGCCACGGATGGGCGGCTTGTCGTGCTCTTTGAGGAGCGCCTTGATGTGAGTGACGTTCCAGTCGTGTATGGCGGCGATCTTCTCGGTCACCGTGCCGCTGATCTGCTCCGCGGCCTGCCAGGTCAGCGGCGCCTCGCGCAGATCGACCAGCGTCACCTGCTCCAGGCGCGCGTGGTCGCCGTACTTGAGGATCAGACGCCCGGTGATGGGCCACATCTGACCCTTCAGCTCCGGCGAGTTGATGAACATCAACAGCACCTTCCCGCGGTAGCTCTTCGTGTCGACCGTGCGGCCCTTGACGTCGGTGGCGCGCCAGTCGGGCAGGGGGTCGGCGTGGGCGACGCCAGACCAGGTCAGCGCCGCCGCCAGCGCCAGCCACGCCAGCCTGTGAAGGCCTTTCACGTTTGAATGAACCATGCGCCTCATGCTCCCTCAATGAAACAACACCATGCCCCTGGCGGCATGCCCACGTAACAGCCGGTCGCCTTGTGTTATGCGACCAGGCCCGCCTTTACTCGGCATGCCGCCGAGGCCTATACTTCGGCGTCCGCCTCGTTGAACCCCTCGGTGTCACTCGAGTGAGCCTCGATCCAGTCCACGATGTAGAACTCCAGGTCGTCGAGGTCGGCCTCCTCCTCGGCGATGGTCAGCTCCTGGACCGAGATCCCGGCGAGGTGGACCGACTCCGGGTCGCCCGAGACGAGCGGGTGCCACCAGGCCAGGTCGCGCCCCTCATGGATCCGCCTGTAGGCGCACGTCTCGGGCATCCACGGCATGATCCAGGTGTTGTCCGGGGTCAGCGTGACGCAGTCGGGCACGAGGCGGGCGCGCTCCGGGTAGCGGGTGCAGCGGCAGGTGTCGCGATCGAGGAGGCGGCAGGCGACGTGGGTGTAGTGGATTCGCCCGGTCTCCTCATCCATGACCTTGTGGAGGCAGCAGCGCGCGCAGCCGTCGCACAACGACTCCCACTGCTCCGAGGTCATCTCGTGCAGCGGTGTGGTCTTCCAGAATGGAGGTGTCTCGCCCATGGTTGATTCTCCATCGTCAGCGCCTCGCGGCCACCAGCGCCACAGCCTAGCGCCCCGCCGAGGGTGGCGCCAGCGGTTGTGGGTGGTGTGGTGCGTCTGGGTGGTCGCGTCGGGGTGCTACACCGTGCGTTCGAGCTATTACCAGATGGAGCTGCTGGCCCACCGGGAGCCCGTGGACGAGGTGTTGGAGCGCTGCGCCCTGGAGCCGTGGCAGCGGAGCGCGCTGGAGACGGTCGCGGACGTCAAGCGCTTTGGTCGGGAGCTGGGGCTCGCGGGCTCGGCCAACTACGAGACGGTCGCGACCGGGTGGGCGCGCCCGATCTGGAACGTCTCGGGGTGCGACCCGGTCGCGTTCCAGCCCCGCACCTGGTGGTTCCCGATCGTCGGGACGGTCCCCTACCTGGGGTTCTTCACCGATGAGGACGCCGACGCGGTGGTGGGCGAGCTGGCCGACGAGGGGCTCGACGTCTACAAGCGGCCGGTGGGGGCGTACTCGACGCTGGGCTGGTTTGAGGATCCGATCCTGCTGCACATGCTTGGGTGGAGCACGTACGATCTGGCCAACGTCATCCTCCACGAGCTGACCCACGCCACGGTCTGGATCCCGGGCAGCGTGGCCTTCAACGAGAGCTTCGCCAGCTTCGTGGGCGATGAGGCGGCGTTCCGCTACCTCCAGGCGCGCTACGGCGTCGACTCGGAGGTGCACCGCCAGGCGGTGTGGGTGGCTGAGGATCGGGAGCGGTGGCGCGAGACGCTGCTGGAGGTCTATCAGGAGCTGGACACGCTCTACACGTCCGACGCGCCGAGGCGAGAGAAGCTGGAGCGCAAGGCGGCGATCTTCGCCAGCCTCCCGGCGCGGGTGGACGCGAAGGGCTTTCATCACCCGGAGCTGTACCATCGGGTGATCGAGGCCCGGGCGCCGTGGGGCAACGCGCACCTGATGCAGTTTCGCACCTACAACGCCAACCGCGCGTGGTTTGAGGCGATCCTGGAGCGGGAGGGCGGCGATCTGGTCGCGTTCATGGAGGCGATCCAGCGGATCGTGGAGGAGGGCGGCGGCGATCCCTACGAGGCGCTGGAGCGGGCGGCGTCAGGAAGGGCTCAGTAGAGGGTGATGTCGTCGGCGGCGGGCGGGGAGGCGGCCTCCTCGCGGAGGTGCAGGACGCCGAGGGGCTTGAGGAGGCGCTGCCCCTTGTTGAGGTGTCGGTTGCGCCGGGGATCGGTGGCGGCGAGCGTCTGGGCGAGGCGGATGTGGGCGCGGCCCTGCTCGTAGGGCATGTTGAGCGCCTGGGCGGCGTCGATCGCCTCTCGGAAGCTCTTGAGGGCGTTGCGGCGCTCGCCGATGGCGCGGCGCAGCTCGCCGTCGAGCAGGAGCGAGGAGGGGCGGCCCATGGGGAACTTGCGCCCGAAGGTGAGCAGGCCGTCGCAGAGGTCGCGCGCGAGCTGGACGTAGATGGAGTGCTCCAGGTCGTCTCGCCCGGGGTCTCTCATGAGCAGCAGGGTCGCCTCGACCGCGGACGACATGCCGAGGACGGTCCACCAGGCGACGGGGGGCTGCTTGTTGATGAGCGTGAGCGTCCGCTCAGCGAAGTCGAGCGCCTGGATGCGGTCGCCGACGCGAACCTGAAGCAGGGACATGATGCCGCGGTAGAAGATGGCGTCGGCGTTCGCCAGCTCATCGCCCATCAGCTCGGCGCTGCGCTCGATCAGCGGCAGGCCGTCCACGGCGCGGCCCATCCGCATGAGGCAGTAGGCGCGCCCGATGAGGGACCAGAACTGGACCTGGAGGTCGCCGCGTCGGGTGGCGAGCTGGTAGCAGGAGGTGCAGTCGGCGAGCCCGCGGTGGAAGTTGCCGCTGAGGATGAAGGAGAAGGCCTGGATGATGAAGCTCTCCAGGGCCTGTCGGGGGTTCTTGACCTGCTCGGCGAGGTCGAGGACGCGCTGGAGGCCCTGGACGACCTCCTCCCATTGGGCGACGTAGAGCTTGTAGACGGCCTTGCGTTGGCCGACGAACCCCAGCTCATAGGGGCGCCCGACGCCCTCGGCGATCTCCATCGCCCGTTGGCAGTGCTGCTCGGCCATGCTGTGCAGGGGCATGGTGCCGAGGACGACGCCCATGAGGACGTAGCTGCGCGCGAGGTCGGGGGACGGCCCGGCGGGTTGGCCGAGGTTGAGGGCGCGAAAGGCGGACCAGAGGAGCGGCATGGGCTCCTGGGTGTAGAAGAAGCTCTCGGTGGTGCGTGTCTGTATGGCGGTGGCCATGAGGCGCGTGATCCGGGCGCGGTCGTCCTGCTCGTCGTAGAAGCGAGGGAAGTAGCTCTGGAGGACGCGCAGCCCGACCTGCCCGAGGAGCCCGCCGACGTAGTGCACCGGGTTGGAGGGCATGGGGAGGCCGAGGTGGGCGAGCGCCTTGCGCGCGTGCTCCTGCCCGGTCTTGTGCTCCCCGAGCTGGCTGTGGGCCTCGGCGAGGTGCCCTTCGAGGCGCCCGAGCCAGACCTTCTCGCTGTCGGGGTCGAGCTGCTGATCGAGGTTGGCCAGCTCGGAGAAGAAGCGCAGCGGGCTGAGGCGCGCGCCGCTGGCGCCGTCCTCGACGTTGGGGGTGAGGAGCCGCAGGGCGCGGTTGAGCAGCTTGATGGACTCCTCGCAGGCGCCCATCTGGAGGGCCTGCGCGCCCGCGGTGCCGGTGTAGTGGGCCTCCTTGACCTGATCCCCGGCGCGCCCCCAGTGGTAGGCGAGCGCGCTGGTGTACTCGGGCTTCTTGCCGTAGATCGCCTCCATCGCGAGGGCGACGCGGCGGTGGGTGGTCGGGACCAGCCCGCGCTCGGACAGCTCCTCCAGGAGGTGGCTGCGGATCTTGTCGTGGGCGAAGCGCCACTGCCCCTCCTCGATGGAGATGACGGCGGCGTCGACGCAGCGGCCCAGCTCCCGCTCCCAGGGGTACTCGGCCTCCACCTCATCGAGGAGCTTGAAGTCGACGTCGCGGCCGACCACGGCGGCCAGCCGGAGCCGGTCGCGGAGCGGCTCCGAGAGGCGCTCCAGGCGACGGCGGACCAGGGCGGCGATCCCTTCGGGGAGGACCGTCTGGGTGAGGTCGTCGCTGGTCATCTGATCGAGCCGCTCCAGCCGCTCCGAGCAGGCGCGGACCAGCTCCACCAGGAAGAACGGGTTGCCCTCGGTCTCCCGGGTGAGCATGTCGAGGACCTCCGGGTTGCGCCCGGTGTCGCCGAGGACGGAGACGCTCAGCTCCGCGATGGAGTCGCGGTCGAGGCGCTCAAGCCGGTGCGTGGGGAGGTCGGGCAACAGCTCCGCCACACGGGAGACCTCGTCGTCCCGGTAGCTGCCGACGATCATGACCCGCATCACCGAGAGGACCTTGTTGAGCTCGGCGAGCACCTTGAGGCTCTCGATCCCGGCCCACTGGAGGTCCTCAAGGATGATGAGCACCGGCTGCGCCTGGCGCCGGAGCATGTCCTCCAGGACCCCGATCAAGCGCGCCTGCGCCGACTCGGGGTCCTGAGCGGGGGCGTCCGGGATCTCGCCGACGGTGTTGGTGAGCCGCCCGATGTCGGGGACTAGGGGCTTGAGGACGCTGATCTCCAGCGGGGACAGCTCGCTCGTGAGCGCCAGGCGGGCGAGCCCCTCGCGCCAGAGCTGGTAGGGGCTGCTGCCGTTGGCGAGCGCCTGACCGCGGATCACCAGCGCCCCCTTGACCAGCGCGCGCGTCCGCACCTCGCCGAGCAGGCGGGTCTTGCCGACGCCGCTCTCGCCCGCGAGCAGGAGGGCGGCGCCGCGCCCCTCGCGGGTCTGGTTGAACTGCTCCAGCAGCAGCTCCAGCTTGTCCTCCCGCCCGACGAAGCGCGCCGCCTGGAGGAAGCTCTCCCGCTCGGCGTCGCTCTGCTCCGGCGGCGGCTGCCCGACCGCCTTGCAGAGGGCGCTGATCGCCTCCTGGGCGCTGCTGAAGCGCTCCTCGGGGAGCACCGAGGTCAAGGTCTTGATGGTGTCGCAGAGGGGAGCGAAGTGTTGGTCGGGCAGCCACCTGAGGCGCTCCGGGGTGAGGGTGGACAGCTCGGAGGGTGAGATGCCAAAGAGGACCCGGCTGGCGAGCACGCCGAAGGCGTACAGGTCGGAGCTCTCGCTGGGCGGCATGCCGCAGAAGACCTCCGGGGCGATGTAGCCGCGGGTGCCCGCGGGGGCGACCCGGTCTGACTGGGTGGTCTCGTCCTGGCTGAGCGAGATGCCGAAGTCGAGCACCTTGACGTGCCCGTTGGAGACGAGGACGTTGCTGGGCTTGAGGTCGCGGTGGATGATCTTGTGTCGGTGCAGGTAGACGAGCGCCTGGAGGGTCTGGAGCAGCAGGTGGACGCGCTCCTCAAGGGGCTTGCCCTGCGCCGCCGCCACGATGTCCTCCGCGTCGCGGACCAGCTCCATGGTGAAGTAGGGCTGGAACATCTCATCGAGGCCGTAGTCGAGGACCTTGATGATGTTGGGGTGGTGGAGGCTGGCCAGGACCCGGAACTCCTGGGCGAGGCTCAGCAGCTCGGGGCTGCTGTAGGGGCTGGTGGCGCGCTCCTGGCTGGAGAGGTGGGACTGGCCGAGCTGGAGCGACCACTCCTGGCTGGGCTCGAACGTGTCCTCCAGCCCGCTGAGCGGGCCGATGAGCATCCCATCAGGCCCGGTGCGGGTCTGGGTGGCGTTCTGGGTGAAGAAGCTGAGGGGCGTGCCAGGGGCCTCGAGCGTCCCCGCGAGCGGGAGGCGAGGCTTGTTCGGGGTCGTCGGCCCGAAGGAGGGGCTGCGGAGCTGCGACCAGGAGAGCTGCTTGTGGGTGAAGCCGTCACCGTTGAGGGGGTCGTCGGTCAGCTCATCGCGCGACACCTCGTCCTGGGTGAACTCAAAGCCGAGGTCACCGAGGCCGTTGCGATGGCCCCCTGAGGAGAGGTTCATGCTGTTGGTGGAGGCGGGCAGCGAGGGGCTGCGCGAGTCCGCGTCGGCCACCGCGGCGAGGCTGCGCTTGAGCGTCACGACGCGCCCGGTGAGACGATCGACCACCTTGTAGGCCGCTCCCATGCCTCCCCGACCGAGGAAGTCCAGAAGCTGATAACGCCGACCAATGGTCTTGATGGACAGCGTAGCCTGGTTGGTGTTCGCCATGAATATCGCCGTCAGCGGGGGCTCCTCGGCTCTCCCCCTCGGATACGGTTCATACGGAGTCAGGCGCGGGCGGCTCGTCCTGGCTCGGTGAGCAGCGCCTGGCCTGGATGGGCTGTGTCCTGCTCAAGCC
The DNA here is from genome assembly GCA_002716585.1 of Myxococcales bacterium. Lineage (GTDB taxonomy): Bacteria > Myxococcota_A > Bradymonadia > Bradymonadales. The sequence continues at coordinate 123,801 of PBBL01000008.1, read as the reverse complement.
TCCTGGGAGTATACCACGCCCCTCGCGAGAGTTGAATCATTCGTGGCCGGGTTCGAGGCCGTCAGGCACAAGGGCGCCATTGACCCGAGCGAGGATGGCCTTTAAGCTCACGTCGGTTGGAGTGGGCTTGGCCTGAACCCCAGAGGAGCATCCAATTGACAACGCGCGTCAGCCTCACCGAGCGTGACTGCGACTGGCTCCTGGAGAGCAGCTTCCTGGCGCAGCTGCCCGAGGCCGAGCAGGACGCGGTGCTCGCCGAGATGTCCTGGGCGGAGTACCCACCCAACGCGGTCGTGATCGAGGAGGGGGAGCGGCCTCGGAGCATCGATCTCCTCGTCGAGGGCCGCGTCGCGGTCGCGGTGCGCACCCAGGGCGGGTTCCTGCGCACCATCACCGAGATCGGGCCAGGCAACCTGATCGGCGAGCGCGCCGTCATCCGCAGGACCATGACGATGGCTCAGGTGACCGCGCTCAGCCCGCTGCTGACTCTGTCGGTGCCCGCGGCGCGCTTCATGAGCCTGCTCGCGGACAACCCCACTCTGCTGGATTACGGCAACAACCTCGTTCAGGTCCGCGACCGGGCCGATGAGCTGCTGCGGGTCATGAAGATGAACTCGCTGCTCCGCTCGCTGGGCCGCGAGGCGCTCGATCGGCTCCTCCAGACCTCCTACCTGGTCAAGGGGCCGCCGCGCGGCAGCCGCCGCGAGCCGCTCCTGCTCGCCACCGACAGCGCCTACGTCGTCGTGCGAGGCAACGTGCGCCTCCACGGCCTGGAGGACGCGCGGCTCTCCTCGCACCCGCTCGCGGTGCACGTCCAGGGGTCGCTGCTCAACCACGTGCCGATCATCCTGGAGCAGGAGCCCCACACCCGCCTCGTGTTGACCGAGGAGTCCGAGGCGCTTCGCGTCCCCGGCGCCGCCTTCCGGGCGATCACGCGCCAGAACCCGCGCGTGCTGCGCAGGCTCAAGGACGAGATGACGAGCCTGGGGTGGAGCATCGGTGGCCAGCTCGATTTGACCTCCAACGTCATCGCCATCGCCCCCGCCGAGCGGCGCATGGGGGCCACGACGCTCGCCTACGGGGTCGCCGCGGCGGTGCGCTCCGAGGCGGGGCTCGCCCCCGTCCTCCTCGACCTGGACGGCGAGGGGACGGCGCGGCGCCTCGGGTGGGCGTGCGACGACGATGAGGTCGGCGGGCTGGCCGTGCGACGGATGCGCGTCCCCGAGGGGTGGGGGATCTCGGTGCTCTGGCCCCGCGACCCTGACGACGTCTTCGCCCTGACCCGCGCGCTGAGCGCGGTCGCCGAGAACATCATCATCGCCACCTCCGCCCAGGCGCGCGCCCACGAGGAGGTGATCGAGCAGGCGGACGCCGTGGTGCAGTTCCACCGCGGGCAGCTCTCCTACGACGTCCCCGATCGCAACGGGCAGTTCCACGTCGACGCGCGCTTGATCGGCGGCGAGGTCGGGCCGCGAACGGGCAACTCGCAGCGCAACCAGGTGCGCGTGCCGCTCGACGAGGCCACGGCCAGCGCCTTCTGGCGCGACGGCAACCTGGGCGCGCTCCTGAGCAACAACAACCCGCTCGGGCGCGCCTGCGCGCGCCTCGGCCGCGTCCTGCTCGGGCAGTCGGTGGGCGTCGCGTTGGGCGGCGGCGGCGCCTGGGGCTTCGCCCACGTCGCGCTGCTGCGCGGCCTCAAGGCGGCCGGGATCCCGGTCGACTACGTCTCGGGCAGCTCCTTCGGCGCCCTCGTGGCTGGACTCTACGCCGCCGGGGGGATGGAGGCGCTCGACGAGCTGATGCGCCGCCGCGCCCGGATCCAGACGGTCCTGCTCGCGAGCACCATCAGCACCCGGCCGATCATCCACTTCGTGGACGGCTTGATCGGCCCGATGGCGATGGAGGACACGGAGATCCCGTTCTTCCCCGTTACCGCCGACCTGTTCACCAGCCAGGAGGTGGTGTTCGACGGCGGGAAGGTCAGCGACGGGGTGCGCGCCTCGTCGAGCCTGCCGCCGGTGTTCCCCTCGATGCCTTCGGGGACGACGCGCCTCGTGGATGGGGGGATCATCAACATCGTCCCGGCGTCCGTGGTCTGGGACGCGGGCGCGGACTTCGTGCTGGCGAGCAACGTCATCCCCCGCACCACGCTGACGCTCGTGGACGCGCCGCGCCTGACCCAGAACCTCCCCAACATGACCCGGCCGCTGGAGCGGCTCTCGGACTTCATCCAGTCCGCCTACCTGCTCATGTGGCGCAGCGGCATCGACCGGGGCCGTGAGGCGGATTACACCATCGACCTCGGCATGGCCGAGCACCGGATCCATGAGTTCGCGAAAGGGGACGCCATCGTCCACAAGGCGTTGACCGACGTCGAGGAGCACATGCCCCACATCACCCGCGCGTACCAGTCGGTCTGCGCGCTCCACGCCGTCGAGGAGGTGGGGTAGGGGTTCAACGCCGCGCGTGAGCGCGGCCCGCATGAGAGAGAGCGCGTGTTTCCAATGCGTATCATGGGCACGTCGGGCTGCGTCTTCGGGCGCGAGGTGACGACGCGCGAGTTGGTCGAGGAGGCCCTCCCCGACCGTGACCCCGAGGAGCTGGAGCGGAAGATCGGCATCGCCACCCGCTACTGGGTCGGCGCCCACCAGATGACGCGCGCCCAGATGGGCGCCCAGGCCCTCCGGGAGGCGCTCGACGACGCTGGGATGGACGGCCGCGAGCTGGAGCGGATCATCTTCATCAACTCCGCTGGCGGCGACACCTTCACCCCCGCCACGGCCAACGCCATCATCGGCGAGCTGGGCCTGAACGGCAGCTGCGACTGCTTCGACCTGACAAACGCCTGCATGGGCTTCATGACCGCCCTCGACCTGTCGGCGCGCTCGATCGTCACCGGGATGGGGCCGATCGGCCTCGTCGTCGTGGAGCTGATCGACCCCTTCCTCATCCCTGAGGAGTACCGCACCTACCTCGTCTTCGGCTCGGCGGCCACCGCCGCCGTCGTTGGCCCCACGACGACCGACGGCGAGGGGCTGCTCGCGATGCGCTTGAGCAACGACGCCAGCCACCCCAGCAGCGTCATCTTCCGCCGCCCCGATCAGTTCGGCGAGCCCAACATGCAGGTGCAGTTCGTCGCCCCCAACAAGGAGATGCAGGGGATCGCGCTGACCTACATCCTCGACAGCGCCCGGCAGATGCTGGAGGCCTGTGAGCTGACGATCGACGACATCGACTGGGTGCTCCCCCACCAACCCAACGGGCGGATGTTCGACGCCATCCTGGAAGGGCTCGGCGCCCCTGAGGAGCGCGCCGTCCGCGTCGTGGATCGCATCGGCAGCGTCGCCGCCGCCGCCATCCCCTACAGCCTCGATCAGCTCTTCAAGACCCGCGAGGTCAAGCCCGGGGATCTCATCCTCATGGTCGGGGTCGGCACGGGCGTCGCCTACGGCACCGCCATCTACCGCGTGGGAGAGCGATGAGCGAGCGCGCGCCGCGCAACGTCCCGCTGACGATCTGGCTCGGCTACTGGCGCGCCATGATGCGCTACCACCGCTACGAGGTCCACGGCCTGGAGCACCTCACCGGGGGCCGCGCCGCGCTGATCGTCGGCTACCACGGCCGCCCGCTGGCCTACGACCAGTGCATGCTCACGGTCGCGATCCACGACGCCCTCGGCTACATGCCCCACGGCATCGTCCACAGCGCCGCGCGGCGCCTCCCCGTCTTCCGCTGGTTCAGCGGCGGGCTCGGCTTCGTCGCCGGGGACGACGGCAGCCTCGCCGAGGCGATCGAGCGCGGCGAGCACATCCTCGTTCAGCCTGGCGGCACCCGCGAGGGGTGCCGCAGCGCCCTCCACCGCTACCAGGTCGACTGGGGCCGCCGCACCGGCTACCTCCGCCTCGCCATCAAGTACGGCCTCCCCATCGTCCCCGTCGCCTGCGCGGGGGTGGACGACACCTACATCGGCCTCAATGACGGCCACCGGCTCGCCCGCGCGCTGAACTCCCCGATGGGCTTCCCCGTCTGGTTCGGGGTCGGCCCCCAGGGGCTGTGGCCGCTGTCGTTCCCCTTCCCTGCGAAGTTTCGCCAGCTGATCGGCGACCCGATCGAGCCAACCCTCAACGGGCGCCCCGTCGACGTCGATGACCGTGAGGCCCTCCAGCGCCTCAGCGCCCACGTCCAGACCGAGGTGCAGCGGCTGCTCAACGTCGCGCGCCGCCTTTAAAACGAGCAAGGAGTCCGTCGTGACCACGACACACGAAGACAACGACAACGCGGGCTGGGCCGTCATCCTCGGCGTCTCATCCGGCACCGGCGCCGCCGTCGCGCATGCGCTGGCTCAGGACCCCGGCCTCCAGATCTTCGGCGCCCACCGTGGCTGCTACGCCGACCAGGCCGCGGAGGTCGAGCGCGCCGTCCAACAGACCGGGCGCCGCATCGAGATGTGGGTCGCCGACGCTGGCACCGCCGAGGGCGCCCAACAGGGCGCCGAGCGCCTCCTTCAGATCGCGGGTGAGCGCTCCGTCCGCATGTTCGTCCACTCCATCGCCAGCGCCTCCATGGGCCAGTTCGTTGTCGGCGAAGACGTCCTCCACCCTCGCCAGATCGAAAAAACCTTCAACGCCATGGCCCACTCGTTCGTCCACTGGGCCCGCGAGCTGTACGACGCCAATCTGCTTGCCCCCGGCGCCCGCCTGCTCGCCCTCAACAACCCCCTCGACCACACCCACCTCCACAACACCGGCGCCGTCTCCGCCTCCAAAGCCGCCCTCGAACAGTATGTCCATCATCTCGCGATCGAACTCGGCCAGGAGGGGTTCCGCGTGAACATGCTCAAGTTCGGGACCGTCATGACCTCGGCCCTGAGGCACGTCTACGCCCCCGACACGCTCCAGCAGCTTGAGGAGGCCCACTGCCGGATGAACCCCGCCGGGCGCATGTGCACCGTCGAGGAGGTGGCGCGCTTCGTCTCCGTGCTCGCCGGGGACGCCGCCGAGTGGTTCAACGGCGCGACCATCGACTTCACCGGGGGGATGAACCTCAAGCTCATCGACCTCGTCCTCAACCCCGAGCGCCACGACTGATACGAACTCGTGTAGAAAGGTCGCTACACGAGTTGATATGAGCGCCCCTCACGACGCCGACTGCGCCCGCTCCGAGGGCATCGTGAACGACAGGCAGTAGTAGAAGCGGCTGATCTGCTCCTCGGACACCTCGGTCGCCCCCTCCGGCAGCTCCTCGCTCGGGCAGTGCGGCGTGTCGTCGTAGAAGGTGAGCAGCCGGAACGTGAGCTTGTGGTGCAGCTTGTGTGACCGCGCCGGGTCGAGCTGCTCGTCCACCGCCACGATCGGCGTCCCGGGCCGCGCCACCCGCGCCATCTCGCGCAGCGCCAGCCCCGGGTCGCGGAAGCTCCCCAGCGCCCCCACGTGGAACACCCGGTCGAACGCCCCGGTCGCGAACGGCAGCGCGTGGGCGTCCCCGAGCACGAGGCGCGTACGGCGCGGCCCGTCGCGCTCCACCCGCTTCTGGCACTGCCGCAGCATCCCCTGGCTCAGGTCCATCCCCCAGAACTCCACCTCCAACCCCGGCGGGAGCTGCTCCTGGAGCATCGGCAGGTTGGCGCCCCCGCCGATCCCGACCTCCAGAACGCGGACCGGGTGACCTGGCGCGCGCGGGGTCAGCTCCCCCAGCCGCATGTGCTTGAGGTAGCTCTCCCGCGTGACGTGGGTGGGCTGCATGTCGAACTCCAGCAGCGGCAGCAGGTGGTCGGTCATCGGATCGTGCAGCGACGGGAGGCTGTCGTAGATCACCCGCATCAGCCGATCGGTCCCGCGCACCTGGCTCTCCTGCACCATGAGCGGCACCCCGCCCCGTACGTCCCAGATCGCCTCGCACGCCATGCAGCGCAGCGCCCCCCGCTCCACCCGCTCATGGCGCCAGGTGCCGTAATAGCGCGGCTCGCCCCCTCCACACGTCGGGCAGGTGAGCAGCGTGAGGTCCTCTCGGGTCAGGCCCGAGGAGGTGATGGACGGATCGGTCGTGGTCGTGGATCGCATGGGTCGGCTCCAGTCGGCCCGCTGAGGGGCCGCGGTGGGCGGAGGTGGTCGTCGTCACTCAACGCCGCCCAGGGTACACATCGGCGCAGGCTCGCGTCCAGAGTTGTGGAACGACTGCGAGCCCACGCCCTCGCGTCGAGGGGTGGGCTCGCGCCGTTGGATCGGGAGGGCGCCGGGCTCGTGTGGGCCTTGTTCCGGCGCGGGTCTGCTCGGGGTCGGACCGGAGCGCTCGATGACCTGGATCGTCACTTGGCTCACCATCGGTCGGCCGTGAGGCCGAGATCATCCGGGTTGAGTCGTGCAGAACACGGCCCACACCGGCCCGGCGCCCTCCCGGGGCCTGACCCAGGGCGACGCCTCCACCGCCCGGGCGCTCCGCATGGTGGAGGCGCGCCCGTGACTCGGTGTATGATGTCGTCGCCATGTCAGGCCCTTGATGCAGCGACTGGAGGCTGAGAAGCCTCGCGTCGCCTCTCGCTGGTAAAGCGAAACCCGTGCCGGTTTTTTCAAATAGGGCTCGCATGCCGATGTTGTCGGGCTTCATGCAGATTCGGTCGCGTTCTCATGAAGGCGGCGGTGCGTGTTTTTTCTCGGTAACGAAGATCGAAATACAGCAATTCAAGATGTCGCGGGCCTCAAAGTCGGCGACGCTCGGGAGGGGTGGGTGATGTCAGACGAGATCGTCACGCAGATCATGGAGCTGGCGGCGGAGGTCAGCGACGGGGAGGAGCTGCTGGAGCGGGCGGAGGGGGTCGGGCTCGTGATGCGCGGGGAGGCGATGTACGGCTCCTGGGACGCGGCGCTGGCGACGGCGCTGGTGAAGGCGTGCGAGGCCCCCGCGGCGGCGACCGCGCCGCCGCCAGCCGTTCGGATCAGCCACAGCGACGACGGCCCCAACGAGGTCGAGGACTTCCCCCGCGAGGCGGAGGAGGGCTGGGACGGCCCCGTGGTGATGGTCGCCGGGGATCGGGCGGTGTTCACCGTGGCCGCCGATCGGTTCAGGACCTCGCACCAGACCCCCGCCGAGGTGGATCCGTTCGCCCCTCGAGGCGCCGGGGTGAACATTGAGGTGGCGCTGGCCAACCCCGACGAGGAGGCGATCGTCGCGATCTCGAACGTCGGGACCGCCCACAGCTTCGACAGCCGGATCGTGCCCAGCGTCGAGGGGCACGTGCTGCACGCCGCCGATGTGGTCGGCGTCGCCAGCGACGAGTCGATCGTGGCGATGTGGTCCCGCCGCGAGATGCGGCGCTGCAACCGCTTCGCCCACGTGACCGTCGGCGGGAAGATCAAGGCCAGCGCGATCAAGGAGTTCGGCCGCCACGGACCCGATCGGTATGGGGTGCAGGCGCTGCTCCTGAGCGACGAGGACGCGATCTGCACAGCCTTCCTGGAGCGGGAGCGGGGCACGCGGGTGTTCTGCGCCAGCCTCGCGGGCAACGGGATCCACTTCAGCGCTCGGGATGTTCGGACCATGGGGCTGAAGGCCCAGGGGGTCAAGGCGATGGATCTGGGCGACGACAACACCGTGATCGGCGCCTTCAACACCGACGGCTGCGATGAGCTGGTCGTGCTCAGCGCCTACGGCTACGGCAAGCGCGTCGCGTTGGAGGAGTTTCGGGTGCAGGGGCGCGGCGGCCAGGGGATGATCCTGATGCGACCCCACCTCGATGGGGATGAGCTGGCCGCGATCGCGCCCCTGCCGTCGCTGAACAAGGATCTGCTCGTGTTGACCCGCGGCGGGCACGTCGCTCGGATCGCCGCGACGGCGATCCCGAGCCCGGGGCGCTCGGCGCGCGGGGTGAGGCTGCTGAAGATGCCCGAGGGGGATCGGGTCGGGGTCGTGAGCGTGCTGCCGGGCTCCGGCCCGGCGTGACCGCTCACTCGGCGTCGTCCTCGCCGTCCACCTGCGCGCGCAGGTGCTCGTTCTCGTCGCGCAGGTCGCTGACCTTGCGCTCCAGGCGATCCAGCTTGCGCTTGAGGTTGGCCAGATCGTCGCCGCTGGCGATGTTGAGGCGCTTGGTGAGCACCTTGCGCGTGTTGGCGATGTCCTCCTTGACCTTGAAGCCCGTCTGAACGGCCTTCATCATCGCCTTCTGGACTTCGGGGGAGCTCATCACCCGCTGCGCCTGCTCCGACTGCATGATCTTCATCGCGCCTTGCAGGGCTTTGTCCTTGAACTGCTTGAACATGATGCACCTCTGGGGTTCTGCCGCGCGGCCTCCGGCCGCGCCGTCTGGACTGGATAATCCCGCCCTGAGGCAGAGTCAAGCCGGGATCCGGGCGCTTGCTGCCGCTGGGACTTGCAGCGGTGGACCTGAACGCGATATGAGCCTGAATCACGCAACGGGGGTGTGGGGACGCACACGCCCTGAAAGCAGGAACCAGCACGCCAGAGGTGCCGTATGACCGAGCAGCAGAACACCTTCGGAACTCAATCGACCCTGAAGGTCGGCGACGAGACCTACACCTACTACAGCCTCCCCACCCTGGCTCAGGGTGGCTACGAGGGCGTCGAGAAGCTGCCCTTCTCGCTCAAGATCCTCTTGGAGAACCTCCTCCGCTACGAAGATGGCTCGACGGTGCCCAAGGCGGACATCGAGGCGATGGCCAACTTCGACCCCGCCAACATCGAGGAGCGCACCGAGATCGCGTTCCGCGTGGCGCGGGTGCTGCTGCAGGACTTCACGGGTGTCCCGGCGGTGGTCGACCTCGCGGCGATGCGCGACGCGATCGTCAAGCTCGGCGGCGACGCCAGCAAGATCAACCCGCTGCAACCCGCCGATCTGGTCATCGACCACTCGGTCCAGGTCGATCACTTCGGCTCGGCGCTCGCCTTCAAGCGCAACGCCGAGCTGGAGTTCGAGCGCAACAAGGAGCGCTACGCCCTGCTGCGCTGGGCTCAGACCGCGTTCAAAGACTTTCAGGTCGTGCCGCCGGACACCGGCATCGTCCACCAGGTCAACCTTGAGTACCTCGCCCGCACCGTCTTCAAGCGCGCCGACGCCAACGGCGACATGGTCGCCTACCCCGACACCCTCGTCGGCACCGACTCGCACACCCCCATGGTCAACGCCCTCGGCGTGGTCGGCTGGGGCGTCGGCGGGATCGAGGCCGAGGCGGCCATGCTCGGTCAGCCGATCTCGATGCTGATCCCCGAGGTCGTGGGCGTCAAGATCACCGGGCAGATGCCCGAGGGCACCACCGCCACCGACCTCGTCCTCACGATCGTCGAGATGCTGCGCAAGCACGGCGTCGTCGGCAAGTTCGTCGAGTTCTTCGGCGCTGGCCTCTCCAACCTGCCGCTGCCCGACCGCGCGACGATCTCCAACATGGCGCCCGAGTACGGCGCCACGGTCGGCTTCTTCCCCGTCGATGAGGAGACCCTCAACTACCTGCGCTTCACCGGGCGCAGCGACGAGGCCGCCCTCGCCGAGGCCTACTGCAAGGCCCAGGGGCTGTTCCGCACCGACGACACCCCCGACCCGACCTTCACCGACGTCCTCCCCCTCGACCTCGCGACCATCGAGCCGAGCCTGGCCGGTCCCAAGCGTCCCCAGGACCGCGTGCCGCTCAGCAAGTCCAAGGCGATGTGGAACAAGACCCTCGACAACCTGCTCACCATCATGGGCAAGAACCCCGCGGACGTCCGCGGCGACTACGTCGAGATCGAGAAGGACTACAAGTCCTACAAGCTCCGCCAGGGCGCGGTCACCATCGCGGCGATCACCTCCTGCACCAACACCAGCAACCCGGCCGTCATGGTCGGCGCGGGTCTGCTCGCCAAGAAGGCCGTCGAGCGCGGCCTCGACGTCAAGCCCTGGGTCAAGACCAGCCTCGCCCCCGGCTCCAAGGTGGTCATGAACTACCTCGAGGCCACCGGCCTGCTCCCCTACCTGGAGGCGCTCCGGTTCCACCTCGTCGGCTTCGGCTGCACCACCTGCATCGGCAACTCCGGCCCGCTGCCCCCCCACATCGGCAAGGCCGTCGATGAGAAGGACCTCGTGGTGTGCAGCGTCCTCAGCGGCAACCGCAACTTCGAGGGCCGCATCGGTCCCCGGATCCGCGCCAACTACCTCGCCTCGCCCCCCCTGGTGGTCGCCTACGCCATCGCCGGGACCATGGACATCGACGTCTACAGCGAGCCGCTCGCCCACGACCCCAGCGGCGACCCCGTCTTCCTCAAGGACATCTGGCCCAGCGAGGTCGAGATCGCCGAGGCGATCCGCGAGTCGCTCCGCAGCGAGATGTTCCAGAAGGAGTACGGCGAGGTCTTCAAGGGCGACGAGGCCTGGCAGTCGCTCCCCGTGCCCACCGGCGACACCTTTGAGTGGGACGAGGCCAGCACCTACGTCAAGCACCCGCCCTTCTTCGAGGGCATGACCCTCACCCCCGACGAGCCCCAGGACATCCAGGGCGCCCGGATCCTGTGCAAGCTCGGGCAGTCGGTCACCACCGACCACATCAGCCCCGCTGGCGCGATCCCCGTGGACGGCCCGGCGGGCAAGTACCTCGTCGGCCACGGCGTCGAGCGTCGCGACTTCAACTCCTTCGGCTCCCGCCGGGGCAACCACGAGGTCATGATGCGCGGCACGTTCGCCAACGTCCGCATGCGCAACCAGCTCGCCCCCGGCACCGAGGGCGGCTGGACCAACTACCTGCCCGAAGATGAGATCATGTCCATCTACGAGGCGTCCATGAAGTACCAGGAGAGCGGCACGCCGCTGCTGGTCATCGCGGGCGCTGAGTACGGCACCGGCTCCTCCCGCGACTGGGCCGCCAAGGGCACCCTCCTGCTCGGCGTCAAGGCGGTCATCGCCGAGAGCTACGAGCGGATCCACCGCTCCAACCTCATCGGCATGGGCGTCCTCCCGCTCCAGTTCCAGAGCGGCGACTCCATCGATTCGCTCGGCCTCACCGGCCAGGAGACCTACGACGTCGTTGGCCTCTCCGAGGGGGTCGGCCCCCGCAGCGAGTACACCGTGCGCGTCACCCCCGAGGGCGGCGACACCCGCGAGTTCACCGTGGTCGCGCGCCTCGACACCCCCATGGAGGTCGAGTACTACCGCCACGGCGGCATCCTCCAGTACGTCCTCCGCAACCTCGCCTCCGAGTGAGCCCGCCTCGCCCCTGAGGAGGCCCTGGCCTCCTCAGGGGCGGCGGGTCGCTCCCTTCTTGAGCACCTCACCATGGCGCGCCGACCCATCGAGACCTGGAGCTTCGCGCTGATCGTCGTCCGCCTCGGGCGGCGCTTCCTGGTCGTTCAGGAGCGCAAGCACGGTCAGCTCTGGTACCTGCCCGCGGGCCGCGTCGAGCCCGGCGAGTCCTTCGCCCAGACCGCGATCCGCGAGACGATGGAGGAGGCCGGGATCCCGATCGAGCTGGAGGGGATCGTCCGCGTCGAGCACACCCCCAGCCCCGACGGGCATGCCAGGATGCGGGTCATCTTCGTGGCCCGCCCCGCCGACGACACCCCGCCCAAGAGCGTCGCCGATGAGGAGTCGCTCCAAGCCCGCTGGGTGACCCTGGAGGAGCTGGAGCAGCTCCCGCTGCGCGGCACCGAGTTCCGCGATCTGTTTCAGCACGTCGCCGACGGCGCCCCGATCTACCCGCTCAGCCTGCTCACGCACGAGGGGGCGCCCTACCGGTAGGCGGCGAGCCTGCGCCGCTTCGAACCCCTGCACGCGCTCCACCCGCTCCGAGGTCAGCGCCGCTCCGCGCGCGTTGGCGGAAAATGCGCGCCGACCCCTGGACACCGGGGGGGAGCGTTGCCAGGTTAAGCGGGTCTGACATCATGGCTCCGCACACCGCTCGCGTCACAGGACACGCCTGTTTATGAGTCGCCGCACCGCGTCCGAGGACCTTCAACTCACGCTCACCACCCGCATCGCCGTCCGCGAGTTGTTCAACGGGGATCAGACCGTCTACCCGGTCACCGAGCCCAACCTGGTCAACTACGGGGGCTCCGATGCGAGCCTCGATGAGCTGAAGGCGTTTCTGGAGGAGCACCTCCTCCAGATCGAGCCCGAGAAGCTGTCCAATTACGCGCTGCCCGAGGAGACCTGGCTGCTGGAACTGGACGTGCCGCTGGTGCGTGAGGAGCTGCCCCGGCAGATCAAGGCGCGGACGCTGTCGGTGACGATCCCGTGCGCGGTCATCCCGTTCGGCACCGCCACCTGGGTGATGATCCTGCCGCTGGTCCACATGCTCTACGTGCGCCCGGACGAAGACCTGGAGCAGTGCGTGGGCGACGAGGTTCAGCGCATGATCGCGGCGATGGAGCTGTCCCCACAGGAGTTCCTGAGGCTCCTGCCTGGCCAGCGGGCGTGGCTGGAGCCGCTCGACGTGGACCTGAACCTGCTCCAGCGCGGCCCCCAGGGGCGACACGCGTCGCTTCAGCGGGCGCTCGCGAAGAAGAACAAGCGCAAGCAGGCCCGCGACGTGCTGGAGTCGATCGCGACCGCCGTGCACGACTGGCCCGAGGCGAAGAAGGCCCCCGCGTTGATCGGCCGCGACGTCGAGCGGAAGACCCTGCACGGCCTGCTGTCCGGCAAGGAGCGGTTGAGCGTCCTCCTGGTCGGGGCGGAGCGATGTGGCAAGAGCGCGCTCCTGTTGGACTGGCTCCGCGCCGAGCGCAGCGACGGTCGGGTGCGCCCGGTCTACGCGACCTCTGGGGCGCGGCTGATCGCCGGGATGAGCATCCAGGGACAGTGGCAGGCCAGGCTTCGGCGCGTGCTGGAGGCGGCGGAGCTGCTGGACGCGATCCTCTACTTCGACGACCTGCGCGATCTGCTGGTCGAGCGCCCTGGGCAGGGCGGCGCCGACCTCGCCGGGGCGATCAAGCCGTTCCTCGATGAGGGGCGCGTGCGGCTGGTCGGCGAGCTGACGTCGGAGCAGGTCGATCGGATGGAGGGGCGCCACGTGGGGTTCTTCAGCTGTCTGGGGCGGCTGCGGGTGCAGCCGCTGACCGCGGCGCAGACCACCGAGGCGATCCAGCGGCGCGTGGAGTGGCTCGGGCGCCACGCGCCCCACCGGCCCAACCTGGCGATGGACGCCGTGGAGGTGCTCATCGACCTGACCGATCGCTACATGCCCTACCAGGCGTTCCCCGGCAAGGCGGTCGGGCTGCTGGAGGAGGCCCGCTCACTCTTTGATCGGGAGCGCACGGCGGAGGGGGAGCCGATCACGATCGACAAGCGGCGCGTGTACCGGGTGTTCTCCCTCAAGACGGGGATCCCGGAGTTCCTGCTGCGCGACGATCACGCGCTGAAGCTGGACGCGATCGTCGCCAACTTCCGCGCGCGCCTGATTGGCCAGGACGAGGCGGTGCGGCGCGTGGCGGAGACGGTTTGCGTGGTCAAGGCGGGCCTCCAGCCCACGGGCAAGCCGCTGGCGGTGTTCCTGTTCGTGGGGCCGACCGGGGTGGGCAAGACCGAGATGGCGCGCTCGCTGGCGGCGTTCCTGTTCGGCGCCGCCGATCGGATGGTGCGCTTCGACATGAGCGAGTTCATGGACCCCGGCGCGGCGCAGCGGCTCATCCAGGGCACCGACCGCGCCGAGGGGATGCTGACCCGCGAGGTGCGGCGGCAGCCTTTTTGCGTGCTTTTGCTCGATGAGATCGAGAAGGCCGACCCGGCGGTGTTCGATCTGCTGCTTCAGGTGTGCGGCGAGGGGCGGTTGACGGACGCGCGCGGGCGGACGGCGTACTTTCATAACGCGATCATCATCATGACCTCGAACCTCGGGGCGGCGCACCACCGCCCGAAGGTGGGGCTGCTGGCGTCGAGCGACGATGGGGCGTTGCAGACGTATTACGTCGATCAGGTCAACGCGACATTTCGACCGGAGTTCGTGAACCGGCTGGATCGGATCATCGCCTTTCACAAGCTGACCCCCGAGCAGGTGGCGGAGGTGTCGAAGGTGCTGCTGAACGCGATCCAGGCGCGTCAGGGGTTGGCGGAGGCGGGGATCCAGTTGAAGCTGAGCGACGCGGCGCTGGCCCACCTGGCGCGCGGCGGCTACTCCGAGAAGTACGGCGCCCGGGCGCTGCGCAGGCACCTCGACGACACGCTGGTGGCGCCGCTGGCCGCGGCGCTGGCCGCCCACAGCCACCGGCTGCGCAACGCCACGGTCCTGGTGACGCGCGAGGGCGAGCCGTGGCCCGAGGAGGAGGGGTCGCGCAAGTTGGAGCTGACGGGGTGGAGCCGCGGCGGGCTCACCGGCGTGGTGCTCCAGGGCAAGGCGACCCAGGCGCGCCAGGAGCTGCACGGGATGGCGGGGATCGCCGAGATGCGCCGCCGCGTGGACGCCTGGATGGCGTGGGACGCGGTGGACGAGGTCCGCGATCGCCTGGAGGTGATCCAGGCGCAGCTCAACTATGGGCGCAAGGGGCGGGGCGACCGACGCGCGTCGGCGCAGCTCGCCGAGCTTCAGGCGGAGCACCACCACCTGAACACCCTGTGGTCTGAGGCCACGTCGCTGCGGCGCGCCGTCTACGAGATGGAGGAGCTGGGGATGTCGGCGCTGTTCGACGAGGAGGGGCTGGCGCCCTTCGTCGCCGAGGCGCGCGAGGCCTACCGGCGGTTCCAGCACCACCTGATCAAGATGACCCTCGCGCTGCGCCCGAAGCGCGATCAGATCACGCTCCTGGTGCAGGAGCCCGACCCCGGGCGCCCGATGGATCGCTGGCTCCTGCCGCTGCTCGACCTGATCGACGAGCGCGGCTGGTCGCTCCGGGCGCACGGCCACCGGGTCACGCCGCGGAGCGACGAGACCTCCTGGAGCAACCCCTGGTGGGGTCCGTCGCGCGACGGGAGCTGGCTGCGCAGCCGCCTCCAGGAGGAGGAGCGGTCGTTCCGCCAGGTGCTGTTGCGGATCAAGGGGTCCTGGGCGGGGGTCATGTTGGCCTTTGAGGCGGGGCTCCACCGCTGGTCCAACTTCGGCGGGGAGCACGACCCCAGCCACCTGCTCGTCCACACGCTCGCGCTGCGCACCGACATCAAGCCCGCGGAGTGGGCGCGCCACGTGGAGCCCCCGGCCTTCATCGAGGACGCCGTGCTCAGCATCCGCAAGCCCGAGCGGCACACCCGGAGGATCTCCAGGCGGGCCGGGGACACGCTGGAGATCCTGGGAGGCGCGCGCTCCATGAAGTTGGAGCCGGACCCCGGCGCCCACCCCTACTGGGGCTCCTGGGAGGACGTCGTGTTCGAGCACCTCATGGCGCTCAACGCGCGCGGCGAGCGCCTGGACCCTCTCTTCTCCGGGCTCCTCGATCGGGTCAAGAAGGACGACGAGGACGAAGACGACACGACCGGGTGAACCCGGGTTCACTCTCCCCAAGGAGATCTCCCATGACGTTGCCTCCCTTTCACCTGGCCTTCCCGATCGCCGACATCGAGGAGACTCGGGCATTTTTCGTCGAGCTTCTTGGCGCAAAAGTGGGCCGAGAGAGCGATCGGTGGATTGACTTTGACTTCTTCGGTCACCAGATCTCCGCCCACGTGGCCCTGGAGGAGCTGAGCGACGCCCAGCGCAACCCGGTGGACGGTCACCAGGTGCCGGTGCGTCACTTCGGGGTGATCCTGCCGTGGGAGGAGTGGCATGCGCTGGCCGCCCGGCTCAAGGCGGCGGAGGTGACGTTCCTGATCGAGCCCTACATCCGGTTCGCCGGACAGCCGGGCGAGCAGGCGACGCTGTTCATCAGCGACCCGAGCGGCAACGGGCTGGAGTTCAAGTCGTTTCGCGACCCGAGCCGGGTGTTCGCGACGACGTGACGCGGAGGAGGAGACGGACGATGGTGGAGCTGTTGCAGGAGTTCGCCGACGCGATGTTGCTCGGGCCGCTGCTGGATCGCGTCCAGGCGCGCGCGGGCGGGTACCGCCTGTTGGAGCACTGGACGCAGGGGGAGTTCCACCACGACGTGGTGCTCCGCGTGGAGGAGCCGGGGGAGCTGCCCGGGTCGGTCCTGGTGGTGAGCACGAACTGCAACGGGGGCGTCAAGGAGGTGCTGTGCTTCGCGGAGGTGCCCGAGCGGTGGGCGCTGTGGCATGCGCGCTGCCCGGACGTCCCCGAGTTCTCGGGGGAGCTGACGCCGCTCCTGGGTCAGGCGCGGACGCGCCACTGGTTTGAGCCGTGTGAGCTGCTGGCCGAGGACGCCCGGAGCGAGCTGCGCCCGGAGTACCGGGAGCGGCAGCGCGGCGGCGGCTGGGTGATGCGCGCGCCGAAGCGGTCCGGCGGGGGTGGGGGCTGATGCAGTTCTCGATACCGATCTACCAGCGCAAGGACGGCCCGACGCTCCACTGGGTGACGCTCGGGCTCGGCGAGCACACGCGGCATGCGCGCGGGCGCAACACGATGAAGATCCAGCAAGGGCTGGTGCGCGATCTCGTCAAGGTGATCGAGGGGGTCAAGGCGCGCGAGCTGGAGCAGTTCGAGCTGCACCGGGGGCTGAGCCTGGAGCGCGTCCACATGGAGCTGAGCCTCAAGGGGGGTGGTCGGCGCCGCAAGATCGCTGGGACCTTCCCGCTGGTGCTGGAGCCCCGCTGGATCAACGGCGAGGAGCGGCGCTTCGTGGTCTACCACCCGCACCGGCAGGGGAGCTGGTTCCCGCTGGAGCGTCGGGAGGAGCTGTCGAGCCAGGCGGCGACCTTCTTCCAGCGGGACTGGGTCGAGTTGGACGATGAGGAGATCGCGGAGCTCAAGACCGAGGGGCGCGACCGGTTGCGGATCATCGCCTTTTCGGCGCGCCCGGCCTCGATCCTGGATGAGCTGCCCGATCGGAAGCAGAGCGTCTGGGACGATCTGGAGGTGGATCTCTTTTCGCGCAAGGGCAAGAAGAAGAACAAGAAGCGCGGCTACAAGGTGTTGCCGAAGATCGCGGTCAACCTCTCGCCGCAGGCCGCGGACGGGGCGCTGTCGGTCGGGTTGGCGCGGGAGCCGTACCGCAAGCAGCTTCAGCTGCTGCTGGGCGGCGGGAAGCTGGCCTCGACGCTGGTGGTGGGGCCGCCCGGGGTGGGCAAGACGACGCTGCTCAACCGCTGGCTGGTCGATCGGCTGGAGGCGGACGGCTACCCGGCCCACCGCAACCTGGATCGGGTCCACGACGTGTGGAGCCTGAGCGGGCGGCGGTTGATCGCCGGGATGTCCTACTTCGGCGACTGGGAGGAGCGCTGCATCGGGATCCTTCAGGACGTGATGACGCGGCGGTGCGTGCTGTGGGTGGAGGATCTGGTGACCTGGAGCCGCCTTGGGCGGACGCGCGACTCCGATCGGTGCCTCGCGGACTTCTTCCGCGGCCCGCTCGCGCGTGGTGAGGTGGTGATGGTCGGCGAGTGCACGCCGGAGGCGTTGCAGCGGCTTGAGGACGAGGCGCCGGGGTTCGCCGAGCAGTTCACGCGGCTCAACGTGCATGAGACGGAGCCCGGCGAGACGCTGTCGATGATGCTGCATGCGGGCCGCGAGCTGGAGCAGCGCTACCGGGTGGCGTTCGGCCCCTACGCCTATCGGACGGTGTTGGAGCTGGGCGGCTCGCTGTTCCCGGGGCAGGCGTTTCCGGGCAAGGCGCTCGATCTCCAGCGTCAGATCGCGCGCGATTACGGGACACGGGCGGAGGAGGAGGAGGAGCAGCGCGCCACGATCGGCGCCGCCGAGGTGGTGGCGCTGCTGTCGAAGCGGACGGGGCTGCCGTCGGTGCTGCTGGAGCCCTCGCGGTCGCTCCAGGCGGAGGAGGTGCGCGAGACCTTCGAGCGCCGGGTGATGGGTCAGGGCCAAGCGGTCGAGGTGGCGGTGGAGCTGGTGACGCGGATCAAGGCCGGGCTGGTCGATCCCGGGCGCCCCTACGGGGTGTACCTGTTCACGGGGCCGACGGGGACGGGGAAGACGGAGCTGTCGCGGTCCATCGCGGCCTACCTGTACGGCGATCCGTCGCGGCTGCTGCGGTTCGACATGAGCGAGTTCAGCCACGCCGGGGCGCCGGGGCGGCTGATCGGCGATCGCCACCACCCGGAGGGGCTGTTGACGTCGCAGGTGGCGGAGCGCCCGTTTTGTGTGGTGTTGCTCGATGAGATCGAGAAGGCGCACCCGTCGGTGCTCAACCTGCTGTTGCAGCTGTTTGACGAGGGGCGCCTGACCGACGCGTCCGGGCGCCGCGCGGACTTCACGCATGCGGTGGTCATCATGACCTCGAACCTGGGGGCGCGGATCCAGACGCCGGTGGGGTTCGGCGAGGTGCGGGTCGAGGAGGTGATGCACGACGTGGCGAAGGCGGTGCAGGCGTTCTTCCCTCCGGAGCTGTTCAACCGGATGGACCGGATCGTGCCGTTCGGGCCGCTGACGGCCAAGGTGGCGGTGCGGATCGTGCGCAAGGAGCTGTCGCTGCTGCTCGCGCGGCGCGGCCTGACCGATCGCAACATCACCGCCTACGCGACCGAGAGCGTCATCGAGCGCCTCGTGGCGGAGGCGTTTGATCCGCGTGATGGGGCGCGCTCGGTGAAGCGCTACATCGAGGATCACCTCGGCACGCTGTTGACCCAGCACATCACGTCGCACCGGCGCGCGGCGATGGAGAGCCTGCGGCTGTACGTCGGCGGGGGCGAGTTCCAGGTGCACGTCGACGCGTTGAAGGAGGTCGATCCCCAGGTCGAGGCGCTGGAGCTGGAGTCGGTGATGCAGCTGCCGACCCACGACCTGGAGGCGATGATCCCCGAGGCGCTGGAGCAGATCGAGGTGCTCCAGGGGTCGGCCGAGGTGACGCAGGTGAGCGAGCGGCTGCGCCACCACCTGCGGCAGCACAACCTCGGCCACGACGCGCACGCCAACCCGGTCTGGATCCTGGACGTGATGCGCCAGCGCCTGAGCGCCTTCGCGCAGCGGCTCAAGGAGGCGATCGAGGCGCGCGAGGCGGAGCCGGGGTTGCTGGAGGAGCTGCGCCTGTTCGCGCGCGAGCCGAAGCTCCGGGGACCTGGCCAGCGGCGCCGGGCGGTGCTGGACGCCCGGTTGATGCGCGGCGGGATGGAGCGGATGGTGCGCCCGGAGCTGCTGGAGATCCTGGCGGACGTCTACTTCCTGAAGCGGGCGCTGGTGAAGGTGCACGAGGAGGGGCAGCACGAGGTCTTCGTCGAGCTGCTGCGGGTCGGGCAGGCTCGGGCGGGCGGCGTGGACTGGTTCGGGACGCCGCGGCGCGGGCTGCTGGAGTGGCTGGCGGAGGCCTACGCCGAGCGCGACGGCGGGCTGGAGTCGCTGGCGCTCTCGGCGCGGTACGGCGAGCCGCCGCAGGGCGTACACCCGAGCGACCTCCAGGAGGCGTTGAGCGCCCCGGTGCACCACCTGGTGATGCGCAAGGTGGGGCTGTGCGCGCTGGAGCGCTTCCGGGGCGAGGTCGGGTGCCACGTGAGGCGCGCGATGTCGGTGCGGCCGGAGCTGATCCGGGTGCGGGTCTGGCCCGCGCCGCCAGGGGTGTCGCCGCTCGACGTGATCCGCGAGCACCAGGAGGGGGTCGTGGCGTTTCAGGAGGCGCTGGAGGCGCGGGCGCCGCTGCCGCCCAACCCGGAGCGGCTGCTGCCGCTGGTGCGTCAGGTGGTCTGGGATCCGCCCGCCGATGGGGGGCGTGCGACGCCGGTTGACCTGGAGGACTACGCGCTGGGCTACTCGGAGACGACCCAGGTGAGTCGGCTCGGCGATCTCCTCCCGACGCTCTGGCAGCTTCAGATGAGCGCCGTGGGGCGAAGCGAGGAGGGCGCGACATGAGCCGTCGAGGGCTGCGGATCTACTTCATGACCCACGCTGACGGGCGCTTGACCGGGACGCTGATGCGGACCTGGGAGTTCTTCTTCGACAGCGCGCCGCCGTCGGCCTATGGGGCGAGCGAGGAGCAGGTGAAGTGGCAGCTGGAGCAGAAGATCCAGCAGTTCCTACTGGATCGCTCCGACACGCTGGATCGCTACCTCTGGGACGCGTCCTTCAAGACGCGCCTGGTGTCGGTGGAGATCCACCCACAGACGGTGATCAAGAAGCGGCCGGTGATCGGCAAGAAGCGGGTCCCGCTGCGGCTGACCTACGCCTGGAGCGAGACCGCGGCGGGGACCTTCCGGGTCATGGTGCCCCGCTTCGGCTGGCAGATGGTCCTGGAGGACCTCGAGGTGGCGAGCGAGGTGCTGCGCCAGGCGGTGAGCACGGTGCTGCTCGGCGGTCAGTCGAGCTGGATGTACGACTTTCGGTACGAGGGGCGCGAGTACATCGACGAGTGGACCCCGGAGCTGCTCGGTCGGCTCGCCAACCAGAGCGAGGCGGAGCAGAGCGATCGGGAGCGCTTCCCGGCGCTGGACTCGGTGGCGGAGCAGTGGGTGGCGCGGGCGAAGCGCCGCAAGCTGCCTCCGGTGCTCGGGGCGTTCCCGACGCTGGACGAGGCGGAGCCGCTGACCGCGCGCTACCCCCCGGCGTCGCTGCTCCTCGTCGGGCCGCCCGGGGTGGGCAAGACGACCTGGGTGCGGGCGTTGGCCTTTCGGCTCGCGGCGCGCGATCGTGGCAGCGACGAGAGCGCGCCGCGGATCTGGGCGACCTCGGGCGATCGGATCATCGCGGGGATGATCTATCTGGGGATGTGGCAGCAGCGCTGCCTCGATCTGATCGCGGAGCTGAGCTACGAGGGGGATTACCTCTACGTGGACCGCCTCACCTCGATCCTCAAGCGGCAGTCGGACGGCAACAGCATCGCCGACCTGCTGCGCCCGGCGCTTGAGGCGGAGACGATCAGCCTGATCGCGGAGTGCTCGGACACCGAATACGAGAGGCTCCAGCGCCGCCACGCCTCGTTCCTGGCGTGCTTCCAGGTCATCCGGCTGGCGTCGCCGCCGTCGGCGGACATGCCGCTGTTGCTCAGCCAGTACCTGGAGCGTCAGTCCAGCGCGTTGACGATCCATCGCGACGGGCTCAAGCGCCTGGTGCAGCACCTCGACATGTTCGAGCGGCACGCCAGCTTCCCGGGGAAGGGGCTGCGGTTCATCGACTGGCTGGGGCAGCAGGAGGATCGCGAGCGCACCCTCTACGGCCCCGACGTCTCCGAGGTCTACTCCCGCTACTCGGGGCTGCCCGTCGAGCTGATCTCCGACGACGTCACGGCGGATCCCGAGACGATCGCGGCGGACCTCAAGCGCCGGGTGATCGGCCAGGCGCGGGCCTGCGACGCGTGCGGGAGGGTGTTGGCCCGCTTCAAGGCGGGCCTCAACGACCCCGAGCGGCCCTGCGCGAGCCTCTTCTTCGTGGGCCCGACCGGGGTGGGCAAGACCGAGATGGCCAAGCAGCTCACGCGAGCCATGTTCACCGACCCCGGGCGCATGATCCGCGTGGACATGAGCGAGTACATGCTCCCAGGCTCGGCGCAGCGGCTCCTCATGGTGGGGGAGCGCGTCTCCAGCCTGGCGGAGCGTGTCCGCCAGCAGCCGCTCTCCCTGGTCCTATTTGATGAGGTCGAGAAGGCTCACCCCGAGGTGTTCGACCTGCTGCTCGGGGTGCTCGGCGAGGGGAGGATGTCCGACGCGCTGGGGCGGCTGGTGGACTTTCGGATGACGGTGATCGTGATGACCTCCAACCTCGGCGTCAGCGAGACGCCCCCGGTGGGGTTCAGCGGCGGCGGCGGGGTGCGCTTTGAGAAGGTGGTGCGCGATCACTTCCGGCCGGAGTTTGTCGGGAGGCTCGATTACATCGTGCCGTTCCGCAACCTGGAGCCCGATGACGTGACGCAGATCGTTGATCTGGAGCTGAGCAAGTTGGCGTCGCGGACGGGGCTGGTGCGCCGCGGGCTGCGCCTGAACGTCCACCCGGGCGCGCGTCAGCGGCTGGCTGAGCGCGGCTACCACCCGACCCGCGGGGCGCGGCCGCTCAAGCGCGTCATTGAGGAGGAGGTGATCACCCCGGTCGCGATTCGGATGGCGCGTGAGCCCGACCTCGGGGGGCGGTCCCTGGAGGTCGTCACCCCGAGCGACGACGCCTGGGCGGCGATGTCCGCGTTGGAGCGCGAGGGGGCGATCGTCGTGAGGTAGGCTACCTCCCGGTGCGGGCTGGCGCGACGCGCTCGACGCGGCTCGCCGCCCTCACGGCGTCGGCGAGGTTGAGGTCGCTGCGCGGGTCCTCCCAGCGGATGTGCCCGACCTCGACGACGTGCTCGCGCAGGGTGGGGTCGGGCAGGAGGACGAAGCGCACGGTCCAGGTCTGGCGACCGTTGAGGTCGATGGAGTCGAGCAGCACGCGCTCGCCAAACGCCTGGGGGCTCAACGCGTGGCGGGCCAGCAGCTCCTCGCGCCACGCCTCGAAGATGCGCGCCTCCATGTCGGTCAACCCGCACCCGTCGCATCGGGGGGTGGGCTCGTGGCGGTCCACGAGGCCGCGGTCCAGGTCGTCCTGGCAGGCGCTCAGGAGGGCGAGCGTGGCCAACAGCGTGGCGAGCCACGTGAGGAGGCGGGCTCGGGTGGGCAGGTGCCTGTGGGGCTGGGCTCGTGTCATCATGGGTCGCGCTCTCGCTGGGGTCCTGAGCGCGTGTCTCCCGAAACAGCAGGGAGGGCGCTCAGCGGTCGTCGAGGTGATAGACCGGGCGCGGCGCGAGGGTGTGACAGCCGTTTTCTTCTGTTGGGGCGCTCAGCCCGAGGGGTCGTCGGGGTCTGCGTTGACGGGGATCAGCTCCTCGGGGCTGATCTCGAAGGTCATGTAGGTGGGCTGGGTCGAGGCGTGGAGGATGGCGGCGAGCCGGGTGGTGACGTCGGTCATGCTGGAGGGGCGCAGCTCGACGGAGGTGGAGAGCATCTGCCCGACCAGCTCGTCCAGATCGCGCCACAGGCGCAGCGCCGGGATCCGGTGGCTGGGGCGTGGGCCCAGCGTGTGGCGGTTGGCGAGCTGCATCTGGGAGACCTGGTAGGAGTTGGCGATCTTCCGGGGGTCGAGCGGGTGCCCGGGGTAGGGCGGCCAGCCGGTGAGCATGAAGTGGATGACGGAGCCGAGCTGGTAGACGTCGAGGGCCGCCTTGGAGGGGATGTCGAGGTCGAACTGCTCGGGGGCGAGGTACTCGGGGCGCTGGTAGATGTCGAGGGTCTGGACGAGCGCGGTGGCCTCCAGGATCGGGGCGTTGGAGAGGCCAACGATGCGAGGGCGCGGCGTGTGCGGGTCTTCGCTGCTGAGGACGACGCTGTCTGGGGAGAGGTTGTGGTGGAACATCCCCTGGTCGTGGATGAACTCCAGCGCGGAGGCCATCTGCAACGCGGTGCGGACGACGTCGATCGGGTCGCGCAGGACAGGGAAGCCCGCCGCGGGGGGCCAGGTGAGGGTGTCGAGGTTGGGCTCGTCGAGGTGCTCCAGCACCATGAATGGGTAGCCGCTCTCGGGCAGGAGGCCGATCTCGTGGTAGCGCACCACGTTCGGGTGCTTGAGGTCGAGCAGCCGCGTCATCCAGCCCTCCCCACCGAACAGCTCCTTGACCTGGGGGATGCGCCCGTAGTTGCTGATGTGCTTGAACGCCCGCTCCGCGCCCACCTCCCGGTCGAAGGCGTGGTAGACGACCCCGAAGCGCCCGGCGTGAAGGCGCGACAGGAGCACGAGCCGACCCTGGAGCAGCGACTCGCCGAGCATCGGGTCGCCAGGCCAGCCGCCGGTGGGGCGCGCCGTGTCGCAGGCGACGCAGGCGAGGTGCTCGGGGTCGTGGACGCAGGCCTGGCAGTTGGGGCAGAACCAAGGGCCAGCGGGCGGCGTGAGGTGCCGCGGCGCCCTGGGGAGGTCGGCGCCAGCGGTCGTTTCGGCGATGGCGCGCAGGCGCTCGGCGACGGCCTGGGAGGAGTCGGGGCGCAGCTCCGGGCTGGTGGAGAGGAGCTGCCCGACCAGCTCGTCCAGGAGGGGGTGCTCGCCCAGGAGGGGGCGCCGCTCGCTGGGCTGGGGGCCGCTCTTGTCCTTGCGCTCCTGCATCTGGAGCTGGTTGCGCAGCAGGTCCACGGGGGTCCTGGGGGCGGTGTAGGGGGTCTCGCCGGTGAGTATGAAGTAGAGCACGGCGCCGAGCTGCCACAGATCCAGCCGGGGGTCGAGGCGCTGGCCCGGCGCGAACTGCTCGGGCGCCATGAACTCGGGCGTGCCGACGATCCGGCGGGTGATCTGGTCGAGGGTGTTCTTGCCCAGGATCTTGGCGACCCCGAAGTCGATGATGCGGGCGATCTCGTTGCCTTCGGCGTCGGCGCTGATGAGGATGTTGTTGGGGTTGAGGTCGCGGTGCAGCACGCTCTGCCGGTGCGCGGCGGCGAGCGCGGTGGCGATCTGGACGCCGAGGCGGACCGCGCGGTGGACGTCGAGCGCCCGCGCGGGCAGGTCACGGTCGGGCTGGACGACGTCGCGCAGCGAGTGGCCGTCGATGAAGTCGAGCACCATGTAGGGCTGCCCCGTCTCCAGGATCCCGGCGGCGTGGCAGGCGACGATGTTGGGGTGTTGGAGCTGGCGCAGCGCGGTGATCTCGCGCCAGAAGCGCTGCTGGATGTCCTTGTTGCGCGAGAAGCGCGTGTTGAGGACCTTCATGGCGAGCGGCGTGGCGTCGGGCTCCGTGCCCAGCTTGTAGACGACCGCGAAGCCGCCCGCGCCGATCCGCCCCTCGATGGTGTAGCGGCCCTCGGCGACGACCTGATCGAGGAGGCGATCGCGCGGCCAACCAAAGCGGGCAGGGCGTCGCCTTGCGCAGCGCGGGCACTGCGCGAGGTCAGCCGCGGCGAGCGTCCTATGGCAGGATGGGCAGAAGGACTTCATCGATCCCGCTCCAAATCGCGCGAGCCGTTGAAGCAGGCTTGTCGACCGCACGGGTGCATCGATACAATGGCCGCGCCCGGTGACGCTGTCAAGAAGCCCCGCCGGGGCGAGCCCGGGCGCCAGCGCGCCCATTCTGGTTGGAGGTCCCCCATGAGCATCACGCGCCGCGCCGCGCTCGCCGCAGCTCTGGCTTCGCTGTCCGGGCTCGCGTTGAGCCGCCCCGCCGCGGCCCACCTGGCGACCTGGGGCTCCTGGGACATCACCCGCACCAACCTGGGCGTCCTGTTCCCGAAGGCGACCCGCTACCTCCGCAAGCGCTACGCGTTCTCCGAGGCGGAGGTCCGCGGCATCGAGTCCTTCCTTGGCTTCACGCTCTACCCGGAGGATCGCACCCCGGAGTTCTACATCGCGGTCCGTGAGCGCGACGGGCGCCGTGAGCTGCTGGGGGTCGCGCTGTTCATCGACCCCCGGGTCAAGCCCCGCGTGGTCGGCGGCGAGGTGGTTCGGCTGGAGGTGGGCGTCGGCGTTGACAACAAGGGGCGGATCGCGCGGGTGGCGATCTACGACTACAAGGGCGACCCGGCGTTGACGTCCGACGCGTTCCTGGGGCAGCTCCGCGGCCGCACCCTGGAGCACGACTTCACGGTCTCGGCGAAGGCGGCGAAGGGCCGCGGCGGCCTGCCCGCCATATCGCCGGTCCCCGGCGAGCCCGAGGAGAGTCAGTTGATCGCCAATGCGGCCCGCGAGGCGCTGTACTTGATGAAGGTCGCGCTCGGTCGATGACGGCTACGCGAGCGGATCGGGCAAGCGGAACATCTCGGCGATGATCGCGCGCGACGCGATCAGCCGCGTCCACCCCACCAGCGTATGAGCGAAGCGCTCACGAACCTCACCGTCCTCCGGTGCCGGGTCCTCTTGCGACGCGCGCCAGGCGGCGAGCGCGATCCCGAAGGCGATCAGCGCCCCGCTCAGCGCCATGGAGGGGTGGTGCTGCCAGTTGCGCACATGAAACCACTGTCGGGCGACGTGCCACCCATAGGCCAGCTCCCGCGCGGTGAGCGAGCGGGGCTGGGTCGGTCTGAAGCGCTCCACCGCGTCGATCACCTCCAACAACACCGCCCGGGTGCTCTCGGGGTGTGATGGGGCGGCGTCCGCCAGGTCGGCCTTCTTGAGCGCGGCGAGCGTCCTGGCGTAGGCGGCGAGCGCCTCCTCGACGTGGGGGGGGAGCGCGAGGGCGTCGCCAGGCGTCAGCGCTTCGTCGAGGAGGGCCGCGAGGAACCCGGTCAGCGAGCCGTCCTGACGCGCGAGGGCGGCGGTGACACGGCCTTCGGCGGCGCGGGTGCGCCCCTCGATGGAGAGGCGCGGGAGGTCGCCGTCGAGCATCAGCGGGGCGCGCGGGTTGAGGCCGCGGATGTCCGGCGCGGGGGTGTCGGTGAGCGGGATCCCGGTGATCGCCTCCACCGTGGCGGCGAGGACGGGCTGCGGCGCGGGGTGCTCGGGCTGCCAGGAGCGGTGGGCTTCAAAGCAGCGGGTGGCGCCGACGCGGAGGCCGGACTCGGTCTCGACGATCTGGATCGGGAAGAGGCGGCAGGCCAGCGGCTTGGCGGCGGCGCCGAGCTGGGCGTGGATGCGGCAGCGGCGATCGGGGCCGAGGAAGATGCAGGCCTGCGCGGGGGTCATGGCGAGGAAGGTGTCACCGCGGTGCTCGATGAGGAGGTGTTCGGTGGAGAGGGAGAGCTGGGCGCTGATGTCGGGGAGTCGCGCGAGGAAGTCAGGGTCGAGGGGGCCGATGTCGTGCCCCTCACAGCTGCGGCCACAGCCGACGCAGCGGTGGCGCAGGGGCTCCGCGCCGATGAGCTGGGCGTCCTGCGTCAGCGGCGATGGGCGCTGCCCTGGGGCGTCGAGGAGCTGAACGAGGCCGCGCTGGGCCAACGCCTCGGCGAAGGCGCAGACGAAGTCCTCGTCGTAGAGCATGGCGAGCGCGCTCCCTTCGAGGGCGGCGGCGACCTCGGCGCAGGTGCGTTGGCCGTCGAAGGCCGCGAGGAGGGTCAGCGCGGGGGCGTCGATGGCGACGTGGCGCCCACGCTTTGGGTCCTGGAGGATGTATGGACCGGGTTGGGGGGCGGTGAGGTGTGGGGTGAGCAGGACCGGGTAGCGCGCGGAGGCTGGGGGGCTCATCGGGACCACTCGCCGAAGGGGGGGAGCGAGGACATGGCGAGCTTGAGGTAGTCGCGGTCGGGGGCGTACTCGTCGATCGCCTTGGCGACGACCCGCTGGAGCTTGGCGTAGCCCGGGGTGAGGTTGATGGGGTTGGGCGTGGACTTGAAGGTCTTGTGGAAGTCCGAGAAGCGGCGGTTGGCGAGCACGGCGGGGCGCGTGATCTGCTGAATCGGCGTAAAGAGGAAGTTGGAGCCAGTGGGGGCGAAGGCGTCGCCCGCGAGGATGAAGGCGTTGCGCGAGCCGATGGAGCCGCGCATGACCGACTCCCAGGCGACGCGGCTGGGGACGTTGTTGACCACGCCGCCGTCGGTGAGGCGCCACAGCTGGTGCCGCTCGGCGATCGCCTCCAGGGTGCTGACGGTGTGCGGATCGTCGTGGAAGACGTCGTAATGGAGCAGGCCCGGGACCGAGCAGGAGAAGCCCACCGCCTCGACGGTGGCGAAGTCCCAGGTGCCCTCCTCGTAGCCAAAGACGATCTGGCGCAGGAGCTGCGGGTTGGCGGCGAGCTGACGGGCGATGTCGATGAACAGCTGCATCCGTCGGCGCAGCGCGAAGGGGCTCATGGAGGGCTGGGCCGACTGGAGCACCTGGCGCTGGATCTCAGAGCCCGCGAAGCCGGTTCGAACCCCGGTGGAGACCGCCTCGAAGCGGATGGGCAGCTCGCTGAAGCGAGGGACCCGGGGGCTGCCGAAGAGGTGGGTGAGGATGTTGGACGCGGCGCGCAGCAGCTGCATGTGGAACAGGCCCGGGAAGCCAAACCGGGTGTTGCCGGTGAAGGTCGAGAGGACGGACGTGAGGTCGAAGCTGCGGGGGACGGCGAGCAGCGTGGCCTCGTGATCGTAGTCGATCCGCATGGCGCGGAACAGGCCGAGGAGGCTGCCCATGGAGGAGCCGACGATCAGGCGCGGGGTCAACCCCAGCTCCTCGACGAGGCCGAAGGTCGCGAGGTGGACGAAGCCGCTGCCGCCGCCACCGCCGAGGACGAGGACCAGCTCCTTGTGCATCAGCTCGGCGTCGAGGTGGGCCGCGCCGAAGTCCTGCACGAAGTGGGTCAGGAGCAGGTCGCGGGCGGCCTGCACGCGGGCGGCGACGGCGGGGCACATGCTCCGCAGCGCGGCGCCGTCGATCGCGTGCGCTTCGGGCTGGATCGCGCGCTGGAGGTTGTCCGTGAGCCACTCCCGAAACGGCTCGAGCGGCCCGGAGACGTCGACGTCGTGGCCCTCGGGGGTCTGGATCAGGACCATGCGCCCGAGGGCCAGCGCCCAGCGGAGCAGCGCGGCCTGGCGCGCGCTCAGCAGCTGGGCGTCGCGGGTCATGCCCAGGAGCAGCTCACGCTCCAGCCCGATCAGCGGGGCGATCTTGTTGTGGTGGCGCCCCAGGCCCGCGACGTGCTGGTAGGGCGACGTGCGTCGGTGCGCGGCGACGATCGGGCTGGACGTTCGGACGGCGTCGGGCCTTCCTCCGTGAGCAAGATCCGTGTGGTGAGCAGGGGGTGCTTTCATGGCCCTGTCGCTCTTGTTCAAAGATCCTGGCTCCGTATGCGGGTCGTGTTTCAACAATGCCAGCGGTACCTCGACTCCGTGCCCTGTTTTACAGTGCGACGGTAGGGTCACCGCCATAGTATAAAGAGATCACACGTTCCAACACCAGAGGGAGCCTCGGCGAAGGTCGTTCTACTCGCCTCAAGCTCGTCACGGTGGGGCTTGACGGCGCAACGTGGCGAACGAATCGTGGCCAGGCGCGCGCGTCGCGCCAAAAGGCTGGTATCATGATGACGCCTCGTGGGGCGGTGTCACGAACTTTACCGCCTCAAACCCGTTGACTTGTTTCACGAAGCCGATCCGGTGGCGCGGCCACCCGGCGTTCGACGACGCGGAGGACGACGCGGGCCATGATCCGCAACAAGCTCATATTCGCCTACCTGGCGCCGATGGTCCTGCTGCTCCTGCTGGGCGGGCTGCTGATCTACGTTCGAGCCGAGACCCTGTTGGAGGAGGAGCTGGGCCAGCGCCTGATCTCGGTGGCCGAGGCGACCGTCGGGGGGCTGCCGGGCAGCGACCCGCGCAGGCTCGCGCAGTTGACCGCCGAGGACACAACCACCATCGGCAGGATGCGAGATAAACTTGATTCGGTACAGCAGGTTACCGGGGTTCGGCGCATCTTCATCCTCAACCCCCCGGCTCCAGAGCCTGGTGGACACGCGGGAGGGCGTGGGGTTCGGGGACAAGCTCTTTGAGATCCAGGCCGATCGGGTGGAGCTGGAGCGGGTGTTCGAGGCCCCCGGGGTGTCCACCAGCTCGGTGATGTACAGCGGCAAGGACGGGGTGTTCTACAAGAACGGCTACGCGCCGATCCTGTACGAGGGGGAGGTGGTCGCGGCGATCGGGGTGGAGGGGAGCGCGGAGTTCTTCGACCGCCTGGTGGACTTCCAGTACGTGCTGGTGTTCGCGCTGATCGTCGGGCTGCTGATGATCGTGCTGGTGTCGGCGCTGGTGGCGAGGACGATCACCCAGCCGATCGACGCTCTGGTGGTGGAGGCGCGGCGCCTGGGGCGGGGGGATCTCAAGGGGGAGGTCAAGCTGGAGCGGGGGGACGAGTTCCAGACGCTGGCGTCGGCGTTCGACGAGATGCGGCGCGACCTGCTCGATCGCGACGAGGAGATGCAGATGATGCTCTCGGGGATCGCGCACGAGGTCCGCAACCCGCTCGGGGGGATGGAGCTGTTCTGTGGTATGCTGGCCGAGGATCTGGCGTACGGCTCGCAGGAGGCGGACTACATCAAGAAGGTGCAGCTGGAGCTGGAGTACCTCAAGCGGGTCGTGAACGACTTCCTGGAGTTCGCGCGGCGGGGCCAGATGCAGCTCGTTCGGATGGACGCGCAGGCGATGATCAACGAGGTCGTGGGGCTGCTGGTCTGGGATCTGGAGGGGGAGGGGGTCACCCTGGCGAAGGGCGAGATGCCCGATGGGTTGGAGCTGACCGCGGACAAGGAGCGGCTGCGCCGGGTGCTGATCAACCTGATCCGCAACGCGGGCCAGGCGTCGGAGGAGGGGTCGAAGGTGACGGTGTGGTGCCGCGAGGTGGCTGGCCCCGAGGCGCTGGAGGAGCTGGAGCGGTTCGCGTCACATCAGGTGCTGCTGTCGGAGGAGCTGGAGCAGCGCGCCGACGGGTGGAGGGCGATCTTCGTGGAGGATCAGGGGCGCGGGATCACGGAGGAGCAGCTGGAGCAGGTGGCGAGGCCGTTTTTTACGACGAAGGAGAAGGGGTCGGGGTTGGGGCTGGCGTTGACCCGGAAGATCGTCGAGGAGCACGGCGGGGCGCTGGCGATCGCGTCGACGGCGCGGGACCCTGAAGGAGGCGCGGAGCAGGAGGGTGGCACGCTGATGGTTGTGGTGCTGCCCTTCAAGCTGGCGATTGAACCGGCTAAGATGGAGATCCCCGAGGGCTGGCTGGGCTGACAAGGGGCGGCCCCACTGTATGGAAGGGAGCGTGACATGGCCAACATCCTGGTAATTGATGACAAAGAGTCCATGCGCGAGGGGGTCGCGCAGGTCCTGATTCGGATGGGCCACGAGGCGTTCACCGCGTCGGGGGGCGCCAAGGGGTTGACGATCTACAAGCGGGAGTCGATCGACTTCACGATCACCGATCTCAAGATGGACAGCGTGGACGGCACCCAGGTGCTGCGGCACATCCGTGAGCAGGATCCGGACGCGCTGGTCATGATCATCACCGGTCACGGCACGATCGAGGTCGCGGTGGAGGCGATGAAGCTCGGCGCGTTCGACTTCATCACCAAGCCCTTCCCACCGGATCTGTTGCGGAGCAAGGTCGAGCGGGCGCTGAGCGTCTCGCAGATGCGTCGCCGCAACGTGCTGCTGGAGGCGGAGAACGAGGCGCTGCGGGCGGACATCGACGCGAAGTTCGACGCGATCGTCGGGGAGTCGCCAGCGATGCAGCGGGTGTACAAGACGGTGCGCAAGGTGGCCCCGACCGACTCGACGGTCTACGTCTACGGCGAGTCGGGGACGGGCAAGGAGCTGGTCGCGCGGGCGATCCACCAGGCGAGCCACCGGGCGCAGGGGCCGTTCGTGAAGGTCAACTGCTCGGCTCTGGCGGAGACGCTGCTGGAGAGCGAGCTGTTCGGCCACGAGAAGGGATCCTTCACCGGGGCGCACAAGCGCAAGATCGGGCGCTTCGAGTTGGCGCACAACGGGACGATCTTCCTCGACGAGATCGGCGACATCTCGCCGAGCATCCAGCTCAAGCTGCTGCGGGTGCTTCAGGAGCGGGAGTTCGAGCGGGTCGGCGGCGAGGAGTCGATCAAGGTGGACGTCCGGGTCGTGACGGCGACGAACAAGGACATCAAGAAGCTGGTGTCGGAGGGGGAGTTCCGCGAGGATCTGTTCTACCGGCTGCACATCATCCCGATGACGCTGCCTCCGCTGAGGGAGCGCCGCGGCGACATCCCGCTGCTGGCGGATCACTTCATCCGCAAGCTGGCGTCGCGGACGCGATCGAGCGTGGAGCAGATCGCCCCGAAGGCGCTGGAGGCGCTTCAGAGCTACGCCTTCCCGGGCAACGTCCGCGAGCTGGAGAATATCATCGAGCAGTCGCTTGTCTTCGCAGAGGGAGACACGCTGGTCGAGGACGATCTGCCGCAGTTTGTGCTGAGCGGCCCGCGCCGGGACACCCTGGTGCTGCCGCAGGGCGATCGCCCGCTGCCCGAGATCCTGGAGGATCTGGAGCATCAGCTCATCGTGCGGGCCTTCCGCAAGGCGAGCGGCGTCAAGACCGAGACGGCGCGCTTGCTTGGGATCAAGACCAGCGCCTTGTACTACAAGCTCGACAAGTACGGGATCGACGAGGCCATCCTGGAGGGGTGAGCGAGGGGTGGGGGAACTGGAGCGATGAGGTCAGATTTCTGAGGATCACCCAGCCCCCCCTCAAAGATCTGACGGCTCGCCGGGGTTGGCGGTCGGCGGTGGGCAGATCAAGCTGTTGGCACCAGGCTTGCAGGATGTTACCCCAGGTGAACCACCTCCGCAGCGACGCGGGGGCCGACAGGAGACCGAGACCTGACCATGAACACGACGCTTCAACATCTCCGCAGCGCCTTGAGCGCTCGGCTGGTTGTCCTGCTCGCCGCGCTGGCGATGTGGGCGACGACCGCCGCGGTGGTGGTGACGCCGACGTCCGTGGTCATGGCTCAGGAGTCCGGGGCGAAGGCCGAGCTGAACCGCCTGCAGTCGCGCCACGATGAGAGCGCGGCGCGGCTCGACGGCCTCAAGGCCCAGCGCCAGCAGCTGGAGGGGCAGTACCGCGCGATCACCGCGCAGGTCTCCCGCGCCAAGCGCGCGGGCGCCGACCGGACGCTGATCCAGGGGATGCAGCTGGAGAACCTGTTGGAGCAGGGGCGTGTCCTGGCGGACTCGCTCAACGAGCTTCAACAGGCGATCCGCGCCACCGAGGGGCAGCTCAACCAGACGCGCCGCCAGATCGTCGCGACCTACGACAGCCTCATCGGGCAGGCCGAGCGCGACCTGCTCAACCTGCCTGCGGGCTCCCGGGCGCAGGCGCTCACGCGCATCAACGCCCTCAACAAGGCCCGTCAGAGCTACGTGAGCCGCCGCGAGGCGACCCCCGACCTCAACCTCAAGGACCTGAGCCGGATCGCCGAGGCCCCGATCTCCGACCCGGATGAGGCCGAGGCCGCCGCCGCCGAGCTGGACGACGCGAACCGTAAGCTCAAGAAGCGGATCACCGCGCTGGACACCGAGATCGAGCAGCTCCGCGAGCGCCAGAACACCCGCGCCAAGGCCCGTGACTTCCAGGACCAGGAGCTGTTCTTCGATGAGCAGGTGGTGTCCGGTCGTCAGGTGGCCCGCGCCAATGGTCCGGCCCGCTCCCAGGCCTCGACCGATCGGGATCGGGGCGACGTGGGCGGTGGTGGGGTCGCGCTGGACGCTCAGGGCGCTGAAGCCGCCGCCGATGACAGCCCCACGATGACCGCGGGGAGCCCCAACGAGGGCACCGACGCGGACAACTTCGCGGGTGGCGCGGAGAACGCCCCTCCGGGCGACGGCGCCACGGGCGCCAGCGGCGGCGTGAACGGCAGCGGCGACGCGGCCGACCCGAACGTCGGGCGCGACAGCGGCTCGCCGGTCACCGCCGGGTCGCCCGAGAGCGTCCCCAACGTCCGCGTCCCCAACGATCCCTTCGGCTCGACGGGCGTCGTGGTGCGCAGCGACGTTCAGCCCAGCGAGCTGCAAGGCCCCTCCAGCCCGTCGGACAACGAGAACCTCAACTCTCGCCTCAAGCGGCTGGAGCGCGAAAAAGAGAAGCTGGAGCGCAAGTCCCAGCAGTTTCAGGAGCGCTCCGAGAAGTTGAAGAAGCTCGCCGATGAGCTGTAAAACCCAGGACGACGACCGAACCCTGCTTCGGAGGCGCTCCCTTGGGCTCCGCTTCGCCACCCAACCCCCTCTCCTTCGCCGCCTGGGCGCCCCTGTGCGCCGCGGCGCTCCTCTGCGCGCCCTCCTCGGTGTCCGCGCAGGCCAGCGGTGAGGCGCTCCGGCTTGACCTCAAGCTGGGCGTGGAGGCCGACAGCAACGCGACCCGCGAAGACGGCCTCGACGTCATCTCCGACACCCTCACCCGCTACTTCCTCAAGCTCGACGCGGGCAGCGCGCTGAGCCAGGGCCAGTCGCTCGGGCTCAAGCTGCGCAGCGGCGGGAAGCTCTTTCGGGAGCAGCGCGACGAAGACGCCTTCCTCAACCAGGTGGACGCGCGCTACGTGCTCTACCCGACCGCGACCGTTCAGGACAGCCCGTGGTTCTTCACCTACGCCTCGGCCAGCCTCAAGGACCGCACCGAGCGGGGCCACCAGCGCGATTACACCCGCGGCTCGGGCACCGCCGGGCTCGGGCTCAAGCTCGGCCCGGTGGCCCTGACCGGCGGCGGCGGGTACAGCTTCTTCGCCTTCAAGCCCAGCCCCGATCAGTCCAGCCAGGGGCCGCTCGTCACCGCGGGTCTGAACGTCGATATCCAGGACACCTGGCTGTTCGGCCTGGGCTATGTCGGCAACAGCCGCGACTTCGACGCCCTCCTCAACGAGGAGGGCGACGCGCGCCAGGACACCAGCTCCATCCTCAGCGCCAGCCTCGGCTACCAGGGCAGCTTTGTGGCGGGTATCTCATTGATCTACCTGGACTACCAGTCCAACGTGGAGGGACAGACCCTCCAGCGCTACACGCTCTCCGCCAACCTGACCACGCCGCTGTTCTGGGAGCTGTTGATCAGCGGCCGGGCGCTGATCCAGCTCTCGTCCTACCCCGAGAACCTGGAGATCGACGAGGACGAGGACTCCGGCACCCCGGCGCTGGCGGTGGATGAGGACAACCGGAACGCGTACACCGTCGCGCTGGAGCGCCCGCTCTACGACAACCTGCGCGTCGAGCTGCGCTACTCGCTGTTCACCCAGAACCTGGGGCAGGAGAACGCCAACTACAGCCGTCAACTCGTCTTCCTCGGCCTCGGCGCCGATTACTGAAGCGGCGCTGTCGACTTGGCGGCGCCCGCTCGTCTCTCCTCTGGTAGGACGCCGCGCCTGAGCTGGAGCGCGCGTCAGTTGAACGTGCAGGAGATCGCCGTGACCCCGAGAAGCCTCATCCCGCTCGCCCCGCTCCTGCTCATCGCGTTGACCTCGCCGACGCGGGCCGACGAGCCGCGCGCCACGGCGTCTGGCGAGAGCCTCGCCGCGCCGGTCCACGATCTGCGCTACGCGATCACGATGAAGCGTGGGTTCTCGCCCTACACCCTCGTCCGCTACACCCTCCGGGTGCGCGACGGCGTCGGCACGATCGGGGTCACCAAGGAGCTGCCCGGGAGCTACGGGCGGCAGGAGCGGCTGGGGCTGCTCCCCGCCGACGCGCTCAAGCGCCTGATGGGTGAGCTGGGCGCCTGCGACTTCGCCACGCTCCCGAGCGTCCGCCGCGCGCGCGGCGCCGAGGTGGTGTGGGGCTTCGAGGCGCGCTCGGGCGACGCCCATCGGGAGATCGAGGTGCCCGACCCGGAGCGGCTGGAGGATCCGCGCTACGGGCGCTGCCTCGACGCGTTGCGGACGACCGCGGAGGCGGAGGTCGGCGCGATGGCCTTCCGCAACGTGTTCTTTGATGCGGGCGAGTTTGGCTACCTCCAGGTGTCGAGCGATCCGGTGGCGAGGGTGATCATCGATGGTGTGGACACGGGGCAGGAGTCGCCGTTGATGCCGACGCCGCTAGCGGTGGGCGAGCATGAGATCGAGTTCGTCGATCCCACGCGCGGGGTGCGCCGCGAGTACAAGGTGACGATCATGCCCGAGATGACCACCAACCTGACCGTCGATCTGCGGTGAGCGGCGTCGCGGCGCGGGGCGAGCCCCCTTGCCTGCGTGGACCTGATCGGGGAATATGGCCGCCGAGGCAGGCGATGCCTCTGTGCCCGGATGTTCGGGCGCGCTCCCTCCACTCCGGAGGAGGAGGATCCCATGGCGAAGCTGTCCCTTCCGATCATCCCATCGACCCCCTCGACGCCAGCGAAGCAGCCCGACGCCGAGCGCCGCAGCGGCCCGGCGCGCCCGACGCGCCAGCCCGACCGCGCGGGCAAGCGCCCGTCGTGGATCAAGGTGCGGATGTCGATGCGGCCCACCTACTTTGAGGTCAAGAACCTCGTCAAGGAGGCGGGCCTCCACACGGTGTGTGAGTCGGCCGGGTGCCCGAACATCGGCGAGTGCTGGAGCCGCCGGGCGCTGACCTTCATGATCCTGGGCAACGTGTGCACGCGCTCGTGCGGGTTCTGCGACGTGCTCACCGGGCGCCCCGGCACCGTCGATGAGGACGAGCCGCGCCGCGTCGCCGAGGCGCTGGCCAGCCTGGATCTGCGCTACGCGGTCGTCACCAGCGTCGATCGTGACGATCTGCCTGACGGGGGCGCCGCGATCTGGGCCGAGACGATCCGTCGGATCAAGGAGGCCTGCCCCGACATGGGGCTGGAGGTGCTGACCCCCGACTTCAAGGGGCAGGTGGAGGACATCCAGACCGTCGTCCGCGCTCGCCCGGACGTCTTCGCCCACAACATCGAGACGGTCGAGCGTCTCCACCCCGAGGTGCGCCCTCAGGCGCGCTACGCGCGGACGCTCCTCGTGATCGAGGACGCGAAGAAGCTGGGCGCGGTCACCAAGAGCGGCATCATGGTCGGGATCGGCGAGCGGGCCGAGGAGGTGCTGGTGACGATGAAGGATCTGCGCGCCGCCGGGTGTGACATCCTCAACATCGGTCAGTACCTCAGGCCGTCCGACCGCCACCTCCCGGTGGACCGCTGGGTGACCCCGGAGGAGTTCGCGTGGTACGCCGAGCAGGGGCGCGGCCTGGGCTTCAAGCACATCGAGTCCGGGCCGCTCGTCCGCTCCTCCTACCGCGCCGACATGCAGGCCGAGGCGATGGGGCTGGAGCACTCCTGGCAGCTCCCCGCCGAGGGGTGGAGGGGGGATGACCGTGGACCCGACCCAGCTCACGCTGTACGCCATCACCGATCGACCCGGAGAGGGGCTCGACGAGCGCGTCGAGGCGGCGCTCCGAGGCGGCGCGACGACGATCCAGCTTCGCCTCAAGGGCGCGACCGCCCGCGAGGTGTTCGCCGCCGCCCGTGAAGTGTTGCCGCGCTGTCGTTGGCACGGCGCGCCGTTGATCATCAACGATCGCCTCGACATCGCTCTGGCGGTCGGGGCCGATGGAGTCCACCTCGGCCCCGACGACCTCCCCGTCGTGGAGGCGCGCAGGCTCGCGCCGGACGGGTTCATCGTCGGCGGCTCCGCCGGGACGGTGGAGGCGGCGCAGGCGCTGGAGCGCGCAGGTGCAGATTATCTGGGCGTCGGGGCGATCTTCGACGCGCGCCCCTCCAAGTCCAACGCCTCGGCCCCCCGCGGCCTGGAGGCGCTGGCGGAGGTCTGCGCCGGGGTGAGGATCCCGGTGGTGGCGATCGGCGGGGTGACCCGAGAGACCGCCCCGCGCTGCGTCCAGGCGGGCGCGGCGGGCGTGGCGGTGATCCGCGCCGTGTTCGGCTCCGACGACCCTCTCCGCATCACCGAGGCGGCGCGCTCCTTGCGCGGCGCGCTCATGTCCTGAGCCCACCTGGAGCGCTGAGCCATGATCATCACCAACCCGTTTGAGATCATCGCCCCCAACCCGGACGAGGGCGACTCGTCCAAGCGGCGCGCGCCGGTCGCGGTCGCCTTCGGCGCGCACGACCCGCTCTACGGATCCGGGGTCGGCGCCGACGCCCGCACCTGGATCGGTCAGGGGGTCCACCCGCTGGCGGTCATCACCCGGGTCGAGGCCCGCAACACCCAGGCGCTGCGCGGCGCCCTCCAGATGCCGACCGAGGCGACGCTGCGCCAGCTGGAGGCGCTTCGGGGAGACACCGCGCTGGACGCCATCAAGACCGGGCTCCTCGGCGACGTCACCATGACCCGGACCGTCGCGGACGCGCTCCGCGCCCTCGCCGACGACCCTCGGGTGGGCACCTGGCTGTGTGACCCGGAGCTGGTGTCGCGCTCCGGGGAGCAGCGCGTCGAGCGCGCGGTCATCGCGGCGACCCGCGAGCACCTCGTCCCCCACGCGGGCGTCGTCGTCGTCAACTGCTACGAGGCCGAGCTGCTCACCGAGCGCCAGGTCGGCGATCGGGGCTCGATCCGCGACGCGCTCAAGGCGCTCTTTGACGTGGGTGGCGGTGTCGTGGTCGTCAAGGGGCCGCCCGACGAGCGGCATGCGGTGGATTACGTCTACGACGGCTCGGGCGTCGTCGAGTTTGGTCGCGATCGGGTGCGCCACGCGCAGCTGATGGGCAGCGGCGGGGTGTTCTCGGCTGCGATCGCGGGGCGCCTGGCGCTCGGTGATGGGGCGTTGGAGGCGGTGGAGGCGGCGAAGGAGCTGATCACCGCGGCGGTGAGCGCGCCGGTGCGCGTCGGTGGCGGTGAGCACCCCGTGCATGCGCTGGCGCCGCTCTACAAGCGCGCCGGGGTGGCGATCAACAGCCTGGAGCGGTCCGAGGATCCTGAGGAGGCGTCGTAGCGGTCAGCCCTTCTTGACCTGATCGATGCCCCGGATGAAGTCGTAGCTGTACTTGAAGCCCGACCAGAGGCTGAAGAAGACGCTCACGCCGAAGATGATGAAGCCCACCGCGTGGAAGTTGACGCGGTCGGAGACCAGGAACCAGTCGATCACGTACTCGTAGTGGATGATCATGCCCAGCAGCCCGATGAGCTGGAAGGCGGTCTTGTACTTCCCGCCGGACTGGGCCGCCATGACGATCCCCTCGGTGCTCGCGAGCGCGCGCAGCGCCGTGATGGAGATCTCACGGCCGAGCACGATGGCGCAGAGCCACGCGGGCATGTGCTGGTTCTGGACGAGCATCAGCAGGACCGCCATGACGATGAGCTTGTCGGCCAGCGGGTCGAGGAACTTGCCGGTGATCGAGACGAGGCCGCGCTTTCGGGCGATGTAGCCGTCGAGGTAGTCGGTGACGGCGGCTGCGGTGAAGAGGAGCGCGGAGATCATGCAGCTGGTCGGATCGCCGAGGTGCATCAGGTACATCACCGCTGGGATGATGATGATCCTGAGCATGGTCAGGCTGTTGGGCAGGTTGAAGATGTCCTGCTTGACGGTGGACATGCCAGACCCTGAGCGCAGGTTGGAGCCAAGGTGACGCGACGTTCACGCGATCCGTCTTACACGAACGGCGGCGAGGCGACAAGCAGAGGAGCGGGCGCCTACTCGGGGTCGGCCTCAGGAGCGGAGGCGCTGTAATCCCCCTGCTCCTGGCTCTGGTACTGCTTGTAGTAATGGTAGACGCGGCGGACGTACTCGCGGGTCTTCTCGTAGGGGATGCCGTCGTAGCGGTCTACGGCGCCCTCACCGGCGTTGTAGGCCGACAGGAGCAGGTTGATGTCGCCGTTGTAGCGGTTGGTGAGCATGCGCAGCAGCTTGGCGCCGCCGAAGATGTTCTGGCGCGGGTCGAAGGCGTCCTTGACGCCGAGGTAATCGGCGGTCGCGGGCATGAGCTGCATCAGCCCCATCGCCCCGACCGGGCTGATGACCGTGGGGTAGAAGTTCGACTCGACCTTGATGACGCCTTTGATGAAGGCGAACGGGATCTGGTAGGTCGCGGCGGCCTCGCGGATGTAGTCGTCGTACATGTTCTCGCGGTTGGCGACCGGCGCGCGCCGCCGCGCCGTGGAGCGCTCCAGGCGCTTCTCGGCCAGCTCGCGCGAGCGCTGGTGCTTGGCGCTGACCTTCTTCTTGCCGCCGCCACCGCCGCTGTTGTCGGAGCCGGAGCTGTCGCGGATGTGCTCCACGAGCTTGAGCCCCTTGCGCGGGGACGTGGTCACGATCAGCGAACCATCCGCCTTGCGGTAGGTGTAGATATCAGCGGAGGCCTGCTTCGGCGCGAGCCCATTGAGGCCAAGCGCGAAGCAGAACGTCACGGCGGCGAGGGCGACGCGCGTGAGGTGGGGTGAGGTGAGTGCGCTGAGGTGCGTGTCGTGCTGAGACATGATCTCCACTGCGTTCGGTTGGGCCCTCATGGCATCTACGTAGCTTGACGGGGGGTGACCATCCTTGTCATCCTTGCTCCTTCGCCTCTCGTCTCGTGGGGGGCGTGGGCTGCCTACCCTCCGACGCAAGCGAGGAACGCCGTGCCGGAGGGATTATATGCCCCAAACCCAGGGTGGGCAATTTTAGACCCTGGATGGAGAGGCGACCCCATGGTCGCTGGAGGGCTCCCCGGTTGGAGCCCGGAGGTGTCGGTATGGAGCGGAGTGATTATCTGGTGATCGGCTCAGGCATCGCCGGTCTGTCGTTTGCGTTGGAGGCTGCGAAGCACGGGAGCGTCACCGTCGTGACCAAGCGCTCCCGCCAGGAGGCCAACACCCGGTACGCGCAAGGAGGGATCGCCGCGGTCTGGGACGATGAGGACTCCTTCGAGGCCCACATCAAGGACACCCACGTGGCGGGGGCCGGGCTGTGCGATGAGGCCGCGGTGCGGATCACGGTGACGGAGGGGCCGGAGCGGGTTCGGGAGCTGATCGAGCGCGGGGTGGAGTTCACCCGGGAGGAGGACGGCGACGCGTACGACCTCCACCTCGAAGGGGGGCACAGCGCGCGGCGGATCCTGCACGCGGGCGACATCACCGGCGCCGAGATCCAGCGCGCGCTGGTGGCGGCGGCGAGCGCTCACCCCAACATCACGATCCTGGACGAGCACCTGGCGGTGAACCTGATCACGGAGCGCGATCTGGGCTTCAAGCCCAACGGCCACCCTCAGCGGGTGTTCGGCGCCTACGTGCTCGACGTGGAGGGGGGCGACGTCAGCCCCTTCCTCGGGCGGGTCGTGGTGCTGGCGACGGGTGGGTTCGGCAAGGTCTACCTCTACACGAGCAACCCGGACGTGGCGACCGGCGACGGGCACGCGATGGCGTTCCGCGCCGGGGCCTCGATGGGGAACATGGAGTTCGTCCAGTTCCACCCGACCTGCCTCTTCCACCCCAAGGCCAAGAACTTCCTCATCAGCGAGGCGCTCCGCGGCGAAGGGGGCGTGCTGATCCGCCAGGACGGCACGGCGTTCATGAAGAAGTACCACGAGCTGGAGTCGCTCGCCCCTCGCGACATCGTGGCTCGCGCCATCGATCACGAGCTGAAGACGACGGGCGATGACTGCGTCTACCTCGACATGACGCACCACAGCCGCGAGTTCATCGAGAAGCACTTCCCCAACATCCACGGCCGCTGCATGACGTTCGGGATCGACATGGTGGAGTCGCCGATCCCGGTGGTCCCGGCGGCCCACTACGCCTGCGGCGGTGTCCTGGTCGGGGAGCACGGCGAGAGCGATCTGACGGGGCTGTACGCGATCGGTGAGGTGTCCTGCACCGGGCTCCACGGGGCCAACCGGCTCGCGAGCAACTCGCTGCTGGAGGGCGTGGTCTACGCGCGGCGAGCCGCCAACCACGCCCGCGCATTCCTCGACGCCGACACCCGGGAGCTGCCCGAGGTCCCCGCCTGGAGCAGCTACCGCGCCCGCGACCCCGAGGAGATGGTCGTCATCTCCCAGAACTGGGACGAGATCCGCCGCTTCATGTGGAACTACGTCGGCATCGTGCGCACCAACAAGCGCCTCCTGAGGGCGCGCGCCCGCATCGACCTGTTGATGCAGGAGATTCACCAGTTCTACTGGGACTTTACGATCTCGCGTGACCTGATCGAGCTGCGCAACATCGCCACCGTGGCCAAGCTGATCATCGAGTCGGCGCTCCTGCGGCGCGAGTCGCGCGGCCTCCACACCAACCGCGACTACCCCGAGTCGCGCGACGCCTTCCTCAA
The DNA here is from genome assembly GCA_002716585.1 of Myxococcales bacterium. Lineage (GTDB taxonomy): Bacteria > Myxococcota_A > Bradymonadia > Bradymonadales. The sequence continues at coordinate 82,349 of PBBL01000008.1, read as the reverse complement.
GCCCACGATCATCTCCCGGACTGAGCTGGGGCTGTGAGCCCTACGGCTCCTCCTCGGCGGGCGGCTCCTCGTCCGGGTCCACGCGCCTGAGCGTCATGAGCAGCAGCAACAGCATCGCCAGCGCCGCCGCCGCGATGAGGGCGGGGGTGACGCGGTGTCGCCAGTCGATCGGCTCCTCCTCGGGGAGGCGCTCGATCCACACGCCGACGGCGATCTCCTCCGCTGGGAGGCGGAGGAGGTCGTCGCGGACCAGCTCCAGATCGTAGGTGGGCGCGTCGGCGTGGGGGTTGCCGACGAGGAGCCTGGGCTGGGCCTCCAGAGGCGCCGCGGGCAGGAGCGCGGCGCGGCGTCGGTGGAGGACCTCGACGGTCAGCGGCTCCAGCGGGGCGTTGTCGCCATCCTTGAAGCGCAGCAGCAGCCGCGCCCCATCGGCGCGCAGGTCGGAGAACCGAAGCGGCGTCGGGGCGCCCATGGTGCAGCCTCACTGCCGCGTCGCGGCGGCGCGGTTGGAGGGGGCGCGGCGCGTGACGATCTCCACTGTGCGTGAGAAGGGGCACTGCGTTGTCGTGACGCGCACCGTCAGCTCGGGGATGTGGGTGTGCTCCAGAGGCAGCTCGATGACGCTCCAGCCCGGGTGCTCGGGTTGAGGGGCGGGGCGCGCCGCGTCGCGCGTGAGCAGCGCCGTCGCCTCGACGTCCTGATTCAGCACAAACGCGAGCTGTTGAGGCGGAGCGTCGCCCGTGACGATCCGCAGGTCGCTCAGGTCGGCGTTGGCGCGGCTCCAGATCGACTCGGGGAGCACAACCCGCGCCGCCGCTTGAGACGGCCTGGCGGGCCACGTGAGGGGCGAGGACCAGCGCCACGGCGAAGGATCCAGCGCGGCGCCCCGCGCCAGCGCGACGAGCGACGGCGGCGCGGCGGGGCTGTCCTCAGACGGCGCGCTGGCGGGCTGTTGGGCATGCGCGACCGAGGCCAGGAGGCTCCCAAGCAGCGCCCCCACGATGGGGCTCGTGTGGTTCATGACGACCTCTCCGGATCGTCTTCTTCCCCACCCTCGCCGTCTGTGTCGTCTTCGCGTTCGGGCTCAGCGTCTTCGTGGTCGGTGACGATGGGCTGCTCCTCCGCTGTGGAGGAGCGCGGCGCGTCGTCCTCCGACTCCTGGGTGGGGGGCTCCCCACCTTGTGCCTCCTCGGTCGTGGGCGCCTCGTTGGCGGGCGCCGCTTCGGGAGAGGGCCGCGCGGTGAGGTGGTCCTGGTCGGGAGGGGCGCCCTCGTCGTCTGAAGGCTCGCCCTCGTCGGACGGGAAGACGTAGACGCGGTACAGGATGGCGATGACGATCATGACCGCGCCCAGGCCCGCGACCGACGCGACGCGGCCCAACCCGGTGAGGTAGGAGAGGTCGAACAGGAACACCTTGAGCGAGGTGCCCATGATCAAGAGCAGCGACATGACGCGGGCGACGGAGCTGCGGCGAATCAGCCCGACCACGAGGGTGGCCACGCCGACCCCGGCCCAGCTCAACGAGTAGGTGAGGTGCTCGGGGCCGGTGAAGGTGCCCGAGAAGTCCGAGTGGAAGGCGTGGCGGACGAGCAGAGTCACCCCGAGGAGGACAAGGGCGAGCCCCGACAGCCCGTAACCGAGCACCATCGGGGAGAGCCGGATGTCGTCGCGGCGCGCGTAGAGGTGGGACGCCAGGAAGCAGGCCGCGGCGGCCAGGCCGTAGACGTAGAGGATGGGGTTGATGATGGGGTGACCCCCCGAGAGATCGTCGAGCAGCCAGGGGAGGGGGATCAGGCGAGCCGCCGCCATGAACGACAGCAGGATCGAGACGAACACCAGCGGGGTCGCCTTGAAGCGCAGCCCGACCGCGAGCATGCAGAGCGCCTGGATGATCCAGGCGAGCGTCATCCACTGGAACTCCAGCTCCAGCGCGATCGCCAGGGCGATGAACGCGCTCGCGGTGACCGACAGCGGTGAGATCGCGCTCGGGATCGCGGCGCCCTCGCTGCGGTCGCGGCGCTGGTGGACGGCCCAGATCATCGCGATGAGCCAGGCGGCGATCGCCAACATGATCACGCTCCAGTGATCGAGCAGCGCCCGCGTCGGCGAGTAGCTGAACGCGAGCGCGGTCTGCCCCGTCAACACCACGAGCAGCCCCATCGGCTCTCCGAGGCGTTGCACGCGCCTGAGGGTCAACACCGAGAACCCCACCCCGAAGACCACCGCCGTCAGCCCGGCGATCAACGCGAAGCGCTCGCCCGACGGCTCGTCGAACAGCCACGCCGCTTGCTGGGCGATGAGCAGAAGCCAGGCGATCACCGGCAGCGGCCTGTAACGATCGTGGATCCCTGCCATCACGAGGACGAGCACGGCCAGCAGCCCCTGCTGGATCCAGAGGTAGGGGGTGTGGACCCAGCGCACCCCGGCGATCAGGCCGATGAAGATCGGCATCATGAGCGACGCGCTCATGACGATCCAGGACCACGGGTTGTGTTGCTCAGGCGCGCCCTCCTCGTCGTCGCGAGGCGTTCGGGTGAGTCCGACGCCGAAGTGGCTGGCGAGCGCGAAGGGGCCGGCCATCAGGACGATCATGATCAGGTAGGGGGCGGTGAGCGCGTCGGTGTCGCGCGACATCCACCCCAGCTCGGCGATGAAGCTCAGCAGCAGCGCCATGTAGGTCAGCACGGGCCACGAGCGCTTCCACGCGACGATGATTACGCCTGCGTTGAGCAAAAGCAGGTAGCCAAAGAAGAGGATCGGGTTGCCCGACTGCGAGCCGGTGACCATCGGGGTGATGAAGCCGCCGAGGAGCCCCAGGACGGCGATGATCAAGAGCTTGTGACGGATCGCCATCGTGGCCGCGGTGGCGGTGGTCAGGAACATCAGCCCGGCCCCGACCCAGGGGTTGAGGATGGGGTAGAGGACGGTCGCGGCCATGAACGAGGAGTAGAGGACGGCGACCCCGGCCGCCAGCAGCCCGCCCCCGACGAGGCGAATTCGGTGCACGAGCCACTCGCCGATCCCCAGGAGCACGAGCGCCGCCGCGACGGCCACACCCACCCTCGCCTCGGCGCTTATCAGGTCCTGCTCGATGGAGTACTGCACGAGCAGCGCCCCGGCGAGCGCGAGCGCGCCAGCGCCGCCCCACACCGCGGCGGTGCCGCCGATGCCTCGCTCCAGCATGCTCGACTCCCCGCGCCGCGCGCGAGCGGGCGCCTGAGGCGGTTGGGCGGGCTGAGGCCGGGGCTGCTCGGGTGATGGCGCCTGGCGAGGCTCGGCGGTCGCCGGTTTGACGGCCTCCGGGGTGGGTGTGGCGGTGGGCGCCGTCGCCCCCCGCTCGCCGCCAACGGGCGCCTCGTCCTCATCGCCGCCGGGCGCCTCATCGTCGCTGATGAGCGCCTCGCCTTCGGGTTCGGTTGGAGGCGTGGTGGGGCGCGGGGGCTCCTCCGCTGGTGTTTGAGGCGGGCTCGCCGCGGGCGATGCCTCCAGGGCTTCGGGAGGCGCGGCGGTGCTTGCCTCGGAGGTGGCGGGCGGAGGCGTTGGTGGGGCCTTCGTGTCTGGTGGGGCCGGTTGAGGCGAGGTCGGCCCGACTGGAGGGGCAGGCCGGGGGGCGATGGGTGGCCGCGCGGGCGACTCGGGGGGGCGGTGAGGCTCCAGCGCCGCCACGGGGGCGCGAGGGAGCGGCCGCTGGGGTCGCTCCTTGATCGCGCGAACCATCCGCTCGACGGTGTCGAGGCTGTTCTCCACGGCGTTGAGGCGCTGACGGATGCCAGACAGCTGCACGAGCGCGACGATCATGAACAGGGGCATGATCGTGACGCTCAGCAAGCCCACCGTGATGGCGATACAATCCAGACTCTCGCTCATGGGTGCCTCGCGGCGTGGGGTCCAGGCGACCCGGACGACGGTGTCGTGGGTGGATGAAGTCTACCCCCTTGGGGCGTCGAGGCCAACCGTGAGGGGTGACACCCACGCGAGCGGTTGAACTGGGGCTGGGGAGGGTGGGTGTGCATGGCGCCGATCTCCGAGTGGGTTGGTCCTGGTGCCTTAAGCAATCATTGTGCCATGCGGGCGCAACGGTACGTGTTTATACACTCAGGGTAGGTTGATGTAAGGTCGTGGGCGACAGTAAAACTGCCCTTCCACATCGGTTTTATGGACCAGGATTGATTCCGTATGTTATGAAAGTTATAGTGTGTGAAGTAGATCCCTGTTGGGTGCCGCGTGACCAGCTGGCGCCCTGGCCGTTCAGGCTCGTCCTGAAGGGAGGCCACTGTCGGGATCAACCACACATGGTGGCTGTGGGTGGCCTGATGGGCGATCAGGCCACATGGATGTGTTGTGACCGTCGGGCGGGCTGGGGCGACTCCTCACCCCTGGTCGTGTCGAGCACGGTTTGATGACGCCGTGGGGCTCGCGGAGGCGAGGCTCACACCTCATTTCGCAAGCGGCTTGTTTCCATGGGCAGGGACAGCACAGTCATCACGGTAATCAGCTCGCCGCCCTCACGTGGCGAGTCCAAAGAGGCATGCCTGGTTGTCATCAACGGCCTCGACCTGGGCAAGCGCTACACCATCGCCCAGACCTCCGTCCTGATCGGGCGCTCCTCCAAGACCGACATCCGCATCGACGAGGACTCCATCTCGCGCCACCACGCCCTGCTGATCAACGACGGCAACCGCGTCATCCTGCGCGACCTCGACAGCACCAACGGCACCTACGTCAACGACGTCCAGATCAAGGAGCGGACCCTCAACGACAGCGACCAGATCCGGGTCGGTCGGACGATCTTCAAGTTCTTGACGGGCAACAACATCGAGAACGCGTACCACGAGGAGATCTACAAGCTCACGACCACCGACTGCCTGACGCAGGTGCACAACAAGCGCTACTTCATCGAGCACCTTGAGCGTGAGATGAGCCGCTCGCTGCGCTACAAGCGCAGCCTCGCGCTCCTGATGTTCGACATCGATCGCTTCAAGTGGGTCAACGACACCTACGGTCACCTCACCGGCGACTTCATCCTCAAGCAGCTCGCCGGGCGGATCAAAGAGCAGATCCGGCGCGACGACATCTTCGCCCGCTACGGCGGCGAGGAGTTCGCGTTGCTGCTGCCGGAGCTTGGGGCGCGCGCCGCCACGCAGCTCGCGCAGAAGATCCGCAAGCTGGTCGCCGCCGACCCCTTCACCTTCGATCAGGCGGTCATCCCGGTCACGATCAGCATCGGCGTCGGCGACCTCAACGAGTACCTGGAGCGGATCGCCCGAGGCCCCGACCCCAGCACCGAGCCCGTCCCCGAGGGGTTGGTCAAGCTGGTGGACGAGCGCCTCTACAAGGCCAAGCACAACGGCCGTAACTGCGTCATCAACTACGACTGAAGCTCCCACCGCCCACCACCTCCCCCTGTCCAACGCCTGCTCCCCCAAGGAGGCTTCATGCGTCGTGTCTACCTCGATTACAACGCCACCACCCCGCTCGCCCCCGAGGCCGCCGCTGCGATGATCGACGCGCTCCGCGACCTGCCCGGCAACCCATCCAGCATCCACCGCGAGGGGCAGCGCGCCCGCGCCGCGGTGGAGCAGGCGCGCCGCCGCGTCGCCGAGCTGATCGGGGCCGACTTCACCGAGATCGTCCTCACGAGCGGCGCCTCGGAGGCGAACAACATCGCCGTCGCGGCGCTGGGCGAGCGCGGCCCGCTCCTGACCACCGCCATCGAGCACCCCTCCGTGCTGGCGCCCGCCCAGCGCCTCGCCGAGGTCGTCCGAGCGCAGCCAGGCCCCCACGGTGAGCTGCCCGAGGTCCCCGCGCTGATCGCGCAGGCGGAGGCCGCCGGGGTCCGGGGGGTGAGCGTCATGCTCGCCAACAACGAGACCGGGAACGTCCTGCCCGTCGCCCAGTTCGCCCGCGCCGCCCGTGAGCGCGGCTGGTGGGTGCACTGCGACGCGACCCAGGCCGTCGGCAAGATCCCGGTGGACGTCGAGGCGCTCGGCGTGGACCTGCTGAGCCTCTCCAGCCACAAGCTCTATGGCCCCAAGGGGGTGGGGGCGCTCTACGTCCGCGCCGGGCTGGAGCTGCCCCCCATGATCGTCGGCGGTCACCAGGAGCGCGGGCGTCGCGCCGGAACGGAGAACGTCGCCGCGATCGTCGGGATGGGTGAGGCCGCGCGGATCAGCGCCCAGCTCGACCTCGCCGCGGAGGCCGCGCGACAGCAGGAGCTGCGTGAGGCGCTCTGGGCCGGGATTCAGGCGATCGAGCCCGGCGCCCATCGCCAGGGGCTGACGGATCCTGCGCTGCCCAACACGCTCAACGTGCGCTTCCCGGGCGTGGACGGCGAGACGCTGCTGATGAACCTGGACCTGGAGGGGATCGCGGTCAGCGCGGGGTCGGCCTGCTCCGCGGGGTCGCTGGAGCCCAGCCACGTCATCCTCGCGATGGGCGTCCCCTACGATGAGGCGCGCGGCTCGGTGCGCTTCAGCCTCGGGCGCCCGACCACCGAGGAGGAGATCCAGCTCGTGCTCAAGCGCCTCCCCGTCGTTCTGGAGCGGACCCGGAGCCTCGCCTGGGGGTGACGGGGCCGATCGGCGCTGGACTCTGGCACCCGCTGTGCACTATCTGACTCGGGGGCCGGACGGTGGCCCGAAACCCTGAACGTTTCACGCAAACGCGTGAGCCTTCGGTCGAAACCACGCGCCTCCTGGATAGGCTGCTGAGGTTGTTGTCATGACAGGATTGGAGATTGGAGATCGCGGCGTCGTCGCGATGAGTGGTGGGGTGGACAGCTCGGTGACGGCCGCGCTCCTGGTCAAGGAGGGGCACGACGTCGTCGCCGTCTCGATGCGCCTGTACGAGACGGCGCCGCGCAGCGACCGCTCCTGCTGCTCTCCCGACGATTTGTTTGACGCGCGCAGCGTCGCGGCGATGCTGGACGTGCCCTTCTACGTCGCCAACTACGTGGACGCGTTCCGCGAGCGGGTGATCGATTACTTTGTCGATGAGTACCGCAGAGGTCGGACCCCCAACCCCTGCGTCGCCTGCAACAACCATCTGAAGTTCGATGTGTTGCTCGGTCGGGCGAGGGCGCTCGGGGGGAGCTGGCTCGCGACGGGTCACTACGCGCGGGTGGTGCACGAGGACGGGCGCTGGAAGCTGATGCGCGGCGTGGACGCCAACAAGAACCAGAGCTACTTCCTGTATGGGCTCCCTCGGGCCGAGCTGCCTCGGATCCGCTTTCCGCTCGGCGGGTTGACCAAGGACGAGGTGCGGGACATGGCCGCGGCCCACGACCTGCCCACCGCGCAGAAGAAGGAGAGCCAGGAGATCTGCTTCGTGACCGGCAGCAGCTACAAGGAGTTCGTCCGCGAGCGCCTTGAGCGGGACGAGGTCAAGCCAGGGCGCTTTGTGCTGGAGGACGGCACGGTGGTGGGGCAGCACGAGGGGCTGCACCAGTTCACCGTGGGTCAGCGGCGCGGGCTGGGGATCGCCTGGAGCGAGCCGCTGTACGTGCTGGAGCTGCGCACCGACGTCGGCGATGTCCTCGTCGGCCCGCGGCGGGGGCTGGAGACCCGGAGCTTTCAGGTGGATCGGTGCAACTGGCTTCGCTGGGAGGAGCCCCCGGCGCTGTTCGAGTCGCTGGTGCAGATCCGTTACCGGGCGAAGCCCGTGCCCGCGCAGGTGACGGTGGGGCAGGGCGGCGCGGTCCATGTGGAGTTCGAGACGCCCCAGTACGCCGTCGCGCCGGGGCAGGTGGCCGTGTTCTATCACGGCGATGAGGTGCTCGGCGGCGGGTTCATTGAGTCCCCGCGGGCATAACGTGTGGATGTTCAAGGTTGAAACGCCTGTCTGATGGTGGTTCAATCAATTGAGTCACGCAGACGAGGTGTAGACAGGTGACGACCCCCGAGCACAGGCCGATGGACAGCGCAGAATACGACAAAGCGATGGCGCGCCTGGAGGTGAGGTTGGGTTACTCCTTCGACAACCGCGCGCTCCTGAGGCGAGCCTTCACCCACCGCAGCTACGCCAACGAGTTCGACGTCGGCGTCGATAACCAGCGGCTGGAGTACCTGGGCGACGCGGTGCTCGATCTGGTCGTATCGACAGAGCTGTTCAAGCGCTACCCCGAGCTGTCGGAGGGGCGGCTGAGCTACCTGCGCAGCCAGCTCGTCTGCGAGGCGTCGCTGGCCGAGCAGTCGCGGCGGCTCGACCTCGGGGCGTGCATGCTGCTCGGCAAGGGCGAGTTCCTGAGCGGCGGGAGCGACAAGGACTCGGTGCTCGCGGACGCCTACGAGGCGATGCTCGCCTCGGTCTACCTCGACGGGGGCTTCCAGTGCGCCTACGAGGTGATCGTCAACCAGTTCGACGAGCTGCTGGACGCGGTCTCCGATGGCTCGCTGGTGAGCGACTACAAGACCCGGCTTCAGGAGCTGATCCAGGCCGACAAGGACGAGCGACCCCACTACCACATCGCCAGCATCGACGGCCCGCCGCATGCGCGGGTCTACACCGCGCTCGTCTCCGCGGGCGAGCACACGCTCGGCGAGGGCACCGGGTGCAGCAAGAAGGCCGCTCAACAAGACGCCGCGCGCGTCGCGCTGGAGCAGCTCCTGGCTGAGCGCGAGGCGAGCGACGAGGGCGCCGCGACCGCACTTACTGCCGCGAAGCGTTGACAGGTTCGGGGCAGAGCGTCATATTTCATGGTGATTGTGAGGCTTCCGGTCTCGCAACAACCAGGGTTGATCGCCACAGCGTGGCAGCAACACCACCGAGGATGATCCCATGTTTGGTTTGGGAACCACAGAGCTTCTTATCGTGCTCGCCGTTGTCCTGATTATCTTTGGGGCCGGTAAGCTCCCCGAGGTTGGTCGGATGCTCGGCAGCGGGATCCGCAACTTCCAGCGCTCCGTCCGCGGCGAGGACGATGACAACGAGTCGCCTCGCCTTACCGACGGGAGCAAGAAGGAGCTGCCCGAGTAGCTCCTCGCTGATGCCCGCGCGTCCACGCGCGGCGCCACAACCCCCCTCAACATCTTGAGCGTGCTTCTGGACCTCCGGGAGCACGCTTTTCGTTCTCCAGCCTGGTGGTCTCCAGGCCACACCCCCCTCATGACCATGCCATGAATGTCAGGTCGGGCGGTGAACACCCAGAAATCGTGTCACACCCCGACCTGGACGACGTTCCATCTCCTGTGCGGGCCAGCGCTTTGCGCCCTGGGCGCCTCGTGGCGTGCACGGCGGGTCACACCTGACCCTCTCGCGCGTCGGCGTTCGCGTCAGCTCAGCCCCCTCCTGCCGGTCCTGGTGGACGGCGTGGTGGCTGTGGCTTATGTTTTGCATAAGATGCTGGGCTGTACACAGAGGGCGCCTTCGCCCGATGGAGGATGGAGCATGAGAGCGACAACGTGGCGATCGATCGCGATCGGCGGTGGATGCCTGATCGCGGCTGGGATTGGGCTTTCAGGGTGCGCGGGGTCGGACGAGGGGGGCTCCGGGGGCCTGTCCGGTGTGTCCGGCGGTGAGGACAACAGCGGAGGCGGAGGAGGCGGCGCGAGCGCCTCCAACGGCACCAGCGGCGGCGCGCCTGGCGGGAGCGATGAGCCCTACGTCCCCGAGCAGGAGGAGCGCTTCAGCTTCCAGGCGCCCCGCTCCAGCCGTAACTTCGTGTTCGTCGCCAACACCAGCCTCGACTCGGTCGCCAAGGTTGATGCCTCCACGCTGGAGGTCGTCAGTATCGAGGTCGGTGACCACCCCACCGTCGTTCGCACCTTCCGCGACGAGAACCTCGCCGTGGTCCTCAACACCGGCAGCGACGAGGTGAGCGTGATCCGCGCCGGGGACGCGAGCGATTACGTCATCAACCGCGACCTGCCGCCTGATCTCAACGGGCTCGTGCTCGCGCCGAACGGCGACTACGCGCTCGCCTACTACGACTTCCAGGCCGCCCTGGAGGACCCCGAGCTGGCGTCCGACGCGCCCCCGTTTCAAGACGTGGCGCTGGTCCGCCTCGCCGAGGGCGAGGAGCAGGTCTTCAACCTGACCGTGGGCTTCCAGGTGCTCGACGTCGAGTTCGACGAGGCCGGTGAGCGCGCCTTCATCATCACCCGCACCGGCGTGAGCGTCGTGCAGATGGGCGCCATCGACGCCGATCGGGCGATCCCGCCCGTGTCGCTGACCGAGTTTCAGGAGTCCCAAGACGAGACCGACCGCGAGGTCGAGATCACCGACGACGGGCGGTTCGCGTTTGTGCGCACCGCGGGCCTGGAGGGGGTGAACGTGGTCGATCTGGAGTCGGCGCGGACGACCCTGGTGGCGATGTCGGCGACCCCGACCGACCTGGACATCATCCCCGGCCAGAGCCGGGCGCTGGCGGTGGTGCGACAGACCCGCGAGCTGGTGATCGTCGATCTGCCGCAGGCGATCGACGACCCCGAGTCGGTGCGGGTGATCTCGCTGGGCGACGAGCCCGCGGGCCTGGCGGAGCTGACCCCCGACGCGCAGCGCGCCCTGGTGTTCACCTCCGCCGAGAACCGCGAGACGATCACCGTCGTCGAGCTGGAGTCCGGGCGCTTCGAGACCCACCCGCTGCGCAAGGGCGTGCGCAGCGTCGCGATCTCGCCGAGCGGCGATCGGGCGATCATCTTCCACAACCGCCTCCCGGGTGAGCCGATCCCCGGCGAGGACGTGGACGACTTCATCGACAAGAGCTGGGGCTACTCTTTGTTCGACATCAGCACGGGGGACGCCAAGCTGGAGACCGTCCCGGCCGAGCCCGGTGAGTTCGTCTTCAGCGAGGAGACCGGGCGGCTGTACGTGCTCCTCGAAGACGCGAACGAGGACGTCCGCCAGGTCGAGGTGATCGATCTGGCGGCGCGCCGCAGCGACTCGGTGCGGCTGGGGTCGCCGCCGGAGCACGTCGGCCTGATTCCCAATGACGGCGACCCCCGGGTCTACATCTCCCAGGAGCACCCGGTCGGGCGGATGACGTTCATCGATGAGCTGACCCGCGACGTCAAGACCGTGACCGGCTACCAGCTCAACAGCTTGATCGAGTGAGGGCGCCATGACGACCAACACACGACGACACATCGCGCGCCTGACGCTCGGCGCCCTCACCATGAGCGCCGCGGCGCTGCTCGGCGCCGGGTGCGGTGACGACGCCAGCGGCGCGGCGGAGACCAGCTTCGGCGGCGGCGGTGACGCGTCGGCGAGCAACAGCACCAGCAACGGCACGTCGGGCGGTGGGGTCACCGGCGGGACCACGGGCGGGACGACCGGCGGCACGACGACGTTCGAGCCCGAGCCCGAGGAGCGCTTCAACTTCCTCCGGCCCCAGCCGAGCCGCAACTACGTCTATGTGGCGAACACCAACCTCGACACCGTCGCCCGCATCGACGGCGACACGCTGGAGATCACCAGCATCGAGGTCGGCGACGAGCCGACGGTGGTCCGCACGTCGCAGGACACCAACACGGCGGTCGTCCTCAACGAGGGCAGCTCGGACGTCTCCGTCATCCACTCGCTCTCGGATCGCGACGAGGTGATCAACCTCCCGATCCGAAGCGGCTTCAACGACCTCACCATGGCGCCGCGCGGGCACTACGCGCTGGCCTGGCTCAACTACGCGGAGATCACCGCCGAGGACGACGTGGGCCGCTTTCAGGACGTCAACTTGCTGTGCCTGGAGCAGGGCAACGAGGCGGTCTTCAACGTCTCGGTCGGGTTTCGGGTGCTGGAGGTCGAGTTCAACGAGGCCGGGGATCGCGCCTACGTGATCACCGAGGACGGCGTGAGCGTCCTGAGGCTGGACGCGATCGATCGCGACGCCGACGCCCAGCCCGTGGCGGTCACCGAGGACCCGCTTGAAGACGCCCTCGCGGTGGATCGCGAGGTCGAGATCACCTCCAACGGCAAGCTGGCGCTCGTCCGGACGAGCGTGCTCATGGGGTTGAACGCCGTCTCGCTGGGGGGGGCGCTGGAGCGGATCGTCCACGTCCCGCTGCCCGACGTCCCCACCGACCTGGACGTCTACGACGGCGGCGCGCGGGCGCTCGCCGTCCTCAAGAACGCCCGTCAGGTGGCGCTCATCGAGCTGGATCGCGTCCTGGATGAGCCCGACGCCGCGGTGCGGCTCATCGACGTCCCGGAGGGGCCGCTCGGGCTCGCCACGATCGACCCCCGCTCCAACCAGGCGCTGCTCTACTCGGTGGCCAGCGGCGAGCCGATGGTCACGCGGCTCGACCTGGCGACGGGCGAGCTGGTCACCTGGGACGTCCGCAAGGGGGTCAAGGGGCTCCAGCTCGCGCCGGACAGCAGCCGCGCGCTGGTGTTCCACGGGAACGACGACGCGCCGCGCTCGATGTCCCAGAGCGATCAGTTCATCGCCCAGAGCTGGGGCTACACCCTGCTCGATCTGAGCACGGGCTTCACCAAGCTACAGACCACCGACACGGAGCCGGGCGAGTTTGTGTTCTCGCGCGACAGCCAGTGGGTCTTCATCGCCCTGGAGGATGAGGGCACCGGGGCGCGTCAGGTGGAGCGCGCGAACCTGGTGAGCTTCCGGATCGACACCTACGACCTGGCGTCGCCCCCCGTGCACGTCGGGCTCCTCCCGAGCGAGACCGTGGAGCGGATCTACGTCTCCCAGGAGCACCCGGTCGGGCGGATGACGTTCTTTGAGATCGAGACGGGCGACGCGCGCACGGTGACCGGCTACGAGCTGAACAGCCGAATCGATTAGCGACAGTTGGAGCCGGGGCCGAACGGAGCCCCGATCGTGAGGGGGCGTGAGCCGCCTCGAACGGAGAAGGAGTGAGCATGTCTGTGTTGTCTCGGAGAGGCTGGGCGTGGGTGCTGCTGGCCGGAGCCTTGTGGCTGACCGGTTGCCAGGAGTGGATCTGCCTGCTCGATCAGAACGAGGACGGCGTGTGTGAGCCGCACGGCGACCTCATCGACGAGGGCACCTTCGCGGTGAGCCCGCCCGTGCGCTACAACGCCGGGGTCGCCTATCGGGCGGAGGCCGCCGATCGGATCACGCTGCTCCGGACCGACGGCGCCCGCGCGGAGGTCGTGCACGTCCCGGTGGCCGAGCAGCCGACCTTGTTGACGACCACCCCGGACCGCAGCCTCCTGCTCGTGCTCAGCCAGGAAGCGCAGTCGCTCTCGGTCATCGACCCGGAGACGCTGGAGCAGACGATCTACCCGCTCGGGAGCCCGTTCGACCGCCTGGAGCTGTCCGAGGACGGCCGCTACGCGATCGCGCTCTACAGCCCGAACTTCAACTCCTCGGCGATCATCCGCAACACCAACGAGATGGCCGTGATCGACCTCGCCGAGCCCCCGCGGGAGGAGGATCTGGAGGTGCCGCTGGCGGCCAACCCGCAGATCGTGACGCTGCGCTCGTTCGGCTCCAGGCCGCTGGACGTGGTGTTCGCGCCGTCGTTCCTGATCCGCGGCGAGGAGCGGCGCGTGGCGCTGATCCTGAGCGAGAACTACGTGACCCTGCTGGAGCTGAACGGCTTCGACCCTCGTGAGCCCGGGCGCAACGAGACGGCGATCCGGTTTGTCCAGAACGACTCGGACCTGCGCCTCGTGCCGCTCCAGGTGACCTGGACCGAGGACGACCCCAACCGCGACGACGACATGTTCGCCTTCGTCCTGGTGCAGGGGTCGGACGACATCATCAGCCTCAACCTGCTGCCGGGCGATGAGCAGGATCTGCTGGGGAGGCCGCGGATCCGGCCGAGCCTCAACCAGCTGACGGGCGGTCGGCAGCCGAGGTCGATGGCGCTGTTCACCAACTCCCAGGGGCAGATCAAGCTGCTGACGGCCAACCGCAGCTCGGTCGATCTGTCGGTGATCGACGTGGCGACGAGCGACGTGGTCCAGGTGCCGCTGGACGCGGCGGTCGATCAGGTCTTTGTGTACAACGCGGTCAACCCGGACACCGACGTGGAGGAGCCCTTCGCGCTGCTCTACAGCACCGCGGGGCTGCGGACGGTCTACTTCGTGGAGCTGTCCACGGTGGAGGGGCGCGGCACCCGCGCGGTGGACAGCCTCAACCTCGACAGCGGCGTCGAGCGGCTGGAGCTGACCCCGGATCGCCGCCGGGCGCTGATCCTCCACCCGGGGCAGCGCTCCTTCTCGGTGCTCAACCTGGAGCGGCGCTCGTTCTCGCCGGTGGACGCGCTGGCGCCGGTGTCCGACTACCAATTCGCGGGGCTCGGCGACGAGCGCCTGGTGACCGTCTTCGCGGGGGAGCCCTACATCGGGTTGACGGAGCTGGACAACACCCACCCGACCCCGGTTGAGCTGGATCTGGCCGCGGTCGCGACGGCGGTCGTGCCCGAGACCAACACGATCCTGGTGGACCACGGGCGCTCGATGGGGGCGGCGACGCTGCTCCGGCTGGATGAGCCCAGCCGCGAGACCTCGGCGACGCTGTGGGGTTTCGGGGTGGACGACCTGCTTCAGGTCCGTAACGCGGAGGCGCGCTGAGATGACGACGACACGACACACCCTGGCGTGGGGCGCGCTGCTCCTGGTGACGCTGACGCCGCAGGCGGCGCTCGCTGACTGGATGATCGCCTCGGGCGGGGGCGACCGCGCCATCCCGGACGAGAGCTTCGATTACCTCAGCGACGACGACCGCTCGTTCATCAGCTCGGGGTTCCTCACCGTCCAGCGGGAGGCGTTCTACGAGTTCTACCTGGGCGTCGAGTACACCTGGGCGACCGAGGACGCCGAGCCCTTCAGCGGCCTCTCGACGCACCTCAACACGACCGGGCTGCTCGCGGTGGCGCGCCTGGAGCACGAGGTCGCGCCCTGGTTCGTGCCCTACCTTCAGGTCGGCGCGGGCGCCTACTACGCCCGGCTGGAGGTGAAGCTCGACGACGAGACGCGGCAGCAGGGGGTCTGGGTGCCAGGCATGAGCCAGCTCGGCGGCCTGGAGTTCCGCCTGCCGAAGCCTGCGCTGCGCAAGGTGTTCGGCTCGACGCCGAACGACGCGCTGTGGAACTTCACCGCTGGGCTGGCGATCGAGGCGGGGTACCTGCACGTGGGCACGGCGACGTTCGACGACCTCCAGCGCCCCGCCCCCCAGCGCACCCTCGACCCCGACGAGGCGCCGCTCCCCGCGTCGCCGCTCTCCTTCGGTGAGGTCGACCTCTCGGGGCCGATGCTCCGGTTCGCGCTGCACGTGCGCTTCTGACGCGCGGTTGACGCTCGCTGGTGACCTCTGTTACCTCAGGCGTACGATGGCGCGGCTTGTGGCGCCGCTGTTCGTGATGGCCTGGAGGCGAGTATGGCGTTGCGGAGTATGACCGGCTTTGGTCGAGCCCATGGGATGGCTCGGGGCTTCGAGATCACCGTGGAGGTGCGGAGCGTCAACCACAAGGGGTTGGACGTCAAGGTCAGCGCCCCAAGCTGGCTGGCGAACCTGGAGACGCGCATGCTCCAGACCATCCGTGGGTGGATTAACCGCGGTCGGGTCAACGTGCGCCTCGACGTCACGCTGGCCAGCCGGAGCGACGTCACGGACAACACCTTCAGCCTGTTCAACAACAACATCGCGCGGGCCTACATCCGCCACCTCGATCAGCTCCGCGCCGATCTGAGCATCGTCGAGCCGATCCGCCTCGATCACATCCTCTCGCTGCCCAACGTCTTCCAGACCCCCGATCAGGTGGCGGACCCCGACGATCTGTGGCCGGTCATCCAGGAGCGGTGCGAGGACGCGCTCAAGGCGCTCACCGCCGAGCGCGACCGGGAGGGCGAGGTGCTCACCCGCGACTTCGACAAGCGCCTCAAGCTGCTGTCGCAGCACATCGACGCGAACGAGGCGGCGGTCCCGCGATCCAAGGACCACTTCTACAACCGCCTCAAGGAACGCCTTGAAGAGTCGCTGACCCGGTATGGCCTCGGGGACATCCCCGAGGAGCGGCTCCTCCAGGAGGTGATCCTGCACTCGGAGCGCTGCGACATCACCGAGGAGATCATCCGCGCCCGGGCGCACGTCCAGGTGCTCCAGAAGCTGCTCCTGCACCACGATCCCCAGGAAGACGGGTCGGTGGGCAAGAAGATGGACTTCTACTTCCAGGAGCTGATCCGCGAGACGAACACGATGGGCTCCAAGAGCCAGTCGGCGGACATCGCGTCCAGCGTCGTGGAGATGCGCAGCGAGATCGACCGCATGCGCGAGCAGGTCCTGAACGTCGAGTGAACCCCCAGGCCTCCCCTCCCCACCCGAGCGAGACGATGGACCACGCACCCCCTCCTCCCGGAATCCTGATCGCGATCGTCGGCCCGAGCGGCGTCGGCAAGAGTTCGCTCTGCGGCCACCTGCTGGAGCACAGCGACAACCTCCAGCTGTCGATCTCCTTCACGACCCGGGATCCGCGCGGTAACGAGCAGGACGGGGTCGATTACTGGTTCGTGGACGAGGACGCCTTCATGGCGAAGGTGGCCCGCGGCGAGTTCATCGAGTTCGCCCGCGTCCACGGCAACCTCTACGGGACGGCGATCGACGTCGTCGGTGAGGCGCGGGGGCAGGGGATCGACCTGCTCTTTGATATTGATTATCAGGGGCTGGCGCAGCTCAAGGCGGCCTTCCCCGACGCGGTGGGCGTGATGGTCGTCCCGCCGAGCATGGACGCGCTGGAGGAGCGGCTGCGCGGCCGCTGCACGGATCCGGACGAGGTGATCGCGTCCCGGCTCGCCTTCGCGCGCACGGAGCTGTCTCAGGTGGACGCGTTCGACTACGTCGTCATCAACGACGACTTCGAGCGGGCCTACCGGGACATCGTGTCGATCTACCGCGCGCAGCGCCTCACGCTGCTGCGCCAGCGCGCCTTCGTGGTCGACACGCTCCTCTCCTGAGCGCTGCTCCGGGCGCTGGCGCCGACCGCTGCCAGCGGTCGGCGCGACGAAGCGTCGGAGATGGTTTGGTTCCCTGGACGATCCTGGTGTATTATTTCAGTCGTCTTTGAAGCTGCGCCCTCATCCCCTTGACGTTGAATGGTTGGGTTGACCGGTGGACCCGGCGCCAGATGGTTGGCTCGGGTCACCTCGGTGTTTACCTTGTAGAGCATCTTCAAGGGGTTGGTCATCGCCCGGCCGGATGACGCAGCCCAAACCACCCGAGGCAGGTCATGACGACGCAACCTCCTCAGACTCGTGCGAGCCCCGACACCCCAAGCGAGGGGGTGAACATGGATCCGCGCCTGCTCAACAAGAAGAACGCCATCCTCCAGAAGGTCTCGGAGTACCACCCGGACCCGGATCTGGACATGCTGGAGCGCGCCATCGACTTCGCGGCCGAGATGCACTCCGAGCAGCGGCGGCGCAACGGCGACCCCTACCTGAGCCACCCGCTTGAGGTGACGGACATCATCGCCGACCTGAAGCTCGACATCGCCGGCCTGTGCGCCGGGATGCTCCACGACGTCGTGGAGGACACCGAGACGACGGTCGAGGACATCTCCGAGATGTTCAACGAGGACATCGCCTTCATCGTCGACGGCGTCACGAAGCTCTCGAAGTACCAGTTCCTCAACAAGCAGGAGCGCCAGGCCGAGAGCTTCCGCAAGATGTTCCTGGCGATGGCGTCCGACATCCGCGTGATCCTGGTCAAGCTCTCGGATCGGGTCCACAACATGCGGACCCTCAAGTACATGCCGCCGAAGAAGCAGCGCGAGATCGCCCAGGAGACGCTGGACATCTACGCGCCGCTGGCCGCGCGGCTCGGGATCCACTGGATCAAGAGCGAGCTGGAGGACATCTCCTTCCGCTACATCTACCCGGACGAGTACTACCAGCTGGCCGAGGACGTCTCCGTGCGCCGCGAGGAGCGCGAGCGCTACATCCAGGAGACGAGCGCGATCCTCAACGAGAAGCTCCAGGAGCACGGCATCCACGCGCAGATCACCGGGCGTCCCAAGCACTTCTACTCCATCTGGAAGAAGATGAAGGCCAAGGGGATCAGCTTCGACGAGGTCCACGACGCGCTGGCGTTCCGCGTGATGCCCGAGACGGTGCGCGAGTGCTACGAGGTGCTCGGGGTCGTCCACAGCATCTGGCGCCCGGTCCCGGGGCGCTTCAAGGATTACGTGGGCCTGCCCAAGCCCAACGGCTACCAGTCGCTCCACACGAGCGTCATCGGCCCCTACGGCGAGCGCGTCGAGATCCAGATCCGCACCGAGGCGATGCACAAGGTCGCCGAGGAGGGGGTCGCCGCCCACTGGCAGTACAAAGAGGGGCGGATGCACCCGGCCCGGGACGCCGAGAAGTTCGCCTGGCTGCGGCAGCTGATCGAGTGGCAGCACGACCTGGCCGACCCCAAAGAGTTCATGGACATGGTCAAGGTGGACATGTTCAGCGATGAGGTCTACACCCTCACGCCTCAAGGCCACATCATGTCGCTGCCCAAGAAGTCCCCCCCGGTGGACTTCGCCTTCGCCATCCACACCGAGGTGGGCAACCACTGCACCGGGGCGCGGGTCAACGGCCAGATCGTGCCGCTCAAGCACGAGCTTCAGAACGGGGACACGGTCAAGATCCTGACCCACCCCAACCAGCGCCCCAACCCGGACTGGCTCAAGTTCGTCCAGACCAGCCGCGCGCGCCACAAGATCCGGCAGCACGTCCGCCGCGAGCAGCGCGAGCGGAGCCGTCAGTATGGCAAGGAGCTGCTCGACAAGGAGTTCAAGCGCTTTGGCCTGAGCCTGCGCAAGCTCCGCAAGGAGGGGCGCTTTGAGGACTGGCTGCGCGCCTGCAAGTGCCAGAACCTCGATGAGCTGTACATCAACATCGGCTACGGCAAGCTCCAGGCCGACACCGCCATCCGCAAGGCGCTGCCCGACGAGGAGACGGAGCCCAAGGAGCAGCCGGAGGGCCGCCTCGGCCGCCTGATGCGCACCGCGGCCGACAAGATCACCGGGCGAAAGACCGGCGTCGCGCTCGACGGCGTCGAGGACGTCATGGTCCGCTACGCCAAGTGCTGCGGCCCCGTCCCGGGTGAGCCGATCGTCGGCTTCGTCACCCGCGGCCGCGGGCTGGCGATCCACGCCGCCGACTGCAACAAGCTACAGCACATGGAGCAGGAGCGGTTCATCGACGTCTACTGGGAGGCCAACGCCAAGTCCTCGACCCGTCCGGTGACGCTTCGGGTCTACACCGAAGACCGCGCGGGCATGCTGGCGAGCATCACCCAGACCTTCACCGGCGAGAAGATCAACATCTCCGAGGCCCACTGCCGCACCCAGGACGACGGCAGCGCGATCAACACCTTTGAGGTCATGATCGCCGACTCCGCTCAGCTCAAGGGCGTCATCAAGAAGATTCAGGGGATCAGCGGGGTGCGCCACGTCGCTCGGGTGCGCGTCTGAAGGCAGGGCTGAGGCGAGGTGAGCCGAGCAGGGCCCGGCTCGAAGACTGCGTCAGTCGATGTCGTCGGGCTTCTCGTCGCCAGGGAGGTCGTTGGTGAACCAGACGTCCAGGATCTCCAGACGGCGGCTCCCCTTCGGCGTCTCGATGACCACCTCCTCGCCGATCTCCTTGGCGATCAGCCCCCGCGCGATGGGGCTCGTGATCGACAACATCTTGTCCTTGAGGTCCGCCTCGTCCTCGCCGACGATCATGTAGATGAACTCCTCGTCGGTGTCGAGGTCGGCCAGCTCGACCGTCGCCCCGAAGACCACCCGCTCGCCGCTGAGCGAGCCCGGGCTGATGACCTGGGCGGCGCCGAGCCGCGACTCGCAGTAGCGGATCTGGGCCTCCAGCTCGCTCTGGCGATTCTTGGCGTACTTGTATTCGGCGTTCTCGCTCAAATCTCCATGAGCACGAGCGGTCTCGATATCTTCAATGTTCTGAGGGCGCTCAACCTTCTTGATGTGGTCGAGGCGCTCTTTGAGCAGCTGATACCCACGCGGGGTCATGGGGACGCGTTGACTCACGATCCTTTCCTCCTTGGTGTGAGGGCGTTCTCTGGTGGCGCCTGAGGCGGCGCGACAGGGCGCCGCGTTGTGGCGCTGGCGCGCGGCGGCGTCGGCCTTGGTTCCGATGTTCGGTCACGGACTTGGTGAGGCCGGGGACACCGCGAAGGACAACGGGTTAGCACGGAGAATCGGCGGTTGCAACCGTCCTTCCATGGCGATGACGTTGACTTCGGGTACAGGTTGGGGCACTTATGGAAGCGGATTGAGTTCCTCGGGCCGTCACGACGGCCGCATACGAGCCCCGCATAAGGAGTGGGCCGTCAGCGGGTGCGGACCCTGGAGAGCGGGTACCTGTACGACCTGGAGTTTAGAATGCACGCACATCACGGCTGGAGTGTCTCGCGGATCCTGTTGACCTGTACCGTGGTCCTGGGCCTGTCCCTGACCGCGCTGGCAACAGCCCCATCGACGGCGAGCGCCCAGGACGACGGCACCGTCGTGAGCGAAGAGTACAAGACCAAGGTGACCATGCCCGAGGGCTGGGAGAAGGCCTCGGGCAACGAGAAGGCGATCGCCGTCTTCACCCACACCGGGACCCAGTCCCAGATCGAGGTCGTCCCGACCAAGCTCATGACCCCGGACGTGGCCGAGGTCTTCTTCAGCACCTTCTACAAGACGCTCAAGGAGAGCAACTTCAAGCAGGAGAAGCAGGACGACGCCACCTACGGCACCTACAAGGGCAAGGAGACGACCTACAGCTTCGATCACTCCGGGATCACCCTCAAGGTCCACGTCTTCAGCTTCGTCAAGGACACCACCGCCTGGCTCGTGGTCGGCTACTGGCAGGACAGCGAGCAGGAGAAGGTCGCCGCGGCCTTCAAGTCCACCATCGAGTCGATGACCATCGAGTGAGCCCATGACGGTCCGAACCGCCTCACCCCTCCTTCAGCTCGGCCGCGCCCTGTGCGTGGCGCTGCTCCTGGCGGCCTCCCTCGCGATCGGCGCCACCGCCGCCGCGCAGAGCCGGTACGGCCTGCCCGACGGCTGGGTCGAGGCCGAGCCCCACGAGGGGCGCCTCGCCGCGATGCTCCACTCCGAGTCGCTCACGCGTATGGAGGGGTGGCGCGTCAAGCTCGGCCAGGAGGATCTGGATCGCTTCCACTCCCAGCTGGAGCGCCGCCTCAAGGGCAAGGGCTTTCAGCTCGACGACACCAGCGAGACCACCATCGACGGCTACCCGGCGCGGATCACTCTGTGGAGCCGCTCCTTCCGGGGCAAGGCCTTCACCCTCCAGATCGTCGAGCTCTACCGCCGCGGTGAGATGTGGCAGTTCTCGTCGATGTACCGCGAAGGGGCCGAGGCGATCGACTGGGAGGCCGCGCTGATGACCTTCGCCAAGGCCCTCCTGTCCTGATGCCGCGCCAGACTGGAACACCGCGCGTCTCCGCGCGCGTTGCATACGCGGCCTGACGCGGTGTATCCTCACCTCAACTCGCGTTGAGAGGTGTCCTCACCGCCTGGCCCCCGGTCAGGCGGTTGGTTGAGCCCCTGGTGCGCATCACCAGCCACGCCTCGACCCCGGCTCGTCTCAGCGCGCGGCACCTGGCTCGAAGGCGACACACCAGAGGAGGGCGGTCTTGATGGACCCCGAACAACAGCGCGCGCCGTCGCGGCGCGTGACACGCTGGGCGGCGTTGCTCGCCGTCGCGCTCTGCGCGCTCGCCTGCTCCGAGGAGCGGTGGCAGACCGAGGAGCCGACCGAGGCGCTTGAGCTGTTCATCCAGGCGGTCTACGTCGGCAACACCGAGATCGCGTGGCGCCTGCTGCCCCCGGACACCCAGGCGGAGCTGACGCGCCGCGCCGACGCCCTCAACGCCCACGTCACCGGCGAGGCGGTGCAGCCTCACCAGCTCCTCGCGAGCAGCGGCTTCCTCGGGCCGCACCACGTGGTGCGGGTCCAGCGGGACAAGTCGGCCGCCTCCGGGCCGGAGCAGGCGACGCTCGTCCTGACGACGCACCCCGATCGCGAGCACACTGTTCGGATGACCCGCGTCGATCAGGTGTGGCGCGTGGACGTCGGCGCGCTGCCCGACGCCGCCGCCGCGAAGGCACCCCCCGCGGACCCCGGCGCCGCGACGTCTGGAGACACCCCCGAAGGAGGCGCGCCCCCCCGGCAGGAGGAGGCGCCCGAGACCCCCTGAGATCCACCATCGCCCCGGCGGTGGATGAGGTAGGCGGAGAGAGCATGTCAGAAGAGAACACAGCAGGAGCCTTCACCCCGGGCCAGGAGCTTGGGGGTCAGTTCGTGGTGGACCGCAAGCTGGGCGACAGCGACGGCGGGGAGGTCTACCTCGCGCAGGAGACCTCCTCGGGGCGTGACATGGTGCTCAAGGTGCTCAAGGGCGTCGTGAGCGATGAGACCAGCTACGAGGAGCTGCGCGCCGAGGTCAAGCAGGCCAGCGCGCTCAAGCACAAGAACCTCGTCCGGGTCTACGGCCTGGGGCGAGAGTCCGAGAGCGTCTTCCTCGTCATGGAGTACGTCGACGGGCAGTCGCTCGCCGCGCGGCTCGCCAAGCGGCGCGCTGGCGGGCGGGCGTTCAGCGCCAAGGTCGTCTTCAACATCATCGCCCACATCTGCAACGCCTTGCAGCGCGTCCACGAGACGACCGCCCACGGCTCGCTCACCCCCGGGAACGTCTACCTCACCAACCAGAGCAAGGTGAAGGTCGGTAACATGGTCTACGGTCGGGTCATCGCCCGAGCGCTCAGCCCCCTCGGCCGCAGCGTGTTCCACGACTCGCCGTACGTCGCCCCCGAGGTCCGCGTCTCGGGCGGGGACGCGATCTCCCCGGCGGCGGATCTCTACGCCCTGGCGCTGATGGCCATGGAGCTGCTCAGCCCCACCCCCCTCGGCGACTCCCACGGCGAGGTGCTCACCCAGGCGCTGAAGCTGGCCGAGGGGCGAGGGCAGGGGCTGCTCGCGCTGTTGGAGGAGGCGACCGCGCAGGACCCTGAGGCGCGCCTTGACAGCGCCGGGGCGTTCCGCGAGCGCCTCAAGGAGACGATCGACGGCGACCCCCAACCCGCGGCGCCCGAGCCACCGCCTGCGCCCGCGACGCCCGAGCCTCCCGAAGCGCCCCAGGCCGCTCAGGAGCCCGATCCGGAGCCCGAGCTGGCCCCTGCGGCGCCTGAGCCTCCCGAGGCGCTCCCTGGGCCTCAGGCGCCGCCTGCGCCTGCGTTCTCGTTCGGTTCCGACACCCTGGAGCCGGAGGGAGAGCCCTCGGAGGACGATCCCTTCGCCCGCGCCGCCGCGGTGCTCGGGCGGACGCGGGAGAGCTCCCTGGAGATGTCCTTCTCGGAGGCCGACATCTCCCGCGGGGAGACGCGCTACCTCGTCTCGCGCGACGGGCTGGATTATGGCCCCTACACCCGCGAGGAGGTGATCGATCAGCTCCACAAGGACGAGATCAACGAGAACACCCTGATCCTCGATCGCGTCACCCAGGAGCGCATGCCGATGCGCAGCATGGCCGCCTTCTCCAAGGCGGTTCAGGAGTACATCCCCGTTCGAGAGGAGCGGCGGCGGCTCAAGCAGGAGCAGCGCGAGGCGGTCGTCCAGACGGCCAAGACCGCCGGGCGCTGGACCGCCTTCTCCGGCGTCGCCGTGGCGTTGCTGTTCGGGCTCGGGTTCCTCGTCTACTGGAACGTCTTCCGGCCCACCCCCGTCGGGTTCCCCGAGGAGAAGCTCCTCGTGGACCTGAGCGTCAAGTACAAGATGCTCCCACCGCCGACCGAGTTCGAGAAGGTCCAGGTCGATAAGGGCCTGCTGGCCGCGATCTTCGACGAGGGCGGCGATGAGGCAGGCGCCCCGGGCAAGGGCGGCCGTGGCCGCGGCCGCTGGCGCGGCAAGGGCGGCAAGGCGGGCAAGGGCGGCAAGGCCGGGACGCCCGGCGGCGCGGGGAGCGACGACAACGTCAGCTACATCGACGCCAGCGACGACTCCGGCTCCAAGAAGATCCTCTCCCAGCAGGACATCAACAGCACCATCCGGGCTCGCTTTGGCTCCATCGCGGGCTGCATCCGCCAGGAGATCAAGCGCAACCCCAGCTTCAAGGGGGTGACCGTTCAGTTCTTCGTTCGCCCCAGCGGCACGACCGGCGGCGTCAAGATCGTCGAGGGTAAGTACAACTCGAGCCCTGTGGGCAGCTGCCTCAAGGCCCGGTTCAGCTCCATGCGCTTTCCGGCCCACGGTGGCCTGAACAAAGGCGTTCAGTACCCGATCTACGTTCGGTGAGCTGAGCCATCCCCCCGGACCCACCAACCAAGGACGCACACCATGCGCACGACACCTCGCCCCTCCATCTGGATGAGGGGCCTCCTGACTCTGGCTTGCTGCGCCGCGCTGGCCGCCTGTGGCGGTGACTCGGGCGGCGACGGGGGCGGTAGCTCCAACGGCGCCTCCAACTCGACCAGCAGCAACTCGACCAGCAGCAACGCCACCAGCAACAGCACCGGCGGCGGCACGGGCGGCACCACCGGCTCCACCTGCACCGACGACGACGGATGTGTCTCGGGTCAGGGCTGCGACACCGCGACCGGGATCTGCCGCCCCGTGTGCACGGGCGACTCCGACTGCGACGCGACCCAGGTGTGCACCGGTGGCCTCTGCATGCCGGGCGCCGCCTGCACCGACGCCTCGCAGTGCACCGGCGCCGGGCAGGTCTGCAACACCTGCTCGGGCCGCTGTGAGCGCGCCGAGGCCGCCGGGATGCGGACCTGCTCCCAGGACTCCAACTGCTTCATCGAGGAGTTCTGCGACACTTGCCGCGGCATCTGCCGTGAGCTGGGCGGCCCGTGCGACCCCTGCACCGAGGACCAGGAGTGTGGGGCGGCCGCCGACCTGTGCCTCGACTTCGAGGGCGGCGGGCGGTTCTGCGCGCAGGCCTGCACGACGCCCGCCGACTGCCCCCGCGGGTTCGACTGCCAGGACGCCGGGGGCAACACGACGCAGTGCGTCCCTCGGAGCGGCGACTGCAGCGACCCCGGCGAGTGCGCGGGCGACGACGACTGCCCGGCGGGGCAGCAGTGCAACCAGCTGCTCGCCTGCGTCCCCGGCTGCACCGAGGGGACCTGCCCCAACGGAGAGGTCTGCGACAACGGCGCCTGCAAGCCCCCCTGCGTGGACGACGCCGAGTGCCCCGAGGGCTCGGAGTGCACCGAGGACGGCCTCTGCCGCGTGCCCGGCGGCTGCCTCTCCAGCCGTGACTGCCCCGACCCCGGGACCTACTGCAACGAAGAGATCCAGATGTGCGAGCCCGGCTGCGGCGACGACGAAGACTGCGCCGGTCTCCAGGTGTGCCGCAACAACGTCTGCGGCCCTCGCCCCTGCGACGGGAACTACCTGTGCGCCTTCGGGCAGGTGTGCGACATCCCGTCGGGCAACTGCGTCCAGCCCGAGGGGCCCTACTGCGACATATGCGACGCCGAGGCCGAGAACCAGTGCGGCGGGGAGCCCAACTTCTGCCTGCGGATTCAGGACGAGGACGGCAACGCGGTGGGTGACTTCTGTGGGGTCGCTTGCGACCCGACCGATCTGGACGCCTGCCCGGTCGGCTACGGCTGCCAGGAGCTGATGGACGAGAACATGCAGACCGTCGGCCACGTGTGCTTCCGCGCCTGTCACCGCGAACCGATTTGAGCCCGGCCGCGCCCGGGTGTTGTTCGATTGACGCGCCCCGGAGTGACTCGGGGCGCATGGAGGAGCATGAACATGAAGTCTGAAATCCTGTGGACCATCCTGGAGTCGGAGCTCAACGCCAAGCAGGACGGAGGCCGCTGGGCGCTGCCCGCGGGGACCCGGATCACGGTCTTCCTCAAGGGGCCGACCAACCTGTTCCCGGTCTCGAAGGTCGTCGCGGTGGTGGCGCGCGAGAGCTACCTCATCCTGGAGTCCGACGACGGCCGGGTGTTCACCAGCCTGGGGGAGGTCGTGGCGGTGCGCGCCGATGAGGAGGCGACGGGCCGCGAGACGCGCCTGGGCTTCTCCTGAAGCCCCAGGCCCCTGGTCGCGCGGCATAAGGCCTGCGCGGACGCTGTTGTACTCGGCGTTCTGTGTCGCTTCGAGACAACGACAGCCATCGGTGAACGCGTGAACGACGACAGCAGAAAGACAACGACGCGCGTCGGCGCCTGGTCGCGCGGGGCGCTGGGCGTCGCGTCGAGCCTCCTCATCGCGCTGACCCCGCTCCACCCGATCGCGGCCTACGAGTGGCCCGGGAAGCTGGCCAAAGCGCTGCGCGCGCTGGAGGCCGACTC
The DNA here is from genome assembly GCA_002716585.1 of Myxococcales bacterium. Taxonomy (GTDB): domain Bacteria; phylum Myxococcota_A; class Bradymonadia; order Bradymonadales. The sequence goes on along the minus strand of PBBL01000008.1, from coordinate 56,109 downwards.
GACCGACAAGCGGGTCAAGGCCGTTCGAGAGCTGGTCTACTTCCCGCTCGCTGATGTCCTCCCTGATCTGCTGGCGATGCTCGACGATCCCTCGTTGCCTGTGCGGCTGGAGGCGATCAGGACCCTTCAGGAGATGGGCGCGGTGGAGGCGTCCGCTCACCTGCGCCCCTTCCTGATCGCCGCCGAGCCCGAGCTGCGCCTCCACGCGGTGCGCGCGCTCGGTGAGCTGGGCGATCAGGGCTCGCTGGTGCTCGTCACCCGCTCGCTGGGGGACTCGGATCCTCGCGTGCGCGAGGCGACGATCGCCGCGCTGGGCCGTCTGGGGGACGAGGAGGGGCTCGCCGCGGTCTCCACCATGCTCGCCGACCCCGATCCTCAAGTGGTCATGGCCGCGATGGACGTGCTGGCGGACGTCGGTGATCGCACCGCGGTGTTCGCGTTGCTGGAGCGGACCAACGCCAACTCACCGCGCCTGCAAGCCCACGCGGTGCGCGCGCTGGGGCGCCTCGGCGATCGCCGCGCGGTGGGGCCGCTGATCGGGATGATCTACAACCTCCACCCGGAGGTGCAGGCGGCGACCATCGAGGCGCTGGCCCAGATCGGCGACCCCCAGGCGTCGCCCCACCTGATGAAGCTCCTAGTGGAGCGCCACCAGGACAAGCTCGGCCCCCAGCTCCTGACCGCGGTCGGGCGCATCGGCGATCCCCGCGCGGTCCCGAGGCTCCTCCAGGTGATGCGCTACAGCGCGCTGGCGCCGCTGACCGCCGACGCCCTCAAGCAGATCGGCCCCGTCGCGGCGCCCGACGTGTTGACGGCGCTCAACCAGAGCCAGACCCGCGCGTTTCAGGCGCACTGCCTGGAGATCCTGATCTACATCCAACGCGACGACACCCCGCAGGCGCCTCAGGCGCGCGAAGCGATCGCCAAAGCGCTCGCCCCTGAGCTGAGCCAGGGTCGCCTCCCCACCGAAGACGTGCTCCGGGTCCTGCTCGCCGGTCATCACCCCGACGCGCTGGGCGAGGTGCTCGCGCTGCTGGCGCGCGAGGAGGGCGATGGGCTTGAGGGGGGCGGGGCGGCGCGCGTCAAGCTCCAGATCCTGGAGGGGCTGGGGGCGTTTCAGGACACGCGGGTCGTCGAGCCGATCATGGCGCTCTACCCTGAACTGGAGGGCGCCGAGCGGCTCGCCGCGTTGCGCCTCATGGGTCACCTCGGCGCCCCGGAGGCGCTCCCGATCCTCACTCGGGCGCTCACGAGCGGTGAGCCGCAGCAGCGCCAGGCCGCGATCGCGGCGGTGGGCCACATCGACGGCCCGAAGGCGGGCAGGCTGCTGTTGGACGAGCTGCGGACGGGCTCCCCGGAGGTGCTCGTCGAGGTGGGCTATGGCCTGGGCAACAACACCGCGCCCGAGATCGCCCGCGAGCTGTTGAAGATCGCGCGAAGCAGCGAGGGCGAGGTGCAGTTCACCGCGCTTCAGGCGCTCGGCGATCACGTCCGCAGAGAGCCCGACCCGGAGGTGGAGCGGGCGCTGGTGGAGATCGCGCTCGGCTCCGGGGATGAGCGGGCGGCCGCGCGGGCGCTGGACGCGCTGGCGGCGCGCCCCTTCAGCGGCGGGGTGGGGCGTCTGGCCGAGCGCTACGACGGCGCTGGCCCGATCCTGCGGCGCAAGATCATCGCGGTGTTGGGTGACTGGGGTCAGGGAGAGGCGTTCGACGTCCTCTTGAAGGCGACCGAGGACCGCAGCGCCGAGATCCGCGCTGAGGCCGCCTGGGCGCTGGGGCGTCTGGGGGATGAGCGCGCGGTCGAGCGGCTCGTGACGCTGCTGGGTGAGCGCAACTGGGCGGTGCGCTTGAACGCCACGGCCGCTCTGGCGCGGATCGGGAGCGGCGAGGCGCAGCCAGCGCTGGAGCGGGTCCTGGCCTCTCAAGATGGGTACATGCGGGCCAACGCGCTGTACGCCCTGGCGACGATGGGGGAGGCGCCGTCGCGCCCCGAGCTGCTGAGGCTGTACCGCCGGGACTCCAACCCCCAGGTGCACGAGGCGATCTTCCGGGTGATGGCCGCGCGAGGCTCCGAAGCCGATCAGGCCGACCTGCGCTACTTCAAGACCCGGGCTCAGCAGCCCGCGCTGCGGCGCCTCCTGCGGCAGCTGATGGGCGAGCTGCCCAGCCCGGCGGGAGAGCCGTGGGTGCGCTACATCCTCACCGATCGGGGGCGGCGCATGCCGGGTCAGCGAGTCGTGGTCTCGTTGGCGGACGGCCTCCTCGTGGGTCGAATCAGCGATGAGGCTGGGGAGGTTCGCCTTGAGCGCGTCCCGGCTGGAGAGACGCGGCTCATCCCGTTGGACGAGGTCTTTCGGCGGGCGGAGACGAGGGGAGGGCGCTGACGTGTCACGTTGGGCGTTGTGCGGCGAGGAGAGGACGCTCCAGGTCGGGAGGCTCATCGCCGAGGTGGTCGAGCCGGGAGACGCCGTGGGGTTGATCGGCGACCTGGGGGCGGGCAAGACCTGCCTGGTGCGGGGGTTGATGGGCGGGCTCTACGCGCACGCGGGCGAGCCGTCGTCGCGCGGTGAGCAGGAGGTGAGCAGCCCGACCTACACGCTGATGAACGTCTACGACGCCCCAGGGCGCTTCGATCCGGTGGTGCACGTGGATCTCTACCGTCTGGAAGACGAGGACGATCTGGAGTCCACGGGGTACTGGGACATGGTGGAGGGAGCGGGGCTGTTGCTCGTGGAGTGGATCGACACGCTCCCAGGGGCGTGGCCAGGAGGAGACGGGTTGACGGTCCGCTTGAGCCACACCGACACCGGGCGCGAGGTGGAGCTGTCGTGGTCGGGTGTGCGAGGGGAGGAGCGGCTGGCGGCGCTGTCCGCGTTGTTGGATCGGGGAGGCGTGCCGCGCCTGTGAGCATCCGCTCCACCCCAGGTGGAGGGCAGCCCTCGCGACCGGGTTTATTTTCATCGGAGGGGGGGGGATGTTCGCGGAGGGGGTTAAAAACGAACAAAACCCCGGTGGACGTTTCCATCCACCGGGGTTTCATCGGGATATTTCAGGTTCGCATCCTTCAACGACTCAGGTCGAACTCAGCTCCAGCTCCGTGTCTCCACGTTTCTGGTTGCCACACATGACGTTGGCCTGTCCTTCAGCGATCTGAGCAGGACTGTAGCGACGTATTGGTTGATCGCTCCCCCCATACTCTTGGGATTCTTTGCAAAATCCTGAGTTACGAGGTCTTTCAGTCTCTGCCGCCACCACCCGCGTCCCGCCCTCCGAGGAGGTTGTTCTGCGTCTGGCGCCGCTCATGGCCTTCAGCCCGTCTTCTGCGGCCTGAACCCAACCTCGTCGGCTTGCATCCGTCGTCTTCGGACAGTTTTATCTGTCGAAGTGACCTTCCGCAAACCACGCGGCCGTTCATGGACTTCTTCGCCTCTTCAGCGACATCACGAGTACAGGCCCGGTTGACCTGGGCTTACCTCACCCAGCACCTTCCCTTCCTGAGGTTTCTCACCTCTCCAAGGGGTTACGTCCCGTACCGCTTTGTGGCCTTGTTTCATGCCACAACCGCTCCTGAGGTTTCATTCACCTTCAGAGTGTTCCCCATGATTGGTAGCCGTGACTGTCTCCAGTCCGCTACCCTCCTGACATTACAAGACAACCTGACTCTTTGAGAGGGCGTGGGCCAAAGCGTCTCCGCCTTGAACTGACCCTATCCAGCACCTTGCGGTGCCTTTGTCCTCCTGCTCCTCCCGTGTTCTGCGAAGCGAACTGCGCATATGCACGACGGTGTTCAGGCGAACCCGATTCGGGCTGCGACCCATGTTTCATTCAGAGCCGGGCTCACTGAACTCAATCAGCTCCCCCACCACCTCTGCGCTTCACTGCGCCACTCGTCAAACGCCTCCTCCGAAGAGTCAACGTACGACTTGTCCTCGTGTACCCGGGCCACAGAACACCAACATCATCACATCCAGTTGCCAGAACCTTGCGCCCGACCCGAAGGTCAGACACCGTACCCGACACCCGATGGAGAGCGGTCAAACGCTCCAGGTGACACGGACGAAGACGCGTGGTCACGTCCGCACAGCGGCAAGTCACTCTCAATGGCGATCATGAATCACCGAGGCCTTGCTGCCTTCAGGGTTTTGCTCCACCATCATGTCCGTACCTTGAATTCGCTGTTACGCGCCTCCAAAGCCGATACTCTCATGGCGTTCTTCTTCCTCCAGGGTCTCATCACCTGGTCGCCCTGTTGTGACCTCGACAACACAACCCATGCTCTCACATGCGCTGCCTGCGCGGCCCCAGGGAGCCCCTCGTGTCGTTCCTCCCCGCACCCTCCACACGCAAGCGTGTGTACCTGTGCAGGACCGCGACTTCAGGGTACGTCGAACCGGGTAACCCGATCGAAGATGTTTCCATCTCCAATCACACCCTCATGGAATTTCTCACCGTACCAGCCGCGCGTCCCTTATCTCACTTGCGTGAGACTTCGCACGTTCTGGGAGGTGACTTCCCTGAAACATGTGACTGCAGGCTTTCGCCCTCGTCACATCCAGCAATGTAGTGGATCATCAGGGTGGGGTCAAGCCTTTTTTCAGGGCACAAGCGCGTTTTTTTAGCGCGAGACGGATCGGAGGTCAAGCGACAAATGCGTGTCTTGAGAAATTGTGTTTGATCTCAAGCGCTTGTGGTTGGTGTGTTGCGCGATTGTCACACGCGCGCCGCGGCGCAGAGGGGCGTCGTTGGCGCTCGCGATGGAGTGATGGGCCGTTGAGAGGAGCCGAAGGAGAGAGGGGAGGGCGGTCAGAAGCGGAAGATCTGGTCCAGCTCCTCGTCGATCTCATCCTTGTCGGTGCCCTTGGCCACCGACATCTCCTGGATGACGAGGCGCCGCGCCTGATCGAGCATCTTCTGCTCGCCGAAGGAGAGAGGCTTCTCGGTCTTGCGCAGGATCAGATCGCGCAACACCTGGGCGACCTCGAAGATCGAGCCGGTGTTGATCTTCTCGGTGTAGGACTGGTAGCGCCGAAGCCAGATCTGATCGTTGAGCTTGACGTCCCGCTCCCGCAGGATCGCGTAGACCTGATCGACCTCCTCGTCGGAGATGACCGGGCGCAACCCCACCCCGTTGATCTTGTCGACCGGGATCATGATCTTCTTCTTGCTGTCGAGCACCTGCCAGACGAAGAAGTTGTGGGAGTGACCCATGATCTCCTTGGACTCTTCGCCTGTGAACACGGCGACACCCTGAGCGGGGTATACGGCCTTGTCACCAACATCGAATTGCATGGGCTCACTCCTTGTCTGGCGCGTCTGGGCTGCCAACCCGCTGAATGGCGATCCGCCCCCAGACTGCGGGTCGTACCCCGAGACTGGAGGTGGGCAGGCGCCTCGCGGTTGGTCTGGCGGTCAGCATGGTAGTCGACTCGGGACTACCCTCAAGGGTATGCCATTTTTGGCCCGATGAGTCTATGGGCAATGAGCCGGAAGGGGGATCCGGGGCGTCGTAGGGGGGGCGAGCGGGGGGTCGGTCTCAGGAGGCGCGGCGGGCTCAGGCCTTGCGCTTGAGGCTGTCGTGCAGGTCCAGCAGCCGCGTGACGCGGTAGCTGAGCAGCTTCTCCTTGAAGGGCTGATCGTTGGCCTGCTTCGGGTTCTTGTAGCTGATGATCCGCTCCACCAGCGTCCCCTTGTCGCCGAACTCGCTCTCGAAGCGCTGCTGGACGCTCATCAGGCGGAGCAGCTTCTTGTTGCTCACGCGCATCAGGCGCACCTTGAACTCGTCGGCGCCCTCGTCGTCGAAGCGCTCCAGCTTCGAGACCAGTTGATCCACCAGGTTCTCCTTGGAACCGTACTCACTCTTGACGCGCTGCAATGGGCTGGGCTTGCTCATGGGATGTCCTCCTCGGGTTCAATAACTTCATCCAACGCTCCGCCCGACGTTGAACGCCATGTTATGACAGGTGACCAGCTTCGACGCCGCGCTGCGGCCGCTGGCCCGAGCTCCTGGACGCTCATCGGGGCTTTCCGCTACCGTACGTCGCGGATCGCCTCGCGTTGCACGGGCTCCAGGGCGGATGTCCGGCAACAGACGGGGCTGTCTAGCATGGCCTCCCATGGGGCGCAAGCCTCAGGCTGATCTTTTCGTGTGGGCGATCTCGGGGGCTGACCCCTCAAGCCTGCTCCCCGCTGATGTTCCCTGCATGTTGGAGGTGATCTGTCCATGAGTCTCACGCGCTACACCCGGTTCATGGGTCTGCTCGTCTGTTGTGTCGTGGTCGGGATCTGCGCCTGTCGCTCCGAGCCCGAGGACTCGCCGCCGAGCGCGACCGCCGCCACCTCGACCGCCGCCGCCACGACCACCGATGCGGCCGACCCCCAGCCTGAGCCCTCCCCCGTGGTCGGGCGCGTCGGCGATCAGACCGTCACGCTGGCCGACTTCCGGCGCGCCACCCGGCGGATGAGCCTCTTTCACCCCTCGGGCCGCTGGGAGCCGGTCCCTGAGCGGGTGCTCAAGGCCCCGCAGTTCCAACAGAGCACCGTCCTCAGCCTCATCGACCTGAGCATCGTCCGCGACGCCGCGCGTGCGCACGGCGTCACGGTCACCCCCGAGGAGATCGAGGAGCGCATCGCCCGTGAGCCCGGCCTCAAGGCCCTCGCCCCCCTCTCCGAGCAGGAGCGCGCCGAGCGCCTCGCCACGATCGGGCTGACGCTGGACGACCTCCGGGTGGTGGTCACCGATCGGATCGTGGCCGAGCGACTGCCCGATCGGCTCATCGAGGCCCCCGACGAGCAGCGCCTCTGGGAGGTCTACAAGATGTTGGAGGAGCGGGTCGTGGTGGAGTTCGTCAGCATCCCCAACACCCCCGAGGCGAAGACCCTCGACGCGTTCGTCCGCACCCAGCGCGACGCCATCGAGCGCCACTACGCCGACAACACGACCCGCTACACCCGGCCCACGACCCGCCGCGCCCGGATCATCGAGCTTCACCCCAAGGGGGACCCCGACGAGGAGAGCGATCAGGCGCTCCGTGAGCGGTTGTCGGGTCTGCGGACCCAGGCGATGGGGGGCGTGGACTTCGCCGAGCTGGCCCGGGCGCACAGCGCTCACACGAGCGCGTCGCGCGGCGGCGACCTGGGCTTCGTCGTGCGCCCGCAGCGACCGGAGGCGTTCGCGGTGAAGGTCGGCGAGATCACCGAGCCCGCGCGTGGCCGCCAGGAGGGGTCGTGGTTCATCCTCAAGGTGGAGGAGGAGCTGGAGGCGCACGCCCGACCGCTGACCGCCCCCCTCCGGCGAGAGATCGCCGCCGCGCTCCTGCGCGAGCGCGCGCCCAACCCCGGGCCGCTGGCGATCGCGCGGTCGATCCACGAGGCCTGGGCCGCCGATCTCAAGGCGAACGCCGCCGAGGAGGCCCCGAAGGTCCAGGCGATCCTCGACCGGGAGAAGCTGCGCCGACAGACCACCCTCAAGTTCTCCGCGGTGCCCGGCAGCGAGGCCTTCATCCCCGGGATCGGCAGCGCGCCCCCCGTCATGACCGCCGCCGCGAAGCTGACCGCCGCCGAGCCGCTGACCCCCGCGCCGGTGTTTTACGAAGGGAACCTCTACGTGCTGCGCCTCAAGGAGAAGGGCAACCCGACCCGCACCCGCTTCGAGGCCGACAAGGAGGCGTTCGCCCGTGAATACCTCAAGGCGAAGCGGCGCTCCGCGGTGCAGGCTCACGTGGAGAAGGTCAAGGCCGAGCGCAAGGTGACCGTCAACCTCGCGCCCGTGCAGGAGGCGTTCGGCGTGGAGGATAAGAAGCCGAACTGAGCCGCCCGAGGCCCGGGCGTCGGTGGGGTGACTCAGCCGAGCGCCTCCACCTCGTCGCGGGTGATCGCCTGCTGGAGATCGCGCAGCTCGGCGCGGCGGTGCGCGTCGTCCCAGTACACCAGGCGGAGCTGCTTGATCAGCTCCTTGCCCCGGCGAAACGCCCCGACCATGTCACCGGAGATGTCCGTCGTCGACTTGATCGCGTCCATCACCTCCTGAAGCGAGGCGCCGTTGGCCCACAGCATCCCCAGCGCCATCATCCCCGGGTCGCAGCGCGGCTCGCCGCCGGCGAGGCGCACCGCGTTGGACAGGATCGGACCCTCCAGGATGTCGATGATCGTGTTGAGCTGCTCCTCGATCTCCGCCGGGAGCGGCGCGTGGACCCCTGCGTTGCGAGGCAGCTCGGACACCAGCCCGGTGCAGACCCCGAAGATCTGCGCCGGGGTCAGATCCTCAAAGACGCCCGCCAGCACCAGCTCGGCGAGGAACACCTCCTCGATCTGGACGTTCTTGATGATCTTCGCGCCCGCGCCGAACTGCCCGTCCGCGTCGATGTAGCCTGCCTCGGTCAGGAACGTGACCTTGTCCTGGAATTGGCGCCAGAGGAAGTCCTGGTGGCGCACCAGCTTGCGCTTGAGCCGCTCCAGGCGCTTGCGCGACTTCGAGTCGCCCGAGTCGTCCTCCTCGCGTCCGGGGATGTGCGCCAGCTTGGACATCTCCAGGCGCGCCTCGTGCAGCTGGATCTTGTCGCGCAGCGACTGCTCGTGGTGGGCGCGCTGGTAGGCCAGGAAGCTGCGATCGATCAGATCCCGGATCGTCTCCTGATCGAAGCGCTCCAGGAGGTTGACGACGGAGTGGAAGGAGAGGTTGAAGGAGGAGGTCACCGGCTCGGACTGGTCGGACATCAGCCGCTTGAGCAGCTCGTTGCGCTCGGTCCACTCCGAGAAGTCCATCCGCACGATCACCTGCCCCTCGTCGTCGATGCCGCGGCGGCCCGCGCGTCCCGCCTTCTGCATGAACTGCCGCACGGTCAGCGGGGCGATCTCCTCGCCGTTGTACTTCTCCAGGTTCTCGAAGATGACCGTCCGCGCGGGCATGTTGATGCCCAGCGCGAACGTCGAGGTGCAGTAGAGGAGCTTGATCAGCCGCTGCTCGTAGAGGCGCTCGACCAGCGACTTGAGGAGGATGTTCAGCCCGGCGTGGTGGAAGGCGATCCCGCGGCTGTACATCGCGCGGTGGTGCGGCTGGAGCACGTCCGGGTGCTCCTGGTCGAACTCGCGCAGGAGGCGCCCCATGAGCGACCCCTCCTGCTTGTTGAGCATCCCCTGCTTGTTGCGCTTGGCGACCGAGCGGGCGCAGCGCTCCGTGCCGCGGCGGCTGAACATGAAGAACAGCGCCGGGCGATCGCGCTCCTCCAGCATCGAGACGATGTGGTAGTGCCGCGTCGAGTCGTCGTCCCGGTTACGGTGGCGGCCACGGCCGCGGCGGCTCCTGCTGCTGGTGTTGCGCTGCTTGCGGCGATCCTTGCGCCACCGCGTGTAGGCCCGCTCGAACTCGTTGTACGGGACCAGGCCCAGCTCTTTGTTGGCGAGGAAGAAGTGCAGCGGCACGGCGCGCTTGTTCTCACGGATGGTGACGACCTCGCCGGCCGTCCCGGAGCGGATGCTGCTCAGCCACCCGGCCAGCTCCTTGAGGTTCGACAGCGTCGCCGACAGCCCGAGGATCTGGATGTCGTCCGGCAGGTAGATCAGCACCTCCTCCCAGACGGTGCCCCGAAACGGGTCGTCGATGAAGTGCAGCTCGTCGAAGATCACCGCGCCGATCTCACCGATCTCGGTGTATCCGGGGGCGTCGGGGTTCTGGAGGAGGATGTTGCGCAGGATCTCGGTGGTCATGATCCGCAGCGGCGCGTCGCGACGGATCACGACGTCCCCGGTCACCAGCCCCACCTTCTCCTCGCCGTGGAGCGCGACGTACTCGCGGTACTTCTGGTTGCTCAGCGCCTTGATCGGGGCGGTGTAGACGATCCGCTCGCCCGCCGCCATGATGCGCTCGACCAGGTAGTCGGCGATCAGGGTCTTGCCTGTGCCGGTGGGGGCGGCGACGAGCACGGAGTGGCCCTTGTCGATCGCCTCGATCGCCTGTTGCTGGAATGGGTCGAGTTGTAGTCCGCGATAGGTGGTGGTCATGGTTCTCCAGTCACAGAGTCGAGGCGGGCGAGGTGGCCCCGCCAGGCGGCTGATCGAAGATCAGTCCCCTGTTTATGGGGTCGGCGGGCGCCAGGCGCAACCCGTTGGGTGACGACGGGGAGGTTTTGTGGGTGGGGGAGGTCGGGCGTCAGTGGCTGTTGATGGCGGTGATCAGGCGCTCGCGCCCTTCGCTGTCGAGGCGCTGGAACGCTTCGTAGAAGAGCTTCACCTCCTGGCGGTTGTGGGTGGAGAGCAGGAGGGTCGTCTGCCCGACGAGGTCGAGCGCGAGCGGGATGTCGAGCGGGGCGTTGCCCGAGCGCGCCGCGGCGACCATCATCCTGAGCCGGGAGGTCTGCTGGCACATCATCTCGTGGCCTCGCTCCAACGCGGCGAGCGCCTTGGTGAACTCGGGCAGGGTGTCTCGGATGAAGACGAAGACCGCCTCCTCCTCGATCCCGAAGTGCTCCAGCATCTCCTCCAACGCAAACGACAGATCGTCGCGGGCGTCCGTCAGCAGATCGGGGTCCTGCACCTCGATCGGCTCCTGCTCGGCCATCGCGCGCAGCGTGCTCTCCAGGCTCGCGAAGATCCGGTCGAGCTTCTGGTGATCCTCGCTGATGCGCGACGACATCCAGTGCTTGTCGATCGTGTCCTTGTCCTCGTGCGCCGTGCCCATAGGTGTCCTCCGTCGGGTCTGGCCCGATGGTACATCCGACAACGGCCGCCTCCCCTGAGGCGGTCGTGGATCTAAAATCTATACCGTAGGCGGTATTCCGCGCAATCGTCCGCGCCGTCGATGTAGATGACGCGTATGAAGGCCTCGCCGCCGTCGTCTTCTCCGAGCGGGGTGCTCCAGTAGAGGCTGAACTCCTCGGTCTGGTTGCCGCGCTGTCGCATGCAGCAGCCCGGGATCGACTCGCGGTCGATCGTGTAGGTGCCCTCCTCGCCGAGGACGCGGATGCTGCCGTCGCAGCGGAGGTCGCTCGGGTTGCCCTCGTCGCGCGCGTAGTAGACGCAGAGGTCGAAGTCGTGCCCGGGAGGGACGATCAGCTCGAACTCCGGCTCCAGGTTGTCGAAGAAGCCGTCCTCGACCCGCACCCGGTACCAGTCCTCGTCGAGGACGGTGTTGAGGCTCCCGGTGCGCTCGACCCAGTTGGAGTCGTCGTCGGTGTCGGGGAGGGCGGTGGCGACGTCCGGGGTGTTGTCGCCGTCGTCGCAGATCGCCAGCTCCCGCTCGGCGACGCACACCACCTCACCGCCGCAGGCGCACGGCTCGCCGAGGTCGAGGCTGACCGGCTGGCACTGGCCACAGAGGTTGCGGGTGACGGTCGTGTCGTCGTTGCTGCACACCACCGCGGTGCCGTCCCCGGTGCAGAGCCACCCCCCGCCGCAGTCGTCGCAGGGGGAGTCGGGCTCGGCTTCGAGGGGGCCGCAGGTGCCGCAGCCGTTCAGCTCGTCACCCGCGCAGGTCGCCTGGCCGTCGTCGCCGCACTCCCAGGTGCCGCACACCCCGCAGGAGTCGCCGAGCGCGCCTCGCAGCGGCGCGCAGCCGCCGCAGGCGTTGCGCTGCGCCTCGGGGCAGGGGCCGGGCTGGCAGGTCTCCTGGGCGCAGTGCTCGTCGTCGTCGCAGTCGCTGTCGCGCGTGCACTCCGGCCCCGGGGCGGTGTCCGGCGGCGCGCCGCTGTCCTCCTGGGCGGAGGTCCCGCCGGAGGTGTCCTCGCCCTGAGTCTGGGAGGTGTCGGCGGTTGATGACGTGTCGCCTTCAACGCTCGCGTCGGCGGTGTCGGAGGAGCCCTCGTCGCTGTCTCCAGGCTGCGCCGAGGCGCAGCCGAAGGCCAGCGTGAGGAGCAGGATCAGCAAGATGAGGGGCGGGTGTCGCCTGTGGGTCACGTCTGACTCCGTTGTCTTCAGCCGGGCGGCGCCGGGCTTGAGTCACGCCGAGTCAGGTTAGCACGCATTGGCGATTCGGGCACGATCTACGGAAGAGAGCGGTCGGTGTGGGGCTCAGGAGCCCGCATGCTGGTACTTGCCGTGTCCCTTGCGCTCCAGCCAGGGCTCCTCGCGGGCGATCTTGCGCAGGAGGTTGCTGACGCGGATCTTGAAGCCCTTCTCGTCGGGCCAGTCGCGCTCGTTGATGAGGAAGACGGTGACGCCCTGGGGGGACTGGGTGAGCTGCGGGCGCTGGACGAAGTACTGATAGATTTCCTCCTTCAGCTGCTTGTTGTCCTTCGCAGGAGTGTTTTCAGTGGTTGCTTCTTCAACAATCTCTTTGAACTTGCCCTCCTCCAACTCCTGGAGTTTGGTGAGGTTGCTCTCGTAGGTGAGCACTTCCGCGCGGAGCTTGTTGTATCTCGCCTCAAGCGTCTCCAGTTCCTCGCGGGAGCTTTCGAGCATTGCGCTGAGATGCTTGATCATATCCGCGTTGCTCATTTGTTTCTTCGCCATGATTCAACCTCATTGAGTCATTGTGCAGTTGGGAGGGCTGGATCCCCGGTCGAACGAACAGGAAGCCACCACTTGACAGCAGCGCCGGGGAGCCTGGGTGATCAATCGGGGCATTGTATCCTGGATCCATGCAGCATGATTCAAATCGTTTGAATATGAAATTACATGAAGCCAAGTTCCCGAAGATCCATGTCGCGAATCTCTATAGGTGTTTGTGTATATCATGTCAACGACAATTGACATGGAACTCAAAGTCAATGACACCACGGCTCGGGATGAATCTGGTTTTTTGAAGTCAGTCTGGTGTGTTGTGGATGACTTCAGGCGATGCGCTCCGATGTGATCATCGCCCTGTTGGACGGAGCGTGTGTCATCGCGCGGCGGGATGTGGTTATACTTCGGGGACCATGACGCGCGTCGGAGCGCGCAAAGGGGGCCTGACTTGGCGACACGACGGTTGAGTTCACACGAGCGGCGGCGCCAGATCCTGCGCTGCGCGATTCGCGTGTTCGCGCGCCGCTCCTACTACGGCGCGACGACGCGGATGATCAGCGAGGAGGCGGGGGTGGCGGAGGCGCTCATCTACCGCTACTTCGACAGCAAGCGGGCGCTGTTCACCGAGGCGGTCGCCCACACGAGCCGTCGGCTGGTGGATGAGATCGAGCGCGTCGTCCGCGAGCACGAGGCCGAGCCCCACAAGGCGCTCGGCGCGCTGCTGCGCTACTACATCGACCTGCTGCGTCGCCACGAGGACTTCGCCAGGATGATCTTCTGGGTGTCGGCGGAGCTGGACGACCCCGAGGTCGGTCAGGTCTACCTGCCACATCAGGAGCGGGCGCTGACCGTCCTGACCGAGGCGATCGAGCGCTGGCAGGTGTCCGGGGCGATCCGCGACGACATCCAGCCGCGGGCCGCCGCGTGGATGGTGCTGGGGGCGTATCAGGTGCTGGCGCTGATGAAGCACTCGGGGAAGCTGGACGAGGTGGACCCGACCGCGGCGATCGATCTCGCGAAGCCGTACCTGTCAGGTCTGATCAGGTGATCTTGGGTCAGGCGCTCTTTTTCTCGTAGACGAGCAGCGGGCGCTCCTTGCTGGTCACCACCTCCTCGGTGATGATGCACTCGCGCACCCCCTTGAGGGACGGCAGCTCGTACATGATCCCGAGCATGATGTCCTCAAGCACGCCGCGCAGGCCGCGCGCCCCCGACTTCTGCTCGACCACCTTCTGGACGATCGCCTCAAGCGCCTCGTTGTGGAAGCGCAGCTTGACGTTCTCGAGTTCGAACAGCTTCTGGTACTGCTTGACCAGCGAGTTGCGCGGCTTCCAGAGGATCTCGACCAGCTCGCCGTTGGTGAGCTTGTCGAAGGTCACGATCACCGGCAGCCGCCCGACGAACTCCGGGATCATGCCGAACTTGATCAGATCCGAGGCCTCCACCTGCTTGAGCAGGTTGTTGGTCTTCTCGGCGCGCTGGTCGAAGTCGGCGCCGAACCCGAGCGGGGTGTGGCCGATGCGCCGCTCGATGATCTGCTCCAGCCCCTGAAACGAGCCGCAGCAGATGAACAGGATGTTCGTCGTGTCGACCTGGATGAACTCCTGCTGGGGGCGGTTGCGGCTCCCCTCCGGCGGGATCATCACCTTCTCCGACTCGATCATCTTCAACAGCGCCTGCTGGACCCCCTCGCCGCCGACGTCGCGGGTGGAGCTGGGGGTGTCCCCCTTGCGGGAGATCTTGTCGATCTCGTCGATGCAGACGATGCCGCGGCTGGCGCGGTTGACGTTGCGGTCGGCCGCGATCCACAGGCTCTTGATGACGTTCTCGACGTCCTCACCGACGTAGCCCGCCTCGGTGAGGCTCGTGGCGTCGGCGATCGTGAAGGGGACGTCGAGGCGCTTGGCCAGCGTCTGCGCCATCAGGGTCTTGCCCGAGCCGGTGGGGCCGATCATCAGGATGTTGCCCTTGCTCAGCTCGACGTCGTCGTCGACCGGGCTCTCACCGTCCAGCTCACTCTTGATGCGCTTGTAATGGTTGTACACCGCCACCGAGAGGACCTTCTTGGCCTGGGTCTGACCGATGATGTGCTGATCGAGGAAGTCCTTGATCGCCCGAGGCCGCATGTCGAGGTCGGGCTTTTCGGTCGTGGGCGACATCTGCGCGTCTTCCTCGATGATCTCCTTGCAGAGGGCGACGCACTCGTCGCAGATGTGCACGTCAGGTCCCGCGATCAGCTTGCGGACGTCTTTGGCTTCCTTTCCACAGAAGGAGCAGCGGACTCGTTTACGGTTGGACATACGGTCAGGTATCCTTGGCTCTCAGGTCTCGTCCGACCCGCGCTGGTCTTGCTCCCAGCCCGGGCGCCTGTGGCTTGAGGTGTGGGGCGCCTCTCAAGATGCCCGCACCATCCCTAGACGGGAAGCATGGATCAGGGCGTTGTGTCAACAATTCAACCAGGCTCAACGCGCCGTGAGGGGTTGATGACGTCGGATGGCGTGGACGTCTGACCAGGGCAACAACGCCGCCACCCGGTCCATTTCCCTGATGGTTCATCGGCGTCTAGCGAAGATTCTCCAGCGCCTGTTGCAGATCATGTCGCCCCGGCAGGTTCGCGCGCGGCCCGAGGCCCTGAAGCGACAGCGTCGCCGCCGCGGTCGCGGTCTGCATGCACACCTTCAGATCGGCGCCCGCCGCCCACGCGTAGGTGAACGCCCCGCGGTAGATGTCCCCTGCCCCCACGTTGTCGACCACCGCCCTCGGCTCACCCGGGCGCTGGTGCCAGACCGCCTCGCCGTTTGACCCCATGCTCCCCTCGGCGCCCATGGTGATCACGACGAGCTCGGGGCCGAGCGTGTGCAGCGCGGTCAGCGCGTCCTTCGGGCGCCCGATCCCCGAGCACTGGCTCGTGAACCGCTCCGACGCGATCAGGATCGACGACGCCTCGACGAGCGCCTGGGCGTTCGCGCACATCGTCGTCGCGCCAAACACGACCGCCACCCCGCGCGCCTTCGCCGCGCGGGCCAGCGTCAGCTGGGCGGTCGGGTGCTGGCCGTCGATGAACACGACGTCCACGCCTTCCAGCGCCGCGTCGGGGTCGATCTCCTCCGGGGCCGCCTCGGAGACGCTGCCCGCGGTCCAGAAGGTGCTGCGCCGCCCCGTGCCCTTTTCGACGAGGGCGAAGGAGAACTGCGTCACCCCCCGGGGCTGGACGATCATCCTCGACGTCTCGACGCCGTCCGCCCCCAGCGTCCGGCGGATCTGGTCGCCGTTGTCGTCGTCGCCGATCTTGCCGATGAACCGCGTGTTGACACCCAACCGGGCCAGCGTTACACAGGCTGTGGCCGCCACCCCTCCCCCTTGTATGGTGAAGTGCTTGAGCTCCAGCGTGGTATCTGGTGGAGGGAGCCGATCCACCAGCGCGATCGTCTCGATGTTGCACTGGCCCGTGCAAAGGATGGTCTTGTTGGGCGGCGGGGGCAGGGTGATCTGCATGGTGTGTGCACACTCCTCAGGTCATGCGCCAATCCACCGCAGAGTAACGAGGGACACCACCACTTCGCAAGGACACCGCCATGGGAAAAAAGCTCAAAGCCGTAAAGCCCCCCCCGGACACGCAGGACCAGGCGCGCGCGATCCTCGCCGACGGCGGTGACGTCAGCGCCGTGTCGCAGGAGCACTGGCTCTGGATGGCGGAGGAGGCGGGCGATCGCGCCGATCTTGAGACGTTGCGCGCGCTGGAGGCGCGGATCACCGGCAAGGCGTTTCAGAAGGGGCTCCGCCGCGTCCATCACAAGCTGAGGACCCGCGGCGTCGAGCTGACCCGAACCCCCCACGCGGTCTCGGTGGCCCCGCGCCGCGAGTTCCAGGGGGTCGCGACGCTGGCCTCGTCGGAGGGGAGCTTCCTGGCCTACCTGGCGTGCCACTCTCCGGGGGAGTCGTCGTTGGCGGTGTTGTTTCAGTCCATGGGTGGGGAGCTGCGCGTGGAGCCGGGCTGGATGCCGCGCGGGGACGCGCGTCGTGGGCTGCGCGACACGCTGGCGGCCTCTCAGGAGGAGATGGCGTGGTACGAGCTGGAGGAGGGTTACGCCCGGTTCTTCCTGTTCGAGCTGGTTCGGGGGATCACGGCGGAGGGGTTTGACTCGGAGCTGGTCGAGATGAAGGCCACGCTCGGGGAGTTGCCGGAGGCGCCCGCGCGCCACCCGGTGGAGGAGGCGCTGGAGGCGCGGGGCGTGGAGGTGCCGCGCTCGGTGGCCACCAGCGGCGATCTGCTGGACGATCCCTTCTATGGGATGCTGAGGCCGACGTACGAGCGGGTCGCGCAGTGCGTGGAGCGGTTCGAGGCGGTGGAGGTGAGTCCGCTGGTGCTGGCCGATCATCAGATCATGGATCGTCTCCGGGCGGTGGTGGACGGGGTGCTCGTCGAGATGGTCGAGGAGGCCGGTCGGGCGCGGGTCGCGCTGGGGTTGCGGCACACCGCCTGGGTGAGCGCGCGGCATGATCGGTGGGGCGAGGCGGCGCTCCTGACGCGGGTGGCGAGGTTGGTGGAGGAGGGGACGTCGCCGTCGGAGATCCCGTTGTTCCTCGCGATGTTCCAGCCGTTGCTGATCGAGTTCCACGCGCGAATGACCGCGCCCGCCTCGGGGGGGGTGGGTGAGATGGGTACGGGCGCCGCTCCCATCGGGGGCGGCGGTGATCAGGGAGAGGGCGGCTTGTGGGTGCCAGGGCGCTTCCGTGGTGACGATTGACGTGTCACCCTTGACATGGGCGGTTGGTGGGTCTAAAAGGTCCGGTCGCACTTCAGGTCCGGTCTGTCCGGCCTGTTGTTGTGTGCTGCCCCCTTGTGAAGTCCTCGCGTCCGCGAGGCGCTCTTCACCGCATCAAGGCCGACCGGTCGGGCATCGTGGGGTCAGAATGGTTGGTAATGGATTGCGCCATGATTGGGGTGGCGCGTGATGACCACGAGAGATACCAGGGAGATCATATAGATGTCTGTTAAGCTTCGCCTCCAGAGGCATGGCGCGAAGAAGCGTCCCTTCTACCGTATCGTTGCTGCTGATTCCCGAGCCCCCCGTGATGGGCGCTTTCTGGACATCCTCGGGACCTACAACCCGCTTCAGGATCCGATCGAGCTGCGGCTGAAGATCGACCGCGTGGATTACTGGTTGGGCAACGGCGCCCAGATGAGCGACACGGTCGCCAGCCTGGTTCGCCGGGTGCGTCGCAACCCGGAGATCCTGACCCCGTTCCAGCCCAAGCGGACCTTCACGGCCAAGCCCGCCCCGAAGGCGGAGGCCGCCGAGGCTCCGAAGGCGGAGGCCCCGAAGGCGGAGGCCGCTCCTGCCGTGGAGGCCGCTCCCGCTGAGGAGGCCGCCCCCGCTGAGGAGGCCGCCCCCGCTGAGGAGAAGGCCGAGGAGACGACCGAGGGCTGAGCCCGAGGCGTTGTCTCGTACGACACCACACCACCGAGAGACCGCGGCGACCGCTCGTCGCGGTCGAGCGGTTGGATGAGGAGCGGACGTTGAGGGTCGTCGTGGCTCACGTCGTTCGCCAGGAGAGGTTGGTATGGCGGAGCGTGAATCCACACAGCTGGAAGACCTGGTGCGCTACCTGGTCGAGCCACTGGTCAACGATCCCGAGTCCATCACGGTCACGGAGATCGCCGAAGAGAAGAAGGCGACGACGGTGATGCGGCTTGAGGTGGCTCAGGACGACATCGGTCGGGTCATCGGGCGTCAGGGGCGCGTCATCCGCAGCCTCAGGACCCTGATGACGGTCGCGTCGCAGTCGCTGGATCAGCCTGTGACGCTCGACCTCGTCGACTGACTTCAGGTGAAGGCCCATGGCCCTGGATGAGCCGTTGCTCCACGTTGGTCGGGTCGGGCGCCCTCATGGGATTCGCGGCGATCTTCGGGTCTGGCCGCTGGTGCCGGGGGCGGAGACGCTCCTGGAGCAGTCGGCGATCTGGATCGCGGACGAGGCCACCGGGCGCGGCGCTCGCGAGTACGCGGTGCGCAAGGCGCGCGCGGGTGGTCAGTTCGTCATCCTCTCGGTGGAGGGGGTGCGGTTTCGCGACCAGGCGGAGGCCCTCAAGGGGAAGGAGGTGTTCATCACGAGCGCTGATCTCCCTGAGCTGGACGACCCCGACGAGTTCTACCTCTATGAGCTTCAGGGGCTTGAGGTCATGGACTCCGAAGGCGAGCTGCTCGGAACGGTGCAGGGGCTGACGGAGGCAGGGACGCAGGACGTGCTCATCATCCACGAGCCGAGCGGTCGGACGGAGGTGATGGTGCCGTTTGTTGAGTCGATCGTCGTGTCGGTGGACCTCGAAGCGGAGCGGGTGGTCGTGGACCTCCCCGAAGGGCTGCTTGAGGCGACCCGGGCGCCGATCATCAAGGAGCGATCGTGAGCGAGCAGCAGGAGCAACAGGCCACGGAGACGCCTCGGTTCCACTGCGCGGTGCTCACGTTGTTCCCCGAGTTCTTCAGCTCGCCGCTGTCGGTGAGCATCCTGGGCAAGGCCCTGGAGGGCGGCGACATCGTCGTCGAGGCCAGGGACATCCGAGCCTGGGCGACCGGCAAGCACCGCGTCACGGACGACACGCCCTACGGCGGCGGCGCTGGAATGGTCATGAAGCCCGGTCCTGTCGTGCGCGCCATGGAGGCGGTGGACGCGGAGCGGGCGGAGCGGGGCCTTGGGCCCGCCTACAGGGTGATGCTCACGCCAGCCGGGGAGCCGTTCTCACAGCGGATCGCCGAGGAGCTGGCTGAGCGCGAGGCGTTGACACTCGTCTGCGGTCGCTACGAAGGCGTCGATGAGCGCGCGATCGCTCGGATGGATCGGGAGCTGAGCCTCGGCGACTTCGTGTTGACGGGCGGCGAGCCAGCGGCCTTGACCGTGCTGGACGCTGTGATAAGGCTCCTGCCGGGGGTGCTCGGCAACGAAGCCAGCGCGGAGGACGAGTCGTTCGCCTCGGGGCTGCTGGAGTACCCGCAGTACACACGCCCCGCGGAGTTTCGCGGGGTCGGGGTGCCCGATGTTCTGTTGAGTGGGCACCACGCCCACATCGCTCAATGGCGCCGAGGTCAGGGGCTGCTCAGGACCTCGACGCGGCGCCCGGATTTGATGGCTCGGTTGGAGCTCTCGGATGAAGACCGTCGGCTGCTTGAAGAGGCGCGGCGGCAGATGCAGGACCACAATGGTGTCTCAGGGGATGTTCCCCAGGAGGAAGATACGTTATGAGCAATGTCATTCAGAAACTTGAGCAGCGCTTCCTGCGCGACGATGTCCCTGACTTCCGCGCGGGTGACCTCGTGCGCGTCCACGTGCGTATCCGCGAGGGCGAGAAGGAGCGGATCCAGGTCTTCGAGGGCCACGTGATCAAGCTCAGCGGCTCGGGCGCCGGGCGCACCTTCACCGTGCGCAAGATCTCCTACGGCGTCGGCGTCGAGCGCGTCTTCGCGGTGCACTCGCCCCGGCTCGCCAAGATCGAGGTCAAGGCGTTCGGCAAGGTCCGCCGCTCCAAGCTGTACTACCTGCGCAACCGGCGCGGGAAGGCCGCGCGCGTCAAGAGCAAGAAGAACCGCAACGGCCGCATCTGACCGGTCGCCCCCCACCACCAGCCGCGCTCGCGCTGCCGCGCCCAGCCGCGACCACCTCATCGGGGTGGCCTCGCCGCAGGGTTGTGCGCTATAGTGAGCGCGGTTGATTGATCCGGGGCGAGGGTTATGTGGTTACGCGAGGTCGTCTTCCAGGGGGTTTTTGGCTCAAGCCGCCCCTCCAGGATTCGGATAGAGCCCGGGCTCTGCCACGTGCGGTTGCCCAGCATGGTCGATCCGGCCATCTTCGAGCGCATGATCGTGGCGCTGCTCTATCCGACCGAGGTGCCCGTCTCCGAGGTGGAGTCCTGGGCCGATGGCGGTGAGCTGCGCATCGGCGCCATGCTCGACGACCCCGGCGGGACCTCCTACAAGCTCTTTCGTCAAATCGATCCCTCCAGCACCGTCCTCCAGGACGTCACCGACGGCAGGAACACGCTCCTGGCCCGCGGCGCCGCGGACGTCGTCTCCGAGATGGCCTCGCGCCTTGGTATGCCCGACTGGCGTGAGTACAGCCTGGTCCACGCCTGGGACTTCTCCATCGACCCGGAAGCGGTCGCTCAGCCGAGCGGCGCGCTGCCCTCCGACCCCGAGGCGCGGCGCCTCGTGGAGCTCTACCGCTCGACGCTCGCGATCGAGGCCGCCGATCTGAAGCTCCAGAACGCGCGCGGCGAGTCCAACGACCTCAAGCGAGAGCTGGACGAGGTCAGCGGCAGCATGGGCGACTCCAAGCACCTCCACGCGGAGCTGGAGTCGCTCGCCTGGGTCAAGGAGATCACCGACGCCGACAAGGCGCTGGTGGAGGAGAACACCGAGCGGGAGGCGCGCTTCAAGTCCCAATTGGAGCAGGCCCGCGATGAGCTGGACGAGGCGCGCCTGGCGTTTGAGGACATTCGCCCCGTCGAGCTGAAGCGCGATCTGCTGATCTGGGGCACGGCGGGCGTCGCGCTGGTGATCTACGTCGTGAGCTTCGCGTTCAGCATGGAGAAGCTCGCGCTGGTCAACCTCCTCGTGCTCGGCGGGACCACCTCCGGGGTGCTGCGCCGCTTCTCCCTGTTGGAGCAGTCGGAGTCGTCGGAGGGGCGCGTCAGCCAACTGGAGCGGCGCGTCGAGTCTCTGGAGTCCGATCAGGACAAGCACCGCAAGTCCTACCGGGAGCTGATGGCCCGCGCCAGCGTCAACAGCCCGCGCGAGTTCTGGCTCGACGTCGAGGCCTACGACGAGATCACCGAGAAGCTCGCCGAGATCGAGCGCAAGTCGGAGGCCAGCGGCAACCGTGAGCGGATCGCTGAACTCAAGCGCCGCATCGACGCGCACGAGGACACCATCGAGGCGCTGATGCGCGAGCGTGAGGAGCTGGGCGAGTACGGCCTGCCCTCCTATGAGATCGAGCGCAGCCTCCAGGATATGGGCTTTGACCCCGCCGGGTTTCGACCCGCTCCGAAGCTCAAGCTGCGGGAGCCGACCGGGACCGCCATCGACGTCGCCCCGCTGCTGGCCAACGTCGCCGAGCAGCGTGGCCTGATGCGCGGCGCCTCGCCGTCCTCCCGCCTCACCGCCGCCTGGAACAAGCTCGCGGTCCACCTCGCCGGGACCAGCTGGGAAGGGATCAGCCTCGACGACGAGGGCTACATCCTGCCGCCAGCGCCGCTCCGCGATGGCTTTGAGGGCTGGGCGATGGAGCGGCCCGACGTCGCGCGCCTGCTCGTCTCGGCGCTGGCGGCGGCGATCTTCGCCTCCTCCGGCGATCGCGCGGGCTTCTTCTGCCTGCTCGATCCCTACGCGGGGCTGGATGAGAACCGCCAGCGCCGCCTGGAGCGCACCTTTGAGTCCTTGAGCAGCCGCGCCAACATCGTCATCATCGGCTGATCGTTCCCACCACCCTCCCCAGACCACACAGGCCACCCCATGTCATCACGCAAGCGATCCCGCGCCTCGTCTCAGATGAACCTCTTTGGTGCCTCCTCGCCCAAACGCGAAGCTCGAATGGGCAGCGTCGAGGCGGAGCGGTGGGGGGAGCATGTCGGCGGCCCGGGGCCCTGGGAGCCGGGGGCCGACGGGTGGCGGGGGGCGGCCGGGGTCGCCCCGCTCCTGGTGGGCGTGGACGAGGCGGGGCGAGGGCCGCTGGCCGGGCCGGTGTCGGTGTCGGCGCTGGTGCTTGACCCGGGTCAGCTCAAGGGGGAGGCGGCGCCGGAGTGGGTGAAGGTGGTGGACGACTCCAAGAAGCTGACCGAGGCGAAGCGGCGGCGGTTGTTCGGGGGGATCGTGCGGACGGCGCGGTCCTGGGCGATTGTCCATGTGCACAGCGATCAGGTGGATGAGGTGAACATCCTCCAGGCGACGTTCCAGGGGATGTCGATCGCGGTGGAGCAGGCGCTGGGGTTGGAGGAGCGCGCCTGGGCCGGGCGGCCGGAGCTGCGTATCGCGCGGGTGGGGCGCGACGGCGGCGAGGTGGCGGAGGAGGAGCGCTGCTGGTACGCGGGGCGCCTTCGGGAGGAGCGGGCGCTGCGCGGCGCCGACGCGCTGGTGTACCGCCCTGAGGAGGCGGAGCCGGTGGGGACGGTGCTCGTGCTGGTGGACGGCAACGCGCGGTTTGTGGTGCAGGGGGCGGCGACGGAGTCGCTGACCCAGGAGCCGATCGTCAAGGGGGACGCGCTGTCGGTGAACATCGCGGCGGCGAGCGTTCTGGCGAAGGTGTCGCGCGATCGGGCGATGGCGATCTGCGATGAGCTGTGGCCGGTCTACGGGCTCGCGGGGCACAAGGGCTACCCGACGGCGAAGCACAAGGCGGCGATCGCCGAGCACGGCCCCTGCCCGGTGCACCGGCGCAGCTTCAGGTGGTGAGGATGAAGCTGAAGGTGACCGGATCGGTTGGGGACGCGCCGAAGGAGGCGAAGGCGGCCCGTGCGACGCGCGGGCCGCAAGGGGCGCGTCAGGAGGTGGGGCGGCGAGGGGAGCAGCTCGCGGCGGCGTTCTACGAGGGGAGAGGGCAGGAGGTGCTGGCGAGCAACTGGCGGACGCGGTCGGGCGAGCTGGATCTGGTGGTTCGTGACGAGGCGGCGCGGCGGCTGGTGTTCGTGGAGGTGCGCTCGTTGAGCCGCCCGGGCGTGATCGCGCCGGAGCAGACGGTGCGCGGTGGCAAGCAGGCGAGGGTGCGGGCGCAGGCGCAGGCGTGGCTGTCGGCGAACGCGGAGTACGCGACGGGCTGGGTGGTTTGCTTCGACGTGGTGGGGGTGGTGCTCTCGACGGGGGAGCTGGTTCACGTGCCGAGCGCGTTCGAGGGGGAGTAGGGGTCAGCTGCCGGAGAGTTCGGCCTTGACGCAATACTTCTCGCCGGTGCCGATGACGAACTCGGCGCAGAAGGCGCTGCCAGGGCAGTCGGCGTCGGCGGAGCAGGTGCGGGTGCAGAAGGGCTGCGAGCCGCGGTACTTGGCGCAGAGCCGGTCGTCACACTCGATGATGTTCTTGATGACGCAGGACGCGGAGGAGCGCGCGGTCTGGCCGTCGTCGGTGTTCTCGTCTTGGGTCTCTTCGCAGGCGAGCTGGACGACCTCGGTGTCAGGGAGGGTGCACTCGGTCCCGAAGTCGTCACCACAGGCGATCAGCAGGGTCGCGGTGAGGAGGATCGCGGTGAGGAGTCCGAGTCGGGGGTGTGCGTTGGTGTGGCGCATGGTCCATCAGCCTCCGAGGAGTACACGCTCCGGACCCCGAGAGGTGGGTCCGTGGTTGAAACGAACAGGGTTGTCAGGATCCGCAGGAGGTGGGTCGGCCCCGCAGCGGCCATGTCGGTGTGACGATGGGGGCGCGCGGACGAAAAATGGCGTTCCGCCCTGTGGAATCGCCGGTAACATGGCACAGGGCGCGGGCGGTGTCAACGGCGAGTGGGGAAGCTGCGGGGTGGCCTGGGGGTGGGGGATGGTGTATGGAAGGAGGGCGATTGTCTGGTAGGATGCCTTGGTGTATAGTCCGCAACACATTGCGATGGCGCCGAGGAGAGGAGTCATGGTTGTGGCCGTGGCCGGGACGCACATGGAGTGGATGGAGAGATGATGAGGCTGAACCACAGCGGTCGTCGGACGCACGGTCTGACAGCGGTGCTCGTGCTTGTGCTGGGGCTGTGCTGGTCGCACGGCGCGTTGGCGCAGGATGACGGCGAGATGACCTTCGACGTTGAAGAGGTTGAAGAGGTCAAGGATGCAGCGCCGGTGGGCAAGTTCCTGGCGGAGGGCGAGAAGTACTACGACAAGAAGGAGTACCGCCAGGCCAGCATCATGTTCCACAAGGCGAAGATGGAGACGGACGCGTCGGCCGACAAGTTCCGCCCGAAGGCGCAGTACGAGCTGGCGAAGTCGCTCTCCCGCCTGGAGGTGTACCAGGGGGCGATGGAGCAGTTCGTCGAGATCGTGGAGGAGGGCGAGGGCCACCCGTACTACGAGGCGACGCTGAGCTGGCTGATGCTCTTGTCGCGCAAGCTGCCGGGGGCGCCGGATCTGCTGTCGCACATCGGCAAGTACGCGCCGCTGTACCCGGAGCGGGTGCCGGAGAAGTTCCGCGACGAGCTGGCGTACCTGTTGGGGCGCCACTTCTACAAAGAGGCGGACATGGAGCAGGCGCTCCAGTTCTTCAAGCGGGTGTCGAACTCGAGTGAGTTCTTCGCCGAGGCGCGCTACCTGGAGGGGATCACCCACGTGCGGCTGTACCAGGCGAAGCCGGCGGTCAACTCGTTCAAGCAGGTGCTTGGGTGGGTGGCGACGCAGGATCTGGATGAGCCGGAGGTCAAGAAGCTGGAGCAGCTGTCGCTGCTGGCGATGGCGCGGACGTTCTACTCGGTGGGTCAGTACGAGAAGGCGATCAAGTACTACGACTTCGTCGGTCAGGACTCGCCCTACTGGCTGGACGCGCTGTTCGAGGAGAGCTGGACCTACTTCCAGCTCGACCGCTACAACAAGGCGCTCGGCAACCTGCACACGCTCAACGCGCCGTTCTTCGACGACGAGTACTTCCCGGAGTCGATGATTTTGACGGCGGTGGTGTTCTTCACGAACTGTCAGTACGAGCGGGTGCGGTCGATCATCCAGGAGGACTTCGAGCTGATCTACCCGCCGCTGCGCGATCAGCTGCAGGAGATCCTGGACCAGTACCAGGACCCGGTGGAATTTTATCACTTCCTCAATCAGATCAACGAAGGGGAGGGGGAGTTCGACCCGCGGCTGAACCAGATCCTGGACGCGGCGCTGACGGATCAGACGCTCAAGCGGACGCTGAGCTACGTGGCGGAGCTGAACAAGGAGCTGGAGCTGGTGGAGGCGTCGGACCCGTCGTGGAAGGACTCGGAGCTGGGCTTCGAGCTGCTGCAGCGGCTGTCGGAGGCGCAGGTGTTCGCGTTGCAGGACGCGGGCAAGCTGTCGCGGTCGCGCTTCGAGCGGGTGGTGAGCGAGCTCAACGATCTGATCAAGCAGGGCAAGAAGATCCTGATCGAGACGGCCAAGGCGGAGAGCGACGCGCTCGATCAGCGCGTCAAGGACGAGCAGTTCGTGGGCAAGGACCCGACGGCGATGAAAAAAGGCGTGGACGTGGACGATGAGCACGTCTACTGGTCGTTCAAGGGTGAGTACTGGCGCGACGAGCTGGGCTACTATCTGTATGATATCAAGTCCGAGTGCGGTCGCTGAGACCCACACGGCTGGCTGATCCGAGCAGCGAATGAGAGAGCGTGAGGTGAACAACATGAAGGGCCGAGCCATCAGCAAGAACCATCGCGGTCTGACGCGATCAGCAACGCGGAGCTGGTCGCGTCAGGTGGTCGTGCTTGTGCTTGGGTTGTTGTGGTTGACGTTGCCTTTGGCGACGGCGACCGCACAGGACGACAAGAAGGAGCAGGAGGTCACGGCGTTCAAGCGCGAGAAGAAGGAGCGCCCGAAGGCCGACGCCAGCACGAAGCCCGGCTTCAAGGCCAAGGCGGACGAGCGGGAGTTCAAGCTCATCTCGGCCAAGAAGCGCGACGAGGCGATCCGGCTGCTCAAGGACCTGATCGACGCGACGGACGACGGCGATCCGGAGAAGCCCGAGTTCTTGTTCCAGGTGGCCGAGCTGTACTGGCAGAAGGGCAAGTACTACGAGCAGAAGGCGTTCCGGACCCAGGACGAGATGTACGAGGCCCAGGATCGCAACGACCGGGCCCAGGCCGACCGGCTCAAGCGCCAGATGCAGGATGAGCTGGCGGAGGCCAAGCGGCTGCGCGAGGAGACGGTCAAAGTCTACGTCGAGATCATCAAGAAGTATGAGAACTTCGAGCAGCTGCCGAAGGTCTACTACTTCCTGGGGGCGAACCTGATCGAGGTCGGCAAGCGGCCGCAGGCGCTGGGGATCTTCCGGGAGCTGATCAAGAAGTACCCGGACACGGAGTTCGTGCCCAACGTGTTGTTGGCGTTCGGCGAGTACTACTTCGACAACGACGACATGCAGCAGGCGATGAAGGCCTACGAGAAGGTCATGTCGTTCAAGGGCTCGGCGATCCGCAACTACGCGGCGTACAAGCTGGCGTGGTGCTATTACAACCTGACCTACTACGACAAGGCGCTCGACCAGTTCCTGGACGTGGTCAAGGAGACGGAGCGGGCCAAGCACGCGAACGACAAGGCGCTCCGCAAGGAGGCGCTGCGCGACATCGTGTTGACGTACACGCACATCGGGACGCCGGGCAAGGCGATCCGGTTCTTCGAGCGGCTGGTGCGCAGCAAGTCGGACGTCTTCTACATGTCGGAGCGGCTGGCGCAGCTGTACGCCGACTCGGGGAAGTTCGTCGAGTCGACGGCGCTGTACCAGAAGCTGATCGCGCTCAACAAGAAGAGCTTCAAGGTGATGGACTACCAGCTGGAGATCGTGCGCAACGTCGAGGCGCTCGGGGTCAAGCTGGACACGGTCCGCGAGGTGCTGCGGGCGATGGCGCTGTTCGAGGCGACCAAGGGCTACCAGGACGCCAAGCCCGAGCAGGTGACCCAGATCCGGCAGCGGCTGGAGCTGATCCTGCGCGAGTACGCGACGACCTACCACCGCGAGGCGCAGGAGACGCGCAACGACGAGACCTACGCGCTGGCGTACGAGCTGTACAAGTCCTACCTGAACTCCTACCCGGACTCGAAGGACGCCTACATCATGACGTTCTTCTACGGGGAGCTGCTGTACCGCCTCAAGAAGTTCGACGAGGCGGCGGTCCAGTACGACAACGTGATCGACATGGATCCGCAGGGGCGCTACACGAAGGAGGCGGTCCACGCGGCGGTGCTCTCGTACCAGAAGGCGCTCACGGTGTCCGAGGATCTGCCCGACTCGCCGGATCTCGAGATCCCTGAAGCCGGAAGTGAGGGCGATACCACACCGAACAGCGTGCCTCCCAAGAAGGTGCTCACGCAGGAGGAGCAGAACCTGATCAAGGCCTGCGAGCGGTACATCAAGTACAACCCGGAGGGGGAGAGCGTGGTGAAGGTCAAGTACTCGGCGGCGCGCCTGTACTTCGACAAGAACCACTTCGAGTCGGCGGTGCCGCGCTTCGAGGACATCGTGCAGAACCACTCCAGCCACCGGCTGGCGGTGATCTCGGCGAACCTGCACCTGGACGCGCTGCTGTTGACGAACCAGTTCGACGAGCTGGATCGGGTGTCGAACACGTATCGGGAGAACCCGTCGCTGAGCAAGGACGCGGTGCTGATGACGCGGATCAACGGCATCGCCGAGAAGAGCACCTTCCGCCGCTGCAACGCGCTGGAGGACAAGAAGCAGTGGGAGGCGGCGGCGAAGTGCTTTACGGACTTCTACCGCAAGTTCCCGAACTCGGATCTGGTGGACAAGGCGCTGTACAACGCGGCGCTGGACTACGAGCGGATCAAGCAGATCGGTAAGGCGATCGACGTCCGCAAGGGGCTGCTGCAGCTGCGGCCGAACTCGGACCTGGTGCCGACGACGCTGTTCAACATCGGCGGCAACTACCACGCGATCGCGGTCTACAGTGAGGCGAGCAACTTCTACGAGCTGTTCGTCAAGCACTTCCCGAAGGATGAGAAGGCGGAGGAGGCGCTGCGCAACGCGGCGACGTTCCGTCAGGGGCTGGGCCAGTACGAGCGCGCGATCGCCGACTACGAGCACTACATGACGCTGTTCCCCCAGAAGAAGAAGGAGTGCGCCGAGGTGTTCTTCCAGATCGGGGTCATCTACGAGAACGAGGAGAAGACGCGGCAGGCGTTCGACCAGTACTCGGACTACGCCCGCAAGTGGGCGAAGGTCGGCAAGGCGGACCGGGTGCTGGAGGCGCACACGAAGATGGGGATGATCCTGTGGGAGTCGGGCAAGATCCGCCAGGCGAAGCAGGAGTTCGACAAGACGCTGAAGATCTACAAGGGGATGCGCGAGGGCCAGCGGGCGGACCTGACGTCGGGCGCGGACGCGGCGGCGCAGGCGCGCTTCATGCAGGGTCAGGCGGAGTTCCTGGAGCTGACGGCGATCAAGCTGAAGCTGCCGGAGCGGGTGCTCCAGCAGCAGCTCGTCAAGAAGATCAAGGGGTACGAGGAGGCGCGGAAGATCTACTTCGACGTCTTCAAGTTCGGCCGCCCGGACTGGACGATCGCGTCGCTGTACCGGATCGGGTCGCTGTTCCAGGACTTCGCCAACGAGATCCGCAACAGCCCGCTGCCTGCGGGGCTGACCTACGACCAGGAGGAGATCTACCGGTCGGGGTTGGAGGAGAAGGCGGCCGGGATCGAGACGGGCGCGATCGAGTCGTACGAGAAGTGCCTGGAGGCGGCGCAGCAGGCGAGCTGGTTCAACGAGTACTCGAAGAAGTGCGAGGTGGCGCTCGGCGATCTGTTGCCGCAGAAGTACCGCAAGCCGTCGGAGCTGCGGGCTCCGCCCACGAAGTACAAGCCCGGCTTCCGCGGCGCGCCGTTCAAGAAGGACGCCGTGCACGAGGTGGAGAAGGGTCTGGTGGCTGAGTCCAAGTGAGGAACAAGACGATGAAGATGAACACCTGGAGAGTGTGTCGGTTGGTGGCGCTGGCGGCGCTCCTGGCGGCGGCGACGGCGTGTGGCACGACGTCTGGGGGCGGGCCGGGGCCAGACATCGACCCGACGGTTGATGGGACGGCGCCGAAGAAGGATCTGGACACGAAGGCGGTCAAGGACTTCGAGGCGGCGGTGGCGCTGTACGAGGGCGCCGCGCCGGGCGCGGTGCCCTACGCGCAGATCGAGGCGAAGCTCAAGAGCGCGGTGGACAAGGAGGACGCGTTCGCGTCGGCGTGGTTCAACCTCGGGGTGCTGGCCCATGAGCAGGGCAAGCAGGACGAGGCGATGGAGTACTACCAGAAGGCGTTCGAGCGCGACAACACGAGCGCGGCGCCGCTGGTGAACATGGCGGTCATCAACATCGAGCAGGGCGAGAAGGACAAGGCGTTCGACCTGCTGCTCAAGGCGACGGAGGTGGAGCCGTTCACCCCGGAGGGCCACAACAACCTGGCGGTCTTCTTCCGGGACCGCAAGGGGGCGCAGGGGCCGGACTTCCCGAAGTCGGTCGAGCACGTGCGCCGGGCGCTGGCCGGTGACAGCCAGTCGATGGCGGCGTACCACACGCTGGCGCTGATCTACTACAGCATCGAGAAGTACGACCTGGCGCGGCTGGTGTGCCTGAACGCGCTGGAGTTCGACCCGAACAACGCGCCGATCCGCAACGTGCTGGGGTTGATCTACCTGAAGATCAACAACGTCACGCTGGCGCTGCGCGAGTTCCGCAAGGCGGTGGAGCTGGAGGACGACTTCGTCGAGGCGCACATGAACATCGGCTCGATCCTGCTGAGCACGCGCGATTACGCGACGGCGATGAAGCACTTCGAGCGGGTGCTGCAGCTGGAGCCGAAGAACACCGAGGCGATGCTGTCGCGGGCGGTGGCGCACCGGGCGATGGGTGACCTGGACAAGGCGATGTCGGGCTACAAGGAGGTGTTGTCGGTGAACGGGGAGTACGCCCCGGCGCACTTCAACATCGCGGTCATGAACCACGAGATCTTCGCGGCGGAGGCGACCGACCCGGACAAGGCGATCGAGTTCTACCAGGTCGCGATCGAGAACTACCGCAAGTACCTGAGCCTGGACGAGTCGAGCGATCAGGAGGCGCGCAAGGACGCCGACCAGCGGATCTCGAACTGCACGCAGCTGATCGAGACGCAGGAGCAGCTCAAGGAGATGATGAAGGACCAGCCGCCGCCGGACGACGGCGGCGGCGAGGGCGGCGGTGAGGGCGAGGGCGGCGAGGAGCCCCCGCCGGAGGGGTGATCGGGGCGTGAGCGGGCGCGTAGGCGCCTGCCGCCGAGGGTGGATCGAAAAAAATCGATCGCCTGGGAACTTTGAAGACGCGGCGGTGTCAGAGCATGACGTAGGGCCGCCGTGATCATGTCAGGAGGACGCACCATGAAGAAGTTGTTCGGAGCGTTGATCGCAGTGAGCGTGGTGTTGGGCGCGGGGAGCGCGGCCATGGCCCAGGACGACGGGGCGCTGCCGCGCGCCGGTACGGCGACGGGCGGCGCGGAGAACAGCGGGGTCGTCTACAAGGACGAGACGGTCTATGACTTTGAGGACGATCTGGTCGAGGGTTCGTTGGTGAAGCCGGACGGGGCCCTGATCGGCGGTGAGCTTCACGGGAAGATGTCGAGCCTGATCAAGGTGAGGCAGGACTTCATCCCGGAGATGATCAAGTCGGTTGAGGATCTCTGAGGGCACCCACTGGACGAACGCCTCGAACGCTGGCAGGCTGAAGACGCGCTGCCCAGGTACGAAGATGCGGGTGTCGCGCCGCCAGGAGCGGACGCGGGGCTCATGAGGGGTGAGGAGACGCCATGTCGGGCGATACGACCACGTTGAAATTCGAGATCTACAACGGTGACGGTGAGCTGCTCCGGACGGAGGAGCTGTCGCAGGATGTCATCAAGGTCGGGAAGCTGCCAAGCAGCCACCTGCGCCTTGAAGATCCGAACGTATCGCGGATCCATGCGGTCATCGAGCGTTCGAACGAGGGGGAGGTGTACATCATCGACCTCGGTTCGAGCAAAGGGACGATGGTCAACGGCAAGCGCGTCAACAAGTGCGAGCTGTCGACGGGCGACGAGATCCTGTTGGGCGACACGCGGATCCGGGTGACGATCGATCGGCCGCAGCCGGCGGTGTCGGTCAACTACGGGGCCGCAGGCGGAGCTGCGGGCTTCGGTCATGGCGCCGCGACCCAGGCGGGCGCCGAGGGCGATCAGCCGCAGGGCTGGTACGACGAGGCGGGCAACTGGCACGACGGGATGGGTGGGTATTACGACCCGGAGGGGAACTACCACACCCAGTACGGCGGCTGGTACGACACGGACGGCAACTACTTCGACGGCCAGGGCGGCTACTACGACCCGCAGGGTGAGTACCACGCGGTCGAGGAGCTGGAGGGTGCCGCCGGGGCGAGCCGCAAGCCGCGCGTGCGCGACGTGGACGTGTTGAGCGAGCAGTACCTGGAGAAGGACTACGACAGCAGCGGCAGCGGCACGCTGGAGGTGGCCTTCCTGTGGAACGACCACATCGTGTCGGTCAACCATTACAGGAAGTCGCCGACGATCACGATCGGCGAGTCGAAGAAGAACGTCTTCGCGATCAAGCACGACTCGATCCCGAACGAGGAGTTCCCGGTCATCAAGCCGGGCGCGGGCGGCGTGGTGGTGAACTTCACCAGCCAGATGAGCGGCCTGGTCTACGTCGATGACAAGCGGTACACGCTGGACGAGGCGATCCGCAACGGCACGGCGCAGCAAGGCGGCTTCGGCCAGGGCAGCTACGCGATCACGATGAGCGCGCGGACGCGGCTGCGGCTGGACTTCGGCCTGAACACGATCCTGGTGCACTACGCGCAGGTCCCGGCGGGGCTGCCGATCGGCGGCTTGTCGATCGACGGGAGCCTGATGGGCTACACGGCGGTGTCGTTCGTGCTGCACCTGGCGTTCATGTTCCTGGCGTTCTACCTGCCTCCGGATCCGGACAGCTTCGAGCTGGACAGCTTCGACATGAACAACCGGTTCATCACGCAGGTGATCAAGCCGGAGGAGGAGATCAAGGAGGAGGAGGAGCCGGAGTGGCTCAAGGACCAGGAGCAGGACAAGGGCGAGGATCAGCGCGCGGCGGGCGCGGAGGGCAAGTCCGGTAAGGAGGACGTCAAGGTCAAGAACCGGAAGCTGGCGGTCAAGGGCCCGGCGGACGCGAAGGAGGCCAAGATCGCCAAGGACCGGGAGATCGCCTACAACAAGGGCGCGCTGTCGGTGCTCAACAGCAGCACGCTGGCGGCGAACTTCGGCTCGGGCAACGTGACGAGCGGCTTCGACCCGATCACCTCGATGGGTGACGGCGCGGGGACGAAGGCGGGCGACGCCTACGGCTACGGCGCCTTCGGGACGACCGGCATGGGCCGCGGCGGCGGCGGGATCTCGGACAAGAGCTTCGGCGCGGGCGGGACGGGCTTCGGTGGCCTGGCCAGCCGCAACGCCAAGGGGGCGAAGACCGGCTACGCGTCGAACGCGGGCAACTTGGAGGAGCGGGCGACGAAGGTGCCTCAGGTCATCGGCGGCTCGCCGGCGGTGAAGGGGTCGCTCAGCAAGGAGATCATCCGCCGGGTGATTCGCCGCCACATCCGCGAGGTGAAGTACTGCTACGAGCAGCAACTGATCAAGAACAAGGCGCTGGCCGGTCGCGTGGTGATGAAGTTCACCATCTCGGCGACGGGCCGGGTGGCGGGCGCGGCGCCGGTGAGCAACTCGACCGGCAGCGGCGCGGTGGCCACCTGCGTGGCGGGCAAGGTGCGCCGCTGGGTCTTCCCCCAGCCGAAGGGCGGCGGGATCGTCGTGGTGACCTACCCGTTTGTGTTCTCAGCCAAGTAGATCGAGCGCCGAGCCCGTGTTGACGGGCCAGGCGCGAGCGAAGCAGCCAGGAGAGGGGCGCATCACGAGATGCGCCCCTCTTTTTTTGCGTTGAGGGTTTGTCGTCGGTTGCTTGGCGTCTGGGCGAGGAGGTGGCATCCTGTCGAGGAGCGACGGTGGATGATGAGGCGCCCATAGGGTTGTCAGCGACCTTGCAGGGGGCGGGATCCTTCTTGTATGATGCGCCACGGTTTGGTGAAAGCGATGAAGCGTGAAGTCGGAACCGTCATTGACGAACTGTAACCCTCAAGAGCAGAGTGTTGTCATGGTGCAGGGTAGCCTTCGGTCCCGGTCAGGAGGGCGTTGGCCTTCAGTCGGGCGGTGGAGCGCGTGGATCGCGCTGCTCCTGGTGGTGGTCGTCGCGTTCACGGGGTGTGATCCCAACCAGAGCCGGTCGCTGACCCTCATGAACGAGGGGGTCAAGCACTACAAGGACAACAACTACGGCAAGGCGGCGCAGAAGCTCAAGGAGGCGACCTCGGAGTGGCCGGAGAACGCGGACGCGCACGACATGCTGGGGCAGATCTACTTCTCGAAGTTCGACCAGCCGGACCGGGCGATCACCCACTTTGAGGCGGCGACCAAGCATGCGCCGGAGAAGACGGCGTACTGGTACCGGTACGGGCACTGCCTGCTGCGGATGGAGCGCTACCCGGAGGCGGAGGCGGCGCTGAACAAGGCGGTGGAGCTGGAGCCGAAGCACGGCGAGGCGCTGTATCGGCTGGCGGTGCTGTCGGAGCGCAAGGGCGAGCCGGTGAAGGCAGCGGAGCGCTACGGGAGGTCGATCGAGGCGAACGCGAGGACGCCGTTCGCCTATTACAACCTGGGGGATCTGTACTTTCGCAACGAGAAGTACGACGAGGCGCTGCGGGTGTTCAAGAACGCGGTGGAGAACAACCCGAACAGCGCGGAGCTGCACCACGGGCTTGGGCTGACCTACCTGTCGCTCAAGCGCCCGCAGGAGGCGCTGGTGGAGTTCCAGGAGGCGCTGCGGCTGAAGTCGGTGTACCCGTCGGCGCTGTACAACCTGGGGATGACCTACATCGCGTTGGGGAACACGGAGCGCGCGGAGGCGCACTTGAAGGAGTTCCTCAAGCAGGCCCCGTCAGGGGACAACTCGGCGCGGATCGTCGCGGCGGAGTCGCGCTTGATTGAGATCATGGAGGCCAGGCGGGAGGCCAAGGCGCCCTGATCGCAACGGAGATTGAAGGGGGCGGCGCTGGCTGTGGGCCCGAAGGCTCCGGCGCCGCGATGGGACGTCACGAATCCGTCATTCACCACGTCCGGGCAGGGCTCGGCGCGGTTCAACATAGTTCGATGCGACGCCTTGAGGCGGCGCATCTATCCAAACATCGCACCCACCACCTTGCCTGGCGCGATGGCGCGCCAGGCGTCATCGGGCCAGGTTAATGAACGATCGGGATCTCGCGCTCATGGACAAGCAGATTCAAGAGTACCTCTCACGACTCACCAACGACCCCAGGGATCTCCACGCGCTGGACGATCTTCAGGACACGTTCGCCAAGGGTGAGCGCTGGGGTGAGCTGGCGAACCTGCTGGCGGAGCAGGCGACCAGGGCGGACGACCCTGAGTTGAAGGCCAGGTTGCTGGTGCAGACCGGGGAGGTGGTCGGCTTCCGGATGGGGAACGTGGACACGGCGACGTCGCTGTTTCAGCAGGCGCTGGAGCTGAACGGCTCGGGTGGGGCGGAGCTGGACGCTCAGATCGGGCTGCTGCGGCTCCAGGGTGACTGGCAGAGCGTGTTGGAGCTGCACCAGCGGGTGTTGCAGACGTTCGAGCTGCCGGCGTTCAAGTCCCGGGCGCTGTACCGGATGGGCGAGGTCTACCGGGATCACATGGGCGATCGGTCCAACGCGATGAAGGCGTTCCAGAACGCGTTCAAGGTGGACCGGGGTTGCTACCGGGCGCTGGAGGCGGCGCGGCGGATCTATGCGGACGTCCAGAACTGGGAGCTGGTCGGCAAGCTGTACACGCTGGAGATCAAGCAGCGCAGCGGCGACGGGAGCGCGCCCGAGGCGGTCGCGCAGCTGATGGCGGAGCTTGGGGACGTGCTGCGTCTGCACATGGACGACGCGCAGAAGGCGGCCGGCTGTTACAAGCAGGCGCTCAACTACGACATCACCAACGCGATGGCGCGCGCCGGGCTGGAGAGCCTGGGGGTCGCCGTGCCGCCGCTGCCCGAAGGGGCGGAGGCGCCTGCGGAGGGCGACGAGGTCGAGGCCGTGGAGGCGGAGGCCGTCGAGGCGGGTGAGCCTGAGGCCGTGGAGGCCGACGCCGACGCCGACGACGACGTGGAGGTGGTTGAAGCCGAAGCGGACGAGGAGGCGGACGCGCCTGAGGCTGCGGAGGCCGAAGGGGTGGAGGTTGTCGATGAGGCGGAGGCCGCTGATGAGGCGGAGGCCGTTGAAGGGGCCGAAGCGGACGCGCCTGAGGCTGCAGAGGCTGACGACGCCGAGGGCGACGCGGACAACGACGAGGCTGAGGTTGTTGAGGTTGACGTCGAAGAGGCTGAGGTCGACGAAGCTGACGCCGCGAGCGAAGGCGACGAGGCTGAGGTTGTTGAGGTTGACGTCGAAGAAGCGGACGTCGTGAGTGAAGGCGCTGAGGCTGAGGCTGTCGAAGCGGAGGCTGTCGAAGCGGAGGAGGAGGCCGATGAGGCCGATGAGGCCGTGGAGGCCGCGGAGGCCGATGAGGCCGATGAGGCGTCTGAAGCTACGGAGGCTGTTGAAGCGGAGGCGGGCGATGAGGCTGAGGCGGCGGAGGACGCGCCTGAGGTGAGCGAAGCGAAGGAGGCCGATGAGGCCGAGGTCGCCGACGCGAGCGAGGCGGAGGCCCCCGCGGCGCCTGCGAAGAAGAAGAAGCCGACGTGGCTGGACAAGGCGGCGGCGTTTGCGGCGCAGGGCGACGAGTACGGGTCGGATCCGGAGGCGCTGGACGCCTATCGGCAGGCGCTCGGGCTGTACATGACCCACGCCCCGGCGGACGAGGCGGTCGTGAGCCTGGTGGACCGGTCGCTTGGCGCGGTGCCGGGCTTCGATGGGGTGTATGAGAGCGTCCGGGGTCGCCTGCCGGAGTCGCAGTGGGGTCCGATCTACAAGGCGTACGAGCGGCGCGCGAGCGCCGCGGACGACGCCGAGGTGCGGGCGAGCTTGCAGCGTCAGATGGTGCGGATCCGCCTGTATGAGCAGGGGGACGTGCCGGAGGCGCAGATGCTGGTCGAGGTGCTGATGGCCTCGGGCCACGCCGGTGAGGTGGTCAAGGAGCTGGCGGACGCGAAGGCGGCGGCGGGCGGCAGCTGGCGTCGGCTGCAGCAGGAGCTGCAGAGCCGCCACGAGGATCTGGGCGCCGAGGAGAAGGCGCAGGCGGTGTGGGGTCGCATCGGGGAGCTGGCGCGCGGGCTGGGTCACCAGGACCGCGAGCTGGACGCGCTGCGGCACCTGGTGCAGGAGTCGCCGCGGGACATGGCGGCGCGCCGTCGTTTGAAGCGGCTGTACGCCGACGCGGAGAAGTGGAACGCCTACCTGAGCCTCCTTCAGGAGGAGGTGGAGTTCCCGGACGACGTCGAGGAGCAGGTCGCGATCCTGCGCGAGATGGTGACGCTGTACCGCGAGAAGATGCGCCAGGACGTCCTGGTGGTGAAGACGCTGGACCAGATCCTGAAGTTGCAGCCGGACAACACGGAGGTGATGGACGAGCTGGCCGAGCAGTACGAGGGGATGCGGCGCTTCCCCGATCTGATCGGGGTGTTGCAGCAGCGCGTGGAGCTGGCGGAGGACGATGAGGAGCGGGTGGAGCTGAACCTGCGGATCGCCCGGCTGTTCCTGGACAAGTTCTCCAACCAGGCGGAGGCGATCAAGGCGTTCGAGGCGGTGCTGGAGGTCGATCCGGGTCACGAGGAGGCGATCGAGCAGCTCAAGGAGATGTACAAGCGCCGCCGCGACTGGGAGAAGCTGATCGAGGTCAACCTCCGTCAGCTGGAGCGGGTCGATGATCCGGCGGTGAAGATCGCGGGGCTGAAGGACGCGGCGACGATGGCGACGCGGCAGCTGAGGAAGCCGCCGGTGGCGACCGAGCTGTGGCTGAAGGTGCTGGAGCTTGATCCGAACGAGCTGGAGGCGCTCGACGCGCTGGAGACGCTGTACGAGCGTGAGAAGGACTGGGAGTCGTTGGCGGGGATCAGCGAGCGGAAGCTCGACCAGCTGGAGAGCGACCGCGACAAGCTGAAGCTGGCGGAGAAGCTGGGGCGGCTGTACAGCGACCGGCTCGACGACACGGACAGCGCGATCCGGACCTGGAAGCGGGTGTTGTCGCTGGACGCGAACAACCGCAAGGCGCAGGACTCGCTCAAGCGTCTGCTGATCGACATCCGCGACTGGGACGCGCTGGAGGTGTTCTACGCGGGCCGCGACGACTACAAGGGCCTGGTGCGGGTGCTGGAGACGCTGGCGGGGACGAACAAGGACGAGCCGGAGGTGCAGATCGAGCTGAACTTCCGGGCGGCGGTGATCTGGCAGGAGAAGCTGGACGACGTCAAGCGGGCCACGCGCGACCTGGAGAAGATCCTGGCGATCGACGAGGCGAACGTGCGGGCGGCGCGGCAGCTGTCGCCGATCTACGAGGAGAAGGGCGACGCGAAGAAGCTGTCGGGGGTGTTGGACATCCTGCTCAACCACCTCGACCCGGTTGAGTCGCCGATGGAGACCCGGGACGCGCTGATGACGATGGCGCGGATCCAGGAGCGGGATCTGAAGCTGCCGGAGAACGCGTTCGGCTACTACGCCCAGGCGTTCGCGCTGGCGGAGCTGATCGAGGAGCGCCCGGTCGAGGCGGCCGAGGCCGCGGAGGCGGCCGAGGGCGACGAGGCGGCGGCGCCCGTGGTGGAGATCGTGGCGCGCGAGGACGCGTTCGCGGATCTGGAGCGGGTGGCGGACGAGCTGGGGGTGTGGGACGAGGTGGTCTCGGCGTACACCGATCGGCTCGGGGCGATGACCGCGGGCGGCGGGCGCCCGGAGGCGATCCGCGAGCTGCGGCTGCGGTTGGGGCGGATCCTGAACAACGAGCTGGGCCGCGCCGACGAGGCGCTCGGTTACTACGAGGAGGTGCTGGCGGAGTTCCCGGACGAGCTGCGGGCGCTGTCGGCGGAGGAGTCGATCTTCGAGCGGATGGGCGACTGGGATCGCCTGATGGAGGTCTACGATCGGAAGCTGGCGCTGACCGGGGACGCGGAGGAGCGCATCGGGCTGCTGCTGTCGAAGGCGATGATCCTGGAGGAGCAGAGCGGCGATTACGCGGGCGCGGTCGGGTGTTACCGGGAGGTGCTTGAGCTGGCGCCGGAGCACCGCGGGGCGCTCCAGAGCCTGCATCGGCTGTACGAGCTGCTGGACGACTCGGAGAACCTGGCGGAGATCCTGCGTCGCGAGATCGCGCTGCAGGAGGCGACGCCGCTGGCGAGTGTCTCGACCGTGGACGGCGAGCCGTTGACGGAGGAGGCGGCGGCGTCGGCGGGGCTGCTCCAGGAGGAGGGGTCGCTGGGCGAGCTGATGGCGTTGAAGCTTCAGCTGGGCCAGGTGGCGGCGGTGGCGCTGTCCGGCGAGGGGTCGAACCGCGAGGCGGTGTCGGCGTTCCGCGATGTGCTGGCGGTGACGCCGGAGGACGAGTCGGCGCTGGTGGCGTTGGAGGAGCTGGGTCGCGAGCCGTCTCTGGAGCTGGAGGTGGCGAACATCCTGGAGCCGCTGTACGCGGCGCAGGCGAACCGCCCGCGGCTGGTGGAGGCGCGCGAGACGCAGCTGCGCTACATCGCGGAGGAGGACACCGAGGCGCGGCTGGCGAAGCTGCTGAGCATCGGGCAGACCCACATGGAGCAGGGCGAGGCCGAAGGGGCGTTCGACGCCTACGGGCGGGCGCTGCGGGTCAAGCCGGACGACGCGACGGCGACGGGGCAGCTGGAGCAGATCGCGGACGCGATCGACCGCTGGGCGCCGTTGGTGGAGCTGCAGGAGGAGATCGTGGTGGGGATCGAGGATCCCGAGCTGCGGCACACCTACCTGACGCGGGTGGCGACCCAGATCGAGGGTCGCCTGGACGACCTGGGGCGGGCGCAGGCGGCCTGGCGGCGGGTGCTCGATGAGAGCGCGGACGACGCCGAGGCGCTGTCGCACCTGGAGTCGCTGTACCACAAGGGGTCGCAGTGGACGGACCTGCTGGGGGTCTACAACCGGCAGATGGATCTGGCGCTGGAGGCGGAGGCGAAGGCGGCGGAGTCGGGCGAAGGCGCGGACACGGCGCGCGGCGCGGTCCGCGAGCTGCAGTTCAACATCGCGACGCTGCACGAGGAGATGCTGGAGGATCCGCAGAGCGCGATCGAGATCTACCGGTCGATCCTGGAGGAGGCGCCGAAGAACCTGCGGGCGGCGCAGGCGCTCGACCGTCTGCTGGCGGCGGAGGGTCGCTTCGACGAGCTGGCGGACAACCTGACGCAGCAGCTGGCGATCGTCGAGGACGAGGAGGAGCGGCTGCTGCTCAAGTGTCGCCTGGCGAACCTCAAGCGCAAGGAGCTGGGGGAGGTCAACGAGGCGATCCAGCTCTACACGGAGGCGCTGGAGGCGGATCCGGCGAACCCGGTGGCGCTGGAGGCGATGGAGCTGCTGGTGCGCGAGGAGCCGGACTATCGGATGATGGTCGCGGACGTGCTGGAGCCGCTCTACCGCGAGCACGAGATGTGGGACAAGCTGGTGGACACCTACGAGATCCGGCTGGAGCTGCTCCAGGATCCAGGCGAGCGGGTGTCGCTGCTGCACGGCATGGCGGGGCTGCACGAGAACAAGCTGGGAGAGGACGGGCAGGCGTTCCGGACGATGAGTCGGGCGCTGGCCGAGGATCTGAGCAACCAGCAGACGATGCAGGAGCTGTACCGCCTGGCGGACAAGGACGCGGAGAAGGGCGAGGAGCAGGAGCTGCTCTACGTGAGCCTGGCGGAGGTGCTGGAGGAGCAGGTCCAGCGGACGATGGACCCGGATCAGCAGTGCGATCTGAACATGCGGATCGCGGCGATTCAGGAGGAGCGGCTGGAGGACTCGATCTCGGCGGTGGACCACTACCGGCGGGTGTTGGGGACGGATCCGACGCACAAGGGGGCGCTGAACAACCTGGAGCGGCTGTACACGCGGCTTGAGGAGTGGCGCGACCTGGTGGAGATCCTGCTGGAGAAGGTGCTGCTGACGGAGTCGGAGGAGGAGCAGCGGGAGCTGTACCACCGCGCGGCGACGCTGTTCGAGATGGAGCTGAACGAGCCGGAGCGGGCGATCGAGATGCTGAACCGGGTGTTGGAGCTGGACGAGTTCGACTCGACGGCGATCGACGCGCTGGAGCGGCTGTACCTGAGCCTGAGCCGGTGGGAGGACCTGGTCGAGCTGGGCCACCGCAAGATCCGTATGGCGGAGAGGGCGGAGGACAAGCGCGAGCACTACTTCGTGATCGGCTCGATCTACGAGACGGAGCTGCTGGACACGCAGCGGGCGATCGAGACCTACCGGGCGATCCTGGATCTGAACGGCGAGGACACGCAGGCGCTGGAGGCGCTGGATCGGCTGTACGAGTCGACCGAGCAGTGGCACGAGCTGCTGGAGGTGCTTGAGAAGGAGATCCAGCTGGCGGGCAGCGAGGAGAGCGCGCTGAACCTGCGGTACCGCGTGGGCGAGCTGTGGCAGGTGAAGCTGGTCGATCCGGCGGCGGCGATCGAGGTGTACCGCCAGATCCTGGAGACGAACCCGGAGCACGAGCCGACGACGGTGGCCCTGGAGGGGTTGATCGAGTCGGAGGTCGAGGCGGTGCGGGCGTCGCAGGTGCTGGAGCCGATCTACCGCGAGAGCGGTCAGTGGCAGAAGCTGGTGAACGTGTACGAGCTGCAGAGCGCCTCGGCGGAGGATCCGGCGCGGCGGGCGGAGCTGCTCAAGGAGATCGGTCAGATCTACGAGTTCCGCCTCGACGACCCGATGGGCGAGGAGGAGGAGGGCCGTGGTCGCTACCAGGCGTTCGACGCGTACTGTCGGGCGATGGAGGCGACGCCGAGCGACGAGGGCGTGCTGGACACGCTGGAGCGGCTGTCGGCGGATCTGGAGATCTGGGAGGCGCTGGTCGATCGGATGGACGAGCAGCTGGGGAACATCGTCGATTACGACGTGGCCCGGAACATCGCCCTGCGGATCGCGCGGATCCTGGAGCAGGAGGTGATGGACTTCGATCGGGCGATCGACCGCTACCGGATGGTGCGCGAGTACGACCCGATGAACGAGGTGGCGATCCAGGCGCTGGATCGGCTCTACGAGCGTGAGGGGCGGTGGCACGAGCTGGCCGAGATCCTCCGTGAGGAGGTCGAGATGGCGCAGGAGCCGGCGGAGCGCACGGCGCTGAGCTTCCGGCTGGGGATGCTGTACGAGACGGCGCTGCAGGACGTCGATCAGGCGATCGGGACGTACCGGGACATCCTGAGCGAGCAGCCGGAGCACACGGCGGCGCTGGAGTCGCTGGAGCGGATGTTCGAGAACAAGTACGCGCCGGAGCAGATCGGGGCGATCCTGGAGCCGATCTACCGCGAGCGGAGCCAATGGGATCGGCTGGCGGAGGTGTACCAGGAGCTGCTGAGCCACCAGGAGGATCCGTTCCAGCGCTTCGAGCAGCTGCAGCGGTTGGCGAACCTGTACCGCGAGCAGCTGGGCGACCCGGCGCGCTGCTTCGAGACGCTGGGTCGGGCGCTGCGCGAGCGCCCGGGCGACGAGGAGACGCTCAACGCGCTGGAGCAGCTGTCCGAGGAGCTGAACCTGTGGACGGAGCTGGCGAACGTCTACGCCGACGTGATCGAGGCGGCGGAGGATCCGTTCGACCTGCAGGTGCTGTGGCTGAAGCTGGCGACGGTGTTCGACGAGCGGCTGCGTGAGTTCGAGGCGGCGGAGGAGGCCTACCTGCACGTGCTGGAGATGGATCCGGCGTCGGCGAAGGCGCTCGGCGCGCTGGATCGGATCTACACGCAGCAGGAGCGCTGGGAGGAGCTGGCGGAGGTGATCATCCGCGAGATCGAGCTCAGCGACGACGACGTGGCGACGGTGCCGCTGCGCTACCGGCTGGGGCAGCTG
This sequence comes from Myxococcales bacterium, assembly GCA_002716585.1. Lineage (GTDB taxonomy): Bacteria > Myxococcota_A > Bradymonadia > Bradymonadales. Next base: position 13,949 of record PBBL01000008.1, on the reverse strand, counting down.
TACGAGCAGCAGATCCAGGACTCGGATCGGGCGGTGCTGGCCTACCAGCAGATCCTGGAGATCGACCCGAACCATGGGGAGACGCTGACGGAGCTGGAGAACATCTACCTGATGACGAGCCAGTGGGAGCCGCTGTACGACATCTACGAGCGCCAGTCGGAGCTGCTCATGGATGACGAGCAGCGGCAGGCCGAGGTGCTGGCGTCGATGGCGAACCTGGCCGACCAGATGCTGGGGCGGCCCTACGACGCGATCGACCTGTGGATGCGGGTGCTGGATCGCCGCCCCGAGGACATGACGGCGCTCAGCTCGCTGGCGCACCTGTACGCGCAGGTGGAGCAGCCGGCGGAGCTGGCGAACGTGTTGGAGCGGCAGCTGTCGCTGACGGCCGACGACGAGACCCGCAAGGAGCTGCTGGCGCAGACGGGCCGGATGTACCGCGATCAGCTGTACGACGACGACAAGTCGTTGGAGTCGTGGCAGCGGCTGCTGGAGATCGATCGGGACAACGAGGAGGCGCTGCGGGCGTCCTGCGAGCTGTACCGGCGCAACGGTCGCTACGAGGAGCTGGTCCAGGTGTTGGAGCGGATGATCACGCTGGAGAGCACCGGGCCGGAGGATCTCAAGGCGATCTACACCGAGCTGGGTGACCTCCAGGGTCGGGTGCTGCTGAACATCAACGAGGCGATCGAGGCGTGGCGCAGCGTGCTGCAGCTCGACCCGTCGAACCAGGACGCGCTGGACAACCTGGAGCGGCTGTTCAGCCAGGAGGATCGCTGGGTTGAGTGCGTGGACATCCTCGACCGCAAGGTGGAGGTGATCCAGGAGTCGGGGACCGACGAGGACGGGGTGGCCCAGATCGAGCTGCTGCTGCGGATCGCCGAGATGTGCGAGCATCAGGTGGGCGACAAGCTGCGGGCGATCGGCGCCTACGAGGCGGTCACCGAGCTGGACCCGAGCCACATGCATGCGTCCCAGGCGCTGGAGTCGCTCTACATCGAGCAGGACAGCGGCGAGTACTGGGAGCACCTGGTGGGGCTGTACCTGGAGCGGCGCGAGTACCTGGAGGATCCGTTCGATCGTCTGGACACGCTGCGGCGCGCGGCCGGGGTCTACGAGGAGCGCCTCGGGCAGCCCGAGGCGGCGTTCCTGGTGCTGTGCAGCGGCTTCTTGGAGAGCCACACGGACGAGGAGACGGCCAACGACCTGGAGCGGCTGGCGCGGCAGACCAACCAGTGGGACGACCTGATCACGCTCTACATGAACGTGCTGGCGGAGCTGGACGACCCGTACGAGCAGATGCAGCTGCGGGTGAAGCTGGCGCGCTGGCAGGCGGACGAGATGGGCGACCTGGACGGCGCGATCGACCACTACCGAGCGGCGCTGGACATCGACCCCGAGAACATGGACGCCCTGGCGGCGATGGAGTCGATCTTCGAGCGGACCGGGCGGTGGACGGAGCTGGTGGGCGTGATCCAGCGCCGCGCCAACCTGACGCCGGAGGTGGACCTGAAGATCGAGCTGCTGCGCAAGGTCGGCGACATCTGGGACATCCAGCTGGAGACGCAGGACGCGGCGATCGAGGCGTTCCTCCAGATCCTGGAGTACGACGGCGCCGACCTGAAGGCGCTGCAGCGGCTGGAGCAGATCTACGACGCGATGGGCGCCTGGGAGAACCTGATCGAGGTGCTCGATCGGCAGGCGGCGGTGGAGTACGAGCCGGAGCGGGTGGTGGATCTGCGGTTCCGGGCGGCGTCGCTGTGGGAGCACAACGTTCAGGACCCGGTGCGGGCGGTGGACGCCTACCGCGAGGTGCTGGCGGTGGAGCAGACCCACGGGCCGTCGCTCAAGGCGCTGGAGCGGCTGTATGAGCAGCTGGAGCAGTGGCACGACCTGCTGGACATCTACGACCTGCAGCTGTCGCTGGCCAACGATCCGGCGGAGCAGGTGTCGCTGCACACGAAGGCGGCGCTGGTCTACGAGAACTACTTCCAGGACGCCGAGCGGGCGATCGAGTCCTACAGCCGGGTGCTCATGGCGGCGCCGGACGACATCAACGCGGTGGTCGAGCTGGAGCGGCTGTACGAGCACAGCGAGCGGTGGTCGGAGCTGGTCGAGACCTACGAGCGGCACCTGCAGATCGCCCAGGACCCGACCGATCAGATCAACCTGCTGATGCGGATGGGCGTCGTGTACCGCGACTGCCTGGTGGACATCTACCGGGCGATCGAGTCCTACAACCGCATCCTGGAGGTCGACCCGCGCAACGCCGAGGCGTTGACGGAGCTGGCGGCGCTGTACGAGATGGCCAGCGACTGGGAGGCGTGCCTGCGGACCTACGACGCGCTGTCGAACGTGGTCACCGACCTGGAGACCGGCGTCGAGATCCAGTACAAGATGGGCCGCATCCTGGAGGACAACCTCTCGAACCTGGACGCGGCGGAGGAGCGCTACCGCTTCGCGCTGGAGCTGGAGCCGGCCTACAAGCCGGCGATCGAGTCGCTGCGTACGATCTACGAGCGGCGCCAGGAGTGGCCGAAGGTGATCCTGATGCTCCGTCAGGAGGAGGAGTTCACCCCGGATCTCGATGAGAAGTCGCGGCTGTTCTACCACATCGGGGCGATCTACCAGCAGCACCTGGGCGACGCGACGAGCGCGCGGGAGAGCTACGAGCAGGCGATGCTGATGTCGCCCCAGAACGCCGACGCGGCGGCGCCGCTGGCGGACATGTTCCTCCAGGAGGAGCGCTGGGAGCGGGCAGAGCCGCTGCTGGATCTGCTGGTCAAGGCGCGAGGCTACGACAGCTCGAACGAGAGCCTGTACATGCTCTACTACAACCTCGGGCGGTGCCACGAGGAGCTGGGGCGGAGCGACCTGGCGCAGCAGGACTACAAGCAGGCCTACGAGCTGGAGCCCAACCACCTGCCGACGCTGCAGGGGCTGGGGCGGTTGATGTACAAGGACGGCGATCTGGAGCGGGCGTTCCAGCTCTACCAGTCGATCGCCTTCCACCACGCCGACTCCCTCAGCTCGACCGAGCTGGGCGACGCCTACTTCATCTGCGGCGACATCAAGCGGCAGCAGGGCGACGCGGTGTACGCGCAGCAGATGTTCGAGAAGGCGATCCAGCTGCGGCCGGATCACATCGAGACGCTGGACGCGCTGATCGCGATGAGCAAGGCCCAGGGCGACTGGCAGAGCGTCGTCGAGGGCACGCTGCGCAAGGTGGAGCTGAGGGACGACCCGGTCTACCAGTTCACGCTGCTCAACGAGATCGGCGACATCTGGCGGGATCACCTCGGCGACCCGAGCCGCGCGGTGGAGGCCTACAACGCCGCGCTGGAGGCGCAGCCGGGCTCGGTGGCGGTGCTGCGCAAGCTGCTCGACCTCTACACCCGGGGGCGGGTGTGGACCGAGGCGATCCGCACGCTGCAGCGGCTCACCGAGCAGGCCAGCGAGCATGCGCGGGTGGCGACCTACTTCTACACCATCGCGGTCATCTACCGCGATGAGTTGGGCGACGCCGGGCACGCGGTCGAGTTCCTCAACAAGGCGCTCGACGCCGACCCGATGATGCTCAAGGCGTTCGAGGCGATCGATCGCATGCTGACCACCCTCAAGGACTGGAAGGCGCTCGAGCGCAGCTACCGGAAGATGCTCCACCGCGTCAAGGACGTCCCTGAGGAGGACGAGCGGGTCACCGGCCTGAAGCTGCTGCTGTGGAAGAACCTCGGCGAGATCTACCGCAGCCGCCAGAACAACTTCGAGGCGGCGATCGAGTCGTTCCGGATCGCGTCGGCGATGTCGCCGAACGACGCCGACCTGCACGAGATCCTGGCCGATCTCTACAGCCGGACCGGGTCGCACCACGAGGAGGCGATCGTCGAGCACAAGAAGCTGATCGCCATGAACCCGTTCCGCATCCCCAGCTACCGGGCGATGTTCAACGCCTACATGAAGCTCGCCAAGTACGACGAGGCGTGGTGCATGGCGTCGGCGCTGAGCTTCCTGCAGAACGCCAACCAGGACGAGGAGGACTTCTACAAGCGCTACCTCGGCCAGCACCTGCAGCCCGCCAAGCGTCAGCTCACGGCTGAGCAGTGGAAGATCCTCTACCACCCCAGCCAGGACATGCTCACCTCGAACATCATGGGCATGATCGCGGTCAACATGCGACGCTGGTACTCGCGGACCCACAAGGAGTGGGGCCTCCACAAGCGGCGCGACCTGCTCGACCTCAGTCAGCAGATCCCGTTCTGCAAGATCTACGAGTACGCCAAGGGGATCCTCGGGGTGAACCCGGCGCCGCAGGTCTACCTCAAGAAGGACGGCCAGATCAGCGGGATGATGATCGGCAACCTCGACCCGGCGGCGTTCATCGTCGGCAACGACATGTTCCAGGGCAAGGCCGACCGCGAGCTGGCCTTCTACATCGGGCGCAACCTCGCGCTCGCGCGGCCCGAGCACTACCTGGCCGGGGGCTTCTTCCCCACCGGGAACCTGCTGATCTTCTTCCTCGCCGCCATGCAGATGAGCAGCCCGAACATCAACTTCGCTCAAAACAACGAGCAGGTCATCGACTGCATGCAGCAGATGCAGAAGATGATCCCCGGGCCGATCCTGATGCAGCTCCAGGGCTTCGTGCAGCAGTTCCTCAAGACGGGCAAGAACGCCGACCTCTCCTCGTGGCGCAAGTCGGTCGATCACACCACCAACCGCGTCGGGATGGTGCTGTGCGGCGACCTGCGGACCGCCGCCAACGTCGTCAAGAACGACGCGGTGCCGGTCAGCAAGGCCACGCCCAAGGACAAGATCCGCGAGATGGTCGTCTTCTGGATCTCCGACGAGCACTTCAAGATGCGCAAGCAGCTCGGGCTCGCCCTCGGGCAATAAGCCCCTCTCCCGCGGCGAGCGAGACACCTCGCCGCGGGCTTGACGCCACCCTCCACCAGCCTCAAGGACTCCCATGGTTGAAGCGGGTTTCCTCGTTCAGGGCCACCAGCGCCCGGTCGGGATGTTGATGCAGGCGATCCGCAACGATCGCCTGCACCACGCGATGCTCTTCGTCGGACCGAACGGGATCGGCAAGCGCGTAGTCGCGCTCGGCGTCGCGCGGTTGCTCAACTGCGTCGATCCTCGCCCGGAGGGTCCCTGCAACGCGTGTCGGCCCTGCACACGGATCGACGCGCGGCAGCACCCGGACGTGATCCTGGTGGAGCCCGACACCTCCAAGGCGCGGTGGACGATCAAGATCGATCAGGTGCGTCAGGTCACGCAGCAGGTGCGCTACCGCCCCTACGAGGGGAAGCGCCGCGTGGTGGTCATCGACCACGCCGAGGCGCTCACGGTCGAGGCGGCCAACGCCTTCCTCAAGACGCTGGAGGAGCCGACCGGGGACACGAACTTCATCCTGCTCACGGCGCAGCCCCACATGTTGCTGGACACAATCCGCAGCCGCTGCCAGCTGATGCGCTTCGCCCCGTTGGAGCGTCAGCTCGTGCTGAAGCTGCTCCTGGAGCGGGAGATCGCCCCGGAGGTCGCCGAGGTCGCCTCCGGGTACTGCGAGGGGTCGCTGGCGACCGCGCTGGAGCTGTGCGAGGAGGACGCGCTCACGGATCGGCGCGCGTTCATCGAGGGGGTGCTCGATCTGCGCGACGCGGACACGCTGGCGCTGCTCGATCTGGCACAGAGCCAGGCGAGGCGGGACAACCAGGAGCTTCAGACCGATCTGGACGCCCTCAAGGTGTTCTACCGCGACGTCGTGATCCTCCGCTCGGGGGCCTCCCAGGAGCGGCTGGTCAACACCGATCTGGCGGCGCGGACCCGGACGCTCGCGTCGCGGGTGACGGTGGAGTCGGCGATCCGCTGCATCGAGGCGATCGACACCACCCAGAGCGGCCTCCGCCGCTACATCGACGCGCGCCTGCTCATGGAGCAGCTCCTCCTCAAGCTCGTCGACGCCCAGGCGTAACCTCCACCTCACGAGAGCCCGCCCCCGAAATCGCCGCGCCGCGGCGGTTGAGGCGCCTTCAGGGGTTGTCACTGTGGCCAGCGTCTGCCTATGTTAGGGGGACGACGCGATCGCGGTGATCGCGCATGGGGAGGTGGGAGTGAGCAGACCCAGGTCCGATGGAGCACGACGCGGCCGTGGCCGCGGTTCGGGGGGGCGAGGGGGCAGGCGCCCGTTTGGTGGCAAGCGCTGCCTCTACAACGCGGTGGAGATCCGCTTCTCGTCGAGCTTCATCAAACACACCTACGACGCGCAGCTGCTCGAACTCCAGCAGGGCGCGCAGGTGGTCGTGGAGACCTCCAAGGGTCCGGCGCTGGCCACCGTGGCCTCCTACGTCTTCCGCACGGTCGCGCCCACCGGCAGCCTCAAGCGGGTGCTGCGGCTCGCCAACCGCGACGACGAGCGGCGCGCGGCGCAGAACCAGCGCCGGGAGGAGGAGGCCTTTCGCTTCGCGCTGACCCGGATCCGCGAGCGGAAGATGCCGATGAAGCTGATCCAGGTGCAGTACATGCACGACGGGTCCAAGGCGATCTTCTACTTCTCAGCCGACGGGCGGGTGGACTTCCGCAGCCTGGTCAAGGATCTGGCGAGCCGCTTCCGGACCCGGATCGAGATGCGTCAGATCGGCGTCCGCGACGGCGCTCGGATGGTCGGCGGGATCGGCTCGTGTGGTCGGGAGCTGTGCTGTTCGACGTTTCTGGAGCAGTTCGCCCCGGTGAGCATCCGGATGGCCAAGGATCAGGGGCTGACCCTGAACCCCAAGAAGGTGTCGGGCATGTGCGGGCGGCTGATGTGCTGCCTGGTCTACGAGCAGCAGATCTACCGCAAGGCCCGCAAGCGCCTGCCGCGGATCGGCAAGCCGGTCCGGACCACCATGGGCCTCGGGCGGATCAAGAGCGTGGACGTGCTCCGTGAGCGGATCGCGGTGTACCTCGAGGAGGAAGGGCAGGTTGAGCACTTCCCGGTGTCGGAGGTCATCGTCTTGAGCGTGAAGGAGGCGGAGCGGTTCCGCGAGGAGGGCCCGGACGTCTCCGACGAGGACGACGTCGTGGATCCCGACAAGCGGCTGCGCGACGCCTTGACCGGGGCCAGCGGCGGAGAAGACGAGTATCTCTGGGACGAGGGGGGCGAGGGGGGTGATGACAAGCAGCCCCGCTCGCGGAACCGCTCGCGCCGCCGCCGAGGCGGGGGGCGCTCCTCTGCGTCGCGCCGGAGCGGCTCGGGGTCGAAGCGGAGCAAGGCGCCGGGCGCCAGTGGGTCGCGCTCGGGAGGAGGCTCCGGGGGGCGCGCGAACGACTCGGGCAAGTCCGAAGGGAAGTCGGGTGGGGGGGCGAGCGGCTCGCGCCGCCGTCGCTCCCGACGGCGCGGGGGCTCGCGTCGCTCCACAAACGCGAAGGGTGACGCGAGCAGCGGCGGCAACAGCGGCGGCAACAGCGGGTCGAGCGAGGGCAAGGGCTCCGGGCGCAGCCGCCGTCGTCGCCCGCGTCGCTCCAACAGCAACAAGAAGGGTGGCTCAGACAAGGACTGAGCCCTGGTATTGAGCAGGAGGTCGCGAGGTGGAGCTGTTTCTATCGCCATTTGAGGGTTTTGAGACCGTCGACTTTGAGGCGTACACCGAAGACAAGTGGTCGAGCAACCTCTACAACCGACCACGGATGAAGGTTCGAGACAAGCTCAACGCCCTGGGTCACCACGTCCACAAGGAGTTGACCGGGGCCGGGCATGCGCTGTCATTTGAGCTGAACGACTTTCGCCCCAACGTCTTCAACGGCCGCTGCGTGGACGCGCAGTGGCTCTTCTTCAACCGCCCCGAGGATGAGAAGAAGAAGCTCTTCGCGGTGATCGATCGAGAGAAGTCGATCGCGGAGAACTTCAGCGACCCGGCGCACCACAAGCGGCACGTCATGTTGGGGGTTCGGGTGCACGCGGAGGGGCTGGACGTCATGCTGGGCCTGCACCGCAACGCCGGGGTGGACGTGCGCAACAGCGTCACGCGGCTGGAGGACGAGTGGGAGCGTGAGCGGCTCGCGGTGCTCGCGCAGGAGCTGGCCGAGACGCCCGCCGGGCGGTTGACGCTGGACCTCAAGGGGGCGCCGCTCGCCGAGCTGTCGGTGGCCGCGGTGCAGGCGCGCCTCAAGGCGCTGGCCGAGGGCAGCGCCGACTGGCTCACGTTCGGAGAGCGCTACGCGCCGACCGACGCGAGGCTCCTCGGGGAGTCCTTCAAGCACCACCTGACGGAGCTGTTCGCCGCGCTCATGCCGCTGTACCGCTTCGTCGCCTGGTCCAGCGAGAACGATCACATCACGCTGCGCGAGGCGCTCAAGACCGAGCGGGAGCAGCAGCAGAAGGCGGAGGCGGGGGAGGTCGGCCCGGGCTCCGAGGTGCTGATCACCGCCGGGCTGTTCAGCGGCAAGCGCGGGGTGGTTCAGGAGGTGGATCGCAAGGGGATGGTCAAGGTGAGCCTGGGCAAGATGGTCGTCCAGGTCAAGGGCAAGGCGATCAAGCCGGTCTGACGCCCGTCAGCGCATGAACAGGTAGACGGTGTAGACGAGGTAGATCAGCAGCAGGAAGACCCCCTTGGGGCGGTCGATGCGGTAGTGGTGGCGCATGATCGGGAAGGCGATGAGCATCACCCCGAGCATGATGGGGAAGTCGATCAGGATCGCCGTCGGGTCCACCGGGATCTCGAACACCATGGGCACGCCGCCCATGATGAAGAGGATGTTGAAGATGTTGGACCCGACGACGTTGCCGATCGAGATGTCCGACTCGCCGCGGGCGGCGGCGACGGCGCAGGTGGCCAGCTCGGGCAGGGAGGTGCCGAAGGCGACGATGGTGATGCCGATGATCAGCTCCGGGATCCCCATGTCCTTGGCGATGCCGCTGGCGCCCTCCACCATGAGCTGCGCGCCGATGGCGAGCCCGACGATGCCGCCGAGCAGGTAGAGGATGTTGCGGCCGGTGCTCGACTCCTCCTCCTCGGGCAGCTCGACGGCGATGTCGGGGGCGTCGTCCTCAGCGTTGTCGTCGCCCTCGGACGCCTCAGCGCGGCGCGAGAGCTGGCTGAGGCGCCGGGCGGCGACGAGGTTGTAGGCGACAAAGCCGACGATCCCCGCGAATAGGATCCCCCCCTCCCAGTGTTGGATGATCCCGTCGTAGGCGAACAGGTAGAAGAGGATCGCCGCCACGAGCATGATCGGGTACTCGCGTCGGAGCGAGCCCGCGTCGACGGAGAGCGGGGCGATGATGGACGAGACGCCGAGGATCAATGCGATGTTGCATATGTTCGAGCCGACGATGTTGCCGACCGAGATCCCCTGGGATTCTTGAACGACGGCGATGAAGGAGACGACGAACTCGGGGGCGGAGGTGCCGAAGGCGACGACGGTGAGCCCGACGATGAGCGGGCTGATGCCGAAGTTCAGCGCCATCAGGCTGGCGCCCTTGACCATGGCCTCCGCGCCAAAGTAGAGGACAACGAGGCCACCGATGAGCAGAAGGATGTCGAAAATCTCAACGGGCATCTAAAGACTCCGGAGACCATGTCTGTGCTGGAACGACGCGAGGGACGCGAGAGCCCTTCAGCGACAAGGCGTGCGGGTGGGTCGAGGTATCGCGCTCGGTGTCACGCTGCACGGGGCGACCGGACCCTGAGGGAGGGCGACGGTCGGGCGGATTGTATGCGCCCTGACCTGACGCTGCAACCTCGAACGGCGATTGCCCAGGCTCCCCGCGTGGCCACCTTGTGGCTTGACAGCCCTGTGGGGTGTCGTTTTCATGCACGGGAGCCTGGATTGAAGGTGCCAACCCCACGCTGCGAGACGCCAGACCCTTGAACCCCTACCTCACCGACGCAGGACGCGCGCTGCTGGTCACGACGATCTTGTTCATCGTCGTCGGCTCGATCTCGGGCGCCTGGGTGTTGTTGCTGCTGGGCGTGACCTTGTCGGCGGTGCTCGTGCTCGCCTGCGCGAGCCTGCTGCCTGGGGCGCTGGTCCTGGAGCGGCGGCTGGTCAAGGTGGAGGTGGAGGCCGCCGACGACGGTGCGGAGCTGGCGCGCCTGGTGACCGGGCAGCCGGTGCGCCTGATGTTGACGATCATCAACCGAGGCAGCGCGGCGCTGCGGCGCGTGAGCCTGACGCCCCGGCTCGGCTCCAGCCTGGAGGTGGTCGAGCATGCGCCGCAGGGGTTCGGGTTGATCGGCGGCGGGGCGCTCTCCTGCGACGTGAGCCTCGTCACCCGCGAGACCGGGCGGCACATGCTGCACGGCTTCCACATCCGGGTGCGCGACGTGCTGGGGCTGTTTGAGGTCGGCGAGTACGTGGCCTCGTCGGTGCCGCTGAAGTTCCTGCCCAACATCCGGTGGGGGCAGGCGATGAAGCCCGACCGGAGCATCAAGGCGGTCAACCCGGATCGGATCGGGCTGCACTTCGTGGTGCAGCGGGGGTTCGGGACCGAGCTGCGCGAGCTGCGGCATCACCACCACGGCGATCCGTTCCGCGACATCGCCTGGAAGGCGACCGCCCGGACGGGGCGCCTGATGGTCAAGGAGTACGAGTCCGAGCAGCTGCTCAACACCTACCTCTGCCTCGACATCAGCAGCACGATGCGCGGCGGCTACCGCCACGCCGCCGACGTGCCCAGCAAGCTGGAGCATGCGCTGCGGATGGCCGCCAGCTACGCGCGGGCGTCGCTCACGAACAGCGATCGGGTGGGGCTGATCACCTTCGACGAGAAGATCTACGGGCACATCCACCCCCGCGAAGGGAAGGGGACGCTCAACGCGATCATGAACCACCTCGTCGGCCTGCGGCACGTGGTCGATGAGGGGCTGACCGAGTACACCGACGCCGAGGTCACCGAGCTGATCGTGCGCTACCTGATGGTGCAGGAGCGCCTCGACTTTCGCCGCCGGGACGTCAAGCGGGTCAAGGGGATCGGCCAGGGGGCGGACTACTGGAGCTTCTCGCGCGACGTGATCGACTCGGAGCAGTCGGAGTTCGACGTCGAGCTGCTGCGGCGCTGGATCGGGTCGATCATGGGGCGAGAGCAGGATCGGTTCGGCGATCCGGCGCTGGCGTCGGGGGTGGTGGGGTACCCGGAGACGGATCTCATCCGCCGCTTCTGCCACCTGCGCGGGCTGGAGATCCCCTACCGGGTGGAGACCCGGCTCGGTCAGAAGGAGCGCGGCCTGGTGCAGGCGCTGGAGGAGATCGTCTCCCACGCGCGGGACAGCCACCTCGTGGTGATCATCTCGGATCTGTGCGGGATCATGAACCACGAGCTGATCCTGCGCGGGCTGCGGCTGGCCCGGGTTCGCCGCCACAAGGTGGTCTTCTTGACCCCGTTCACCCCGGATTACGTCCAGAAGGGGGAGCTGAGCGGGCGGGCGACGACCCTCCACGAGCTGTTCACCCTGGCGGAGCTGGACGAGCGCACCCAGATCGCCGACGCGATCTCCCAGCTCGGGATCCCGATCATCCCGATCGGCCCGGAGGTCAGCCTGCAGCAGGCGCTTCGGGAGCTGGGCGCGCGGACCCGCAGGCGCCGATAGCGTGTGCTTCGAGCAGGCGAGCGAGTTTCACTCAATGTTGCGAGGCGTGGGGTCACCTACTACACTGTGTGACGTCGCGTGACGCTCCTGGGACGTCCAACCTCTTGAAGGCGCCCCCTGCGTCCCACCCAACCCCCGCGTCAGGAATGTGCGTATGAAACACCCCATGGTGGCTATCCTCAGGCTCTTCGGTGCGATGTGTGTGGTGTGGAGCGTCGCGGCGTGCGGCGGCTCGGACTCCGACGGCGGCGAGTCGGCCAGCAACACGACCAACACCTCCAATGGAACCGGGGACACAGGTCAGGCCGACACCGGCGAGTCGATGGACAGCGGCGTGGCGATGGACTCCGATCAGGTGGACACCGGCGAGGAGGACACCAACACGCCTCCCGACGACACCGACATGACGGACACCGACGAGCCGACCGACTCCGCCATGGCGGACACCGACGAGCCGAGCGACACCGACGCGCCCATGGACACGGGCGACGACACCGGCCCCGAGGACGTCGCGATGGACACCGCCGCCGAGGACACCTCGGAGCCCGAGGACATCGACTTCCCTGACATCCCCATGGAGCCTCGCCCCGACTTCATCCAGGGCGGCGTGAGCCTGGTGGACGCCTACGTCGTGGCCAACTTCCTCATCCGGCTCAACGTCGGCAACGTCGGCGCGGCGTTCGTCGAGACCCCCGAGGAGGTGGAGCCGGTGATGACCTTCGGCGCCTGCGACGTGGTCAACGTGACGACCACCGATGAGGAGCAGGGCTTCGGGTACGACGCCGGGGACATCACGGTCGAGGCGGGCAACTACGACCCCGTCACGCTCACCCCGATGCGCGGCGAGGACGACTCGACGACCTACAACACCGGCTACCCGGAGGATCACGACGACTCCTTCCCGCCGAACGCCGACGTGCGGATCACCACCCTGGGCGGGCCTCACATGCGAGGCTTCGTGGGGACGGTGCGGACGCCCGGCGAGCACACGGTCTCTCGCCCCGCCGCCGACTCCACCGTCTCCGCCGAGGCGCTGACCGTGGCGTGGAGCGGCGGGGGGGCGACCGACGTCATACAGGTCACGGTCAACCCGTTTGGCAACGACTACATGCCACGCTCCGGCGTGGGCCTGCTCTGTGAACTCGAAGAGGACAACGGCACCTTCACCATCCCGGCGGAGGCCATGGCCCAGATGAACGCCCCGCGTCTGGGCATCTCAGTCATCAAGTCCAACACGGTGGAGCTGGCGCGGGAGACGGAGTCGATCTTCCTCAACGCCACCTACATCGCGTCCAACCTGGTCGCGTTCAGCCCTTGACCCCATGGGAGCTGAGCCGGATGTCACCAGCGTGGGGTAGCATCAACTCGGGTGGAGCGGTCGCGTCGCTCTCAGCGCTCGCGCTGACGCAGGACGCGGCGCGCGGTTCATCGCGCGTCGGGACCATGACGCGATCCCGACCAGACGAGCTTGTTTCAGAGGATCATGAACCATGTTCGCTCACATCGGTCGCGCGCGACCACGTACCCTTCTACTGACCCTCATCGCCATGGCGCTCACCCTCACCCTCGCCGGGTGCTCGGGTGACGACAGCGGCGGTGGTGACAACGGCGGCGAGACCTCCTCGGTGGAGGACACCGGCGGCGGCGGCGACAACGACGCGGGCGCCGAGGACACCGACGAGGCCGCGGACACCGGCGGCGGCGGGACCACCTCCCCCGAGGACACCGGCGAGCCGCCCGAAGACACCGGGGCGCCGCCCGAGGACACCGGCGAGCCGCCTGAGGACACGGGTGAGTCGCCCGAGGACACCGAGCCGCCTGAGGACACCGGGGCGCCCGAGGACGTCGAGGAGGACACCCCGGTCGTCGACAGCCCCTTCCCGCGCTCGCTCGACGTGCGCTGGACGAACCTGGAGGCGGACAACCGGGTGACCTTCGGCAAGAAGATCGTGGTGGAGATCGAGCCGCTGGCGGAGCAGTACGACTTCCCGACGACCTGGCGCGAGGAGCAGCTGTGGAGCAAGCAGTTCCCGGCGCACATGTACACGCTCAACCGCGACGGTGAGCGGGTCGAGGTGCCGTTCCTCCAGAAGTGGAAGACCCACGAGGGCGAGAAGCGCTTCCGCCCGGCGATCATCATCGAGCCGCTCCCGCAGGGGTGGCCGACCGCGTCGCAGATGGAGTTCACCCTCGACCTCGGCAACGACGAGGAGATGGTGGTCCCGTTCCGGACGCTGCCAGTGCAGTACGATCAGTTCCTGGAGGTCCAGGTCACGGTGCCTGCCCGGGACTGCCCGACCTGCTTCCCGTACGACGTGGACATGTTCGTCTTTTTGCCGCCGGGCTACGTGGACTCGAACAACCCCGCCTACAACAACGCCGCCC
>PBBL01000007.1 GCA_002716585.1 Myxococcales bacterium | reverse complement strand
GGGGGTGACGTTCAACTCCGATGAGCTGCCTTCGGAGCTGGCGCCGGGATCTCCGATCGATGGCCTGACGCTGAACCCCCAGGCGGGCGGGTGCGCCTGCCGCTCGGCCCAACCGAGCGGCCCCCCTCCGGGTTCGGTCGCGCTCACGCTCCTCGCCTGCGTCGGGCTGTGGCTCCGAGGTCGCCGCGCCTGAGCGAGCCACGTCGGCGTCGCCTGTGGCCGGATTACGCCGCCGCTGGCGACGAGGGGGGAGCTTGACGCAGTTGAAGCCCGTCGAGTCCGGTTGGAAGACGCCACCCGATCGACTACGTTGGGGGCTGAAGGCCGACCCCAGAGCCGTTCGAGGCTCCACCAGCGAAGGACGCCATGAAGCTCGCGCGCGCAGCCACGATCACCAGCATCCTCCTTGAGGAGGGCCTCGGCTACCTCACCGGCAAAGAGCCCGAGGAGAAGCCGCCCCCCGAGGCGGAGGTCGCCGTCCGCCTCCGCAAGACCCTGGAGCGGCTCGGACCCACCTTCGTGAAGTTCGGGCAGATGCTCGCCACCCGGGTTGATCTGTTCTCCGAGGTGTTCACCAACGAGCTGGGCAAGCTGCATGCGTCGGTCGAGCCGTTCCCCACCGAGCAGGCCCGCGCCATCCTCAAAGAGGAGCTGGGTCGCCCTCTGGACGAGGTCTTCGCCTCCTTCCCCGAGGCGCCAGTGGCCGCCGCGTCCATCGCCCAGGTGTATCGGGCGACCCTCCTCTCCGGCGAGGAGGTCGCGGTCAAGGTGCAGCGGCCCGATCTTGACGCGCAGCTGCTGTCCGACCTCGACACGCTGCTTGTCCTGTCGGGCTTCATCGATCGCCTCGTGCCGCCATACCGGGCGGCGATGGTCGATCGGGTCGCCCGGGAGTACGCCGCGCGGGCTCGGTCGGAGCTGGACTTCCTCGCCGAGGCGCGCGCCATGGAGCGCTTCACCGACGTGTTCCGCACCCTCCCCGAGTTCCGCGCCCCGGTCCTGCACCGGGAGTTGTGCTCCCCGCGGCTGTTGGTCATGGAGTGGATCAACGGGACTCGGCTCGCGGACGTCCCGGGGCCGCAGGAGCTGCTGGCGCTGGGCTTCGACCCCTCCACCTTCGGTCGCTCGATGTTGCGGTTGCAGGTCGGCATGTCCTACGAGCACGGCTTCCTGCACGGCGACACCCACCCGGGCAACCTGATCCTGGAGCCCGATGGCGGGGTGGTGCTCATCGACTACGGCCTGCACGCGGAGCTGCCGCGAGCCCTGCGGGAGAAGATGCTGGAGATGGTCTTCGCCCAGGCCGCGGGCGAGACCGACACGGCGGTCGAGGCCTTCATCCAGGTCTTCAAGCCCGACCCCAGCAAGGACATCGACGCCTTCAAGGCCGAGCTGCACGAGCTGCTGTCGGTCGAGGGGGTCGAGGGGGGCATCCGTGAGAACCGGGTGACGGCGAACCTGGTGGCCGGGATGCGGCTCGGAGCCAGGTACAACGCGCAAGCGCAGTCGGAGCTGTTCACCGTCATCCGCAACCTGACGATCGTGGAAGGGATCGTCATCCGCTACGCGCCAGATCTCGATCCCAACGAGGAGCTGAAGGAGATCACCTCCGCCATCCTCCGGCGGAGCCTGTTCGGGCCGAGCATGCAGGAGGAGCTGCGGCAGCTCCTGCCGCAGCTCGCGCTGACGCTCTCACAGCGACCCCGGCTGGCGAAGCGGCTGATGAAGTTGGAGCGCTCGTTCAACGCGTCGACGACCCTCGGTGAGTTCCTGCGCGTGGAGAACGTGCTGCATGACCCCGCGCCAGCGCCCCACCCGGCCAGCTACGTGATCGTGGCGCTGCTCGGCGTCCTCGTCGGGCTGCTCATCGGGTTGGCGCTGTAGCTCACCTTCGCAGGTGCCCTCCTCAGCCCCACAGTGCTCAGGAGAGCCCAAACGAAGGAGGAAACCCAAGCAGAAAAGCCACGGTGTTTCCACCGTGGCTTTCAAAGTGCGCGTGGCTGGGTTCGAACCAGCGACTTCATCCGTGTGAGGGATGCACTCTCCCGCTGAGTTACACGCGCGCAACCCTTCAAGCAACAACCTGAAGAGTTTCTATCCGTACCAGATCCTCAGCCTCAGGGCAAGCCATTTTTCGACCCTCATCCCACGGCGAGGGCATTCCAACGAGGGGTTTGACGGTTGTTGAGGTATAAGCCGTCGGACCCAGGTTCCGAGCGTCCCGGCCCTGAGATGAACCGTTCGCTGGAGAGTTCAACGATGAGAGCTGCGTGTGTGGGTGTGTGGATGGTGTGTGTCGCGATGATGGGGTGCCAGTCCGGTGGGAGCCAACCCACCGCGGTCGCGCGCGACACCGCGACGACGCCATCTCCTGAGGAGTTCGGCGCGTGGCCCAGCGCGACCGCGACCCCGCTGTCGGTCACCCAGGAGCTGTGGGTGCTGTGTCGAGCGCCGATGGCTGGAGAGGTGGAGGCCCTGCGAGCGCAGATGCGCGAGGAGCATGGCCCCCACGCCGACTACCAGGTCGTGGTGCGCGTCTCGCCGGACGCGATGGACACCTTTCAAAAAGGCGACCCCATGCCGACAGGCTCCATCGTCGTCAAAGAGAAATACGTGAACCCGGACCCGGCGAGCATGCCCGACAAGAACTCGCCGAGGGAGCTGTCGGAGTACGCCTGGATGGCCAAGCGCGCGGGTGGCTGGGAGTATGGCTACGCAGACGCGTCGGGGAAGCCGATCGCCGGGCAGCTGCCCCCATGCGCGAGCTGCCACGCCCGAGCGAAGGAGTCGGATTACCTGTTCCGCGGCTACCTCAACGGCGACCGCTGACCTGGTGCTGATTTTTTCAACACCCCTGTGTTGAAAAAACCAACACCCATCGGCTCCCCCACACGGACGGCCCTCGCCGTCACCCATCACCCCACCCCGCGCCCATCGCCCGAGACGCCCCACATCCATCCAGACCATCGCGTTGGCGTAGCTCTTGCTTACTCCAAAGTGACTTTTGAAAGAAACACCGATGGACGCAAGCGACGCAATGGAGTGACGAGGATGGCAACAGGAAACCAACGGGTGATGGATCTTTGGAGAGCGTATTCGGCCCGGTCCACGCGGCGTGGAATGGTCGGCGCAGCGCTGCTGTGCGCCCTCGCCGCCTGTGGTGGAGATGAAGACCCCTCCAACGACGCGGCAGCCGGAGCCAACAACGACGACGGGATCCTCTCTCCCGGTGACGCGTGTGTGGAGACGACGCTGGAGCCCCCCCGTGGAACCCCGGAGGAGCTGTGTCCCAGCGGGGTGTTCGACGCGTATGGCCTGTGTGAGCCGCTCCTCCCCAACCTGACTCCCCCCGAAGGATGCCCCGGCCCCACCGCCGATGATGGGGGCTGCCTCCCGCAGCCGATTCAGTGGACGTGCCCAGCCGGGTGGCTCGCCACCGAAACCTTCACGGAGGCGCAACGGCTCGACCTCGGATTGGGTGAAGGCCACACCCACTGTGTGCCGCCCGCTCTCCCCCGAGACTGCCCGCCCGGCACCGCTCCCCGGCTGGGCAGCGACGCCTGCGAGCCCCTGGGGGTGGAGTGCCCCACCAACGGCGACCTCTGGCACCCTCCAGAAGCGATCCGGGCGCAGGCCGGTGAAGGCTACGAAGGTGGGACGATCCTCTACGTGCAGGCTGGAGCCACGGAGGGAGGTAGCGGAACCCGAGAGGACCCCGCGGCCACACTCGCCGAAGCGATGGAGATGGCTGGGAGCGGCGACATCATCGCCATCGGAGTGGGCCGCTATGTGGAGGAGCTTCGGTTGGGTTCAGGGATGGCGGCCCTCGGAGCTTGCGCCGCCCAGACCGTCATCGAGGCCCCCACAGCCGACGAAGATGCTTCAACGGTGACGTTCGCCTCGCGGGGCCTGCTGAGCGACGTGACCGTGACAGGCCCTCGGGTCGGCGTCTCCACAGGGTTGATCTCCCGCGTTGAGCTCCGAGCGGTCCACGTGCATGAAGCGGTGACGACCGGGGTGAGGGTGGTCGGCTCTCCAGACGTTCGGTTGAACCAGGTGCTGATCTCCGACACACAGCTTCAGCCGTCCACACAGCAGCTGGGGTCGGGGCTTGTGGTCTCGCTCAATGGGACCGCTCACCTGGAGGGGGTGACCCTCCTGCGCAACCATCACTCCGGGGTGATCGTGGAGACGTCGTCATCCGTGACGCTCCGCGATGTCGCGGTGTTGGACACCCAGACCCTCCCGACCCCGTTTCGAGGCTCCTACCTTGGCAACGGCGTCACCGTGGTCGGGGGTGTCCTGGACGGAGAGCGGGTCCTGGTGGAGGGCAACAGCGAGGCGGGCATACTCCTCATCCAGAGCGGGCGAGGGGGGTTGAAGGACACTGTGGTCCAGGACACCTCGCCGCAACCCACGGAGCAGGCGCTGCTGGGGCGCGGGATCGTGGTTGTGCTCAACTCATCGCTCGACGGCGAGCGTCTGCTCTCCACCCGCAACCGGGAGGCTGGCCTCTACCTCGCCGCAAACTCCGTTGTCGATGTCAGCGACATCGTCGCCACCGACATCGAGTCGGCTGGCGGGGCCTCTCCGGGCGTTGGGATCCTCGTGGAGCAGAACGGGGAGCTTGAAGCGGAGCGGGTGGTCTGCACCCGCAACGTGGGGGCCGCGATGGGCGCCAGCCAGAGCAGGGTGAAGCTCACCGACGCGCTGCTCACACACACCGCCTCCGACGAGGCTGGAACCAGCGGCTTCGGGTTGTACACCACCCGAGTCGGGAGCCACCTTGAGGTGGAGCGAGCCTGGATGGCGTACAACCATAACGCGGGCGCCGTAATGGATGGTGGTGATGGCGTGTTGCGCGACGTGCGGGTCTCCCACACACAACCCGAAGCGAACGGAGTCGAAGAGGACGCCGGGCTCGCGATTCAACAAGGAGAGTGGCGGGGCGATCGCATCGTCGTTGAAGACAACTACGGTGTTGGTCTTATCGTGCTCAACACGTCGGAGACCTCCACCAGCACCGCTCAACTTCGCGATGTGGTCGTTCGAGGCACACGCCCTCAGATCTCCAGGATGAAACGGGGGCGCGGCTTGAGCGCACAGCGCAACGCGATCGTTGACGCGGAGCGGGTGTTGTTGGAGGGAAACCGTGAATATGGGCTCTACGCGGTGCGCGAAGGGGCGCGCGTCACGATCGCGGACCTGACCGTGCGAGGGACGCTGTACCGCGAGCTGGATCAGGACGCGGGTCTCGGAGCGGTGGTGTTTAATGGGGCTCAGCTTGAGCTGCAACGGGCTCGAATCGTTGAAAACCAGGCCGCTGGCCTGCACATCCAGGGCGAAGGCGCGAACGCGCGGCTCGTCGATGTGTCGGTGACAGGCACCCGACCGCGCCAGTCGAATCAGCAGGAGGGGCGCGGCATCGTCGTGGTTCAGAACGCCGCGTTGGAGGGTGAGCGGATCGTCGTGACGGAGAACCGGGATGTGGGCTTGCAGGTGGTCTTGAATTCGCGTGCCCAGGTGAGTGACCTCACGGTGGCGGGGACGCAGCCACGGGAGGCCGATCAGCTGTTCGGGTTTGGGGTGACCGTGCAGCAAGGCTCACGCCTGGAGGGCGAGCGGATTCGGCTCACCCAGAACCACCTGGTCGGGTTGCTGATTCGGGATGCCGAGACCTCAGCGCAGTTGAGTGACGTGGAGGTGTCCGAAACCTACGCCTGCACCGTGTGTGAAGCCCCTGTGGGCGGGAGCGGGCTGGCCGTCCTGGACGAGGGGGTCGCCCACGCGAACCGCTTTCTGTTGAGCGACAACCAGCTCGTAGGCGTTCAGATCTCAGAGGGTGAGTTTGTGGGGCAACAGGGGCAGATCACCGGGAACTTCATTGGCTTGAATGGAACCGTCCGCGACGAACAGGTGTCCTGCGTGGATATCCATGAGAACTGCTGCGGGGCGAGCTGTGATGTCATCACGTGCAACGTCGAGACAGACGCCCTCCCCATCCCATCGTCCGAGCCTGTGGTGCTCGAACTGAGCGACGATGACTACGAGGGTTCAGGCGCGTCCCGGTGATACGGGGTCGGCGCTGGTAGCAACGCGTGTGCAGGTCACCCCACGCCGACGAGGCCCTGACTCATTGGCCCAGGCTCACGCTCAACGTCTCATCGTCCGCGAAGCGCGCAGGGTCCAGCGCCTCCAGCGCCTCACCGTGCTGGTCCAGGGTGTGCTTCAACCAGGCCGTCGTCAGGTGGTGGATGACGTCGTGGGCTCTGGACTTCTCCCAGGCCGGATCCTGACAGAAGTAGCCCGCGTACTCATCGGGCATCGACGCGGTGAAGGGCATGTCCTCGCAGCGCGCGGTGGCGATCATGTGCTCGGCCCCCTCAAGCCCGACGAGGGCGCGCTCGTCGCTCGCGACGTGCTCAAAGGACAGCTGCGACCCCCAGCTCCAGGGCGTGCCCGTGTCGGCGGTGCCGCCGATGAACATCACGGGGACGCTCACCGAGGACAACCCCTCCTCCCCAAAGAGGTAGGCGTCCCCGGCGATGGACACGATGGTGTCGACCCGAGCGTCGGCCATCGACGGCCACAGCCCGCCGGGCACCTCGTCGAGGCCCATGTTCTCGGCCAGCGTCGCCTCGTTGGAGAGGAAGCTGTCGCAGAAGTAGGAGGACATCATCGGATCATCGACCCCCTCGCAGCGAGCGGCCAGGCTGGCGGGATCCAGCCGGGCGCCCGCCGCGGCCAGCGCCGTGTAGCCGCCGTAGGAGTGCCCGAGGACCGCCACGCGCTCGGCGTCGATCCAGGAGCGCTGCGCGGGCAGCTCGGCGAAGTCGATGACCGCGCTCACCTCGACAGGCCGGTTCGCGGTAGCGACGAGCACGTCCTCGAACCAATCCGCCTCCGTGTGCTCGGGGGCGAGTACGACGAAGCCGTGGGAGGCCAGGTGCTCCGCCAGGGCGTGGTACCACTCCGGGTTCAGGCCGAACCCGTGCGACAGGACCACCAGCGGGTACGGGCCACCTTCGGCCACCGGGGCGTCGAGGGCGGCCGTCCCGTGAATGACCACGGGATCCGGGGGGAACCCGGGGAACTTGAGCGCGACGCTGTAATCGATCGGCGCGGCGGCGTCGCCCTGGGCCGGGTACCAGACCTTGATCTGCAGCTCCTGGTGTTGCACGACCCGGTAGCCCGCTGTCTGCGCGCCCCTCGGGGTGAAGTCGTTGCTCACGTCGACGGTGCCCCCGGAAGGGGTCCCGCCATCGTTCGTGTTGGAGCAGGCGCACAGGGCGAAGGCGATAAGAGCGATTGAGAGCAGACGGTACATGGTGTCTCCCTGGTTCTGGGTTGGTGATGGAGTCTGGTTGACGATGTGCTGTGGTTCAGGAGGCCGCGACCTGGGTCGCCTGGGCGCTGCTGCCGCTGTTCAGGGTCACGCCTCGGGTGACGAGCCAAAGCGCGAAGCCCAGCTCGGACAGGAAGGCCACGCCGTACAGAGGATCGAGGGTGGCCGACCACGCCGGGACGCAGAGCGCCACAAACGAGCCCACGAGGTAGACCACCCCGGAGAAGCCGAGGGCGACGGCCAGCGCCGAGGGCACCGACCGAGAGGTGTAGAGCAGCCGACTGAGGACGAGGCACGAGAGCCCGAAGAAGACGAGCCCGAGGTCGTACACGACGCCGTGGACCTCCATCGACGCGAGCACCAGGCCCCCGGTGGCCGAGCCGAGGGCGTCCGCGCTGGGACCTCCTGTGGCGAGCTGGACGGCGCGGGTCATGTTCATCAGGTTGGCGCTGATGACCGCCGCCTGGATGAGCCGGAGGGCGGCGGCGAGCTGGGCGAGCGGCTTGTGCACGTGCTGCAGCAGCGCGAGCAGCCCCACCGCCACCGCGACGTCGAGGCCGACCATCGCGACGTCGGCGAGTATGCCCGCTCGAAAGAGCAGCGCGTCCGCGGCGATGTTGGCCGTGGTCGCGGCGGGGTCGTGTTCGACGATCAGGGGCATTCGGACGCCGACCTCGGCGAAGATGCCGGTGGCGATGATGCCCAGGTAGGCCAGGCCGGTGTAGCGAGCGGTTCGGGTCGTGTTCTCAGACATGGAGCCTCCTTCCTCGTGGGTTGGTGACTCCAATCTAGCCAGGCTCGGGGTGTCTTTCTTGACTCTCGCGGACAGGGTACTGACACATCCGGCCAACCTGTCCTCGCGAGCATCAAACGGCTCGGTGAGCCCCCTGCTGGAAGCTCCTCGGGGTCTGCCCCGTCCATGACTTGAACGCCCGGTGGAAGGCGCTCTGGTCCGAGAACCCTGTCAGGTAGGCGACCTCGGCGAGGCTCAGCGCCTCCCGCCTCAGCAACGACTCCGCGGTCTCGCGCCTGACCTGATTGGCCACCTCCTGGAAGGAGCAGTCGTGCTCCGCGAGGCGACGATGGAGGGTGCGACCGCTCATGCCCAGGTGCCGCGCGATGGTGTTCCGCGTGGGGAGGCCCGAGCAGAGCTTGTCGGTGATCGCTCGCCGCACCTGCTGGACCACCGCCGCCTCCGCCCGCTGGGCGTGGATGTCGTCGAGCTGGGCGAGCAGGTAGGCCGACAACCCATCGTCCGCGAGGCGTGTAGGGGTCGCCAGAGTCGCCTCGTCGAGGTGAAGGCCATCGATGGGCGCTTCAAAGCGCAGCGCCCCCTGAAACCAGGCCTGATGCGACGTGACCTCGCTCGGGCCAGGGTGACGGAACGACACGGCCTCGGGCACCACAGGCCCCTGCGCCACCTGGCGCAGGAGCGAGGTGATCGCGGCCAGCGCGCACTCGTTGGCGAGCTGCACCCCGCGCCGGTCGTCCGAGGGCCTCCCGTTGAGCACGAAGACCGCCCCCTTCGCGTCGTCGCGAAGCGTGTACTCCAGGGTGTCGCTGACCACGAGGATGTAGCGCGCCAGGCGCTCCAGCGCGTCGCGAACGTTTCGGGAGGTCTTGATCGCCAGCCCGAAGGCGCCGAAGTCCTCGGGGCGGATGGCCTCGGCGTAGCGGAGCGGCAGCGCCGGGTCGTCGGCGCCGCAGCGCTCCAGCAGGTCGTAGTAGACCTCGGCCGACACCAGCGGGTGCTCATCCGTCGTCGAGGACGGCTCGGTCGACAGACCGAGCCTCTCCAACAACACCTCCGTCGGCGTCGAGACGCGGCTGACCTCAACGATCCGGCGCACAATACGTGAGGAGATCACACTCATGTCGATCGCAACTGGCGAGACAGGGGTTCCAGGGCCTTTTCCGCCCTTGAGAGTAGGAGGGGGCTCCAAGCCTGTCAACCGCCGACAGCCCCTGGCGAATCAACCTGAAGACAACACAGCGCCCTCGCCCACCTGCGCTCACGCCCCAGGCCAGCTCCCCCGGTCATCACAACGCGTCAGGCTCGCCCTCGCCGCAACTCCGCACAAGAGCGCTTCCGCCTCGGGGCACCCTCGAACCCCGAACAATGCGTGGTCACGCGCCGAGGTGGGTGCGCTCCAGCATCTTGCGGTGAGTGTGGCCATGATCGCTCCAGTAGGCCTTGACCTTGATCAGGCTTCGGGGCACTCCGCGGCCGAGCAACGCCTGGCGCAGAGACACCACCGTGCCAGCGTGCCCCGACAACCAGACGACGCCTGGGCCACTGGGGATCTCCGTGTCGGCGAGCCAGGCGCGCAGGACATCACCATAGCCACCCTCGCGCGCGATGGTTGGCAGCGGGAGGCGGAGGCGGTCTGCGGCGACCACGTCTCCGGGCGCAAGCTCAAGGGCGCCGAGGATCGACGCCTCAGGAGGGAGCGCGTCGATGAGGGCGACGGCGAGGCCGAGCGTGGTCTCGTCGCCGAGGAAGATCGCCCAGGCTTCGTCACCCGTCGGCCCCGCCATGCTCCGAGCGGGGCCGAGCACGGAGACCTGCGCGCCGCTGCGAGCTTCAGCCGCCCAGGAGGCCAGCGGACCATCGTTGCCATGCAGGTGAAAGACGACGTCGAGCCAACCCGCGTCCGGGTTGACGCGGGCTGGGGTGTAGCTCGCCTTGGCGCCGCAGCTCAAGCGCAGCTTGACCTTCTGCCCTGGATCGGCGGTGAACCCGATCAGCTCGGGACCACCGAGGCGAAGCAAGCGGATCTGGGGGGCGAGCGGTTCGATATGGAGGACGGTCGCGGTTCTCATGGCGCTCCTTGGAGCGAGGGTCAACAGCTTGGAAAACATGCTTCATGTGCTGGGCGGCGGCGTCGCGCCACGGACTCAAGGTGGGGACCTTGAGCCCCAGGAGAAGGGCCGAGGAGCAGTCTTAACGATTTTTTACGGCCCGGCTCGCGGTCGACTACCAAGGCATGATGAATGTGCTGCCGTTTGAACGTGTGATAGCTTGAGGAGCGTGCAGGCTCATGAGCTGAGCTGTGACCCCCAAAGCGGCCCATTCCCCCTCAACCCATGAACAAACGCCCCAAACCTCCTACCCCACACGCTGGCATGTCTCCTCAGGACAAGGGCGAGCTGCTCGTGGAGTATGTCCGCGCCTACCTGCCGGTGGCCCGACGCCTGAACCCACCCCCCGCCCACCCCGATCAGGATCCGTGGGTCCGACTCGACTTCAGCGGAGCGGAGATCGTCGGCGTACACCTCGCGGGGGCCCGCCTCGCCGGTGCGAACCTCGCCGGTGCGAACCTCGTCGGAGCGCGCCTCGACGGCGTGAACCTGGAGGGAGCCGACCTGACCGAGGCCGACCTCTCACGCGCCAGCCTGGTCGGAGCCCGGCTGTCGGGGGCCTGCTTGCAGGAAGCCAGCCTCGACAACACCGACCTCACAGACGCGGACCTGCGGGGCGCGCTCTTGAAACACACCTACTTTCGCGCCAACGCCACCCAGGGGACGCGGTTCGACCCCGGAGAGGGACCCGATCGCGAGCGTGGGGTGGTCTGAAGCGCAGAAGGAGAGGCTGAGGCGCTCGATTGAGGCGACGTGGAGTCAAGCTCAAGACGGCCCCGGGCGAGGCTCCCAAACAGCCTGCACGGCGCAGGTTGAGTTTCCCCCATCGACCACCCCGGCGGCGTCGGTCAACGTGAGCGAGTTGACAGGGGGGTCACTGCTCACCCCTGTCCCGTCGCCCAGCTGACCGTTGGAGTTCGAGCCCCAGCAGGCGACTCGCCTCGGCACCCCTTGAAGCGCTCAGCTGTGACCAAGGGGCTCCTAGCAGTCTAAAAGCAATCGCCGCCGTTGTTCCTGACGCTGATGGTGCTTGAACACCGGGACAACGGGTTGCAGCTGAGGGTGAAGTCTGTTCCTGCGAACAGCGTCTCGGCAAAAGCGCGCGCGTCGTCGTTGCACAACGCGTTGTTGCCTTCAACGGTCAGGCCCCTCACACCGTAGAGGCTGCTCATGCCCGAGAGGCTGGTCAGGCTTGGGTTGTTGGAGATGTTCATGCCACCAAACCGGCCCGTGACGGTCTGTAACCCGGACAAGCCACTCAGGCTCGTAAGCGCATCGTTCCCCAGGATCGTGGCGTAGCCCAGGGTCGTGATGCCCGAAAGCGCCGACAGGTCCGTCAGCGCGGGGTTGCCGTTCAGCCCCAGCCTGCTGCAGTTCCCGTTCTCCTCCACGCTGCACCCCGAGCCAGAGAGGCGCGAGAAGTCGTACCCGCTCAGGGTGGTGCCGCCGAAGGTGATCGTAATCGCGTTGGTGTTCGCCCTGAGGCCATTGAGGCTGGTGAGATCAGGCATGTTGATTCGGATGGACTGGGTGGACTGAAGCGAGCTGAGCGCCGTCAGATCCTCTACCCCAAAGCTGCCCTGGAGCAAGAACTCGCCGTCGACCGTGGTCAACGCGCCGAGCGGGCTGAGGTCGATGGGTGCGTTGTCGCGGTAGAAGTAGGACGCGTTGATCCGCAAGTCACTGTTGACAGAGGTCAGGCAGCTGAGCGGATCGAGGAAGTTGTTGCCGTCGATGAACACGCCGCCCCTGGACACGTTGATCTCAGAGCAGTGGGCGATGTTGGCGAGCTCATGAACGAAGCCGATGTTGAGCGGCTCACCGAAGTTGCACGGCTCACACTGGGTGCAGGCGCCGACGTTGGCCGACACATTGATCGAGGCGCTGCCGAGGGTCTCAGCGCGCTCAAAGGTGCTGCGCTGGCAGAGACGGTTGAGGTAGATCGTCAGGTTCCCCGCCACCGAGGTCAGCGCGTCCAGGCCGCTGATGTCCCGCAGGTCGTAGTTCGAGCCGATCTCCATCAGCCCCCCCACCGTCTCCAGCGACGACAGCCCCGACAGCTCAAGGAGGTAGGGGTTGGAGGTCACCCGCAGGTCGCCCGTCATCGCCTCGACCGACGTAAAGCCTGTCAACGCGGCGCCCTCCTCCATGATCTCGTCGCCGCCGTTGCTGCCATAGGTCAGGGTCCGCAGCGCCACCGCCCCCTGAAACCCCGACACGTTCACGAGCCGCGGGTTGGCGAAGATGGTCACGTCCGCCTCCTCACCACCCGCCCAGGCGTTGAAGCCGTCGAGCCGGGTGAGGTTGGCGTTGGTGCTGATGTTGAAGCTCGCGACGTCGGTGAGCAGCGGAAAGTCGCCCAGGTCAGTCACCATCGGGTTTTCGGTGAAGATGAACCGGCCTCCTATGCTGGTGAGCCCCTGAAGACCACCCAGCGACGTAAGCATGGCGTTGTCGGTGACGCTGAGGTCGCCTCCGACCGAGGTCACGGCGCTCAGACCATCGACGTCGGCGAGCGCGCTGTCGACAAGCGCGAGTTCACCGACAACCTCGGTGATGAGGGGCAAGCTCAGCTCGGCGAGCGCGGGGTTGTCGCGCAGGACGACAGCGCCGCCAACCTCAGCCAGCGCTGGGAGCGCCGCGCGGGTGAGCGCGTCGTTGCCTTCGACGACGAGGTCGCCGGTGGTGATCGCTTCGAGGTTGGCGAGCGCGTCGAGGCTGGTGAGGCGCCTGACGTTGCGCACCGTGAGCGACCCCACCGAGGTCAGGGCGTTCAGCCCCTCAAGATCGGTGAACGCGAGATGATCGTTGCTTGCGTTGCCTTCAAGCGCCAGCGCTCCGTCAATCGCTTCGAGGTTGTCGAGCCCCGGCGATAAGGACGGAAGGGCGGTGTTGAGGCTGATGAACTGCAACGAGCCGAGCGTGGTGATGGACTCAAGTCCGGCGAGCGAGGTCAGGGCTCGGGCGTCTTCAAAGATGAGGTCACCGTTGATCTCGGTGAGGCTGCTCAGCCCTTCGATGCTGGTCAGGGACCAGACACGGAAGAACTCCAGCCCGCCCACGGAGGTGAGCGCTGGGAAGAAGTCCACCCCTTCATGGCTGGGGTTGGCGTCGGCGCCTCTGAACACGAGCGGGCCTTCGATGGCCGTCAGGCAGCTCAGCGGCCCGTAGTTTTGTGGTGAGACGCTGACGGTGAGCGAGTCAGGGAGCGCGCTGCAGCTGGAGAGGGCCGCGAAGCTGGCGTCGTCGCTGAGCGACATCGGCCCAAGGTCGGCGCAAGGGGCGCAGAGGTCGGCGCAGGAGCCGATGTTGGCGGTCACCGTGGTGGTTTCGGCGAGCGGCGCGGCGAACAGGTCGGCCTCGCGTTGGCACAACAGCGCGTGGTTGGTGATGGTGACCGACCCCGCCGAACTCGGGGAGACCCCGTCCAGGGAGGTGAGCGCGTCGTTGTCGTCCAGGGTGAGCGCACCGCCGACGATCGCCAGCGCGCTCAGCGTATTGAGCGACGCCAGCGCGGGGTTGCGGGCGATGGTCAGCTCTCCAGCGGTCTCCAGGGCACCCATGCCGACCGACGTCAGCGTGGGGTTGTCGGTCACCACGAGCGCGCCGGTCACCGTCGTGAGCTGGGTGAGGCCGTCCATCTCACCGAGCCCCCCCAGCGACACGAGCGTCAGCGCTCCGGCTTCGGTGAGCGCGTCGAGGCCAGCCAGGCTGCTGAGCGTCGGGCTGTCCTGCACGGTCAGCTCACCGGCGGTGGTCAACGACGTCAGCCCGACGAGGCGTTCGAGCGCGGGGTTGTTGGTGATGGAGATCACACCGGCTTCGGTCAATGATCCGAGTCCGCCGACCTCGGTGAGGGTCTCGTTCTGGGTGATTTGAAGCGAGCCCCCCAGCACGCTCAAGGCGTTGGCGCCGCTCCAGGTGGTGAGCGCCGGGTTGTTTGAGATCGTCAGCGCCCCTGCCACCGTCGCCAGCGACGCGAGCCCATCGACCTCGGCGAGCACGGCGTTCTGGGCGATGGTGAGATCGCCGCCGACCTCGGTGAGGGTGTCCAGGCCCGCGAGGTCGGGCAGATCCGGGTTGTCGGTGATGGTGACGTCGCCGCCCACCAGCGTCAACGTCGCCAGCGGCGCCAGCGATGTGTTTCCGGTCAACGCGACGTCCCCTTCGACCTCGACGAGGTCGTTGAGCCCGGTGGCTGAAGTGAACGCGTCGTTGCCGGTGAGGGTCAGGCCACCCATGATCACACGCAGATCGCGGATGCGGGTGAGGCTGTCGTTGTCCACCACGGTCACAGCGCCTTCCACGGTCGCCGAGGTGGTCGCCGAGGTGAGCGCCGCGTTGCCGCGCAGTTCGACGTCTCCCGTGCTGAACCGAGGCAACACGATCGTCTCCAGCAACGGGTTGTTCTGGATGTCCACATCGCCAGCGGTCAGCGCGGGAGCCTCGATCGCCGTAAGGTTGGGGTTGCCGTTGAAGATCACCGCCCCATCGACCTGTTGCAGGCTGCGGAGCCTGGCCTCGGACAACAGCACGTTGTTCTGGACCCGCAGGTCCCCGGCGACGGTGGTCAGGCAGGAGAGCCCCTCCAGGGTGTCGGTGGGGGCGTTGCTGCTGATCGTCAGATCGCCCGACACCGCAGAGCACCCGGCGAGTTCGCCGAGCCCCTCCGCGTCGGTGACGGTCAGCGGCCCGGTGCAGGGCGTGCAGGGCGTGCAGCCCCCGTCCACGCACCGCGTCCCGGGGGCGCACAGCGCGTCGTCGTCCTCCCCATCGACCTGGCAGGAGGACTGGCACCCCAGCCCCTCCTGAGCCTCTTCGCCGCTGCACGTGAGGAAGGCGAGGTTTCCCTGGCAGGACGCCACGGGGGTGGCGCTGTCACAAGCCGAGTCGTCCTCGACGACCTCGGTCTGACAGGTGAACGCCTCACAGAGCACGTCGGTGCGGCTCCCGGAGCACGACGACGGGTCATCGCAGCTCGGCGCCGCCCCCACCGTCTCCTGGCAGTCGCTCACCTCATTGCAGCACTCGCCGCCCGAGCAACACAGGCCGCCCTGGCAGTAGCCGCTGGCGCATGAGTCCTCGGTCTCACACGCCGCGCCGTCCGGGTCGCCCTCGACGCAGGCTCCGTCGAGGCAGGTGAAGCCCGGGTCGCAGTCCGACCGCGCAGCGCAGCTGTCCGCGCAGACACCCCGCTCCGCCGTCACCCCGTCGCAGACCACGTCGGCGAAGTCTCCGCAGGCGTCGGCCACCACGCCATCGCAGATGCTGTTGTCCTCGGTGACGGCGGAGCCGCACTGGTTGTTGTCGCACACGGCCATGGCCGACGCGCCGCCGCAGGTCGCCAGGTCGCAGGTCGGCGCCTGCGAGAACTCCGCCGGACAGTCGGAGGCCTGCGCGCAGCAATCGCCCCCCGCGCAGCAGAAGCCGTTGTCGCAGTAGCCGGTCACGCACTCGTTGTCGAAGCCGCAGGCGCCGCCCTCGGGCTTGAGGCAATCCCAGGTGCCGTCGTCCAGCGGCAGGCAGGAGAACCCGGCGGCGCATTGGG
Source organism: Myxococcales bacterium (assembly GCA_002716585.1). Taxonomy (GTDB): domain Bacteria; phylum Myxococcota_A; class Bradymonadia; order Bradymonadales. The sequence continues at coordinate 14,623 of PBBL01000007.1, read as the reverse complement.
TGAGGTCGGAGCGGCAGTCGGTCTGCGCACACTCCTGGCACGAGATCTCGTCACGCGTGATCGAGGCCACCCCGCAGGCACAGGGGTTCACAAACTGACACACCACCCGACAGGACGACTCACCGCGGCATGCGCCCGTGACGCTGCCATCGGCTGCGGTGATCTCGCCGTTGGCGTTGCACTCATCAAGGGCGGTGCTCTCGAAGATCGGGTTGGAGCCGTTGGGGCATTGGTCCACCAGATCGCTCCTGTTGCAGGCGATCGACGCTTCCGTGGTCCCGCTTGTCTCCCCATCGCAGCCGCCGCACCCCCAGGAGGCGCTCCAGATCAACCCCAGAACCACCAGAAACCGACGTGTGTTGTACGCTGTGCTCAACCGCTCACCTCAAAATCGTGTAGATACGCTCTGTGAAATCGTCTAGATACACTCCGTGGCCACCACGCCTCAGAGTGAAAAAAACATCAGGGCGCGTCAAGCCGCCTCAACCCCCAGGGCCGATGGGGCCGATGGCACCTCGCGGCGTGCTTATGGAATAGCATCGGGTGAGCCACGAGCGGCGCCGCCCCATACCTCGCCGGTGCCTGGGCGCGACGATCTGACCGGAGTGGCTGCCACAACGGGGCCAGACGGCGTTGTCGGAGGGCGTGGAGGCATGCGACGACGACGAGCTGCGCGACGTGCCAGACGCGCGGCCACGATGGCGGGGCGCTGGGGGGGTGTGTGGGGTGAGGTGGACGAGTCGAGGTGCCTGGACGCGGGCGATCCGCTCGTGGTCGCAGGGGTGATGCTGCGCTACCTCCTGGCCGGAACGTTCATGGTCGGCTCCCCCTTCGGGGAGTTGGGGCGTGAGGACAACGAGCACCCGCACAAAATCACCCTGACCTGCGCCAACGTGCACCCGATACAACCGAGGCACACCATGACACCCCTCAACCTGCTCGATTTCCTGAGTGCGCGTGGCTGGGTTCGAACCAGCGACTTCATCCGTGTGAGGGATGCACTCTCCCGCTGAGTTACACGCGCCGACCCTCATCAAGAGGGACCACAACATAATAACTCAACCCACCCCCCGCAACATTTTTCTACTCTTCGTCGGCGACCCGCAGGTTCAACCCCCCCGGGTAGCCGTAGGAGACGGCCCCGGAGTAGCCATAGGCCGAGAGGCTGAAGGGCGACGCCGACTCCACGGTGTGCGGCCCCTCCTCGACCGGGACCCAGGCGTACTCCCAGTCGCCGCTGCCGAACGAGACGAAGAAGGCGTCCGAGACCATCTGACCGTCCAGCAGCACCGGGGTGTCGGCGCGGCGAACGAGGGTCATCCAGTTGGAGGTGTACCCCTCAGGGGTGAGGACGGTGTACTCGTCGCGGAACTGCTCGATCGGGACGGCGAGGATGAACGCGGGGTCGCCGGTGACGTTGGGGGTCGCCTCCTGGCTCTTGAGGTACTGGCCGACCATGATCGGCAGGTCCGACACGATCTCGAACGACTCGCCGGAGTCGATCTCGATCCACTCACCCCGGTTGAGGGTGAACGAGGCCGCGCCGGGCTGCGGCGGGATCGTCTCGACCTGGGTGTTGTCGACGGCCGCCACGACGCGCCACACATCGCTGGCGCCGCCGCGCGGCTCGGCCTGCGCGGCGAGGTAGCGCACGCCCCAGATGCTGGTGGGGAACAGCTGCTGCTCCAGGTGCTCGGCGCAGCACCCGTCGCCCACCACCGCCTCCTCGTGCCCGCCGAAGACCGCGATCGGCTTGGAGGCCCGGATGATCGAGCCGCTGAGGTCGTTGATCGGGAACAGGTTGGAGCCATCGGCCTCCAGGTTGAGCACCTGGAACTGGCGCAGCGTGAACTCGTGGGTGGTGCCCGCCTCCATGAACGGCACGTTGCTGCCGCTGCCCACGTTGGCCGAGAGCGTCACGGTGACGTCGGTGGTGCCCGGCGAGGTGGCGGCGATCGTGAAGTAGCCGTGCTGGGGCGGCAGCCCCAGCGCCTCGGGGATCGGCGTGGTGGGCCAGCTGAGGACGATGTACTCGGTCCCCAGCGACTCGGCCGGGAGCAGGAGCGAGGCGTCGTTGCTGAACACCCCCTCGTTGTTGAGCGGGTTGAACTGGTAGGCCACCACCGGCCAGCTCGACTCCAGGTAGAACGAGTGGTTGGTGATCCCCGTCCCGTCCACGTCCAGGCGCGGGAAGGTGTAGACCGCGACGTCGCCCGGCGGGACCGTGAACGACGACGGATCGAGCGTGATGTCCGCCATCGTCGTGATGTTGACCGTCGCCTCCTGGTCGCTGGGGTTGCTGACCACCACCGCGTGAGGCACCGACGCCGGATCGCCGAACGGATCCGGGTAGTTGTCCAGATCCAGGCTCCAGTACTGACAGCCGATGTAGGAGGGCTGCTTCTTGGACAGCTCACAGCCGCTCAAGCAGGTCCCCTCCACGCACACGCTGCCGTCCGGGCAGGCCTGCGGGTCGGTGTAGCCGCTGCCGTCCTCGTTGCACACCTGGAGCGTGTCCAGGTCGGCGCAGTACTGCGCCCCGGGGCGACACACCATGTCGGTGCAGGCGCCGTCCAGGCAGTTGAGCCCCTCCGCACACGGGCGCGCCTCAAAGACGCTGCCCTCCGCGTTGCACACCCGCTGCGCGCCGTCATCCCAGCACCCCACCACCTCGCCGGGGTCACACGCCTGCGGGGTGACGCACAGCCCTGTGGAGCACACCTGAGGAGGCAGGCACGACTCGGACGTCACGAACTCGCCGCCCTCGCAGATCTCGACCGTGGCGTCGTCCAGGCAGCGGGTCTCTCCTGCGGAGCAGGGGCCGCTGGTCGTCCCCCCCGACGTTCCGCCGGTCGTGCCACCTGTGGCCCCACCGGTCGTCCCCCCACTGGTCGCTCCGCCGGTCGTGCCCGATCCGTTGGACGTCGCCGCGCCGTTGCTCGTCCCTGCGCCCGTGTCCGAGCCGCCCGAGCTGTCATCGGAGCACCCCCACATCGCCAACCCCGCAAGGACAGCGACCCAAACCCTCATACAACCCATACATCCACCCATGATTACATAAGAACTCGTTTTGACAGCCCGCTTGATCCGCTCACGGATCCTCGTTCAGCTCGTCGAAGGCGCGCTCCAACCGCTTCTTTCGCTTCCACCAGGTCCCCTTCCCTGCCGGACGACGAGGCGTCCGGGGAGAGACCGCTTCATGCTCCGCCTGTTCAAGGTTCGGCGCCGCATCCGGTTCGGGCGCCGCGCTCTCCTCCTGCGCGACACCTTCGTCGTCACCTGGCCCCCTGGCCCCTTCAGGCGACGGAGCCGTCGGTGGCGGCTCCGAAGCGCTGTGCGCCTCCTCGACCTCCTCCACCCGCTCGGCGCTCGTCGTCAACCTGGCAGGCTCCTCGGTCGGTGACCGCTCAGGCGCCTCACGCGCGGCTGGAGCCTCATTGGAGGAGCCTGACGCGAAGAGCACCCACCCTAACCCGAGCCCACCCAGGAGGACAATGGTCGCGAGCGCGCCGAGCGCCACCTCACGGGCCGCGGGAGAGGCGCGCGGAGGAGGACGCGTGTCCACGCTCACCTCCTGCGGCGGCGCGGCTTCGAGCCTTGAAGGCGCGCTCGGCCTGGTCCCCACAGGTTGCTCCAGCGTCTCCCCCAACGCGTCCACCGGCGCGCTCGCGATCGGCGGCGCCTCCTGGTGTGGCAGCGGAGGCAGCTGACGGGTGTCGCCGCTGCGCGCCGGGAGGGGCTGAGACGCCAGCCGAAGCCCGCTCTTGAGGGCCTCCAGCTCAAGCCGGAGCGCGCGAAGCTCCTCCAACACGTCCAGCGCGCTCGCGGGACGCTCCTCGGGCTCCTTCGCCAACATCCGATGCACCAAGCGAATCAAGCGGGGGTGGGGCGTGTCCAGGAGGTTCCAACGCTGCTCAAGCGGCGGCGGGGGCTCCTGAACCTGCTTGACCATCATGTCGAACAGGTTCTCGGCCTTGAACGGCTCATGACCCGTCAACAGCCGGTAGAAGAGGATCCCCGCCGCGTAGATGTCGGTGCGGGGGGTCACCGGCTCGCCCTGGACCTGCTCGGGCGCCATGTAGCGAGGGGTCCCCTGCAAGGCGCCGGTCCGCGTCAGCTGCTCCTGCGCCGAGACGTCCACGTGCGCGATGCCAAAGTCGAGCAGCGTCACATGAACCCCCACCCCGGAGGCCACCTCCAGCATGACGTTGTGCGGCTTGAGATCGCGGTGCACGATCTCACGCCCGTGCGCCTCGGCGAGCGCCGACATGAGCTGCTCCCCCAGCTTCAGGACCTGGACGAGCGTGAACGCCCCACCGCGGCTCAGGATATCCTCCAGCGAGCGCCCCTCGACCAGCTCCATCACCAGAAACAACACGCCGTCGCGCTCATCCTGACCAAAGTCGATCAACCGGACGATGTGAGGGTGGCGCATGGCGCTGAGCATCCGCCCTTCGAGCATGAAGCGCGCCACCAGGCGCTCGTCCGGGACCAGCGGCGTCTTGATGACCTTGATCGCCACGGGCCGCTTGATGCTCAGCTGCTCGCCGCGGTACACCGCGCCCATCCCGCCGCGCCCCAACAGCGACAGCAGCCGCCACCGCCCGTCCAGGACGACACCCTCCAGCGCCTCCAGCTGCTCATCGACGCTGAGCGTAGGGGTGCCGTCGTCCGGGCACACCCGAACACTCTCCGCCACCCTCGCGCTGCATTGAGGACAAACGCGCATCCCAACCTCTGGTGCGGTCGCAGGTGAGATCACGCGACCCACCTGAGCCGATGATAGCACGAGAGCCAGCCCCGATCACCGAACGCCAGCGCCACTCGCCGCGGCAGATGACGTGGCGCCAACAAAAAAGGCCCCCTCGTCCAATCGACGAGGGGGCCTGCAAAGCCTCAAGGGGCGGCGCGTCAGTCGGTGGTGCAGTTGTAGATGAGGTTGGCCTTGGTGGCGTGGAGTCGGCCGTCGCGGTTCACAAAGGTGTACATGTCGTGGATGATGACGTCGCCGCCCTTCCGGTCACACTTGTCCTCAGCCTTCATCTTCGCAGGGTTGGAGAGCGATGAGGGAGGCGAAGTTGTTGAGGAGGGGGGAGGGGATTACCGGCGAAGCGTCAGGAGCACCACCGAAGCGTGAAGCCGGGGGTGGCGGGCTGCATCAGGCGGTTGTTGGAGCGCACCTCGTCCATCGCCGAAGCCTCGGCCTGGCGATGGCGCGCGTCGCTGGAGAGGGTCGGGCTGGTGCAGGCGAGGTGCCAGCGGTAGGCCGCGCAGTAGAGGTCGGCGAGCGCGTGGGAGAAGTCCTCGTCATCGACCCGATCGAGCATCTGACGCGCGTGTTGCAGATCGGCCCAGATGGTGTCGAGCGTCGTCGGATCCTGATGGTCTTCGTGGAGCCAGGCGTCCAGCAGCTCGGACCGCACCGTGCCAACCGTCCACTCACTCTCGGTATCCCAGGTTCGTGCAAGCTTCATCCCTGTCGCTCCTTGATGCATGGACTGTGGAGTGAAACACACGTCCAGGTGAACACCCCCACAGCCTGAACACAAACACAGATAGCAACAGGTGTGACACCTGTCAAGATGTTTTCCTGAACATTTGAATCAACCCTTCGGCGTCGGCGAGGCGGTCAGTCCTCGTACCAGGGGTCCCAGGCGGTCGCGGTGTTCGGTGAGGGGTTCGCCCCGGCCTGGAGCAGGTTCGCCTTGAACCCCTTGAGGACGCGCAGGTCGTCCTCCAGATCGCCGTCCGGGTTGGCCACGAGCCACGCCGTCAGCGCCCCCTCCAGCCGCTCCAGGATCGCGAGCGCCGCCCCCAGGTCACCGTCCGCCGAGCGCTCCGCGGCGCCCAGGAAGCCGACGAAGACGTTCAACGTCACGAACGCCTTCTCCACCCCGTCGGACTCGAAGTAGGCGTCCTCGTGCGCGTCGTCCGGCGAGTACGGGGTCTGGACCGTCACGGTCTGCGCGATCCGCTGCTCCTGGCCCGGCACCCGGTACTCCAGCGTCACCTCACCCACGCTCTCCGGGTCGAAGTCCGCCGGGGCGTCCGCCGCGTCCAGCTTCAGCAACATGAAGCCGCCCCCGCCTCGACGCCCCTGGTCGTCGTCATCGGCCGAGTTGCGGTGGGCGACGTACAGGCTCGCGATGTCCAGCGTCAGCCGCTCGGGGGACTCAAACCGGGCGTTGCGCGCGCCGTAGAGCGCCTGCACCTGGTACCCCTCCCCCGAGAACGCGATCTGGACCTCCTCCGCCACGGGCGTCAACGCCGTGTTCACCTCCTCGACGAACACCTCGGCGATCGCGATCCGATCCTCCGGGAAGTAGACCTGACCGCCCCCCGCCTCGGCGAGCGCCTCCAGCAGCGGGACGTCCGCCCCCGCGCTCACCCCGACGATCGTCAGCCCCGTCCCCGCGGCGTTGTACGCCGCCGACATCTCGACCAGCCGCTCCCGGCTGGCGATGCCCGTGTCCGGCGCGCTCCCCGAGATCAACATCACCCGCCGCTGGCGCTGCCCGTCGTCCAACGCCTCGGCTCGCTCGTAGGCCAGCCGTAGCCCATCGTAGAGGTTGGTGTCACCCCCCGCCCGCATGTTGTCCAACCAGCTCGTCAGCTGGTCATCGCCCGCGGCGACGCCCTCGATCAGGACGCGGGCCGTCGTGTCGAACCGGATCAGCGTCACCCGGTCCTCCTCCGTCAGCTCCTGCCTCATCCGGTACAGCCCCTCCAGCGCAAGCGCCAGCGTGTCGTCGCCGAGCGCCGCGCTGGTCTCCAACAGCACCACCAGGTGCATCGGCGGGCGCTCCACCTCACCGGGATCCACCGCGGTGTTGACCCCGATCATCACCGTGTCGCAGCGCGACCCGTCGAAGAAGTTCACCCAGCTGCCCATCAGCCCGTGCACGCAGAGATCCTCTCCACAGTCCGGGCTCGGCAACGTCACGTGGTGCTCGGCGAAGAAGCCCACGGAGTCGAGCGTCTCGGGGCCGGGCAACCCGCCCGCCTCCACGATCGCCCGAAACGCCCCGAAGTCCTGCACGCCCCCCTGGTTGACGCTGGGGACAGGCCCCGGCGGCATGCTGTCCACCGACTCCACGCCGTCATCGCCCGAGTCCCCGCCGCCGCAAGCGACGCTCGCCACGAGCCCACACACCACCACGGCGCGAAGCCACGCCTCCGCTCGACCTACCCCGCTCATGGCCTCTCCTCCACCATCAACACCACCTCGACGTCCTCGCCGAGCTGCTCCGCGCCATCCTGACACGACGACCGCGCCAGCTCCTGGGACATCGCCTGCACCAACGCGACCTGGGCCACGCGCCCACCCGAGAGCCCCACCTCACCACGCTCCCCGATCGCCAGCTTGACGGCGTCGCCCGACACCGGATCGACGATCCGCGCCTCGGCGGCGAGCCCCACCGTCCCACACTCCCGATCCACGTCGTAGCCACACGAGGTGAGCGGCAGGAACTCGTAGAGCAACCCGGTCTGCTCAGCGGGGAACCCCCCGAGCGCCACCGTCAACGCCGCAGGCCCCGCGTCACCTGCGCGGCGCACCATCAGCGCGCGCGCCACCCCGGAAGCCTCCTCGGACAACATCACCTGCTCCCCGTCCACGAACGGGAACATCCCCTCCGGCACACACACAAACCAGCGCCGCTCACGCAGCGTCGGGTGCTCCCCCGGATCGAGCGTCACGCCGTAGCAGCCGTCCGCGCCCAGGTCGATCGACCCGAGCGTCAGCGTCACCCCCGACAGATCGCCCACCGGGCTCCACGCGAGCCGCTCCGCCGGTTCCGCGGAGCGGCACGACGCCGCGACCGGCTCCGGCGCGCTCAACTTGTGAAGCAGCGACGGCCCGCCTGTCTCTTCGAGCGACAGGTTGCCCCACGCGTTCACCTGAATCGACACCCCACCCGTCGGGAGCGCCGCCCCAGCCGGGTGGGCGTCGGCGCGGATCACCTGGCTCGGGTGATCGCCCGCCCTCCAGAAGATCAGCCCCCGCGGCAACCCCGAGCCTTCAAGGATCGCCGCCGTGCACCCCGTTCGAGACGGCACCGGCAGGCTCGTCCCCGCCGGCATGGTCCAGGTCTCCGCCGACGCGAACGCCGCCTCCGTCAGCAGCGCCTCCGGCTTCGCGCCGATCGCCTCACAGCTCAACTGCACGTCGGGCGCCAACGCGCGCAGCCGCACGACCTGCTCCTGATCGGTCCCGTTGTGAAGGTAGACCTCCGCCGTGAACGTCGCGACGCAGGCCCCTGTCTCCTCATCGAACGTCGCCCCGCCCTCGCACGGCGAGTAGCAGTCCCCATAGGAGCCGTAGGAGCCCTCACACGGCTCGATCGGCGGGCTCGTCGCGACGCAGCAGAGCACGCCCGCCCCGCAGGCCACCCACTGCGCCGCCTCCCGCAGCGGGGTCAGCGTCGCCGGGCGCGACATCGCCGGGACGAGCGCCCACCAGGAGAGCGCCAGCGCGGGCAACGCCAGCAGATCCCATGGATCGCTCCACGTCACCCACCCCACCCCCACGATCGACATCAGCTGGTGCCAGGCCAGCGCGACCTCGGGCGACAGCTGAAGCGCTGCGAAGACCGCCCCCACCGCCACATAGCACGCCGCGAGCGCCCCCTTCGACGTCGCGCGCGTCAGCACCGCCAGCACGACCGGCGCCAGCACCAGCCCCGCGACGTCGCTCAGCTTCCCCGTCACCACCCCGGGCAGCCACCCGGCCCCCTTGAGGACGTGATCGTTGGCGGCCATCACCACCAGCGACGTCACCCAGATCGGGTGCAACAACGCACGCTCCGGGCGGCGCTCCTCGGCCTCCCCGGCTCCTCCACTCCACTCAAAGCCCATCACCACAACTCCCACGGCTCGGGTCACCATTCACTCGCGGCGTCAACGCTGCGCTCGGATTGACCTTACACCCTGCAAGCAAACCTCGGGCCACCCACCTCCGCCCCCACACGACGGCCTCCGCCTGCCTCGCGCCGCACCGCGTGTATGACATGACCGTCATAGCCCGCGACCCGGGCGCACCTCCCCCACCGGGAGGCAGCCCCGCCCCTACAGGGCGGGCGTCCTCCTCGCAGGCCGCCGGGTCACCCTGACAACGCCCACCGCGGGCCGCCCTCAGAGAGGCTACAGCCTGCCATCGCGGACCACCAGCGGGACGCCTCGCGGCAGATCCCGCGGGATCCTCGCGGCGGTGTCCCCGGGGGGATGTACAATGAAGTAATCGTTGGGGACCTCGCGACCCGCCGGGATCCAGAGCCCCGCGCCGAGCTTGACGCGGTGGCCGAGCGCCACCCCCAGGAAGCGCTGCCCGCTCTCCACCAGCTTCCCCTCCAGCAGCACCTTGACGTCGTGCGTGAAGTGCGTGTCGAGCAGGTAGCTCCCCTGCACCGTGATCGCTCGACGACCAAAGAGCGAGAACTGGTACACCGAGTGGCTCGCCGACGCCTGCGGGAACAAGGTGCAGAAGTTGACCGCGCAGTTCTGGCTGATCAAGCTCCCGTCACCCACCACCGAAAACAGCGCCTGCCCCCCGCCCTGGACCGCGACCCCCTCACCGAGGTTGCTGAACTGAATCCGCGCATGCGGTCCGATGAAGCACTTCGGCCCCAGCACGCTCGCCTCGATCACCGCGGTCGGGTGGATGTGGCACCCCGCCCCGATCGAGTTCATCTTCCCAAGGATCCGGCTGAAGTTCAGGCTCAGCGTCCGCAGCGCACCCACCAACCCCCAGAGCGAGATGAGCGGCCGCCCGATCTCCCTCCACCTCAAGCCGATCGTCGCCTGGTTCGCCCACATTACGTGCATCCAGTGACGCAGGCGCATCGCCGGGCGCAGCGCGAAGACGATCTCGAAGACCTCCGAGCCGAAGTAGTGCTCCAACATCGGGATCGGGAACACCCGCTCGCTCGGATCCACCACCACCCGCGCCGCGCCCTCCCGCAGCGCCCCGACCACGTCGTCGCGCGTCCCCTCCACCAGACGCGTCCCCGCCTCCACCCCGAACACGTCGTACAGCCGCGCCGCCTCGCCCGACACCTCCTCCTCCGGGCTCCCCTGGAGCGCGTGCGTCGTCCGCACGAACGCGCTCGCCGACGGCAGGCACAGCACACGACTCCCCTGCCCCTCTTCCAGGAGCGCCGCCAGCGTGTGGCGAGACAGGAACATGTCGTCGGGGAACAGCAGCCCCGGCCGCTCCAGGAGCTGGCCCGGCTCCACGTCGATGATCTCCCCCAGCCCCGCCAACCGCGCCGCCTCCGCCTGGCGCGCCTCCAACACCTGGTGGCCCACCAACATCTCCCGCGCCGGCTCCTCGAACGGGCTGATCTCGGTGTTGGTCCTCAATCGGTAACAGACCCGACCCGTGCGGGCTGGCAGCTGCCTACTCATCCCTACCTCCCTCCCCGCGAGCCTCCCCGCGCGACGCACACCACGCCCCGCCGAGCGAGACCATTGTTGACTTTCTCAATCAACATCCCTATACATTCCCCAAGTGAACTCCTGGGGAATACCCCTGGAGATTCCCTACTTATCTACTCGAGAATCGGGGCGTTGACGCTCCCACGCGCGGTGTTCCTGGGTACCAGGAACCCTTTTCGAGGTCAAAGTCATAGAGATCGACGTGCAGGCCGGGCCTGCACCACAACGGCACCCTTCATGAAGCTGTCCTGCAAGAGTTTCTACGCGGTCCGAGCGCTCTTCGACATAGCGTACCACGGTGGTAGCGCGCCCTCGAAGATCGATGACATCGCTCAACGCGAGCAGGTGTCGCCTCGGTTCCTTGAGCAGATCTTCCAGGACTTGAAGAAGGCCGAGCTGATCGGCAGCAAGCGAGGGCCGCGCGGCGGCTACTTCCTCACCCAGCCCCCCGAGGAGATCACCTTCGGCAAGATCATCCGGGCTGTGGAGGGCGAGACCGAGGACTCGTTCTGCCGCGAGTACGACAACCTCGCCGAAGGCGAGACAACGGTCAGCATGAACATCACCTCGCCGGTGTGGCGAGAGCTGGCTCAACGTATTGATGATGTCCTCGACAGCGTCACCATCCAGGATCTGGTGGAGCGCGGTGAGGAGATCGGCGTGCAACGAGAGGGGTATAATGGCTTCGTCTATGTCATCTGAGGCCCGGGCGGGCATCTCCGACCTCCTCCCCAGGTCCACCGCGCGTCCTGTCGCCGACTCGGTGCTCGACCTGATCGGCGCCACCCCGCTGATCGAGCTGTCGCGCGCCGTCCCCCACGACGAGGGCGCGACGATCTTCGTGAAGCACGAGGGGTACAACCCAGGCGGCTCGCTGCGCGATCGGACCCTGCTGGAGATCCTCAACTGCGCCTCGGGCAGCGGCTTGCTCAAGGCTGGCGATGAGATCGTCCTCGCGGGCGCGAACAACTCGGCCATCTCCGCGGCGCTGATCGCCCACAGCCGCGGCTACCGGGTCCGGGTCTTCCACCCCCGGGACGGCGATCGGCGGCTCCTGAAGCTCCTCATGGAGACCGGCGCGCGCCTCAGCCGCTCCCCTCGCGGGGAGGGGCTGGAGGGCGCCCGCGAGGCCGCGGTGGCCTACGCCTCCGAGGGGGCGGATCGCATCTTCATCGACGGCACCCGGCGCGAGGCGACCGTCGGCGCCTTCCGCGCCATCGCCCGGGAGCTGATCCAGGCCCTCGGCGACACGCGCCTCGGCGGCGTCGTCACCTCCGTCTCCACCGGGGCGGCCTTCCGCCACCTCGCCCAGGCGCTGCGCGAGCACAACCCCGAGATCGAGGTCGCGGGCGTCATGATCGAGGCCCCCGAGGAGCGGCGCGCCCTCTACGACGACGTCGCTCCGGATCAACGCCCCACGACCGACGACCTCAAGGAGGTCCGCGGCGAGCTGATCCAGATCGCCGAGATCGAAGCCTGGAGGATGCGTGGGCAGATCGCGCGGCGCGAGGGGGTCCTCCTCGGACCCAAGGGCGCCGCGGCGGTCCTCGGCGCCCTCCAGATTCGCCACGCGGTCCCGCCGGGGCAGGCGATCGTGGCCCTCTCCATCGATGGCGGACAACGTTACCTGAGCGCGACGCCGACCGAGATCGCCGAAGCGCTCGCCCACTGACACACACATCACCCAACCGTCGGGGCGACTGCCTCCGACCCCCTGATACAGGAGATCCTCACCATGGCCGTGACCGTACGCATCCCCACCCCCCTGCGCAAGTTCACCGACGACCAGGCCGAAGTTCAGGCCGACGGCGCCAACGTCGGCGAGGTGTTGAGCTTCGTCGGTGAGAAGCACCCGGGGCTGGCTGAGCGCATCTTCGATGGCAAGGGCAAGGTGCGGCGCTTCGTCAACCTCTTCGCCAACGACGAGGACGTGCGCTTCCTCGACAACCTCGACACCGAGCTTCAAGACGGCGACGAGCTGTCGATCGTCCCCGCGATCGCCGGTGGTCGCTGATCCGAGCCTGGAGTGGCCCATGAGACGCCCGCAGCAACCGAATCCGACCGAGGTGTTCTCCTCGACGCGCGTTCGCTCAGCGGTCGAGCTGATCGGGAACACCCCGCTGGTCCGACTCCGCTCCATCACCCGCGACCTGCCCCCGAAGGTGGAGGTCTACGCCAAGCTGGAGTACTTCAACCCTGGCGGCTCGGTGAAGGATCGCGCCGCGTGGCAGATGGTCCGCGACGCCATCGCCGACGGGCGGCTCACCGACGACAAGACCCTGATCGACTCCACCAGCGGCAACACCGGGGTCGCCTACGCCATGATCGGCGCCGCCCTCGGGCTCTCGGTGTCGCTCGTGATGCCGGAGAACGTCTCCCAGGCCCGCAAGGACATCGCCCGCGCCTACGGGACCCACATCATCTTCAGCGACCCCATGGAGAGCTCCGATGGGGCGATCCGCCTCGTGCGGCAGCTCGTCGCCGAGGACAAGGCGTCCGGCGCAAACCGCTACTTCTACCCCAACCAGTACGCCAACCCCGGCAACCCGAAGGCCCACTACCTCACCACCGCGCCCGAGATCTGGGAGCAGACCGGCGGCCGCGTCACCCACTTCGTGACCGGGCTCGGCACCAGCGGCACCATCATGGGCACCGGGCGGCGGCTCAAGGCCTACAACCCGGACATCCAGGTCATCGGCGCCCAGCCCACCGACTCCTTCCACGGGCTCGAAGGCTGGAAGCACATGGAGAGCTCCATACAACCCCAGATCTTCCACCCTGGCGAGCTGGATGACATGCTCTACATCGACACCGACGATGGCTGGGACATGACCGAGCGACTCGCGCGCGAGGAGGGGATCTTCGTGGGGCACTCCGGCGGCGGCTCACTCGTCGCCGCGCTTGAGGTCGCCAGCCAGCTCGAAGAGGGCGTCGTCGTCACCCTGTTCCCCGACCACGCCGACCGCTACACCAACTGATACCAACGCGTGTCACCACGACCCCCCGACACACCAGACAGCAGGTTTGAGACCATGTCCAGCGAGCACCGCGAGCACCCGCTGTACCAGGGCAAGCTCTGGATCCGCGGCCCACTGACCATCACCGCCGAGACGCTGGCCGACCTCGACGAGCACGCCCGCGCCGAGTACCCCTCGGAGTGCTGCGGCTTCGTGTTCGGCCCCGCCGACGAGCCGGGGCACCTCGACGCCAGCGTCCGCGAGGTCAACGAGGCCGACAAGTACCACGCCCTCGACCCCGAGACCTTCCCGCGCACGTCGCGGACCTACTTCAAGATCAACGAGCTGCGCGCCACCCGCGCCATCGAGCGCGCCGAGGCCGAGGGGCGACCGATGAAGGTCGTCTACCACTCCCACTGCGACGTCGGCGCCTACTTCTCGGACGAGGACTGCGCCACCTTCAGCCAGGGCGGGCAGCTCATGTGGCCGTGCGCCTTCATCGTCGTGAGCGTTCACGAGGACGGCGTCCGAGATCACAAGGTGTGGGTCCACGTCCCGGGCACGGACGCGTTTGAGGAGGCCGAGCTGCGCGTGGTGTAGCGCCAGCTCAGCTGGGGGTGAGGAGGGCGTCAGGCGACGGTGATGGCGTCGTCGAGGTAGACGTCCTGGATCGCGTTGAGGAGCTTGACCCCTTCGGCGAACGGCTTCTGGAACGCCTTGCGGCCGCTGATCAGCCCCATGCCGCCGCCGCGCTTGTTGACGACCGCGGTGCGCACGGCTTGCTGGAGGTCGTTCTTGCCCGAGGCCCCACCGGAGTTGATCAGGCCGATCCGGCCCATGTAGTTGTTGGCCACCTGGTAGCGCACCAGGTCGATGGGGTGATCGGTGACCAGGTCGGTGTACATCCGGTCGTCGATCTTGCCGTAGCTGCTCTCGCCCATCTGGACCGCCTTGTAGCCCCCGTTGGTGACCGGCAGCTTCTGCTTGATGATGTCGGCCTGGAGGGTCACGCCGAGGTGGTTGGCCTGACCGGTCAGGTCCGCCGCCGCGTGGTAGTCCTTCCCGTCCGCCTTGAAGGCGGAGTTGCGCAGGTAGCACCAGAGGATCGTGCACATCCCCAGCGCGTGGGCCTCCTCAAACGCCTCGCTGATCTCCTGGATCTGACGCCCCGAGTTCTCGGAGCCGAAGTAGATCGTGGCGCCGACCGCGATGCAGCCCATGTCGTGGGCCTG
>PBBL01000006.1 GCA_002716585.1 Myxococcales bacterium | reverse complement strand
CCCGCGCCGCCTGGAGCGGCGCTCCCCCAACCGATCTCCGCGGATGCGCCCCTGCAGGTGAACGGTCAACCGCTCAAGGAGCCTCAAGAAGTCAGGGTCAAGGAGCGATGTGGTGGGAGCTGGGGCCATGCCTCGTCGGGGCGGTGGTGGGTTACGGGGTTTTGAGGCGGTCGGTCGTCGGAGAAGTCGGCGGCGCGAGCGTGGGCCGCTTGAGCTTGCGCGTGGGGGTCTTGAGCAGCCGCTGCGGAGATGGCTTGCGAGACGCGTCGATGCTCCCAGGGGCCGCCTCGGTGTCGGCCTTGGTGTCGGCCTTGGCGGTCTCGCTGTCCTTGGCGGCGTCGTCCTCCTTCTGGGCGGTCTCGGCAGCCGCGTCGTCCTTCCCGTCGGAGTCGTCCTTGGCGGTCTCGTCGTCGTCCTTGGCGGCCTCGTCGGAGTCGTCCTTGGCGGTCTCGTCGGAGTCGTCCTTGGCAGCCTCGTCGCTTCCTTCGTCGGAGTCATCCGAGTCGTCGGAGTCGTCCTTGGCGGTCTCGTCGGAGTCGTCGGAGTCATCCGAGTCGTCCGCGGCTTCGTCGTCCGAGTCGTCCGCGGCTTCGTCATCGGAGTCGTCGTCGGCTTCGTCGTCCTCATCATCCGAGGCCTCGTCGTCGTCGGTCTCGTCGTCCTCAGGCTCCTCGGTGGAGGCTTCCTCCTCGGAGCCGAACAGACCACAGCCAGGGGCGACGAACGCGGTCGCCAGGATGAGGGCCAGGAGCCACACAAAGAGGCCACGGGAGGGGGTCAACAAAGTTGAAGTGCCCATGAGTCGATCACCTTGAGCTGGGTTGAGGGCCACGTCAGGCCCGGTTGAGGTCGTCGCTCACCTCACCCCCGGTTGGCGACGTCCACGCCTTCACAGTCGTGAGACGACAGGGACCATACCACATCAGAACAACACAAACCCGTTTTGGATGGCCCGTGTCTTCTTTTGCAAGTGGGCATGAAAAAAACCGGAGCGCGCGGCGTTGACGACGGAAAGAAGATGCATCAGGGGCGTTTATGATCTAGACTTGAACAAAGAGGCTCACCCGAGGGCGCGCGCTATGAGTCAACACGAGGACCTTCTTGAACAGGCCGCCGACCTGAGTTCGGCGACGAGTCACATCTCGCTACAGGAAGCTCGTGAGGCGCTCCTGACCGCTCAGGAGAACCTGGAGGGGATCCCGCGTCACCTGGTCGAGGCGTTCTGCATGAACCTCTCGCGGGTGTCGCTGGGGCAGCGCCTCTACTCCACCGACAACGACCTCGTCCAACAGATGTGGGACCGCCTCCTGGAGGCGTGGCGCCTGATCCAGGCCCGTGACGAGGAGATCACGCTGCGGGTGACGCCGACGTCGCTCGAATATTACGAGTCGGTCGTCTTTCAGCAGGATGGGCGAGACAACATCGCGGTGCGCCTGTACCGCGACGGCATCCGCTCGCTGGTGTTCAAGCCCACGCTGAGCCGGGAGGAGCTGGAGCGCTTCCTCAAGATCTTCGACCCCAACGACACCGAGTGGCAGCGCGACGCCGACCTGGTCGACCGCCTGTGGATGCTCGGGCTGGATGGGATCACCTATGGCGCCGTGGACGGCTTCGAGGAGCTGGTCGAGGAGACCCGGGGCGCGGCGCTGGAGGAGTTCGGGCGCGGCATCGAGCTGGTCACCGGCACCGAGATCACCGCCGACTCGCGGTGGGGTCAGCCCGAGATGGTCGACGTGGATCTGGAGGAGATCCTGGAGCTTCATGAGGAGGTGGAGTCGATCCTGCCTCCGAACCCGAACACGTTCTGGTCCCTGCACGCGGGCGGCCCGGGTCCGGTCTTCGAGCACCTCCACGAGCTCCTGCGCTACATCGCGAGCGTCCCCTCGCCGCCCATCGGCATGTCCGAGCTGGATGGCCTGCTGGAGCGGAGCCTCGCCGAGCAGCTGGAGCTGGACGGCGAGGGCATGGTGGACCGCATCATGGCGTCGCTGTCGCAGACCGGGGCGGCGGGGGAGCGGTTCAACGAGGCCTGGGACCGGGTGGCGGGCCTGGAGCGCTTCACCAAGCTGCTCGACCGCGAGCAGCCCGGCTCCAAGCGCCACGTGGAGCTGGGGCGGCTGGTCAAGGACCTCATCGACGTCGATCTGGACGCGCTCGTGGCGCAGGTCGTGGAGAGCGAGACGCCCTCGTCGGCGCTGCCGCTCGTCGAGCTGATCCAGGCCCAGGCCGAGGACCCGCTGGAGCTGTGGACCCCGGTGGCCTACAGCCTCCACCTCGACGTGCTGGAGGAGATCCTCTACACGGTCGGAGAGGACGAGATCCGGGGCAAGAGCGGGCGCCAGTTCCTCGACGTCCTGTGGGCGATCGACAAGGCGAAGGTCTTTCGTCTTGTGGCGAGCGCGACCCCGACGGAGCTGCTGCCCACCTACCGGCAACACCTGTTGCAGCGCCTTGAGGAGCCCGAGCCGCTCGTGCGGGTCGTCGCCAGCGAGACGCTGCGTCGCCTCAACGACCCCACGACGGGGATCTTCGTGCTCAACATCCTGCGCCACGCGGGCAAGGATGACCTCTCCGAGCCCGAACTCAACTCGCTCCTGAGGACGCTGATGGCGCTGGGCGGCAAGCGCTACGTCGCCTACCTCGTCCAGTGCCTCGGGCCGCTGGTCACGGGGGAGTGGGGGCTCCTGGGCAAGGTCGGCTCGGCCCGGGTGGGTGGGCTTCAGGTGTCCCGCGCGCACGAGAACCCCCACGGCGACAAGCCCGTCCTGCTCGCGCTCGCCCGCTACGGCAGCGAGGAGTCCTGGAAGGTGGTCCGCGACGTCTACCGTCAGGCGGAGCCGGAGCTCAAGCGCCACATTGGCGAGCTTCGCGAGCAGTGGGAGGGGCAACCCGAGGGCGACCCCGACAGCTACGACCCTCCGGAGCCCGCCCGCACGCGCCCCGCGTCGAGGACCGTGAGGGGCCGCGCGCGGAGCACGGCGAGCCAGGCCGCGGTGGACGTCAGGGAGCCGAAGCGCCGCAAGAAGCAGGAGCCGCCCGCCTCGCGCCCATCGCGCCTCGCGGGCGCGGCCCCTCGGGCGAGCCACCGCGACGCCACCGCCACCGAGGACCCCTGGGACGCCAACGCCTTGTGGGATGAGGAGGACGGTGGGGCGTCGTCGCCCGACGAGGAGGAGCCCATTCTTGATCTCCTCCCGGACCAGGAGGTCGAACCGGCGGAGGAGCCGGTCTACAACCTCCCAGACAACCGCTCCCGCTCAACGCGCCGCGAGGTCCCCCCGTCGCGCCCCCGACGCCCGGAGTACGAGCAGCGCCGCGCGGAGCCCGCGCAGGAGCAGCCTCGCCCGGCCGAGCGCTCACGCCCGGCGCGGCCGTCTCGGTCGCGGAGCCTGTGGGGGGGGACGGACTGGCGATCGTCGGCCTCCGTCGATGAGGATGAGTCGTGGGACGACCCGCTCTCGATCGACCCGGACGCTTCGCTGGAGCAGATCGTCGCGCCCCGCGTGGACAGCGCGGCCGCCGAGCTGGCGCGCCGGGCCGAGGAGCATCAGCGGCGAGGCCACGCGAGCGGCCCGGCGTCGCGGGGGCGCCGCGACGTCATCGAGAGCACCAGCGTGCCCAACCGACCCATACGCGCGTCTCGTTCGCGACCGGCTCAAGAAGGATCGCGAAGGGCGCCTCACGCCGAACAAACTCCAAGGTCCCGCTCGTCCCGCTCCAACCGCGTCAGCCCGCGCCCCTCACGGGCGACCCGCTCCACCCCGTCGCGCCCTTCGGCGTCGCGAGCGTCGGCGTCACGCTCTTCGGCGTCGCGAGCGTCGGCGTCGCGCCCTTCGGCGTCGCGCCCTTCGGCGTCGCGTTCGTCGGGTTCCCGCCGTGCCTCGCGCCGCGGCGCGCCGCCGCCCGCGCCGCGCTCCAGGCCCGCACGGGAGCGCCACGGCGACGCGGTCTCCCAACCCGAAGTCGCGGGCCGAAGGGTCCCGAGCGCACCCTCGGCCTCCCGGCCTGTGCGTCGTGGGCAGGACGTCTCCAGCCGCTCCCAGCGAAGCCGCGACGGCCGCCCCATCGATCACGGTTTCGGCGGTCACCCGGACGAGCGCAGCCGGAGCGAGCGAGGTCGAGATGAGCGGGCGTCCAGCGCGTCGCGCCGCTCGCGTGGCGGGGCGCGGGAGAGTCCCCCGCCTCCGCCCCGATCGCGGCCGATTCGAGAGCGGCGCTCTCCTGCGGTGTCGCAGCCTCAGATGGGCGGCGCCCCGATGTCGAGGTCGGAGCGCTCCAAGCGTCCCGCGAAGGAGGATCTGGACGATCTCCTGCGCGGCTACCTGGACGACTCCGATTCCTGAGATGAGTCAAGCTCGGCTCGGTGAGCCGAGCCGTTTGTGAGCGAACCCATGGCCAACAACAACATCGACGAAGCCTTTCAGCTCTCGGCCGAGAAGCGCCACGAGATCCGTCAGGGGCGGCTGTTGCTGCACCACTTCTACTCGGTCCTGCGCACCGCGCTGTACCACGCCTCCAACAACGAGGCGATGTTGGAGCCCTCGGAGGCGTTTGAGGCGATCCTGGACTGGTTCGTTGACCATGAGCAGGGCGTCGGCAACATCATCGTCAGCCAGGGGCTCGTCTACGCCGGATCGATGCGGATCCGGGTCGGCGCGCGTCAGGAGGACATGGTCAAGGACCTGGAGAAGCTCTTCAAGCGGCGCCAGATCGGCGGCTTGAACTTCCTGCGGAAGCTGGACGCCGACGAGATCCGGCGCATGGCGACCACGCTGGTCACCTTCGCCAAGCGCACCGCGGACAAGGACGGCGTACCCGGACTGACCGCCGCGTTTGAGGAGGCTGGGCTGGGCGACGCCGTGGCGCCCGCGGCGGCGACCAGCATGGAGTTTCAGGAGGGGTTCGCGGGCATCCACATCAGCAGCGACGTGGGGCGCAGCGCCCAGGACTTCCTCAAGGCCCACACGGTCATGTCGACCATGATGACCGGCAACTCCGCGATGGCGCGGTCAGGCTTGCAGCGGATGGTGAGGACCGTCTCGGACGTCAAGGGGGAGGCGGCCAACTCGATGATCGGCCTGTCACTCATCAGCGCGACCCAGGACATGTCCATGCGCTCGATGATCGTCCTGCTGGTCGCCCTCAAGATCGCCGATCAGTTCGGCGCGTCCCGCGACGTCGTCGCGGAGCTGGGCGATGTCATCATTGAGTTGGCGGTCTACGACAAGGAGGTCGTCGACAAGGCGAAGACCTTCGGCTACCCCATGGCGGGGATGAGCTCGCTCGGGGCGCTGTTCAACAAGAGGGAGTGGCGCGTCGGGACCGTCCGCCACCAGCTCACCATGGCGGGGCGCTACCTCCCGGTGGAGCCGTCGCCGCACGACGCCAACCTCCCGCTGGCGCACCGGATGGCCGAGGTCGTGCGGATCGCGTGCGACTACGTCGATCTGATCACCCCGACCCAGATGGCCGACACCGAGCCGCTGCTCGAAGGCGCGCCGCTGGCGCCGCACGAGGCGCTCTACCGGATGCGCGACTACATCGGCGAGCGCTACACCGCGGAGGTCTACGCGGCGATGGTCCGCGCGGTCGGGCTCCTGCCGGTCGGGACCGCCATCGAGACCGCCGATCGACGCTCCTCCATCATCATCGAGCGCACCAGCGATCCGCTCACCTTCGTCGCCCGCGACATGGTCACGCGGCGAGAGCGCGAGGCGGGCTTCATCCGCGGCCCCAACCAGATCGTCCGCGTCGCGGTGGGCGCGGACATGTTGCAGCAGCGCAGCCAGACGCTCCTCGGGGAGGAGTACGACAAGTTCCAGGAGATGCGGCAGCGGGTGGAGCTGATGGCGCTCGGCGCCTGAGCGCGCTCAGGGCATCTGGATCGTCTTCCGGGCGGGCTCATCGCCCACCGACTCCGCGCGCTCGTACCAGCTCCACCACGGCGGCGTGAGCCCGGGGACCTGGGCGTAGCGGAAGGTGTAGCCGCGCGCCTTCCAGTAGCGCTGCTCGCCGGGGCGCGCGCGGGGCTGGTGGTCGGACAGGCGAGGCTGCCAGATGAGGAGGGTCGGCGCCCACTTGAGGACGTAGGGCTCGGGGGCGGCCTTGGCGTGGCCGGGGCGCTTGCGGTGGGCCTGGACGTTGTGGGCGGTGTAGACGTCGTTGAGCGCCAGCAGGTCGAGGGTGCGCAGCCGCGCGTAGTAGGGGATCACCCCGGCGGCGGTGACGGCGATGCTCGTCTCGGGCGGGTAGGTCGCGGCGAGCGCGTGGCCGATGGGCGTCAGCTGATCGACGAACATCTTGAGCCACCCGATCGAGTCCACCCCGTTCTCGCTCCCGACCTCCAGCGAGCGTTGGGTCAGCCGCCCGTTGTGCACCCCGAGCAGCACAAACAGCGCGAGCCCTGCGGCGAGCAGGCGCCCCTGGGCCAGGCGGCCAGGGGCGTCGCCGTGGCGAGCGCGCCACGCCTCGTGGAACATCGCGGTCAGATCCGCCGCACCCTCCTGGGCGAGCAGGGCGAACACCGGCAGCGTCGGCACCAGGAAGCGCCACAGCGCCATGAAGTCGCCGCCGACGCGCGTGACGTACAACAGGAACGGCACCACGAACACGAGCGCCACCGAGCGGAGCGCCCCGGCGCCGCGCATCCGTGAGGGCAGCGCCATCAGCGGCAGCACGATCCACACATGGCAGTCGGTCACGAACGAGGAGACGTAGAGCCACCCCAGCCCCCACAGGGCCTGGTCGCCCTTGGCGTAGTAGGTGTTGGGGAACGGGTAGCCGTAGTAGTTGAAGCGCCACAGCCAGTAGGGCAGGTAGAGCCCGACGAACAGCGCCCCCCACAGCCAGGCGTCCTTCGGCGGCAGCTTGATCCGCTCGACCGCGGCCTGCCAGCCCAGCCGGTGCAGCCCAAGCAGGCCGAACAGGAGGACGCCCTCCGGGCGAGTCATCGCGGCGAGCGCGAGGAGCGCTCCGGACCAGGGGAGGGGGGGCTCCTCGCTGAGACGCTCGACCACGTAGCGCAGCACCGCCGCGGTCACCCAGAAGGTGAACAGCGCCGTCTCCAGGCCGCCCTCGGACCAGCAGGCGAAGGCGGAGTTGACCGCGAGCAGGGCGGGGGCGAGGCAGGCCCACAGGGGGGAGCGCGTGGATTGGGAGTGGGCGACCCACCAACGGGTGAACAGGGCGAGCGAGAGCAGCGTCCCGGCGCTGCAGAGCACCCCGAGCGCCTTGCTCCAGACCACGGCGTCGCCGCCGAGCGCCAGCACCCCGGCGATGACGAGGGTCCACAGGAAGTTGGTGTAGCCCTCGACCCGCTCGCCGACGTTGTAGGTCAGCTCGCCGTGCCGCACGAGGTTGTCGGCGTAGCGAAAGGAGATGAAGGCGTCGTCGTTGATGAAGTCAAAGTGGTGGGCGTGGAGCGCCAGGGCGACCACGGCGGCGCCGAGCCCGATCCACATCGCGGGGCGCTGCCAGCGCGCCGCTGCGGGGTGTTGTTGTGTGTCGTCGGTCATGCCTGCTCACCGTCCCGTTGCCAGCGCGCGCTCGGGGGGCGCGCTGAAGGTCAGGTTGTTGGACCACACTTCACCCCTGGTGCTCAAGTCCTGTGACAATTGCGCGAACCGGTTGCAACCCTCCGGGCGCCTCACTAGACTGCGCGGCATCGGACCCATGCGTCTGCAACCGCGCGGAGGGAGATCGTGCTCACCAAACTGCTTCAGACTGTGTTGCTCGGTCTCCTCGTCATCGCGTCGACGTCGTGCGTCGACACGACGACCCCGCTCGACCCCAACCAGCGGCCACCGGGTGAGAACCTGCTGGAGGCGGCCACGCCGCCCGCGCGCTGCTCGGTCGAGCAGCTCGCCCCGACCGCGATGGATCTGCAGCTGCACGTGATCGACGTCGGTCAGGGGGACGCGCTGCTGCTCCGCACGCCGGACGACGGCGACCCGAGCAACGCGACCGCGATGGGCCTGACGATCTTGATCGACGCGGGGAACCTCGGCGAGCTGGGGACGAACGACGGCGCCCGCTACGTGGCCGACTGGTTCGAGCGGGAGGGGATCGAGCGGATCGACTACGCGATCGTGACCCACGCCCACGCGGATCACTTCGGGGGGATGTTCGGGATCTTCGAGCGCTTCGACGTCGAGAACGTCGTCGATCCCGGCTACGACCCGGGGACGACGCGCTACCGCGAGTACCTCGCCGCGGCCGAGGCGGAGGTCGCGGAGAACGGCGGTCAGCTGTTTCGCCCCCCCGTGCCGGGGCTGGTGACGCAGCTGGGCGACGAGCTGATGTGGGGTGACGAGCTGACGGTGCGCCTGTTGGCCGCGAGCGACCGCGCCACGCTGGGCGAGCGCGACAACGCCCGCGTCAACAACACGAGCATCGTCATCCACATCGAGTACAACGGGACGCGCCTGCTGCTGATGGGGGACGCCGAGGAGGAGCTGGAGGCGGCGCTGGTCAACCAGGGCGTCGATCTCCGCGCCAACATCCTCAAGGTCGGGCACCACGGATCCAGCACGTCGAGCAGCAACCTCCTGCTCTCGGCGGTCTGGCCCGACGAGATCCCCCGCGAGCGGCGGCTGGCGCTGATCAGCTCGGGCCGCCGCGACTTCAACGGCGCCCAGCTCCCCTCGGTCGGCACCGTCTTCCGGCTCCGCCGCGCCACGTCCGACGATCCGAACGTCGCCAGCGCCGCCCGGGTGTTCTCGACCGAGTTCGGCGATGAGGTCAAGTCCGAGGAGGAGGCCGCGGGCGATGACAACATCGTCACCGTGGTGCGCCCCGACGGCACCTTCGACGCCTGCTTCGTGCGCTGATCCCCTGCCAGGACCGCGCGTTGAACGCGGTGACTTTCTTGCCGATCCCCCGATCGCGTGCTAGCACGACGTGAGAGTCCAAACGCGCCTCTCACCCTCACGACTCCGGCGCCAGCGGGACGAATCGGATACGATGTCGGACGCGACGCACAACCCCCAGACCCATCAGGACGACGCCACGCCGTCCAGCCACACCGCTCCACCTCGGGCTCAGCTCGGCGTGTTCGACTCACCCGAGCCGCGCCGCCACGTCCGGTGGACGCTGGTGCTGGTGGTGATGATCGTGCTCGCGGCCCTCGGGTCGTTGCTCTCCTGGGTGGTTCGGCTGGAGCCCATCTGCGGGCCGCTGCTGGACGAGTGGATGGCGGCGGCGGGCGAGCGCGCCGGGGTGACGCTGGAGCGGGGCGCGATCAACCCCAGGAACCTGACGGGGCTGGAGGTCCACGACCTCATCATCCGTCGCGGCGCCGGGGGGAGCGTCCTGGCGAGCCTCGACACCCTGACCATCTACCCCAGCCTCACGGCGCTGCTCGGCGACGGCGTCGAGCCAGGCGTGCTGGAGGCGGACGGGCTCAAGGTCTACATCCAGCTCGCCCCCGAAGGCGAGTCGGGCGATCTGGCGCTGGTGCGTCGGCTGCTCGGGTCTCGGGGGGCGGGCTCGCGCGTTGGCGCGGCGACCCGGCGCCTCCCGGCCCCGGAGCTGAAGCTGACCCGCGCCAGCTTCGTGGTGGAGGACCACGCGGGGAGGCTCGGGGCGCTGCGCGCGACGACCTCCGAGGTCGTGGTGAAGCCGGGGGAGGACGGGATCGCGGTGAGCGGTCAGCTCGTGCTCGACGACTACGGCCCAGGGCAGCTCACCGGGTGGATCTCGAAGGCGGCGGGCGCGGCGCGGCTCGGGGTGCGGCTGGAGCGCCAGACCGACCTGACCCCGCTGATCTCGGGCGGGCTGCCCAACTCCCTCAAAGGGGTGACGGTGCGCGCGCGAGGGGTGGCGCTCAACTGGCCCCCGTCGGTGGCGCTGGAGGACGCGCTGGTGACCGGGCTGCGTCAGCCGCTGCCCTGGGAGGTGGGGACGCCGAGCGTGTTCGCCGCCGAGCCGCCGGTGGTTCAGGAGCTGGAGGCGCAGCGCTTCGAGCTGGCGCTGGGCGGCGAGGAGACGCGCCTGGAGACGGTGGACGCGGTGTTGAGGCTGTCGGACCCGGCGGGGGCGTGGGACGTGCCCGTGGGGGACGTGAGCGCCTGGTTTGACGACGCGCAGCGCCGCGTCATGCTGGACATGACGCTGGGGCTGGCGCAGGGGCGCCCGAGCCGGATCCGCGTGCGTTGGAACGCGGAGGCGAGGCGCGGGGTGCTCATCGGTTGGTTTGACGGGCTCTCCATGGAGCCCTACGCGAGGTTGCTGCCCGAGTCGATGTCGCCCCACGTCACGCTCACCGGCGGGGTGCTGTTGGGGAGGACCTCGGCGAGCTTTGATCTGGCGCAGGGGCGGGTCGATCTGGACCTGGACCTGGAGGGCGAGCTTCACGGCGTGGACGCGCCGCTCATCGCGACCCGGCCGCTGTCGGCGGTGCCGGGCGGGGTGCGGGGCGAGCTGCGCTGGGATGGCCCGGCGGGGCGCCTGGAGCTGCGCGACGGGGCGGTCCACCTCGGCTTGCTGGAGCTGCTCCTCGACGGGACCGTGGAGCGCGTCGATGAAGGCGGCGACCCGCACTGGCGCGTCGCGGCGTCGATGCGCTCCGCGCGGCTCGACGCCGACGCGGTCCTCACCTCGATGCCGCGCGATCTGGCGCCCGCGTTGGAGGGGTACCGCCTGAAGGGCGGGTTCGACTTCGCGCTGGCGTTGACCGTGGACACCCGGGAGCCGGAGGCGCTGGAGGTGGACGGGCACATCGACGCCAGCGAGGTCAAGGTGGTGCAGTACGGGCCGCGGGCGCCGATCGGGGAGCTGCTGGGCGAGTTCCAGCTCCGCGCGGTCGGCCTGCCGGAGCAGCGCGACGTGGGCCCTGGCACGTCGGACTGGGTCCCCTTCGACGAGATCCCCTCGGTCGTCCCCCACGCGGTCTCCTGCGCGGAGGATGGCCGCTTCTGGAAGCACGAGGGATTTGATCCGAACGGGATCCGCCGAGCGATGGTCGCCAACGTCTCCGCCCGGCGCGTGGTGCGCGGCGGGAGCACCATCTCCCAGCAGGTGATCAAGAACCTCTACCTCAACCACGACCGCACCGCGAGCCGCAAGATCCAGGAGGCGTTCCTGACCTGGGCCCTGGAGGGGGCGATCCCCAAGGAGCGGATCATGGAGATCTACCTCAACATGCTGCACTGGGGGCCGGGGATCTACGGGCTCCGCACCGCGAGCCGGGTCCTCTTTGACAAGCGCCCACATCGGCTGACTTTGCGGGAGGCGGTCTTCCTCGCCAGCATCCTGCCCAACCCGAACTACTTTACGACCCTGTACGCCGACGGGATCCTCCCCGAGGACCGTCGCCGCAAGATGTACAGCGTGCTCGGCATCATGGAGCGCTCCGGGTACATCAGCGAGCGCGCCGAGGAGACCGCCCGCGCCCTCATCCGTCAGGGCGCGGTGTCCATCGCCGCCTACCCCAAGCTCCGGCTCGCCTTCCTGCTCGCCGAGCAGGAACAGGAGCGCGACCTGTAGGCGCCGCGCTCACCGCGGCGGAGCGCCCGATCGCGTCAGACCGGGAATCATCAAGCGGCTCAACGCATTATCCTGACGTCCTGTTGGTGTCGCGGCGGCATAGCTGGTAGGCTGTCCGCGGCTCACACACGTGCCGGTATCGGTACTTCGAACAACCAACACCATGGACGGACACCGCGACCCAATGGATGGGAGGAGCGGATCAGGGAGGGAGCATGGAGGGCACGCTGCTACTCAATGCGACGTACGAGCCTATCATGATCATCAGCTGGGAGAAGGCCATCACCTTGATGTGGCTGGAGAAGGCCGAGACATTGGCCCACTACGAGCGGGAGGTCCGCAGCGTCACCCGCTCATTTCAGCTCCCAGCGGTCATGCGGCTGCGTCGCCGGGTCAAGTACCGACGACCCACGGTGCGGTTCAACCGCACCAACATCTACATCCGTGACAACTACCAGTGTCAGTACTGCACGAAGTCCTTTCACGCCTCGGAGCTGACCTACGATCACGTGGTCCCCAAGAGCCGGGGAGGGCGCACGACCTGGACCAACATCGTGACCTGCTGCGTCGCCTGCAACCGTCAGAAGGGGTGCCACACCCCGGAGCAGGCTCACATGAAGCTGATGCGTGAGCCCGCCAAGCCCTCGTGGCTGCCTGTGATCGGCAAGACGCTCCTGCCCAAGGACCCTCCGGCGGCCTGGAAGCCCTTCTTGTGGCACACGCGCCCCTGACGTCGGCCCCCCAGCCTCGCCCCCACGCCTCCAAACGCGTCCTCGCGCCGCCTCCCCCGAACCACCTCACCGAGTCCACGCAGCGCGGGCTCCGCGCCTCGCGTCCGAGGACGGGTTTGCTGTGGCCAGGCGGTTGTGTTAGAGCCTTGTTTCAGACACATCGCCACCTCGCGACGTCGGGCTGATCGAAGTCTACAGGGGAAAACCCCGCCGCCACGCCGCACTCCGGCGAGGCGCGCTGGCGCGTTGAGGTGGGAGCTGGGCTGGTGGGTGTACGCGCTGGCCTGTAACGAGGTAGATAGGCGATGATTGGGCGATTGTGTGGTGTTGTGGGGTGTCTGGCGCTGGTGTGGGCGGTGGGCTGCGGCGGTGACGACGGCGGCTCGTCCGACGGGGACACGACCGGAGGGACGACCGGCGGGACCTCGACCAGCGGGACGGGCGGCGGCACGAGCAACAGCACGAGCAACTCGACCTCGGGCGGGACGACCGGCGGCTCCGGCAACCGCGCCCCGACGCTCGACAAGATCGGCTCCAAGCGCGCGCGCCTGGGCCGCGAGCTGGCGTTCGAGGTGATGGCCGAGGATCCGGACGGCGACCGGCTCAGCTTCTCGGTGTTCGGGGAGCTGCCCGAGGGCGCCAAGTTCGACAAGCCCACCCGCCGCTTCACGTGGACCCCGAGCCCGAGCCAGCTGGGCCAGCTCGTGATCCTGACCTTCGCGGTCAGCGACGGCGACCTGGAGGATCGCGAGACGGTCCAGATGACGGTCGTCGAGGGCGGGGACAACTCCCCGCCCGAGCTGCTCAACCCCGGTGACCAGATCGTGCGCGCGGGCGAGACGCTGGAGCTTCAGCTCGAAGCCACCGACCCCGACGGCGACGCCCTCCAGTTCAGCATCGATGGCCCGGCACCGGCGAGCGGGGCGCTCGACCCGGAGACCGGGCTGTTCACCTGGACGCCGACGCTGGACGATCAGGGGGCGAGCCTGCGGGTGCTCTTTGTCGTGTCCGACGGCCAGGCGCAGGACGACGCGCTGGTGCGGCTCGTGGTGAGCGAGCTGGAGCTGACCCTGGGGGAGATCGACGCCCAGCAGGTGCGGCTGAACGAGGAGCTGCGCTTCGCGCTGCCGATCGACAACCCGGCCGGGCTGGCGGTGGCCTGCTCGGTCGTCGGCCAGCTCCCGTCCGGGGCGAGCTTCGATCCGTCGAGCTGCACCTTCGCGTGGACCCCGACCGACGCCGCGCTGGTCGGGCAGTCGGTCGAGGTCGGCTTTCAGGTCGAGGCGGACGAGGGCGGCGAGCCGGTGGTGCTGATCACGACGGCGACGATCGCGATCCTGCCCCCCGAGCAGATGAACGACCCGTGCACCGAGGACCCCTTTGAGCCCAATGACTTCATCGAGGACGCGACCACGGTCACCTCCGATGGCTTCCTGGAGACCGGCCTGACGGTCTGTGAGGGGGACTGGGACGTCTACCGCGTCGAGCTGACCCAGGGGCAGCAGCTGGACGTCCTCGCGTTGTTCGAGCACGCGCAGAAGGACCTGGACATCGACCTCTACCTGGGCGACGCGGAGACGCCGCTGCTGACCTCCTGGAGCGTGACCGACAACGAGCAGATCACCCTCGCCGAGGCCCCCGAGGACGGGACCTACTACATCGAGGTCTATTCGCTGCAAGCGGGTCAGGCCCAGTACGACATCTCCATCGAGATCCAGGAGAGCTCGGCCTGCGCCGACGACGCCAACGAGCCCAACAACTCGCCCGAGGCGGCGACGTCCGTCGCAGACGGTTTTGAGTCCGAGGCGATCATCTGCCCGGATAACCCGGATCTCTACCGCGCGCGCCTCAGCCAGGGGCAGCTGCTTCGCACCACGATCATCTTCGACGGCCGCGAGGGCGACCTCGACCTGCGCGTCACCAGCCCCTCGGGGATGACCTGGTCGAGCGCCGGGGTGCGGGACATCGAGGAGGTGATCGTG
>PBBL01000005.1 GCA_002716585.1 Myxococcales bacterium | reverse complement strand
GGAGGTCGGCGCGGACGACGTGCGTGAGGTGCCCGAGGGGTTGCTGGCGTCGCTCCCGCAGGCGCTCGGGGACATCTACGCCCACCACCTCGACGCGCTGCTCGACCGGCTGGAGTCACCGCGGCGGGCCATCGACGGGCTCAGCCAGCTCGCGTGGATCGGGCGCGGGCTCTCGCAGCGGGTGCTGCGGTGGGCGATGGAGGGCAGCGGCGTCGCGCCCGAGGTGCTGCTGCGCCAGGGCTGGCTCAGCCGCCACGCGTCGGCCTGGGAGGCCAGCTACGGCTTCACGTCGGAGGCGATGCGCCAGGTCCTGACCGAGCGCTCCCGGGCCTCAGGCGCCTCCGCCGAGCACCTGACGCAGGGGCTGGAGCTGCTGCTGCGCGACAGCCTGGAGGCGATGATCCGCAGCGACTGGGAGGGGGCGCTGAGCAGCCTCCGCCGCGCCTGGCGCCTCAACCACCGCCACGCCGCGCCCCGCCGCGGCGACCTGCGACAGCGGATCCTCATCGGCACGGCGCTGGTCCACTACCGGCAGCGCGACGCCGACGGCGTCCAAGGCGTCGCGGTGCAGCTCGAAGCGGTGGCCGCCGAGCCCGACGAGGACCGCGACGCCCTGCTCCCCTCGATCCAGCTCTGGCGCGGCGCCGCCGCGGTGCTGCTCGCCGAGCAGGACCGCGCCGAGGCGCTCTTGAGCGACGCCGTCGCCCTCGCCGCGCGCAACCGCGACCCCCTCGTCGAGGGCTTCGGGCTCCAGTTCCGGGGCCAGCTGCGGCTGATGCGCGGCGATATCGACCGCGCCAGGAAGGACCTCAAGCGGGCGACCCGCTCCCTGCAACGGGCCTGGAAGCGCACGACCTCGCGCTACGTCCGCGACCTCGTGCGGCTCACCGAGGCGGACGTCCTGCGCGACAAGGCGGAGGCGCACAGCCGCGAGCAGCGCCCCGAGCAGGCGCTGGAGCTGCTGGAGCGGGCGCTGCGCCTGCACCAGGCCATGGGCGACCTCCACGGCCAGGCCTACGCCTCCCTCCACCAGGCGCGCATCCTCCGCCGCGCCGTCGAGGCCGGGCAGACGCTCACCACCGAGATCCGCGACCGCATCGACCGCCAGCTCCGCGAGGCGGCGGCGCTGATGGACCAGCTCAACGACAACCGCGGCCGCGCCCTGCTCACCTGGGAGCGCGCCTCCACCTTCGAGCTGGAGCAGCGCTTCGACGAGGCCCAGGCCACCTTCCGCGCCGCGGCGCTCACCTTCACCGCGGCGCGCGACCCCTTCGGCGAGGCGCTCTGCGTCAACAGCCAGGGCGAGGCGGCGCGTCGCCTCGGACGCTCCGCCGAGGCGCTGAGCTGCTACCGCCGCTTCCTCGACGCCATGACCGCCATGCACAACGCCCAGGGCCAGGCGCTCGCCCACGTCAACACAGGTTGGGTCCACCTCGCCGACGCCGACCTCGACCAGGCCCACGCCGCCTTCTCCGCGGCGACCGCGATCGAGGGCGCCCCCGACCCGGAGATCCCCCTCATCGGGCTCGCGGCGGTCGCCGCGCGCCGCGACCAACCCACCGAGGCGACCCGCCACCTCCACGACGCCCGCGCCGCCCAGAACGGGCCGATCACCGACCCCGACGCGCTCGCTGTGCTCCAGGAGCTGGCTGAAGCGGTGGATGAGGCGGTGGCGGTGGCCGCTGAGGCGCTGATGGGGTCTGCGTGATGTGCGGGGTTGGGCAGGGTGTGTGGCCATTGACATCAGCCTGGTCAAGGATGAGTCTTCCTTGCGTTTGACCGCACCAAAGCTCAAGTTGAGAACAGATCGTATCTTACCGTTGAGGACATCATCACGTTCAAAGATCGTGTTGGACAGGACCCTCCATCCATGCTGACAATCAACAACCTCCTCAGCTCAGCACGACACCTCTGCTCAGCCCCTGAGCCTGACATCCAAGCTCTTGGCAAGTTGCTGAGCCATGTTCCCGCGGGTCCTCAAGACCACGCCAACGCGCTCATTACGCTCCTATGGGACTATGTTCGAGCCCATCTCTCTCCAGCGCTCTTCAATCGCGTCCATGACTGGGCCTGGACACGACTCTGGCTACCCACCCTTTGCCTTGAACATGCAAAGTGGCTCCAGCACGCCCAACAAGAGCATGTTCTTGTTCTTGGCGGGGAACCAGACTTCTCACTGTTGCCCTGGGCGATTGAGTCTGGAGAAACACAGCCCCGAATGGCCCTCACCCAAGCTCCACTCAGCGCTGCTCACCTCTACGGAGTTGCGTTGCCATTTGCCCGCCTCGACCAGGCCAACTTGGAGAACGCCAACCTGGAGCACGCTGATTTGGACTGCGCCACCCTCATTGGAGCCAACCTGAAAGGTGCCAACCTGCGCTCATGCTACCTGACCAACGCCCACCTGGACCAAGCGACGCTCCGGCAGGCCACGCTCGCGCATGCGTCCGTGGTGTGTACTCGATTTGAAGCTGCCGACTTGAGCGAAGTGCATGCGCCTGCTGCCGATTTCAGACATGCCAAGATGACACACGCTCGCTTGAGCAACGCTCAGTTGCAAGACGCCAACCTCTCCGGCGCCGATCTCCAAGGCGCCGAGCTACGCCACACCGACCTCCGAGGGGCCAATTTATCGCACGTTGGTTGGAAGGGTGCCGACCTGCGAGGATCTGATCTAAGGGGCGCACAGCTCACAACGCTCCGCCACATTCAGGCTGAACGAGCTGAGACACAAGCGCAAGTCAGAGCGTTTGAGGAAGGCGAGCTCATTTCGTTTCAAACCATTCTTCTAGCGCTCTATGACAACGATAACGAGCCTGAAGACCCGTGGGCTGGCGCCCTGTATGACCAGATGACGCAATGGCCACAAGGGTTTGATCCACTTGAACACAGTCTCGTGCTCGCCGAATGAAGGCACCATACAGAACGAGAAGGGCCGCCCGCCACGGCAAGCGTGCCACCACAATCATGGCTGTGATGTCAGCGGCGAACACGCATTCTCGATGTCGCCCACCACAGACGCCTGTCGTGGTCGATAGCGATGGCTTCACCTGACTCATAGACGATGAGGGTGTCATTCGACCCGTCAAAGACATGCCAGACATGCCTTCCTTCAAGCTCTTCTACCCTCTGAACAGCTCTCCCCACGTCACATATCAGGCAATAAGGGGTACCAACCGTCACATGATTATCCGGTATCAACACGATCCGCCCGGATGGAGAGATCCCTGTGTGGTCAAGTATCCGCTCGTAGACCCCCCCAAAACTCGCGCCTGAGAAACCACCCCGGCTCGCGAACGACTCGTCCTGCTCAGGGCGCATGATGTGCGAAAAATGAAGCGACGCAAACGGATCACACGACGCGTCAAAACACAAACCGGCCCGGTCCATCGCATTCAACATCCCCACAAAGCTGATAACGGAGCCATCTGGGATCAAACCCACAGACTCGGGGAAGAACTTCTCGATAAGCCGCCTGGCCTCTGCGGTGGTATCCTTGACACGCATCTTATCTGCGCTCCACTTATGAACCAACACACCGAAGATGCGCTGGCTCGCGACACAAACGGCTCGAAGCAGCCCCAACACCAGTCCTCCAGACAGAACAAGAAGGACCGATAACCCATGGACCTGTTTTCACAAGACTGGTCGAACAAGTTAACCGCATGTTTTACCACGACCATCCGTGAATCTGCCAAGCGTGCACACGGACGGCCCGTCTCCATGTTCGCTGTCGACTTTCACCCCTGGCATGGAGCCATCTACCTGGCTCTCCTCCTTGAAGAAGAGATCGACGGAGATCCTGAACTCCATACTCCTGAAGAAATGGCAGCCTGGGAATTATACGACTGCTCAAATGGGATCCCCGCCTGGAACCAGGCGCTTGATTTCACCAAACAGCTTCGAGCGCTTGACCCCAACGAAAATGATTATCTGCGAGCGTATCGATTCATCTCCTCGATCATCAGCGCTTTGGAGACAGAAATCAGAAGCACGTACATGATAGGGAGAGGTTTTCGAATCAGCGTGGCACACCCGGATACACTTGAAGAGTTCTTCAAGGCGTAGACAAAACCCGCCCGCCTAAAACACTATTTCACAATCCATATCAACACGATCCACCTCACCCTACCCTTTGCGAAAGAAGGCGTCCTCAAAGCAACGGAAGGCACGGGCAGTCCACAAGACACAGGTGAGCCGACTGGGGTAACGTGTTGGCTGCGCATTGCTGAACACCTCTTGAAACAACAGCGCACACCGCTCCAGCTACAAACCGCCCACACCCGTGCCCAGCGCGGGGATCGCGACGTGCTCCACGTTAAGGCGTTCGCACTCGGCCAGCATGTTCTCCAGCCCCCGCTTGACGACAGCCTCGGTGCCAGTGACCGTCGCCGCGTGAATGACCAGGCGGCACCTGAGCGCTCCAGTCGCCTGAGTCGTCACCGCGTCACCTGGTTCAAGTTCGCTGTGAAGCCTCAACTGGTTCAACATCAAGGCTTGCAGTTCGGGGCCAGCCGCTCTCGCCAACGCTCCTGACACCCCACCTCCCAACTTGAGGTGTGTGTTGGACGCGTTGACCAGGGCATCCGCCTCCTCCCTGCTCAAATCCCCCAGCTTGAGCACCACCTCGAACGGACCGACCCGTCCAAGCGCCTTGGGCCGAGCACCGGCAGGCAGCAAACGCACCAGATGATCCACCGCCCCCTTGGCGACCCACACCTTGACCTCGCGTGACACATCGACCTCGTCGGGGACAGCATCGCCAGGTCGTGTGAACAACAGCGGCGCCCCCTTGAGCAGCGCCACAAGCGTGGCAAACGCCTCAGGTACTGAGAACACGGGATTGGGCTCTCCCGGAAGGAGCGAGAGCGACCACCGCTCACCGTCATCCAGGTCATCGAGGTCGTGTTGAATGTCTTCAGCCAGCTCAACCAGGGACTCGTATTCGAGCCAGTCGAGGTCTGGCGGTGAACCAGGCCATTCGTCTCTTGACGCCACCGCGATATCGACCCAAACACAACACTCTTTCGACGACGGAGCCATACAAGCCTCCGGAACAACAGGCGCCAGGTGTGAACAGGCAAACCGACCGCGCTCACCCCCGAATGAGACGCCCGAGGCTCCGCATCTCCTCGTGGAGCAGCTCGACGAGCATCTCCTGGGAGATGCGGCCCTCGTTGTGGAGGGCGGCGCGGTAGGCCGAGCGCAGGGAGATGGTTCGGATGGAGCCGCCGCTGACCTCGTAGTCCTTGGCGAGCGCGTCGAGGTCGATGGTGTCGTCGAGGCGGTCCATGGGGAGGTGGCGCTCCCAGATCTGCTTGCGGATCTCGGGGCCAGGCATGGGGAACTTGAGCTTGTAGGAGAAGCGGCGGTTGAAGGCGCTGTCGATCGAGGACTTGAGGTTGGTCGTCAGGACGACGAGCCCGCGGTAGTTCTCGATGAGCTGGAGGAGGAGGCCGATCTCCATGTTGGAGAAGCGGTCGATGCTGCTGGTGACCTTGGTGCGCTTGGAGAAGAGGGTGTCGGCCTCGTCGAACAGGAGGAGGCAGCGGCCCTTGCTGCCCTCGTCGAAGATGCGCTGGAGGTTCTTCTCGGTCTCGCCGATGTACTTGGAGACGACGTAGGAGATGTTGACGGTGTACATCGGCATGTCGAGTTCGCTGGCGACGACCTCGGCGGTGAGGGTCTTGCCGGTGCCGGGCTCGCCGTCGAAGAGGCAGCACATGCCGAGCCCCTTCTGGAACTTGCGGGCGAGGTCCCACTCGTTGAGGACGGTCTCGCGGATCCGCTCGGTCTCGATCAGCTCGTCGATGAGCCTGGACAGCTCGGGCGGCAGGAGGAGGTCCTTGCGGGAGCGGTTGACGCGGGTGCGCTTGACGACCTGGCTCATGTTGGTGTTCTGCTGAATCCGGGCGCAGGCGTCGAGGTGGGCCTGATCGACCTCGACAACCCCATGCTCGTCCGGGGCGCGGTGGCTGGCGAGGCTGAGGGCGTTCTGGATGGAGCGGCCGGGGAGGGTGTACAGCTCGGTGAGGCGCCCGAAGTCGACGTCCGGGGCGAGCTGGACGTTGGCGGGGAGGTTGAGCTGCCAGGCGAGGTTGCAGCCGTCGGTGGTCATGGGCGAGAGGTGGTACTGGACGGAGAGGGTGGGCTCGACGCGCTCGGAGAGGTCGGCCTGGGCCTCGGAGGTGAGGAGGACGAACACGGGGTAGCGCCGCACGCAGTGGTTGAAGGCGGCGACGGCGAGCGCGTCGCCCTGGGCGACCCCGCTCATCTGGTCGGTCTGCCCCTTGGAGAGGAGGAGCTGGGCCTCGTCGAGGATGAGGCACTCGCCCCAGAAGGCGGCCTCGGCGAACGCGGAGGTCATGGCGAGCTGGGCCAGCTCCCAGGGGAGCGCCGCGAGCCGCTCGCAATCGACCTCCAACACGTCAAGCCCCAGCTCTCGGGCGAAGGCGCGGGCGGTGAGGGTCTTGCCGGAGCCCTTGGGGCTGGTGAGGAGCATGGCGGTGCCGCGGGCGAAGTCGTAGCGACCGGGGGCGGCGGTGATCCCCATCTCGGGGGTGGTCTCGCTCAGGAAGGTCTTGAGCTCCATGAGGAAGCGGTGGTCCTCGGGGCCGATGGCGATCTCGTCAAAGCCCAGCTCCGGCGTCAGGGCGCGGCCGACGCTGGCGACCTCGGGGCCGACCACCCGCTCCCCACGGACGAAGCCACTGAGGAAGGGGGCGGGGACGATCTCGTGGTACATCGGGTTGTCGGTGGCGCTGGCCGGGTGGGGCTGGACGCGCACCAGGCCGCGCTGCGCGAGGCGGCCGTCGGGGTCGAGGCTGCGCATCGCCTCAAGGCGGTGGATGCGGCGCTCGCAGAACAGGGTCGCGGCGAGCCAGGGCGAGATGTACTGATGGTTGCTGTGGCTGGTGCAGTGGGCGGCCAGCTCACCGAGGTAGCCGTCGAGCTGCGCCCCGACCGCGAGGAAGAGGACGTCGATCTCAAACGGGTTGAGCCCGTGCTCCTCCCGGAGGCGGGTCACGGGGAGCTGCGGGCCGTGCTCGGCGTGCTCCAGCTCGGCCAGCTCCTGACGGAGCGTGGTCGTCATCTTCTCCGCCTCGATCGTGTCGCGATCCTCGCGCCGCCCGGCGCAGATCACGAGCTGCTGCTCAAGGAGGTCGATGCGGGTCTTCAGGTACTCAAGGGCAGGCGTGCTCATGCTCCAAACCACCATGGGATGGGGCCGCTCAAGAACGGCTTCAGCTCATCGGTTCCAAACAACTCCACGTAGCGGGCGCTGACCCCGGGGCAGGCCTCGAACGCCTCGCACAGCTGACAGGCCCGGGCGTAGACGGCGTCCCGCGCCTCAAGCCACGCGATCGAGTAGAGCGCGTCGCCGGTCACGTCGTCCAGGTAGTGCGTCTCCCCGAACCCCAGGCGCCCCACGTTCTTCGCCCCCGACTCGCCCAGCACGCAGTTCGGGAACGACTCGAACATCAGCTCGATCCCGGCCTCGTCGGCCACCTCGGGCAGCCGCTCCAGGCTCGCCGCCGTGTCCGAGAGGCGAATCCGGATCGGCGCCCAGGACTCCCCCTTGGAGAGCAGCGACGGGAACGCGAACTTGATCGCGTAGCGCGGCCCCCCGTGGGCGGGCGCCCCGAACCGCTCGGCGCACCAGGCGACGAACTCGGGGAGGGTCGCCGCGGTCCACTCCGACACGACGAGGTTGATGATCACCGCCGCGCCCTGCCCCAGGAGCTGCTCGATCCCCCGGATCGTCTCGTCGTGCCCCTTCGCCGAGATGCCCGACATGATCCGGCTGACCTGCTCCTCGTGGCCGTGCAGCGACACGATCGCGCGCTGGAGCCCCTCGCGCATCGCCCGCGCGGTGAACTCCGGCTCCGCGAAGCGCCGCCCGTGCGTGTTGATGTCCCAGCTCATGCCCAGCTCGCCGAGCCTCGCCACCACGGACCAGAACCCGGGGTGGATGGTCGGCTCGCCGCCAGTGATGACGACGCGCCGCAGCCCGCGCGCGTGCACGAACCCGACTCGCCGCAGCAGCTCCGCCTCGTCGAAGAAGAACGCCTCCGGCAGGCCGCTGTTCGTGCACATCGGGCACCGGTTGTTGCACGCCTCGCCGAGGCGAAACAGCGTCACGCTGGTCTCGGTGATCGGGGCGTCCTCGGGGACCTCTTTCTGAATCAGCGGCTCACCCACCGGCGCACCTCACGTGGGGGTCTTGGCTCACGCACGTCAGCGTAGGGCGGGGCCGGAGGCGCTGTCAATCGTGAGCCTTGACCGTCCGGGGCGCGCGCCTCTACTTTGGGTCACCTCAAGGCGCCCTCGCTCGGGCCGCCCCACGTTGGAGAGCTGTATGAAGATCTGGATCGACGCCGACGCCTCACCGCGAGCGGTCAAGGAGATCGTGTTTCGCGTGTCG
This sequence comes from Myxococcales bacterium, assembly GCA_002716585.1. GTDB lineage: Bacteria > Myxococcota_A > Bradymonadia > Bradymonadales. The sequence continues at coordinate 7,900 of PBBL01000005.1, read as the reverse complement.
CGGCGCCTGGAGATCCCGGTGTGCCTGGTCGCCAACCACCCGCTGCCGACGCCGAAGAACAAGCGGGTGACCTCGATCGTCGTCCCGAAGGGGGCGGACGTGGCCGACTCGTGGATCGTCGAGCGGGTGGCGCCCGAGGACATCGTCATCACCGCCGACATCCCGCTGGCGGCGGACGTCGTCGAGAAGGGCGCGCTCGGGATCAGCCCCCGCGGCGAGGTGTACACGGAGGCGAACGTGCGCTCGCGGCTGTCGGTGCGGGACTTCATGCACGAGCTGCGCGACAGCGGGATCCACACCGGCGGCGCCCCGCCCTTCGGCCCGAAGGACAAGCAGAAGTTCGCCAACGCCCTCGATCGTGAGCTGGCCAGGCGCATGCGGTAGGTCAAACATCGCGTGACATGGCCACCTCCCTTGACCCGTGGCGATCGCCTGGGCGACAACAGATGGTGCGACACCACGCGCCGCGACGGCGCCCAACTTGTGAGGCCGCGACCCATGATCCGTTCCGCGACGCTGTCAGCGCTGCTCCTGCTGACGCTGGCGCTCCTGCCCGGTTGCTTCTTCGACGTCGGCGAGGCCCCCGAGGCGGCCGCCGCCAGCTCCTGTGAGCGCTACGTCGGCCCCTTCGACGACCCCAACGCGCTTCGGATGGGCGCGGTCTTCGGCCTCTCCGGCCCCTCGCCAGAGCTGGGCGTGCGCTCGCTCAACGCGCTGACGCTGGCGACCGACCAGATCAACGCCATCTCAGGCGGCGTCGGCGGCCTCCAGAGCGCCCGACCGCTGGCGTTCCAGGTCTGCGACGACCAGGGCAACCCCGACCACGCCGTGCTCGTCGCCAACTACCTGGCCGACACGCTCGGCCCGGCCGCGATCATCGGCCCGGCGCAGTCGCGCTCGTTCCTCCCGGTCGCCGAGGAGGTCACCATCCCACGGGGGATCGTGGGCATGAGCGCCAGCGCCACCGCCGTGGACATCAGCGCCCTCGACGACAACGACCTGATCTGGCGCACCGCACCGCCGGACACCAACCAGCCCAACGCGCTGGCCTACTTCGCCTACTGGCAGCTCCTGCGCGCCAGCGCCCTCTCCGGCGCCCCCGACGTCCGCGTCGCCCTCATCAACAGCGACGACGCCTACGGGCAGGGCTTCGCCGACACCTTCAAGACGTCGCTCTCCGCCCTCGCCGGGCAGAACCTCAACATCTCCTTCGTCCCGCTGGCCTACTCCGGCGACGACACCGCCGCCGTCACCCAGGCGGGGCAGGACGCCATCGCCGCGCTGCCGCTCGACGCCGCGCTGCTCGTTGGCGCCGAGGAGACCGCCGACGTCCTCGCCGTCCTCACCACGGACGAGGGCGCGGGGCTGCGCGATGTCCCCTTCTTCATGCCCGACGGCACCCGCTCCAGCCGCCTCCGCACCCTCTTCTCCAGCGAAGACGAGAAGCCGCGCATGCTGTTCGGGGTCAACCCCGCCTTTCGCGTCGGCGAGGTCTTCGACGCCTTCGAGGCGGCCTACACCGAGACCTACAACGCCGATCCAGACACCTGGACCGAGCACGTCTACGACGCCGTCTACATCCTCGCCATCGCCGCCTCGGGGATCGACGGGGAGCCCACCGGGGCCGCCGTCGCCGAGCAGCTCATGCGGCTCAACGACACCAACGACGGGCGCGCCGTCAACCTCGTCCCGGACGACCTCGTGGCCGCCTTCAACGAGATGGCCACCCCCGACGGCTCGCTCGACGTCACCGGCGCGTCCGGCCCTCTGGACTTTGATAACAGCGTCGGGGAGCCCGTCTCGGCCGGGATCCTCAGGTGGGACGTGCAGCCAGGCACCCAGCGCATCCGGGAGTGCGGCCTGGCCAGCATCTACTTCTCGGACAACAGCATCCAGCACTTCTGGTGCAACGCCCGTTGCATGCCCGATCAGCCCGACGGCTGCGTCCCTCCGAACGCCCCGTGAGCCTCAACCCGGTCAGAACAACTGGGTCACCGCCCGCCCCACCCGCACCCCGCAGATCTCCCGCGGCACCGCCACGTGAACCAACCCCTGATCGCCGTACTCGACGTGCGGGTGATCGATGAGGTCGTCCGGGGCGAACGTCAGGACGGGCAGCAGCGGCCCCTCCCCGTAGCTCCCCGAGGGGGCGACCAGCCGGGTCAGCGCCTCTGGCTCACCGCCGACGCCGGGCCACGCCCGGGCGATGAAGTCGTCCTCGACTGTGTTGAGCGGGGCGTTGGTCCAGAGGGTGTAGCCGCCGTAGAGGAGCACGAACTCGTGCTCGCGCCCATGGAAGAAGAGGCGCGCCTCCACGGAGTCGGGGCGACCAAAGAGGACGTTCAATCGCCGCAGGCTCTCCCACAGCCACGCCTGCTGAAACACGTCGCCGGTCACGACGCGGAACCCCTCGTCCTCCAAACCCGCGACGCTGGTGACCATCTCGATGGAGGCCTCGCGCAGCCCCCCGGAGAAAGCGCGGCTGGTCCACCGCCCGGCGTGGCCGGGGGTGCTCTGCCAGATGAGGACCGACTTGTGAAACCCGTCCTCGGGGATCGGCCCCCGCGTCGGGTCGGGGCTGGCCTGAACGAAGTCCACGGCGACCACGGCGAACCCCACCGGGTCGTCGCGCATGAGCAGCGCGTAGTGCTCCGACGGCCAGGCCGCGTCCTGCCAGAGGATGGCGTAGCGGCCGTCGTCCCCATCGAAGTTGCTGGCCCCGAAGACGAAGAACCGGGTGCGGTCGTCGCCCGGCAGCGCCGGGTCCAGCTCCCCGGTGAACTGCGCCATGCAGACCATCGGCTGCTCGGGGTCGCGCGGGTCGCGCGGGTTGGGGCGAGGGTGCCACCAGGCGGCCTGGCCGCCGATCCGCACCCGGGTGCGGGGCTGGTCCGACAGCCAGCGGTGGTGCTCCAGCACGACGCGGCTCTGCACCCAGCGCGCGATGCGGTACAGCGGCCCAGCCGCGTCCAGCCCCATCTCCTCCGAGATCCGCTGGCTGAGCTGCTGGCTGCTGAGGTCGTCGCGCTCCAGGACCTCGGACTAGGCGAGCTGGAGCGCGTGGACGAAGCGCTCCGCCTGGGTCGTGTCGTGAAAGATGCGCCGCGCCGCCAGCCACCGCGCCTCGGCGCTCAGGTCCAGGCGCCCCTCGGCGTCGCGCGACTGCGACAGCCCCGACCAGGGCACCCCCAGCGTCTCCACGACCGCGCCGTGGCGCGCGATGATGCAGGTCCCTTCGCACTCCGCCTCGATCCCGCGGCACTCGATGATCTTCACGCGTGGCTCTCCAGACAATCCCAGCCGGGCGCCGATGACGACGGCCCTCCAGGGGTCAGGGTACGACCCCCGAACCTACCAGCGCGCCCGAGATTTTCAAAGGGAATCGGGGACCCACAAGGGGGCCCCCACCACACCCGAGAACCATCCACCCCCGAGGTCACGGGTTCCGTGATGCATTGAATGGTTGATGAGCAGGGAGAAGGACGGGGCAAGGAGGTGTCGGACACGGACGTCCGTGGCACCGGTCCAAATAGAAGAACGGGGACCCACAAGGGGTCCCCCTACACACCCGAGAGCACCGCACCCCCCAGACCACGGGTTCCGTGATGCATTGAATGGTTGATGAGCAGCGTTGTGGCTTGGGGAAGGGCGGGGCAAGGAGGTGTAGTGGGGTCCCTTGTGGGCCCCTCGCTCCACATTCGACCGGTGCCACGGACGTCCTCGACCTCCTGTTCTACAACCGCCCCCAACCTTGACAACCCCCAACCGCCGCCCCACCCTTTCAGGCGCCACCACCTCGCGACACCGCCCGCTCCAGGAGCGCCATGCTCGACGCCAACGACCTCGCCATCATCCACCGCTACCTCGACGCGTCGGGGCGCTTCACCTCGTGGCCCAAGAAGCACAGGCGCCGCGAGGCGGCGCTCAAGTACCTGGCGAGCAAGTTCGAGTATGGCGACTACGACGAGTCGGACGTCAACAACCTCCTGCGCCGGTGGCACACCTTCAACGACCCCTGCCTGCTGCGCCGCTCCCTCTACGTCGCCCGCATGCTCCACCGCACCCCGGATGGCCGCCGCTACTGGATCGAGCCGCCCGACGTCAACGCGACCCTCACCGCGCTGCGCGCCCTCCTGCCCGACGTGAACGCCACCCTCAACGCCGCGCGGCAGCTCCGCGACCCGGTCGCCGAGGTGGTCGCCGACTACCTCACCGCCCACCTCGGCCCCTGGCGCGCCCCCAGCGAGGACCACCCGCCTCGGCTGACCGACCTCACCGCGTCCCTCAATGACCCAGCGATCGACGCCTTCCTCACCGCCGTCGACCGGGTCATGAACAGCAACACCCTCCTCCTCAAGGCCCGCGTCCAGCCGCTCTGGGGCTCCTTCACCCTCTCCCGCGATCTGGAGGCGGTCCTCAGGACGATCGACTTCGCCGAGCTGTTCCAGGCCGCCGCTCGCCTGCGCGACTGGTGCAGCTACCCGTGGCACGAGTCCCCGCGCGAGATGTGGCCCTCTCTGCTCATACGGGACGCCACCCCGCGGCTCGTCCCGCTCACGCCCGACAAGGCCGTCCAACGGCTGATGTGGACGCTCACCAAGGCCCGCACCTACTACCGCAAACATCACCTCGACCCGGACCACGCCGCCACCCTCGTCCATGGACACCTCGCCGCGCTCATCGGCGCCCCCGCCCACCTGAGCGCGGAGGCGATCGCGGGACACTGGCGCTGGGTCCAGGTCGACAGCAGCATCCTCTACCCCGGGCGCGGCTCCTACCTGGCCCCCTACCCCGACTCTCGATACAGCGCCGTCGGGTACTTCGACATGACCGCCAGCGACGGCGCGCTGCTCGGGTACAGCCACGACACCTTCGCGCTGCTCCTGCACAACGGCTCGTCGTGATCGGCCTTGACCGACCCGGCTCGCGTCGTTAGCTTCCCCGGGGCCACCGCTCACAGCTCGCCCAGCGGAGAACACCAGACATGACACGACGCCTCTCACACGTCATCGCCTTCGACGACTTCGCCTTCGACCGCGCCCACCGCGGCGCCGTCTCCATCGTCGGGGCGGTCTACTCCAACCTCCGCCTCGACGGCGTCCTCTGCGGCGAAGTGCAGCGCGACGGCTCCGACTCCGCGGAGGCGATTGAGCAGCTCGTGCGCGGGAGCCGCTTCTTTGAGCACAACCACATGATCATGCTCCAGGGGATCGCGCTGGCCGGGTTCAACGTGGTGGACATCCACGCCCTCTCCGAGGCGCTGGAGATGCCCGTCCTCGTCGTCGCGCGCAAGGAGCCGAACATGGCGCGGATCCGCGAGGCGCTGCTCACGAAGGTCGAGGGCGGCGAGGCGAAGTGGGCGCTCATTGAGAAGGCCGGGCCGATGGAGCCGGTCGCGGACGTGTTCGTGCAGCGCGCGGGGTTGAGCGCGGTCGAGGCGGCGCACGTCATCGGCCACTTCACGACCCAGAGCGTCATCCCGGTCCCGCTGCGGACCGCGCACATCATCGCCAGCGGCGTCTCGACCGGCGAGACGCGCGGGCGGGTGTGACGTCAGGCGTCCGGGGTGGGCGGGAGGTCGGCGAGGTGACCTCGCTTGAGGTAGACGGTGGCCCCGGAGAGGGTGGCGAGGGTGAGGACGCCCGCCTGGGGCCGCCGCGCCCAGCTCCACGCGGAGAGGCGGTCGTCGCCGAGGGTGGCCGAGCCGGAGACGACGAACACCTCCAGGCCGCCCTCGACGGTGACCTCAGTCACCGCGCCCGGGCGCAGGCGCCACAGCTCGACCTGCTCCCGCGCGTCTTCGTAGAGCGGCAGGCGCGCTCCCCAGGGTGCGTCGCCCCAGTTGGCCTCGTCGCGGGTGTTGACGCGGGTGAGCCCCGTCTCATCGGGGTGCATCCACCAGAGCTTGACGAAGATGACGCACCCTGCGTCGGTGTGGGGCGCGTGCCGGGTCCCCACGCCGTTGCGGACGTAGCTGCCCGCCGGGTGGTCGCCCGTCTCGTCCGAGAAGACGCCCGAGAGCACCAGGAACTCCTCGCCGCCGCCGTGCTCATGCGCGGGGAAGCCCGTCTCCGGGGCGTAGCGGACGAGGCTGGTGACCCGCGCCCGCTCTCCGCCGGTCCGCTCCAGGCGGCGGCGCTCGACGCCCGGAGCCGGGGACGGCTCCCAGGGGAGCGCCTTCGCGTTGACGGTGGCGGGGAGGTGGGGATCGGGGTGAATCGCGGCGGGCTCAGGCATGGCTCCTCCAGAGCTGGGGTTCATGGCTCCTCTATGCCCGACGCGGCGCCTCGGGTGCTCACTCGTCGGGCTGCTCGTCGTTCTCGGGGTCGGAGTCGTCGCTCTCGGGCTTGAGCCCCTCCGCGGCTGCCTTCTCCTCGTCCTCCTTCTTGTCGCGGGAGGCGTAGACGCCGGGCAGCGGCGAGCGCTTCTTGCGCTTCTTGTTGGGCTTGATGCTCCGATCCTCGATGTACCAGGAGTTGCTGTCCTCGCTGAACTTCCAGGTCGCCCGGATCTCGTCCTTGTGGACGGTCATGTCCGGCAGGCGGAACCAGCGGATCTCGGTCTCGGACCAGGCCGTGGCCCCGTCCTGGCCGAGGCTGACCACCTTCGGCTCGATCTCGACGATCTCGAAGTCCTCGCCCAGCTCCTCGTAGCCGCCGATGAACTCCTGCTGCTCGGCCGGGGCCAGGTAGCGGCTCGCCTCGTAGTAGCGCCCGAGGCGCAGCGCGGTGTGGTAGCCGCGGACGCTCGTGTTCAGGTCGGACATCTTGCGGTTCTTGGCGTTCCCGGCGCACGCGCTCGTCAGCGCGACCAGCGCGAGCAGGCCGATGAGCATCCCCAGCGACGGGCCTCGTCGGGTTGTCGTCGTGTACATCATGACTTTGTTTGCCTCCTTGGCTTCCACGTCCATCTTCTCTCGACTCAAGCGCGGCTCTTGCGCTTCATGATGCGCCCGAGCCGATCCATGTCCTCTGGGCCGAACTCGCGCGTCAACGCGAGCCACCCCGTAAACAGCGCCGCGCCCACCGCGCCCTTGCCCACGACGAGCGCCAGCGTCATCACGCGGCCAGCGTCCTCGGGCGTCGGGGTCACCAGCAGCGCCGCGAACACGAGCGCCGCCCCCACCCCACCGCGCGCCAGCGTCAACAGCGGCAGCCCCGCCTTGAAGCGCCACACCAGGTACCCCACCGCGGCCACGCACCCGGAGACCATCGCCCCCGCGGTCGCCGTCGCCGCCGCGTTCATCAACAGCCCCGCCTCGCCGCTGCCCAGCGCCCCCTGGATCAGGCCGTAGTTCAGCCCCGCCGTCACGGCCATCATCACCAGCGCCAGCGCCACCGACACGACCGGCTTACCGGCCCCGGTGATCATCGTCGTCGTGATGAAGAACAGCGCAAAGCCGATCGTCGCCAGGCTCAGCAGCATCAACGGGGCCGCCCCCTCGACAAACCGCTCGCCGTACAGCGCCAGCACCAGCTCCTCCGAGTTCCCCGCGATCAACACCCCCAGCAGCGACAGCAGCAGGAACGAGTACCGCAGCGTCCCCCGGATGTAGCCCCGCGTCGCCTCCATATCCGACTCGAAGGTCGCCCGCGAGATCATCGGGAACACCACAAACGTCACCGCGATCACCGCCTGATACGGCAGCCGGGCCAGGTTCAACATCGCCGCGTAGACCCCGGCGACCATGTCCGAGTCCAGCGCCGCCCCCTCCGACCCCGCCAACAGGGACTTGAGCAGAAAGAGGTCCGCCCGCAGCACCCCGTTCACCCCGAACGTGTAGATCATCACCAGCACCAGGTAGAGCCCCAGCTTACGGAGCGCCGCGCCCCGCTCCGCCGCGTTCACGCTCTCCTGCGACGCGGGCGACTCGCCGCCGCGCGCGTGAGACAGCATCAGC
>PBBL01000004.1 GCA_002716585.1 Myxococcales bacterium | reverse complement strand
ACGGCGACGGCGCCGCCTCCGCCTGCGCCACCGGCTCCGGTTGGCCGCTCGCGGCGGAGGGGTCGGCGAGGAAGCCGACGATGTGGCCGAGGGTCTGAAGCTCGCCGAGGTGCTCGGGCTTGATCGCCGGGGCCTCGGGAAGCTGCTCCTCCAGCGCCGACAGGATCTCGACGCGCTTGATGGAGTCGATCCCCAGATCGCTGTCGAGCCCCATGGAGAGTTCCAGCATCTCCACCGGATACCCCGTCTTCTCCGACACCAGCCCCAACAACACCTCCGACACCCGACCCTTGCCCAGGCCGCCTGGCGCCTGGGGCGGCGCGGGCTGCGGGGCGGCGGGTCGGGCGGGCTGAGGCGCCTGCTTGGGAGCGGGAGGCGTCGGCGCCCGCGTCACCGGCTCGGCGCCTCGGGTCGAGACGCCGTTGGGCACCTCGCCGTTTCGATAGATCGGCGCGGGCGGCGCAGCGGTCGGCGCCGAGAAGGTCGGCGCGCCGTGGACGCCGTTCGTGGCGCCGTTGGCGGCGGGCGACGGGGGCCAGGCGAGGTGATGGTGCTGGTGGGGCGGCGCGGGGGCCGTCGGCGGCGCGTGGATGGGCGCGGGCGCGGAGGGCGTCGCCGCCGCCGGGTCGAGCAGCGCAGTGAACATCTGTTGCTGACGCTCGATCAGGGCCTGGAAGCTCTCCGTCGCCCGCTCCTGCCCCACCAGGAACTGGTGGTGGAGGGTGGCGGTCTGCGCCTGCATCTGCATCAACGCTTCGAGGCTGGCGGAGGTCGATTGGAGCGCCTGAGTCAACCAGGGGTTGTTGGCGTGATCGTCAGACATGGTCACCTCGCGGGGTGTGGGCGGCGCCGGGGGCGCGGCGCGGTGCTTGAGCGGGGTCGCGGCGGGCGACGCGTGGGCGGCGCTCCAGGTCGCGGCGCCGCTCACGCCGTTTCGATCGCCGTAGGCGGCGGCGTGGACGCCGTTGGTCGCTCCGTTGGGTCGCGGCGCGGCGGAGACGGACGGGGCGGGCGCCGAGGCGGGGCGCGGCGCCGGGGGCGCGGGGGTCGCCTCACCCTTCAGGGCGACGGCGGCGCCGTTGGAGTCCGCCCCATTGGGCGCGGACGCCCTGGACGGCGAGGCACTGGGGCGCCGTGGCGTCGGGGCCTTCACCGGGGGGGTGGGCTTGCGCGGGGGGCGCGGCGCGGGCGCCTTGAAGACGTTGGCGCCGTTGATGGGGATGAGGAGGCGCGGGCGCTTGGTGGCCTCCTCCAGCGGGGGCGCGTCGGGGTCCCAGCGGTCCAGCGCGACCGGGTGACCCGCCGCGGCCAGACCAGCCAGCGCGCGCGCGAGGTCGAGCAGGCCGTGTTGGCGCCCGGAGGAGGCGTCCATCGAGAGCAGCGTCACGTCGTCGCGGTCCGCCAGGATCGTGCGGACGAGGCCCCCGAGGCGGCGCCCCGGGCCGATCTCCAGGAAGGTCCGGGCGCCAGCGGCGTACATCGCCTCCACCGCGCGGACGAACTCGACCGGAGAGGCGAGCTGGTTGGCGAGGAGGTCGCGGGCGGCCGAGGCGTCGTCGGGGTAGGGCTGGGCGGTGGTGTTGGCCCAGACCGGGAAGCGCCCGGGCGCGAGCGCGACCTCGGCGAGCGCGTTGGCGAACGGCTCGCTCGCGGACGCGACCAGCGGGCTGTGGAAGGCCGCGGCCACGTTCAGGCGGACGACCCGCAGGCCGCGCTCGGAGAGGAGCGCCTCGGCGCGCTCGATCTCGGCGGTGGCGCCGGAGAGGACCGCCTGGCGCGGGGTGTTCTTGTTGGCGAGCACGAGGTCGAGGTCCAGCTCCGAGAGGAGCGCCTCGACCTCATCGAGCGGGTGGGACACCGCCAGCATCGAGCCGCGGTCGCCGTCGCCCGCCGCCATCAGCTCGCCGCGCAGCCGCGACAGGCGGTGCAGCTCCTCGGCGGAGAGGCGCCCGGCGGCGCACAGCGCGACCAGCTCCCCGTAGCTGTGGCCGAGCGCCGCCGCGGGCTCCACGGCGAAGCGCTCCAGCAGCCGCAGCGCCCCGAGGCTGACCGCGCCGAGCGCGGGCTGGGTCACCTCGGTGGCTCGCAGCGCGGCGTCCTGGCGCTCCCGCGCGTCGTCCGAGAAGGCCGGGTGCGGGTAGACGCGATCCGTCAGGCGACCCCCGAGCGCGTCGCGGTGGACCGTATCGGCCTCGGCGAGCGCCTCCTGCATCCGAGGGGAGCGGCAGGCCAGGTCGCGGAGCATCCCCACATACTGCGCCCCCTGCCCCGGGAACAGCGCCGCCAGCGTCCCCTGCGCCGGGCCGACCCCGTAGGACGCGCCCTGCGGCGAGGTCCAGGGGCCGTCGCCGCGTCCAAGGAGCCGCGCCGCGGCCTCCAGCGCCTCCGCCTCCGCGCCCCGCTCACAGGGGACCACGAGCCGATGGGCGTCGGCGGCGTCGAAGCCCGCGCAGCTCGCCGCGGCGAGCGCGCGACGCTGCGCGGGGGCGCCCTTGGCGACGTTGGAGGTGAGGTCGGCGAGGTTTCGGGTGAGGGCGCCGCGGGAGGGGGCGGAGAGGGCGAACAGGAGGAAGCGCCCGTCCTGGTCGAGGCGCGGGGCGGAGGGCGCGGGGCCGCGGTACTCCTCCAGGACGCAGTGGAAGTTGCTGCCGCCGAACCCGAAGGCGCTGACGGCGGCGCGGCGCGGCTGCTCGCCCAGGGCGACCCAGGGGCGGGCGACGGTGTTGACGTAGAAGGGGGTGGTGTTGGGCGAGACCGCCGCGTTGGGGCGCTCGACCTTGATGGTGGGCGGCAGCACGCCGTGGCGCAGCGCCAGCGCGGTCTTGATCAGCCCCGCCGAGCCCGCGGCGGCCTTGGTGTGCCCGATCATCGACTTGACCGACCCCAGCGCGCACCAGGTGACCTCCTCGCGGGCTTCGCGGTAGACCGTGGTCAGGCTGCGGCACTCGGTCGCGTCGCCGACCCGGGTGCCGGTGCCGTGCGCCTCGACCAGCTCCACGGTGCCGGGGTCGATCCCGGCCGCCTCGTAGGCGCGGCGCATCGCCCGCGCCTGACCGTCGGCGCTGGGGGCGTACACGGCGTCGCCCTTGCCGTCGCTGGAGGAGCCCATCCCCCGGATGACGGCGTGGATCCGGTCCCCGTCCCGCTCGGCGTCCTCCAGGCGCTTGAGCACGACCACGCCGAGCCCCTCGCCGAGGATCGTCCCGTCGCCGTCGTCGTCGAAGGGGCGGACGTCGCCGCGCTTGGAGAGCGCCGGGGTCTTGCTGAAGCAGGTGAACATGAAGATGTCGTTGAAGGTGTCCACCCCGCCCGAGAGGACCATGTCGGCCTGACCGGCGCGCAGCTCCATCATCGCCATGTGGACGGCGCTCAGAGAGCTGGCGCAGGCCGCGTCCACGACGCAGTTGGTGCCGTGCAGGTCGAGGCGGTTCGCGATCCGCCCCGCCGCGACGTTGCCCAGCAGCCCCGGGAACGAGTTCTCCTGCCAGCTCGGGTAGCCGTCGCCGATGCGGGCCACGACGTCCTCGGTCGTCTCCGGGTCCACCCCGGCCTGCTCCAGCGCGCGGCGCCAGATCGGGTGGCCGAGCCGGGCGCCGAGCGGGATCACCAGCTCCAGCGCCCCGGTCACCCCCAGGATCACGCTCACCCGCTCCCGATCGAAGTCGCGGCCGCCCGGGCCGTAGCCCGCGTCTTCGAGCGCCTGCCGCGCGACCATCATCCCCAACAGCTGGGTCGTGTCGGTCGCCTCGATGTCCCGCGGCGCGATCCCCCAGGCGAGCGGATCGAAGCCTACCGTCTCCAGAAAACCGCCGCGGCGGCCGTAGGTCTTGTCCGGCGCCGACGGGTCGGGGTCGTAGAGCGCGGCGGCGTCCCAGTGCGTCTCTGGCACCTCGCCGATGGCGTCCTCGCCCTCCAGGATGTTGGACCAGTAGCGGTTGAGGTCCGGGGCCCCCGGGAACATGCAGCCCATCCCGACGATCGCGATGGGCGCGCCCTCTTGGGTGGTCGTCTCGGTCATTGGAGGAGCTCCTCAAGTTCGGCGGGTTCGCGGGGGGACAGATCGAGCAGGGAGCGGTCGAACGCCACCCCCTGCGCTTGAAGCATCTGGGCGCGGCTCAGGACGGCCGCGCCATATAGAATGTTGAGCGCCACCGGGACCGCCCGGCGCGCCTCCCAGGGCTCCAGGAAGGAGCCCGCGACCCAGGCGTTGAACGCCCCCATCGCCGGGCCGCACCAGATCTGGTAGTCCACCCGGCGAGACGGCTCCCCGGCGTTGGCCCACCGGCTCGACTGCCCGAGGTACCACCGGAAGCAGAGCGCCATCTGATGCTTGGGGCGCTCGGCGGCGCGGGTGAGCTGGGACGGGTCGCGGCGCCGCCAGAACGCCTGGGTCTCCTCCCAGATCGTGTCCAGGCTGGCGCGGAAGATGGTGCGCTCCAGCGCCTCGCGCTCGGCGGGCGGGATCGCCTCCAGGCTGTCGTAGGCGCGGTAGGCGTCGTAGAGGCGCTGCGCCCGCATCGGGAACATCGTGCCGCGCTTGAGCACCTGAAGCTTGACGCCCATCTCGAACATGTCCGCCGCGGGCGCCATCGTCACGTCGGCCTGCCTCGCCTGCGCGAGCAGCTCGCGGACCGCGTCCGAGGTCCCGGCCTCGCGGCACGCCTGGTTGACCGAGCCGGTCACGATGTAGTCGGCGCCCATGGCGAAGGCGGCGGCCGCGCTCCAGGGGGTCGCGATCCCGCCCGCGGCGCCGATCCGCGGCGCCTCCTCGTAGCCCAGCTCGCGCCGGATCCGGTCGCGCAGCGCCACCATGGTGGGCACCAGCGTCAGCGCCGGGCGGTTGTCGGTGTGCCCGCCCGAGTCGGCCTCCACCGTGATCGCGTCGGCCATCGGCAGGCGCGCCGCCAGCCGGGCCTGCGCCTCGGTCAACGCGCCCTCGGCCACGAGCTGCGCCAGCATCTTCTCCGGGGGCGGGCGCAGGAACTTCTCGGCCACCTCCACCCGGGACACCTTCGCGAACACCCGGTTGGGCGCCACGACGCGGCCGTCCGCCGCCACGTGAACGCCGTGGGTGCGGTAGCGCACCACTGGCAGCGTCAACCCCAGGTAGGCGGACGCCGACACGCGCCGCACGCCGCGGCGGATGTACAGGTTGGCGACCGCCTCCTCCAGCTCCTCCTCAAAGGGGCTGTGGATCAGGTTCGCGCCCCAGGGTCGGTCGCCGAGGTTGGCCTCCAGCCGCTCCAGCGCGGGCTCGATCACCTCGACCGGCAGCCCGGCGGCGCCGTAGAAGCCGAGCATCCCCGCGCGCCCGACCGCCTCGACCAGCTCCACCGAGGCGATGCCGTTGGCCATCGCGCCCACGACGTAGGGGTAGCGCAGCCCGTTCGCCTCGCAGAACGCCCGATCGCCCAGCTCCGTGGGGCGACACGCCGGAACCCAGGCGCGCACCTGCGCGCCCCCTTCAGGGAGGGACTCCCCGATCTCAAGCTCGCCACCGCGCACCGTGACGACGACCGGGCGCCCCACGTACGACAGCGCCTCGGCCAGCCTCGCCCATCGCATCGCGACCTCGCATGTCAGCAGGTTGTTATCGATTCGTCTTCGGGCCCGTCACCACCGACGCCTCCCATCCCGAGTGGCCCGACCTTCCCCGTCGCATCCACCAAAGTGAGGCAGTCCTACAGCATCCCCCCTCCCCTGGTCAAGGGAAGCAACCACCCGCTCCGGCGCGCCGGATCTCAAGTCCCCTCACACCGCTGCCGATACGACGATCAACAGCATGGGGCCGCCGCCCCCTCCCATCCCAACGCGAGAGTTCCACCATGACCGTCAGCCACACGGACCACCACCACGCTCCTCTCCACCGCTCCTCCGCGCCCCCCACGAACGAGGCGCGCGCGAGCGCCCAGGGATACCTCGACGCGATCCCCCGCTCCCAGGCCGTGATCGAGTTCGACCTCGACGGCACCATCCTCGACGCCAACGACCACTTCCTCAACGCCATGGGCTACCGCCTCGACGAGATCGTCGGCCGCCACCACAGCATGTTCGTCGAGCCCGCCTACGCCTCCTCCTCGGCGTACGCCGACTTCTGGAGGCGCCTGGGGCGAGGGCAGTTTGAGGCCTCCGAGTTCAAGCGCCTCGACCGCGAAGGGCGCGCGATCTGGATCCAGGCCAGCTACAACCCCGTCTTCGACGACGACGGGCGCCCGACCCGCGTCGTCAAGTTCGCGACCGACATCACCGAGCGCAAGCACCGGCTCGCCAGCCTCGAAGGCCAGATCGACGCGATCAACCGCTCCCAGGCCGTGATCGAGTTCGACCTCAAGGGCACCATCCTCGACGCCAACGACAACTTCTTCGCGACGATGGGCTACCGCCGCGAGGAGATCGTCGGTCGCCACCACAGCATGTTCGTCGCCCCCGATGAGCGCGAGAGCCAGGAGTACAAGAGCTTCTGGGACAAGCTCGGCCAGGGGGCCTTCCAGTCCGGGCAGTTCCGCCGGGTGAACAAGTTCGGGGAGGCGATCTGGCTGCACGCCAGCTACAACCCGATCCTCGATCCGAGCGGCCAGGTGCGCCGGGTGGTCAAGTTCGCCTCGGACATCACCGCCCAGAAGCACATGCAGGAGAATGGGGAGGCCGCCGAGCAGGAGGCGCAGGAGCTGCGCCAGAAGGCCAACGCGCTGCTGGAGGTGATGGCGGCCGCGACCCAGGGCGACCTCACCCACGACATCACCGTGCAGGGCGACGGCCCGGTCGGGCAGCTCGCCGAGGGGCTGCGGGTCTTCTTCGCGGACCTGCGCGAGCGGCTGAAGACCCTCAACCAGAACACCGTCGAGCTGGTCCGCTCCTCGGAGCGGCTCGCCCTCGTGAGCCACGACATGAGCGTCGGCGCGAGCGAGACCTCCAGCCAGGCCTCGACCGTCTCGGCGGCAGCCGAGCAGGTCAGCGCCAACGTCCAGACCGTCGCCTCCGGGACCGACGAGCTGGGGGCGAGCATCATGGAGATCGCCCGCAGCGCGGCCGAAGCGGCGAAGGTCGCCCAGAACGCCGTGTACGTCACCCAGACCACCAACCAGACCATGGGCAAGCTCGGCGAGAGCAGCGCCGAGATCGGCAAGGTGATCAAGGTGATCACCTCCATCGCCCAGCAGACCAACCTGCTCGCGCTGAACGCCACCATCGAGGCCGCCCGCGCCGGTGAGGCTGGCAAGGGCTTCGCCGTCGTCGCCAACGAGGTCAAGGAGCTCGCCAAGGAGACCGCCAAGGCGACCGAGGACATCAGCCGCAGGATCGAGGCGATCCAGACCGACACCCAGAACGCGGTCAACGCCATCGGCGAGATCAGCTCGATCATCGGTCAGATCAACGACCTGCAGAACACGATCGCCTCGGCGGTCGAGGAGCAGACCGCGACCACCAACGAGATGAGCCGCAACATCTCCGAGGCCGCCCGCGGCAGCAGCGAGATCTCCAACAGCATCACCGTGGTGGCCGACGCGTCCCAGAGCACCGCCTCCGGGTCACGCGACGTCCAGACCTCCTCCACCGAGCTGTCTCAGATGGCTGAGGAGCTGCAGCGCCTGGTCCGCCGGTTCACCTACCACAAGTGATCCGCGCGCCTCGCCCGCCCGCTGCGATCGGGACATCGCCCTGATCGCAGCGGACGGGCAATAAGAGCTAACCCTTCTCGCCATTTGTCCGATGGATCAAGAGGAGCCCGAGACACGCGAGGGCTGCCGTAGGATCAGGAGAGAGTCAACCACCATGGCCATGATTCGCCCCCTCATCGTTGATGATTCCGTGGTCGTCCGCCAGGTGTTGACGCGGCTCCTCTCCGACTCGCCGGAGATCGAGGTCGTCGGCTCAGCGGCCAACGGCCAGATCGGCCTGCGGAAGCTTGAGGCGCTCTCGCCCAACGTCGTGATCCTCGACATCCACATGCCGATCATGAACGGCCTGGAGATGCTGGAGCAGCTCCGGGTCGAGCGCCCGGACATCCCGGTGCTCCTGTTCTGCTCGCTCGACGAGTGCCACGAGGTCGCGGCGGAGGCGATGCGCCTGGGGGCGAGCGACTTCCTCGCCAAGCCCCGCGGGATGGATCGCGACTTGAGCGGCCCGGACGGGCTCCTTGAGAAGCTCCGCAACAAGCTGCGGGCGCTGATCGGGATGGGCACGCTGCCCAGCGCGGCGCTCTCCAGCGCGGCGGCGGCGACCGCGCCGCAGCCGCAGCCGCCGCCGCCTCGGCCCAGACCTGGGCGCACGGTGCGCCCGCAGCTCGTGCCGTCGATCATCACGATCGGCGTCTCCACCGGGGGGCCAAAGGCGCTGGAGCAGGTCATCCCGCAGCTCCCGGCTGACCTGCCCGTGCCGGTCGTCATCGTGCAGCACATGCCGCCGATGTTCACCAAGCTGCTGGCTGAGCGGCTGGACGCGCGCTCGGCGCTGTCGGTCGGCGAGGGCTACGAAGGCGCCCCCGTGGAGCCGGGGCGAGTCTGGATCGCGCCCGGGGGGTACCACATGGAGGTCACCGGTGGCCGCGGGGACACCCGCCTCCACCTGCACGAGGGGCCGCTGGAGAACTCCTGCCGCCCGGCGGTGGACGTCCTCTTTCGCTCCGTCGTGGACCTCTACGGGGGCAACACGCTCGGGGTGATCCTGACCGGGATGGGGCAAGACGGGCTTCGAGGAAGCGAAGTCATCTACGAGGCCGGAGGCCGAATCATCGCACAGGACGAGGCGACGAGCACCGTGTGGGGCATGCCCGGCGCGGTCACGCGCGCCGGGTTGGCGGACCGAATCCTGCCGCTCGACCGCGTGTGGACCGAGATCGTCACCCTGGTCCGCGGTCGGCCAAAGCAACCGCCGGCTGTCACTCAACCACGAACGGGCGAGTTGGGATGCTGACCACGCCTGGTAGATGACTGCGCGAGCGCTCTACCGAACACAGGAGGCCCAGGAGCCATGCAAGGCATATCACAGAGCGACTTTGAATTCGTCCGCAAGCTTCTCTACCAGCGGTCCGCCATGGCGCTGGGAGACAACAAGGCCTACCTCGTCGAAGCCAGGCTCAGCGACCTGATCCAGAACGGCGACTGCGACAACTTCGCGGAGCTGATGGAGCGGCTCCGGTCGCGCCGGGACCGCCGCCTCGAGGATCTGGTGGTCGAGGCGATGACCATCAACGAGACGTGGTTCTACCGCGACAGCCATCCCTTCGAGGCGCTCCGCGAGACGATCCTCCCGAGGCTGATCGAGGAGCGCGCCGCGACCCGGCGCCTCAACATCTGGTGCGCCGCCAGCTCGACCGGGCAGGAGCCGTACAGCGTCGCGATGCTGCTGCATCGCCACTTCCCGGACGTGGCCCACAACTGGAAGGTGTCGTTCGTCGCCACGGACATCTCCCAGGACGCGCTCGCCGCCGCGCGGCGAGGCCTCTACGGGCGCCACGAGGTCGCCCGCGGGCTCCCCGACGACCTCCGGGCGCGCTACTTCTCGCCCGACGGCGACCGCTGGCAGCTCGACAAGACGATCCGCGACATGGTCCGCTTCGAGCAGCTCAACCTCGCGGGCCCCTGGCCCCTGATGGACCGCCTGGACCTGGTCATGATCCGCAACGTCCTGATCTACTTCGATCTGGAGACCAAGCGCGACATCTTCCGGCGGATTCGGCAGCTCATGCAGCCCTGGGGCTACATGATGCTCGGCGCGGCGGAGACCACCATGTACATCGACTCGCAGTTCAAGCGCGAGTCGATCCAGAAGTGCAACTGCTATCGGGTCGACACGACGGCCTGAGCCTGGCGCGGGAGAGGCCCCAGCCTCTCCCTTCACCCCAAGGAGGCGAAACCGACATGCCCATTCACGACGACGACATCCGCTCCTCGGTCCAGGACATCTGGGCCTCCATGCTCGGGATGCCCATCGAACCGGCGCCGATCGCCGAAGTGACCAACACAAACGATCAGATCGCCTGCATGGTCCAGATCACGGGTCACTGGGTCGGCTCGGTCGTGCTGACCTGCCACACGTCGCTGGCCGCGGACCTCACCCGGACCATGTTCGCCATGGAGGACGAGGACCCCTCCTCCGAGGACGTCCACGACGCGTTTGGTGAGCTGGCCAACATGGTGGGCGGCAACATCAAGACCGTTGTCGGCGACCCCAGCCACTTGTCGCTCCCGACGGTGGTGGACGGCAACAACTACCAGCTGCACGTCACACGCAGCACCTGCACCCATAAGGTGGACTTTGAGTGCCAGGGCGAGCGGCTCCAGCTGCGCATCTTCGAACGAACCGATGACAACATGGCCGCGGCTTGAACCACACCCCAAGCCAGGCCCCCTCAACCAAGGAGAACCGACATGAAGATCCTCATCGTAGATGACAGCCGCGCCATGCGTATGATCGTCAAGCGCACCCTGCGCCAGGCGGGCTATGGAGGTCACGACGTCGTCGAGGCGTCCAACGGCGCCGAGGCGTTCGACATCATTCAGGGCGGCGGGGTCAACCTCGTGCTCTGCGACTGGAACATGCCGGAGATGTCCGGCATCGAGCTGCTCAAGAAGCTCAAGGCGCACGGCAGCCGCGTGCCGTTCGGCTTCATCACCTCCGAGGGCAGCGCCGAGAAGCGCGCGATGGCCGCCGAGGCGGGCGCCCTCTTCCTGCTGACCAAGCCCTTCAGCGCCGACCACATCGCGACGGTCTTCGAGCAGGCCAAGCTCGCCAGCTGATCGCCGCGCCACCCCCCAAGCGCCAGAGCGCCGCGACCCTCACCCGACGGGTGTCTGGATCGCGGCGCTCTGGCGCTCTGTGCGTTGGTCTGTCAGGGGAGGCTCACGCCTTCTTGGCGGCCCACACCTGGCACCACCCCTTCGGGTCGATGGGGCCCTTGACGACGGTGCACGAGCCACAGGCCGCGCCGCCCTCGGGCGCCTTGTAGAGGGCGCAGTTCGCGCAGCTCTGGCCCGCCTTGGTCGACTGGGCGACGTACTTCATGCTGGTGCGGGTCGTCTTGTCGGCGTCGCTCAGCCCGGAGAGGTCTTCACACCCACCCGCCTTGGCGGCCGGCTTGTCCGCGGGCTTGTCTGCGGGCTTCTTGTCCGCGGCGGGCTTGCTCTCGGACTTGCAGGCTGAGAGCATGGCGCCCCCCCCTGCCGCGAGGACGCCGAGCTGAGCGAGGATCTGAAGCGCTTCTCTTCTGGATGGTTTGCTCTGGGTCATGAATGACTCTCCTTGCGAAGGTGCTGGATCGGACTTGAGGGCCTGAGTCTCCCTCCTCGACCGGGTGCCCGGTATATACGATTCACTTCAGGATGTGAACCTCCCGTGCGCAAATCGCCCTGGGTGAGAACTCAGAACGCGCATCCACGACGGGGCCTCCCCGTCACGTGATGGGATGCGCCCGGCGAGGGCTCGGGTGCGTCGTGACAAACGTGTCAGCGCGGTGTGACGTCTCGGTGACCCCCTGGCAGCAGGTCAGCTCGCGCTGGACCGTGGGTGGGGGGGCGTGTACCATGCCGCGACGACGCCGCGTGGATCGTGCCACCACCCCGAGTGACACCCCGGAGTTGATGTTCATGACCTCTGCACCACACCCCACGGCCTGGTGGCGCCTCCTGATGACCGTCGCCGCGACCTGGATCACCGCAACGGGCTGCTCGTTCCTGTTGGACTTCGACGAGTGCAGCCTCGACGAGGACTGCGGCGACCCGGCCGTGTCGTGCGTCGCCAACCGCTGCGTCATCGCCGAGAGCGAGCAGATCACGGTCAGCGGCGAGCTGACGAGCGACCAGATCTGGACGAGCGACTCCACCTACGTTCTTGAAGGGCTCGTCTACGTCCTCCCCCCGGCGACGCTGACCATTGAGCCGGGGACGCGGATCCTGGGGCAGAACAACTCGGCGCTGGTCGTCACCCCCGGGGCGAGCCTGGAAGCCCGCGGCCGCCCGGATGAGCCGATCGTCTTCACCAGCGCGCGCCCCGAAGGTGAGCGGCGCGCCGGTGACTGGGGCGGCGTCGCCCTCCTTGGCGAGGCCCCGACCAACGAAGACGGCTCCGAGCTGGAGGGGCTCAACGACCCCACCTACGCCAGCTTCGGCGGCGACAACCCCGACACCTCCTGCGGCGTCCTCCAGTACGTCCGCATCGAGTTCGCGGGCTTCGCCCTCAAGCGCGATGAGGAGCTCAACGGCCTCACCCTCGCCGGATGCGGCGCGCAGACCATCGTCGAGTTCGTCCAGGTCCACTTCGGCCTGGACGACGGCGTCGAGGTCTTCGGCGGCAACGTCGAGCTCAACCACATCGTCATCACCCGCGCTCAAGATGACTCCCTCGACTGGGATCGGGGCTGGACCGGGCGCGCCCAGTTCCTCGCCATACAGCAGGACGAGGGCGGCGACAACGGCATCGAGGCCGACAACTGGGAGACCGACAACGACGCCTCGCCGCGCTCCAGCCCCACCCTCTACAACGTCACCCTCATCGGCTCAGGAGCGGACTCGGGCGGGCAACGCGCCATCACCTTCAAGCAGGGCACCGCGGGTTCGATCAACAACAGCCTCATCCTGGGGCACCCCCAGGAGGCGATCGACGTCGCCGGTGAGGTCACCGTGGCTCAACTGGAGGCCGACGCCCTCCGCGTCCGCAACACGATGTTCTTCGACATCGGCTCGACCGGGACCCACTACTTCCCCACCCAGGACGACGAGACCGAGCTGGAGCCTGACGACGGGCGCGACGACGACGGCGGCTTCGATGAGGCGCTCCACTTCCAACAGTCGCGCTACAGCAACACCTTCGGGCAGGACCCCAGAATCCCCGACCCCTACAACCTCGTTGCGCCGGGCTGGGTCCCCCAGGCCGACGCCACGGTGCCCGGCATCGCCCCCCCGCCCGGCTTCGACGAGGGCGCCGACTACCTCGGCGCCTTCGAGCCTGGCGCCGACACCCTCTGGACCGACGGGTGGACCGCCTACCCGGAGAACTGAACCCCCTCAGGCCCGGAGTTGCCAGGTTGAGACAGCGGGCCGGAGCGGCTCATGAAGGCTCCTCGCCCGTGCACCTGCTCGTGCCCTGACGAAGACCCGATCGACACTTGACCCTCACGCAACAATCCGTCATCTTCGTTGCGTGCCCTGCTCGCATCAGCTCGACACATCAAGGGCTTGCTGTCACCACCCCACCCATGTGTTCGCACCAACGAAAGGTCCTGTTGTATGTCTGATGAGCGCTCGATAGAGCACGTCTTCCTCATCATCGACGACGACCCCATGATCACCCGGCTCTGCACGCGGATCCTGAAGCGCCTGGGGCTCTCCCTCAAGGCCAACACGATGCACACCGCGCTGCAACAGTTTCAGCTGAACCAGGATCGCCTGAGCGTGGTGTTGTTGGACCTCAACCTCGGCCACGAGGATGGGCTGAGCGTCTTTGAGGCGTGTACGGAGATCAACCCCGACGTGCCGTTCGTCGTCATGAGCGGCTACTCGGAGGAGTCCATGCGCGAGCACTTCGCGGCCGACAACCTCACGCAACCCTCCGCCTTCCTCTCCAAGCCGTTCACGCCGACGGCGATGCTTGAGCTGCTCGAAGCGCTCCTGGACGCGTGACGCTCACCAGCCGCGCTCCTCCCGCAGCTTCTGTTGCCGCTCCAGCTCGCGGTCGCGGGCTTCGCGCAGCACCTTCACCTTCGCCTCGTTCTCCTCGGCGTAGGGCTTGAACTTCTCCATCTCCGGCGACCAGATGAACTTGGTGACCGGCCCGCGGATCGCGGGCTTGGAGGTGACCATCTTGCGCGACGGCGGCGCGCTCCACATCGGCGAGGAGCCCTCGGGCGGCGGACCCGCCGCCTCCAGGTCGGGATCCGAGCAGCAGCGGAACGACACCGCGTAGAAGAGGAACCCCTCCGGGTGGCCGGTCCCGGTCGGGCGGCAGGCGTTGCGCACCGGGAGCCAGTGCCCGCCCTTGTGCCCGGCCCAGCGCTTGCGGCTGGTGTTGCGCGTCAGCGCCACCCACTCGTCGAAGTTGCCGGTGAGGTCGTAGATCCCGTGCTCGCTCTTGCACCCCTCCATCGACCCGGAGGGCACGCTCTGATCGAGGCGGCGCATCTCGTAGTCCTGCTCCCTGGGGTCGCTGGCGACCATCGCGGGCGGATCGGGCTGGATCCAGGCCTGATCCACCTGGCACTTCGTCGGGTCGCGCGTATACCCCCCGTAGGGGAAGGGCTCCTGCGCGTTGCCCTCACAGGCCGCCGTCCACTCCTCGCCCCAGCACAGGCGCTTGCCCTCGCGGTGGCAGAGCACCGCCGCGTCCCACGCGTCCACCATGACCGGCGGGTGCGCCCCCTTGCGGTTGGGGTACTCGTAGCGGTCCATGCAGAACCGCAGGTGCACCTGCTCGCCGAGGCACGGGCGCTCGGTCGAGTACTCGGCGCAGATCGAGGGGTGGTTGCTGCGGTCGTGCTCCCCCTTGCGGACGCAGGTCTCCTGCACCTTGGTGCAATACTCGACGTCCACGAACGCCATCCCCTCGGGGCACACCTGCGCGTCCTCCTCCTCCTGGGGGGGCTCCTCCGCGGGCACCTTGTTCGGCGAGGTCTCCTCCGCCGGGGCCTCCTCGGCGGGCTTGGACTGCCCGGGGGCGTCCTTCTGCGCCACCTCGGCGCCAAGGGGCCCGCCGCGGGTTTCTTGCAGCGCCTGGGTCGCCTTCAGCTCCTCGCTCGACCCGGACGACGCGTCCGGCGCCTTGCCCACACAGCTGAGCGACACCGCGCTCACCACCACAACCATCATCACTCTATGACGCATCGCTCCTCCTGAGCCCTCTCAACACGATCATCGTGTGCCACCGCGCCTGGATCGTGACGACACGACCGTACCATCGCACAGGGCGCGCGTCCCACAAGAACGCCGCGCCTCGTCGTGACAACAGCCTGGTTGACCGTGAACATTCAAAGTGCTATTTCCCTAGTCAAGCAGTAGGGAATTGAGGCCCGTGTCCGGGCGTTGATTCGGATGCCCCGCTCCCGGGGGCTGAGCTGACGAGATAACGCCATGAAGCTTTCCTGCAAGAGCCTCTACGCCATCCGAGCCCTGTTCGACCTGGCATACCACAGCGGCGGCACCCCTGCGAAGATCGAAGACATCGCGCGACGCGAGTGCGTCTCGGCCCGGTTCCTGGAGCAGATCTTCAAGGATCTGAAGCGCGCGGACATCATCGCGAGCAAGCGCGGCCCCAAGGGGGGCTACTTCCTGGTGCGCCGCCCGGAGGAGATCACGCTCGGCGAGGTGATCCGGCTGCTGGAGGGGACGATGGAGGAGTCGATGTGCCGGGACGACGTGGAGGGCGACAGCCCCAGCGTGCGGGTCACCCAGGCGGCGTTGCAGGAGGTCGCCGAGCAGGTGCGCCAGATCCTGGACGGCGTCACGATCGAGGACCTCGCGCAGCGCGGCGAGCAGATGGGCGTCCAGCGCGAGGGGTACAAGGGGTTCGTGTACGTGATCTGAGCGCGAGCCTCTGGCAAGAACGACGAGAGCCCCCTGCGACACGCAGGGGGCTCTCGTCGTTCTTGCGTGGGGCCTGTTGCTCAGCGTCCGCCAGAGCAGGGCGAGGAGACGGCGCTGGGGCAGCCGCCGCTGGCGCCACAGGAGCCGCTCAGCGCCCAGGCCGTGCCGAGGCTCAGCGCGGCGACCGCGACCACGACCACGGCGAGCAGCCAGGGGCGCTGCTCGCTGTAGAGGCGGACGAGGTAGAGGACCATCCCAAAGAGGTTCTTGGGGCGACGGTTCGGGTTCTGCTGCTGCTGCATGGGAAACTCTCTCGTGGTGTGATGTGGAGACTGTGTAAGCGGGGTACCTACAGTCCATACATCGAATGACAGACTCATCATAGATATTCCGCCGCCACGACTCAAGGTGGACGGGATTCAGAAAAAAGAGAGGGGGCGCAAACGCGATCCGGGGTGAGCTGCATAGAGGAGGGTGAGACCAGGGCTTCGGGTGCGCCATCCTACACCTCCTAGCGGTTTTGGACGACTGTCTGGCGCACCCGAAGCCCTGGCGTCACTCACCTACCCCTCACCATCCCCCCCACCCTGGCCGCGCTCTCGCCGCTCATGGGCTTGATCGTGCGTGTCGTAGGCCTGGATGATGCGCGTCACGAGGCCGTGGCGCACGACATCGACCTGGGAGAAGCGCGAGAACGAGATCCCGGGCACGCCGTTGAGGATCCGAATCGCCTCCAGGAGGCCGGAGCGGCTCTTGCGCTCCAGGTCGATCTGGGTGATGTCGCCCGTGATGACCATCTTGGAGTCGAAGCCGAGGCGCGTCAGGAACATCTTCATCTGCGCCTTGGTGGTGTTCTGCGCCTCATCGAGGATAACGAAGGCCCCGTTGAGGGTCCGCCCGCGCATGAAGGCGAGCGGGGCCACCTCGATGATGTTCTTCTCCATGAGGAGCTGGGCGCGCTCGCCGTCAAGCATGTCGTAGAGCGCGTCGTAGAGAGGCCGCAGGTAGGGGTTGACCTTGTCCTGCAGATCCCCGGGGAGGAACCCCAGCTTCTCGCCCGCCTCCACCGCGGGCCGCGTGAGGATGACCCGCTGGACCTGCTTGGAGGTCAGCGCGGCCAGCGCCATCGCCATGGCGAGGTAGGTCTTGCCCGTCCCCGCCGGTCCGACCCCGAAGACGATGTCGTCGCGGCGGATCGAGTCGATGTACCGCTTCTGCGCCAACCCGCGCGGGGTAATCACCTTGTTTCGACTGGAGACAAACACCGTGTCGAGGAAGATGTCCTTGAGCTGGGTCTGGCTCTGGTGCCGGAGGATCTCAACCGCTCGGGTGACGTCGCGTGGGAACAGGGGGAAGCCCTCCTGGACCAGCTCAAACATCTGCAACAGCGCGTTGGCTGCCAGCTGCACCGGCTCCGCGTCGCCCTCCACGGTCACGCGCCCACCGCGCGCCGCGATCTGGACGTCGAGGAGCCGCTCGATGGTCCTGAGGTTCTCGTCCTGCCTCCCGTAGACAAAGCTCGCCGCCTTGTGGTCGGTGAACTCAAGAGTCTGCTGTACGTTATCCAAATTCTATCCCTTCACGAGGTCAACGCGCGTTGATGCGCTTCGGTATGGTGGGCTGCGTGAGCCAATCGCGCGAGCGGTCGGCTCAGCGCTTGGGCCGGACCAGGATGAACGTGTCCCCATCGGGCCGGTAGACATAGGTGTTGCCGTAGTCGGGGAACGTCAAGTCCCTTTCGACCAGCAACCCCCGATCCACCAACGACTCCAGGCGAGTCGGCAGCTCCCCGTAGCGGCTCTGGTAGACCAGCACGGCGTTGCGGATGCGCTGCAGCTGGACGCTGGAGCGCGGCAGGCGACCGACGGGGTGCCGCTCGGCGCCGACCACCTTCACGGCGCCCGCGCCGCCCGCCTCGTCGCCGCTGTCCAGGTTCAGGAAGACGGCCAGCCCCAGCGCGGCGGCCGCCACGATGAGCACCGCGGTCGCGACGTGGAAGATCGCCGAGTCGCCCATCGTCCGCGGGCTCTCCTCGCGCACCACCGTCACGGTCGCCATCGCCAGCTCGGGGTGCTGGCTGTCGCGCTGCGCCTGACCGGCGGACACGATCGCGCCCGCCTCATGGAGCCGCACCAGCGACAGGTAGAGGCTCAAGCAGGACACCCTCCCGAGCGCGATCAGGTCGTCGAAGGTCCGCGACGGGTGCAGCAGGCCAAACATCCTGAGATCGCCGTTGCTCAGGCCGTGCTGACGCACCGCCTCCTGGGGCACCGGCCCGTCGATCGCCTTGCGGAAGGTTGTGTTGCGCGTCGGCACCAGCTCCCGGACCTCGCGCCACTGCGACCTCAGGCGGGCGATCTGGGTGGAGAGGTCGCGCGTCTTGATCGCCTGCGCCGAGCGCCACGGCGCGGGCACGGTCTGCGACTCGAAGCTGAACACCGCCGAGCGCCACCGGCTGATGAGGTGGAGGTCGTCCTTGAACTGCACGTGGAGCATCCGCGACAGCGCCCGCTCCTGCACCACCCCCTGTTGCAGCAGCTGCACCCCGAGCAGCGTCTCGTCGCGCTGCGAGGTGTGGAGCGCCAGCGCCAGCGCCCCCTCGTCGATCAGCTCGCCGCGCAGCAGCAGCCGCCCGAGCCTCATGTGCTCGGGTCGGGTGTTGGTCTCGACGTGGAGGATGTCGCCCGCCGCCATCCAGATCGTCATCTCACCGCGCTGCGTCTCGTTCTTGATCCGCAGCGCGCCGGTGACGCGCTGGCTCTGCAGCTTCTGGAGGACGTTGACCAGCGACACCTCGCTGAAGTTGCCACGCATCTTCATCGCGCCTCACCCTCCCGGCCCGAAGGGGCTCTCATCCTTGGGCGACGGCGGGCGCGGCGCGCTGGAGTGCGTCGCGTCCTCGGGGATCCCCAGCGCGATCAGCCCAAGGCTCGACGCCACCGCGATCACCAGCAGCGCCCCGGCGAGCAGCCCGTGGCCGTCAAACCAGAGCACCCCCCCAAGCCGCCACGGGTCGGGCAGCACCTCGCCCCAGAACAACAGCGCCCCGATCCCAACGCTGCCCACGACCATCAGCAGCGGCCCGAACCACTCGCGCAGCATCGCCGAGCCCAACCCCGGGAACGCCACGTTGCCCAGCCGCAGCATCCAGACCCGCGACGACTCGAACTGCGCGACCCGCTCCTCGTGGCGCACCCGAGGGCGGTAGGCGAGCCGGTTCTCCACGAACGCCAGGTGGCAGGTCTCGCACACCCCTGGGGACTTGCCGCCGGGGTTGTGCCCCCCCAGCGGGGTCGGCTGATCGCAGCGGCGGCAGTGGCGCGCCGGGCGCAGCCTGCGCTCCGCGAGCACGATCACCACCAGCGCCACCAACCCCAGGATCGCCACCCACAGGCTCCCCTCCAGCGGGATCAGGTCGCCCGCGAACGCCCCCCAGACTCGCCTCGGGGTCGCCGTCTCCGTCGCCGTCGCCTCGTGGGCCTTGAAGAACAGCGGCCCGGGCACGGAGCGGATGTAGAACGCGCGGTTGATCGACGTGTCCTCCACCCCCGCGGCGGCCGCGGCCTCCTGGCCGCCCAGCTCGACCGCGCGCTGCAACGCCTTCGCCCCGGCGTCCTGCTGCTTGTTCAGGTCGTACACGCGCGAGGTGTTGACGTAGGAGCGGAAGTCCTGCGGCTCCAGCTTCTGCCCCTGCGCGAACGCCTTGAGCGCCGCGTCGTACTCCCCAAGGACCGCCTGCGTCACCCCGAGGTTGTTCAGCGCGACCACCCGCAGCGTCGGCGGCAGATCGCCGCGCGCGGAGAGCGCCTGGAAGCGCTCGGCCAGCGCCGCGGTGTCGGCCATCGGGTCTTCGCGGAGCTGCGCCGTGTCCCGCGCCAGCAGCCGCAGCGCGTCCAACAGCTTGAGCTTCGCGGGGTCGGGCGCCGCCTCGCCGTCGCCGCGCAGCTCCGCGTCCACCGCCTCGCGGCAGTCGGCGTCGCACGCCACGAACGCCGTCTGGTACGCGGCGCGCGCGTCGCTCTCCGCCCACTGAAGGCCGACGTCGACGTGGTGCGCCGCCAGCGGCAGCGCCCCGAGGCCGACCCACAGCAGCAGCGCCACCAGGCGCTCGCTCCAGGACATGTAGGCCATGCCCCACATCAGGATCAGCGCCAGCGTCGCCAGCGGCGAGCCGAACAGCGCCAGCGGGATCAGGAAGATGAGCACCAGCGCCGCGCCCGTCTGGGCCCGGTGCACCCCTCGGGGGACGAAGCGTTGCAGATCGGAGGCCATCAGCGGCAGCGATCGGATCAAGATCAACAGCAGCATCGCCAGCAGCGCGACGCACCCGATCGCGCAGGCCACCGCCAGCAGGTTCACCTGCGCCGCGGCGCGCGAGCCGGGCTGGTTCCAGGTCAAGGTCCAGCCCCGCATCAGGTCGCTGCCCCAGGCGAACAACGACGCCGGGCTCTCGCGAAAGCGCAGCTCCGCCTGGGCGAACTCGACCTGGGGCATGTCCGGCGCGACGCGGCGCGCCTGGTCGATGCGCTCCTGCGCGACCTGGGCGAGCCCCTGCTCGCGGTAGGCGGTCGCCTCATGCAGGAGGATCGTCGCCTCCAGCGGGCGGTTGGGTTCGCCCAGGTCGCGCACCAGGGCGTAGAACGCGTCAAACCCGCGATCCTGCGCCTCGGGCTCAGTGGCCGCCCGGCGCAGCCCCCACTGCACCGACAGCTGGAGCCGCTCGGTGCTCGGCGCGGTGATCGGCGAGTCGCCCGCGCCAGATCGCGCGCTCGGCGTCCTGGTGATGCGGCGCGTCGAGTCGCGGAGCATGTCATCCAGCGCGGGCAGGTCGCCGTCCTGCGCCGCGACTCGCGACGGCGACGTGAGCCCGATCGACAGCGTGACCGCGGCGATCATCGCGAGCCAGATGAGGGTTTTGGGTGCCAGAGATAGGGTTGACACAGGTCAGACACTCAATTTGGGGGAGTTCGTCTTGCCACCCCCGACTATAAACCGACTTCCACGCCGCGACAACTGATCTCAACTCATGTAGAAGGGGGCCTCACCAGCCGGAGCGACCACGAGGCCGCTCCTGCTCCCGCGTGACCCTCACCAGACCAGGGGCCAGGCCCATGAACGCACCGCTCTCTGAACGCGACGCCATCGAGCGCCTGCGCGCCATCGTGGCGCAGCTGCGCGACCCCGCCGGGGGCTGCCCGTGGGATCTCAGGCAGACCCACGCCACCATGACCCGGTACCTGATCGAGGAGGCCTACGAGGTCGTCGAGGCGATCGAGGCGGGCGACGACGACGCCATCCGTGAGGAGCTGGGCGACCTGCTCTTTCAGGTGGTGTTCCACGCCCAGCTCGCCCGCGAGCGCGGCGCCTGGGACCTCGACGACGTGATCAACGGCATCGCTGACAAGATGATCGCCCGCCACCCGCACGTCTTCGGCGAGGACCGCGGCGAGACCGACCCCGAGGAGGTGCGCCAGGCCTGGGAGCGGCACAAGCGGAGCGCCGGGCGGCGCGTCCTCGACGGCGTCCCCCGCGCCATGCCCGCGCTCCAGCGCGCGCAGCGGCTCACGGCCAAGGCGGCGACCGTCGGCTTTGACTGGGAGCGCGCCGAGCGCGTCCTCCTCAAGGTCGATGAGGAGCTGGACGAGCTCAAGGAGGCGGTCGCCGGGGGCGACCTGGACGCCATCGAAGATGAGCTGGGCGATCTGCTGTTTGTCCTGACCAACCTCGCGCGCAAGCTCGATCTGCAGGCCGAGCGCGCCCTGCGGCGCACCCTCGGCAAGTTCGAGCGGCGCTTCAACCACATCGAGGATCGCCTCATCGCTCAGGGGGGATCGCCCGCCGAGGCGTCGCTGGAGGAGATGGACGCGCTGTGGGAGGAGGCCAAGGCGCTGGAGCGCGGCGAGTCACCGGAGGCGCCGCGCGACCCCGATGACCATCTCGCGTAGCGCCATCAGATCAAACGGCTTCTCCACGTGCAGGTTGGACAGCGCCTTCACCCTTCGAGACAGCTCCGAGTCCACCACCCCACCGCTCATGAAGATGATTCGCTCCTCCAACCCCGGAGAGGCGCCGCGACACGCCTCGTAGAAGTCGAGCCCGTTGTATGGCGGGAGGAGGACGTCGCAGAGCGCCACGTCAAAGCCCCAGCCTCCGCGCTCCTGATTGGCGATCGCGTCGTGCACCGTGTGGGTGACGGTGAGCGCGTGCCCTCGGAACACACGGCCCAGCACCCGCGTGACCAACGTCTCGTCGTCGATGATCAGGATGTTCAGGCTGGCCTGCTCGGATTCGGATGATTGATTCACTGGCGTCATGGGGGTTGTCACGCTTATGTGTTCACGCACCACGTCGGGTGGTATCGGCAGCTCACCGGCGAACCATGAATCTAAAGTGTAATTCTGGTGCAGGCAATAGAATCATTAAGCTTTTCGAATAGCACCCAGGCGATCACGTCCACTCACGTGAACGATCCTCACGCCGTGCTTGCGGTCCTGGAGCCAGAAGCCTATATTCTTGATCTATCAGCCATCGCTGGGCCACGCTCAACACCGGACGGCCACCCCTGCAACACCAGGTGATGACTCAGATGCAACACGAACAGATCCTCAAGGACCTGGAGACCATCCTCGAAGGTCGCCTGCCCGATCAGCCCAACGAGACCTTCGCCAACCAGACGGACGCCCTCAAGGAGGCCTCCGACGAGGAGCTGGAGGTCCTGCTCGCCGACCCGGCGCTCCACTCCCCGGAGAACGTCAAGGTCCGAAACGAGGTCCTCGGGGTCCTCAACGATCGCCTCAGCCCCGAGCGCGTCAATCAAATCTTGAAGGAGGTCGAGATCAAGCGGGTGGACATGTTCCAGATGACCTCCACCCAGGAGGTGCTGGACACCGACAAGACCGCCGCCGAGCGCGCCCGCGCGGCGCTGAGCGAGGCGGGCTGCCCGCTCGCGGACCTGATCCCCGATGAGGTCCGCCACTTCATCATCGACCCCGACGGGACCTTCTACCTCGAGCTGGAGCAGCCCGAGCTGTACCACATGGCCGACTTCGACATGGTCCTCGACCAGATCATCACCGGGGTCATCGAAGACGACACGATGCACTCCATCAGCGGCCTCTACGCCCAGAAGGACATCAACGACAAGACCGTGTCGATTCAGTTCCTGGAAATGTTCTTTGACGGAGACCAGATCACGATCAAGACCAATCACCCCATGGCCCAGATCGTGCACATGAGGCGCGAAGAGTTTATGGTCATGCTCTGATCCGGGCTATACTGCGCCGCGAGCACCTCCGCTGCCGCGGACGGTGGTTCGGCGGACACCCAACCCCAGAGGCGATCACACCCCGATGAATGAACGCGCCTGTCGCCAGTGTGGCCGATCAGTAGACACCGCAATCGACCGGTGCCCCTACTGCGGGACCACTGCGCCGACCGACCAGCTCATCGGCCGCACGCTGCGCAACAACATCCTCATCCAGAACCTCATCGCCCGCGGCAGCATGGGCACCGTCTACCGCGCCGTCGAGACCCACCTCAGCCGCCCCATCGCCATCAAGGTCCTCAACCAGTTCAACGGCGACAACGAGCGCCTCGCCGAGTACTTCATGCGCGAGGCCGCCGTCCTCAGCCAGCTGCGCCACCCCAACCTCATCTCCGTGCTCGACTTCGGCCAGGAGGACGGCCTCCTCTACCTCGCCATGGAGTTCGTCCCCGGCCGCTCGCTCGCCGACATCATCGACTCCAGCGCCCCGATCCCGATCCCGCGCGCCCTCCACATCATGCTCCAGATCCTCAGCGCGCTTGAGGTCGTCCACCAGCGCGGCGTCATCCACCGTGACCTCAAGCCCGAGAACATCCTCCTGGAGGACATCGCGGGCACCGAGGACTTCGTCAAGGTGCTCGACTTCGGCGTCGCCACCATCGTCGAGACCAGCGACCGCCTCACCTCGCCCGAGCACCCCACCGTCCAGGAGAGCTTCACCGGCACCCCCCGCTACATGTCGCCCGAGCAGGCGATGAGCCTTGACCTCGACGCCCGCTGTGACATCTACGCCGCGGGCATCATCCTCTACGAGATGCTCACCGGCGAGCTGCCCCACGCCAGCGACGACCCCATCGACATGTTGGTCCGTCGCATCAGCGAGGACGTCGAGCCCCCCGACAAGCTCAAGCCCGACCTCAGCATCCACAAGTCGGTCAGCCGCATCACCTGCCGCGCCCTCTCCCGCGACCGCGAGGCCCGCTACGCCCAGGTCAACGAGTTCCGCGAGGAGCTGGAGCAGGCGATGGCCCACATGCGCATCGACTTCTCGGGGCTCCGACCCGGCACCGACGACCTCGCCTGGGCCGTCAACCAGAGCCTCCAGTCGGGCATCCGTATGGCGCTCGCCTCCTCCAACAGCCTCCCCAGGCCCAGCGCCCGCTTCATCTCGTCGGAGCTGTCGCAGTCCGTCAGCCTCCTCGACCCCGGGGCGCCCCCGCCCATCTCCCAGCCCCCCCCTCACTCCGACGCGAACCTCACCCCCGACCCGGACGCCTCACACGACCCCGACGGCCTCCTCGTCTCCGACCTCCAGGCCGCCCTCCAGGCCTCTCAGGACGTGGACCTGGAGCCCCGCTCCGAGCTGGGCGATGGCCCCCACTCCGACGCGGAGCCCCGCCCCCCCTCGCTCGTCGGGGCGCGGCGCTCCTCCTCGCGACAGCCCATCCTCCACCCGCTCCCAGGCGCCAGCGCCAGCCCGACGGCGACGACCACACCGACCCACGGCTCCAACTCGCTCCCGCGCCCGTCCATCGAGGCCGACGACGACCCGCTGGAGCAACCCGTCTCCGCGCGCGACGCCCTCCCGGCGCCCCCCGCTCCCCCGCTCGCCGATGAGCTGGCCTCGCCGCTTGAGCTGGCGTCCAGCATCCAGGCGCGCCCCGAGTCGCTCAAGCGCGCGCTGGCCCTCGTCGGCGACGTCCCGACCCAGGAGGCCGAGACCGTCTCCATCATCCTCATCCGGCTCCAGCTCGGTGAGCATGCCTCCGCCGACGCCACCACCAACAACCTCTACCGCGTCGTCTGGAGCGGCCTGATGGAGATGATCGAGTCGCCGGACGTCACCACCCGGGTCCTCGTCCGCGACATGGGCATCCTCGCCAGCAAGGGCCCCCCGCACACCATGATGGAGCTGGCGCTGCGCCTGCGCGACCAGGCCACCCGCCGCTACCCCTTCGCGCGCTTCGCCTTCGCCGTCAACAACGGCCTCGTTGAGTTCGGAGACGACGACGAGGTCACCGGCCCGGCCATCGACGACGGCCTGTCGATCCTGACCAACGTCGTCGGCAACCAGATCATCATCAGCGCGCGCCTGGAGTCGTTGCTCCAGAAGCGCTTCGTCACCGTCGAGGCCTTCGGGGGGTGCCGCTTCGTCCTGCGCCGCGCGCCCGAGAACGGGGTCACCTACACCCCCAGCGCCATCAACCGCGCCGCCGCCCGCGAAGCCCGCTTCGTCGGGCGCGCCCCCGAGCGCGAGCGCCTGGAGGAGCTGCTGGGGAGCATCCACACCGGCAAACGCGGCGCCCCCGTCCTCATCACCGGCGAGGAGGGGCTCGGCAAGACCCACATGGTGCGCTTTGTTCGCACGATGGCTCAGATGATCGGGCTCCCTGTCTTGGAGTCCTACTCCCACAACCGCCTGCTCGATCGCCCCTTCCGGCCGCTGCTCAACCTCGTCGCCCAGGCCTGCGGGCGCGACACCGACACGCTCCCCGAGCCCCCAAGGCTCGACTCCCTGTACCACGGCCTGCGCCTGATGGGGCTCAACGAGCAGGACGTGCAGGCGCTCGTCGGCCAGTTCATCTCGGGCACCCGGTTCGACCAACACAACCTCTCCCAGCTCGCCCGGGAGCGGGTGCTCTCCTACCCGCGCCTGTGCGGCGCGATCGAGCAGTTCCCCCCCGAGGAGCGGCTTCGGGTCATGGTCGGCTCGCTCAGCCACCTGCTCAACCGGATCACCGAGTCCGGCGGCGCCGTGGTGATCATCGAAGACATCCACCAGTCCGACGCCTCCTCCGTCCAGGCGCTGCCGACGCTGTGCGAGCTGACCCGGCATCGACCGCTGCTGCTGATCTGCACCTCGCTCACCAACGACATCCCCGGGCTGGAGCACTTCGAGGCGATGCCGATCCAGCCGCTCGCGCCAGGCAAGGAGCGCGAGCAGTTCTGGGAGGCGCTTCAGGAGCACCGCCGCGGCTTCGAGCCAGGGTCGCTCTCCAGCCCGCCGATCCCAGCCGAAGCGCTGGCGTCGTCGGAGGGGACGCCGCTGTACGCGGCCATGTGGTTCGACCCCGCGCCGCCGCCGACAACGCCCGAGTCGGTCAAGGCGCTGATCGTGGCACGCTTTGAGGCGCTGCCCAAGCGGCTCCAGCGGCTGATGATGATCACCAGCACGCTCGGCGAGTACTTTGAGAAGCGCGAGCTGGAGGGTCTCTTTCCCCAATCCAACACGCTGCTGGTCGCCCTCAAGGAGGCCGAGGCGCTCGGGCTGCTTGAGCCCTGCCCGGCGACGCCGAGCCTGTGGCGCTTCCGCAACCCGTTGGTGCGGCGCACCATCTACCACATGATCCCGCGCCCCGAGCGGACGCGGTACCACAGCAGCATCCACCAGGCGCTCGCGCTCCAGCCCAACCTGACCGAGCGGGTGCGCCTGCTGCTCGCCACCCACGCCGACCGCGCCACGATGCGCGCCGAGGCGATGGACTCCGCCGAGCCGCTCGGCGACAGCTTCGCGGTCGCGGGCGACCCCCGCGTCGGTGAGTACTGGTACTTCCGGGGGCTGGAGGCGGCGCAGCGGTCGCTGCGCTCGGGCATCGACCTCGATCGCGGCGATCTCACCGAGTACCTGCTCAAGACCATCGAGATCGCCCTGCGCTCCGGCCACACCCGCCAGGCCTTCAAGCTCCTGAACCAGCTCCAGCCCAACGACGACAAGCAGCGCCTCTACGCGGCGATGTTACGGGCGCGGATCATGCTCACGGTGGAGAACTACGATCAGGCCGCCGAGGCGCTCCACCCCAAGGCGCTGCCCGACATGAAGCGCGACCCGGCGCTCCTCGCCCTCTACCAGATCATGGCGCAGATCCTCCTCGCCCAGGGGCTCCCCAAGAAGGCCTTGACGACCCTGTACAGCGGCCTGGAGCTGATCCGCAAGATCCGCGACGACATCCCACCGCACCAGGCCCACCTGGAGTGGACCACCTTCACCCTCTACAGCGACATCTCCATCGAGCAGGGCGACCTCGACGTCGGCGAGAAGATCCTCATGACCTGCTTCCGCCGCGCGCTGGAGCTGGGCAACGGCCTCGGGGTCTGCCAGGTGCTGGAGTCGCTCGGGCGCTACCTCCTCCAGCAGAACCGCGCGAGCGAGCTGGTGGACGTCTGTGACCTCATCCTCGCCGCGTCGCACCTGGCGCTGCGGCTGACCCAGCGGGTCCACATCGACCTCTGGATGGGCCGGGCGCAACGCGCCGTCGGGAACGAAGCCAAGGCCCAGGAGCACTTCCAGCAGGCGCTCGATCAGGCCCGCGCCATGGGCTGGGGTGACCTCGTCACCCGCGCGACCGCCGAGCTGAAGCAGCTCAAGGCATCCTGACCTCACAACCTGCTGGCGCCCACGCCGCGCAAACCGAGATATAGGCCATGAACCCAGGACACATCCACATCGCCGCCGCGACCCTCAACCAGACCGTCGGGGACTGGAGCGGCAACGTCGGCCGCATCCAGACCGCCATCGCCCGCGCCCAGGAGCGCGGCGCCCGGCTCCTCGTCCTGCCCGAGATGTGCATCCCCGGCTACAGCCTCGGTGACCGCCTCCTGCGCGAAGGCACCCTCCGCCGCAGCTGGGACGCCCTGCTCCAGGTCGCCGAGGCCTCGACCGGGCTCGTCACCCTCGCCGGGCTCCCCGTTCGCCACGAGGGGGTGCTCTACAACGCCATGGCGGTCGTCATGGACGGCGCCATCCACGGGATCGTCGCCAAGGAGAACCTCGCCGTCGGCGACGTCGAGTACGAGGGGCGCTGGTACCAGGCGTGGCCCGCCGGGCGAGTCCTCACCTACGAGGGCCCCGACGGCACCCGCGCCCCCATGGGCAACCTCATGTTCCGCCTCGGCAACACGGCCACCTTCGCCATGGAGATCTGCGAAGACGGCTGGCTCGGCTTCCGGCCCGGCTCGCGCTACGCCGTGGCGGGCGCGGACATCATCGCCAACCCCTCCGCGTCCTGGTTCATGGTCGGCAAGCACGCCATCCGTCGCCAGATGGTCCAGCAGATCAGCCGCGAGGACCACTGCGTCTACGTCTACACCTCGCTGCTCGGGTGCGACGCCACCCGCCTGGTCTTCGACGGCAGCCTCTTCATCGCCAAGGACGGCGCCATCGAGCGCGAGGGCCGACGCTTCGTCTTTGACGACGACGTCGAGGTCGCCGACCTGCTCACCGACCTCGGCGACATCCGTCAGACCCGGATGGAGGCGGGCTCCTGGAGGCAGCAGGTGCTCGACAGCTACCTCGGCGAGCACGGCCCCCCGCCCGAGACCATCGACATCGAAGGCGACTTCTCCAGCCCCGCCCCGGCGCGGGCCGTGACCCCCTACTGGCTGCCGCGCGTCGCCCGCTCGCTCGACGCCAGCCTCGACCACCTCGCGGACAACGGCCAGCTCCCCGGCCCGCCCGCACCCGAGGACCTCGCCCACCTGGAGCTGGAGCTGGCCCTGTGCATGGGGCTGCGCGACTACATGCGCAAGACCGGCGCCCGCGGCTACTGCCTCGCGCTGTCGGGGGGGCGCGACTCAGGCATGTGCGCCCTGCTCGTCCACCGCATGTTCGCCTACGACAACCCCGGGCTCTCCCCCGAGGCGCTCCGGGCGCTCGTCCACGATCGCTTCGTCTGCGCCTACCTCGCGACCGAGAACTCCTCGGACACGACCCGCAACGCCGCGCGCGCCATGGCCGAGGAGTGCGGCGCCACCTACATCGACGGCGACGTCGACTCCTCGGTCCGCGCCATCACCGCCGCCGGAGAGCAGATGCTCGGGCACCCGCTCACCTGGGACGACCACGACATCCCCCTGCAGAACATCCAGGCCCGCACCCGGAGCGTCGCCATCTGGCTCGTCGCCAACGTCTACCGCTTCATCCTCCTGACGACCAGCAACAAGTCCGAGGCCTCCGTCGGCTACTCCACCATGGACGGCGACACCTCCGGCGGGCTCGCCCCCATCGCCGACGTCCCCAAGAGCCTCATACAGATCTGGCTCGCCTGGGCGCGCCGCTTCCACGGGCTGACCTCCATCGACCACGTCCTCAAGGCCCCCGCCAGCGCCGAGCTGCGCCCGCAGGAGATGGCCCAGACCGACGAAGACGACCTGATGCCCTTCGACATCCTCGATCAGCTCATGTACCACTTCGTCCAGCGCTCGCTGGAGCCGGTCGACATCTTCGAGACCCTCTGGCCCGTGCTCGCGGAGCGCTACAACGGCCACCACCGCGCCTTCGCCGACCACATCGCCAAGTTCGTCCGCATGCTCTGCCGGGCGCAGTGGAAGCGCGAGCGCTTCGCGATCGCCTTCCGCGTCACCGCCTTCGACCTCGACCCCAAGACCGGCTTCCGCTTCCCCCCCGTCCAGAAGGGCTTCGATGAGGAGCTGCAAGCCCTCTACGACCGGGTCGCGGAGCTTGAGGCGAGCGCCTGATCACCGCAGCGGCCAGCCGCTCTGGATGAAGTCCGCCCCGCCAGACGCCGCGTGACACGCCACGCAGCGCGCCGCGCCCGGCTCCTCCACCGAGGGCTCGCCGCCTGGCCCCAGATCGACCAGCTCGACCCACAGCCAACTCGTCCCGTCCGGCGCGTCGCCTTCATCCATCTTGACGAGGACGTTCACCGCCTTGAGCGTCATGAAGTCCTCCTCGTAGATCTCGCGCACCCCGATCGCCCCGACCGGGTGACGGCGCGCGCCCGCCTCCAGCGAGCGAGCGAGCGCGCCGCTCAGGTAGACCCGCGACGGCCCCTGTGGAGACGGCGCCACCCCCTGGCTCGACTCCCAGCGCCGGTAGTAGCCGCCGCGCATCCACGCGGCCATCGCCCGCGAGTCCACGACGCCGCCCTCCACCCAGCCCGGCGCGCCCTGCTCCGGGTGGACCGCCGAGGTCGTCGCGCCCCCGACCGCCTCCGGCTGGCGACCTCCGCCTGGCTCGCTCATGGCGCCCGCGGCCACCTCGCCGTCGTCCCCACAGGCGACCAGCGACGCGCTCCACAGCACCACGAGCGCCACCCCGAGCCCCAGCGAGGCCCGACCTGCCCTCTGACGTGCCCGCATCACGCTCACCGGCACGTGTAGTGGTTGAGTTCGATCACCCGAGCGGGCTCCTCCCCGACGCGCACCTCGCGCCAGGCCACCCGACCGCGGTGATCGTACACCGTGCTCGTGCAGTTCGGCGCGTTCGCGCTCCAGGAGTGGCACGCCTCCACGACGCGCCCCGCGTCGTCGTACGCCCAGGTCTGGCCCGACTGCGGCTCATCGCCCAGAAGCTCCTGGACGCCGACCTGCCGCCCCTCGGCGTCGTAGCTCATGACGGTCGCGCGCTCCGATAGGCCGCCGCCGCGCGACACCAGGCGCTCGCCGTCGTACCGCCACGACCACGCGGTCGCCGCCTGCGGCTGCGCCCGATCCCCACCCAACACCGCGGCCCAGCTCGGGAGCGCCTGAGGCGCGC
>PBBL01000003.1 GCA_002716585.1 Myxococcales bacterium | reverse complement strand
CAGGGGTTGTCGCCGATGACCCCGGAGCCGTCGCCGTCGTCGAGGATCCCGTCGTTGTCGTCGTCGATGTCGCAGGCGTCCCCGAAGTTATCGCGGTCGGTGTCGAGCTGAAGCGGGTCGAAGGTGTCCGGGCAGAGATCAACGCTGTCGAGGATCCCGTCGCCGTCGCGGTCGTTGGCGCAGCCGTCCACGGTGGGGCCGTCGGGGTCGAGCGGATCGACGGGGAGGTCGGGCCAGTTGCAGGGGTCTTCGTCGTTGGGGATCCCGTCGCCGTCGATGTCGTCGTCGCACAGGTCGCCGAGCCCGTCGTTGTCCTTGTCCACCTGGGGCGGGTTGTAGACGTCGGGGCAGTTGTCCAGCTCGTAGTTGATGTCGGGGCGCTCGGGGTCACGGATGTAGATGATCTGGTCGCGGTCGGGGTCGAGGGCGCCGGTGGTGTACTCGCTGCTGGTGGGGCTGTTGAACTCGGGGTTGCCGATCCCCTCCATGGCGTTGCTCAGGAACGGGAAGATGATCCCGGGGCCGGGGAAGTTGCCTCGGAGCAGCGGGAGGTCGTTGGGGTTCTGGATGTACTCGTAGCCCAGGAGGCGGTCGTAGATCGCCTCGACGCGGTGAAAGAGCCCGCCGCGGTCCTCGTAGCGGAAGGTGTGGGGGACGCCGCCGCGGTCGAGCAGCTCGTCCAGCTCCATGAAGGCGGCGGGCGGGCCGCCGGTGTCGAAGATCGCGGTGTCGAAGTAGATGTTGCCGTGGTACGGGGACTCGTCGCGCAGCTTGTGGCCGTTGGAGACGCTGCGCGGCGCCTCTGGATCGACGTTGCAGGCGATGTCCAGCTCACAGAGGCCGCTGCGCACGAGGTCGTGGTTCTGCGCCGGGAGCGACTGATAGCAGTTGCGGGCGCCGCTGCGGATCTCGCGCTCATCGAAGTGGACGACGCGGCGGCGGTCGGTCTCGGGGTCCACCCCGGAGTAGTCGCGGTAGCCCAGCCCCCACCGCTCCAGCGGGTAGGCGCTGTTGCTGGGGCTCGGGCAGATCCCGTTGCGGCCGCGGCCGTCGATGCCATAGTGGGAGTAGGGGTTGAAGCCCGACACGACCCCCGGCACGATCGCTGCGCAGGCGTAGTAGGCGTCCGGGCGGCTGAAGCAGTTGATCAGCACCCCGTAGCCGCCCGCCGACGACCCATAGAGCGAGTGGCTGCGGCGGGTGATCTCGGGGTCGGTGATCTGCCCCTCGTCGTTGCTGCCGCGCACCCGGAAGTTCTCCCGGAGGAACTGCTGCATCCCCTCGGCGAGCCAATCGCGGTAGCTGAAGATCTTCTCATCGGCGCGCCACAGCCCCACGAAGCGGGTGTGGCAGTTCTGTGAGCGGAGCTGCGGGTTGTCGTCGCAGTCGCCGCTGTCGAGGCGCGCGTTGGGGAGCACGATGATCGTCGGCTCCATGATGCCCCAGGACATCCGCAGCCCGGCCAGGGTCGCGCGCTCCCGGTTGTTCTCGTAGGCCCCGGCGGTGTGCATGAGCACCGCCACCGGGTAGCGCTGGGTGGTGCTGCCGCCGAGGGTGTCGCCCTGCTCGGTGCCGGGCAGGTGGGGGGCGGCGTTGTTGTAGGCGGGGTTGTTCGAGTCCACGTAGCCCGGCGGCAGGTAGACGAACATGTCCACGTCGTACGGGAAGCAGGTCGGGCAGTCCTGGGCGGGCACCGTCACGTTGAACTCAAGCATCTGGTCGTACTGCACTGGCAGCGTCCGAAACGGCACCGACAGCACCTCGCCGTCGCCCAGATCCACCTCCAGCTCCATCTGGGACGCCTTCGGCCACCCGTTGGGCTGCGGCGAGATGAGGATCGCCGGGCGGAAGCGCCGCTCCGGGTTGTCGAACTTCCAGCTCTGGATCACCGGCACCTCGACCCGATCGCCGTCGCGGTTGAGCGTGTACATGCGCGCCGGGAAGCGCCTGCTCCAAAGCTGCTCCTCGCGCCAGTTGCTCGGGGGCGCGATCCCCTCGGTGAGCGGCTCGATCTCCACGACGAGGCGCTTCCCGAAGGTCACCCGGTCGTTGGGCTGGGTGTTGACCCACCGCACCTGGAGCCGCTCCGGGAACGGGTTGTCCACCGGGGGGACGTCCACCTCGGCGTCCGCGGCGTCCTCGGGCGCCCCGGTGTCCTCGGCGCCCGTGTCCTCGGGGGGCGCCTCCGTGTCCTCGGGGGGCGCCTCCGTGTCCATGGGAGGCGCCTCCGTGTCCTCGGCGCCCGTGTCTTCGGGGGACGCGGCGGTGTCCTGGGCGGCGCCGGTGTCCTCCACGGCGGCGCCGGTGTCGGCGACCGCCGCGCCGGTGTCGGCGCCGTCGGAGGAGCCGCCTCCGCCGTCGTCACCGCCGCAGGCGGTGAGCGTCAGGGTGAGGGCGATGAGCAGCGCGAGCGTCGGTCGGGAGGGAATGCAGCGCATGGTGGTGGTGGTCCTCAGCTGATACGAACGGGTGTTGGGTAGGGCGTGGTTCGCAGCGACAAGCGGGGCACCCAGGTGGAGTGTAGTCGGCTGCTCTGGGGACCGCAACCTGTACGGGGGTGCCTTGTTTAAGATGACGCTGGACTTTTTGGGCCGCAGCGCCGACTCTATGGGCTGGGGATAATGATTGCAGTCCAAGGCCCGATCACACTCGACCTCCTATGAGTGTCAGCACACAAACGATGACCATGGGCTCCTACCGTGTCGTGTCTCAGCTCGCCCAGGGCGGGATGGGGGTGGTCTACCTGGCCGAGCACACGGAGACCGGGCAGCGCGCCGCGCTCAAGACGCTGCGCGCCCACAAGGAGTCGCAGCTCCGCAGCCTGCGGCGCGAGATCAGCGTCATGACCCAGCTCGACCACCCCGGGGTGGTCAAGGTCTACGAGGAGGGGCTCCACGAGGGCATCCCCTGGTACGCCATGGACTACCTGGAGGGCAAGGCCCTCAGCTGGTACCTCCGTGAGCTGCGCCGCCGCCACCGACACCGCCAGCTCGCCCCGGTCGAGTCCGGCGAGGAGGCCTCGTTCAGCGAGGGGCTCGCCAAGCCGCTCAGCTTCGTCCTGCTTGATGGGAGTGAGCGGGACGACACCGCCCCGCCGCTCGCCACCATCCAGGGCAAGCCCGGCGACCAGCCCGACCTCGCCACCTCCCCTGGCCGCCCCGCCGCCGCCCCGCCGTCGTCCGCGCGGCTCCCCGCCGCCGACGCCTGGGGGTTTGATGAGGTGATTCGCACCCTCCTGCGGTGGGTCGGGCAGGTCTGCCACACGCTGGCCTACCTGCACGGCGAGGGGGTCGTGCACTGCGACTTGAAGCCGGACAACATCTTGATCGACGACGAGGAGGGGTGGCCGCAGCTCGTGGACTTCGGGCTCGTGTCCAGCTTCGGCGGACGCGTCAGCCAGTCGCTCCTGGAGACGACCGGCATCCTCGCCGGGACGGTGCAGTACATCTCGCCCGAGCAGATCCAGGGCCACCAGATCGACGCGCGCTCCGATCTGTACGCCATCGGCTGCATCCTGCACGAGATCGTGACCGGGCAGGTCCCCTTCGAGGAGGAGGAGGACGTCGCGCAGCACCTGCGGCGCCACCTCGTCGAGGAGCCCGCCCCGCCCAGCTCCCTCAACCCGGCGGTCCCCAAGGCCCTCGACCAGCTCATCGTCCAGCTCCTCGTCAAGGACCCTCGCCAACGCCCCGGCCACGCCAACGTCGTCACCGCGGTCCTGGAGGAGATCGGCATCCCGATCCCCCCGGCCGACCGCCCCGCGCGCCCCTACCTCTACAAGCCTCAGTTCGTGGGCCGCCGCACCTTGATGCGACGCCTCGGCGCCCACCTGCGCGAAGCGATGACCGGCAAGGGGCGCCTCGTCCTGCTCCAGGGCGAGAGCGGCTCGGGCAAGTCGCGCATCGCGCAGGAGCTGGTGCGCCGCGCCCGCAACCACAAGATCCCCGTCCTCACCGGGCACTGCGTCCCCATCGACACCGAGACCGACCTCGCCTCGTCGCCGCTGCACGCCTTCCAGACGCTGTTCATGAACATCGCCGACCGCTGCCTCCAGGAGGGGCAGGGCGAGTTTGAGCGCCTGCTCGGGGAGCGCGCCCCGCTGCTCGCCACCTACGCCTCCTGCCTGCGGGAGCTGCCCCAGATCGAGGAGGTCCCGCGCCCGGAGGACACCCGCGACGTCCTCCCCGAGGCGGGGCAGAGCCGCCTGTTCACGGCGGTGGGCCGCACCATGAAGGCCTGGAGCAGCGACAAGCCGGTCGTCATGGTGCTCGACGACCTCCAGTGGTCCGACGAGCTGTCCCTGGAGTGCCTCCGGGTGCTGGCGAAGCGCTACCTCGGCGAGCACCCCTGGCTGATCCTCGGGCTGGTGCGCTCCGATCACGCCCCGACGGCGATCGATCAGCTCGCGGAGCTGGAGCACGTCCACACCGAGCGCATCCCTCGGATGAGCAACGACGAGGTCACCGCGCTGGTCCGCGAGGAGCTGGGGCTGGAGCAGCCCCCCCCGGCGCTGCTGCGCTTCGTCACCGAGCAGGCCAGCGGCAACCCGTTCCACGTCTCGGAGTACCTGCGCGTCGCCGTCGAGCAGGAGCTGCTCGTGCGCGACGCCGCGGGCCGCTGGGTCCTCGCCGGAGACGCCACCGCGCTGACGAGCTACGTGGGCCACGTCGCCGAGCCCCGCTCCATCCAGGAGCTGCTCGTCGCGCGCCTCGACCGCCTCCCCCCCCGGCTGCGGCGGATCTGCGAGGTCGCCGCCGTGCTCGGCCACCAGATCCACCCGGACATCCTCACCGACGGCTGGGTCGGCGTCGGCAACGGGGCCTCCCCCGACACCCGCGCCATGGTGCAGGACGCCATCGACGACCTCGTCGACCGCGACATCCTCACCCCGGCGGGGCGACGCTCCTGGCGCTTCGCCCACGACAAGCTGCGCGAGGTCGCCTACCTCCGCCTCCCGCGCCGCCGCCGGGCGCGCCTCCACCGCCAGATCGCCGGGGTCCTGGAGGTCTACCGCGCCCAGGGCACCGACATCTCCCCCGGCATGCTCGGCCACCACCTGGAGAAGGCCGGGCAGATCGACGAGGCCCGTCAGGCCTACCTCAAGGAGGCGCGCTTCAGCGCCGCCCGCTTCGCCCTCTCCGACGCCGAGCGCTACTTCAAGCAGGCGTTCGCGCTCACCCCCGACCAGGAGGGGTTTGAGCTGATCAACCCCCCGCCCCCCGACATGATCGGCGCCCACCTCGACTTCATCGAGCGGGTCCTCCTCGTCCAGGGGCGCAGCGAGGAGGCGCGCTACACCGTCAACGTCGCGCTGGAGGGGGCGCAGAGCCACAACCTCATGCCCGAGCGCGGGCGCGCCCTCTTCATCCTCGGCCGCATCCTGTTCAACGCCGGCGAGATCGAACTCGCCATGCAACACCAGAAGGACGCCTACAACATCTTCCGCACCCTGAGCGACCACAGC
Source organism: Myxococcales bacterium (assembly GCA_002716585.1). Classification (GTDB taxonomy): domain Bacteria; phylum Myxococcota_A; class Bradymonadia; order Bradymonadales. Next base: position 122,013 of record PBBL01000003.1, on the reverse strand, counting down.
AGCATGGGCGAGTCGCTGGGCGAGATCGCGCTGCTGTACCAGCGCCAGGGGGAGTACGCCAAGGCGATGGCGCTCTACGACGAGGCGATCGAGATCCTCCAGAGCGCGGGCGACCGCCCCGTCGAGTACCGCATCCAGGGCAACAAGGCGCTCGCCCTCAAGGAGCAGGGGCGCACCGAGGAGGCGCGGGCGACCTTCGACCGCCTCCTCGACTACTACCGCGGCGTCGGCAACCGCCACAGCGAGGCGCGCACCCTGAACAACATCGCGCTCCTGGCGCTCAGCCGCGGCGAGTACGAGCAGGCGGACGAGATGAGCACCCAGGCGCTCCAGGTCTTCCGTCAGATCGGCGATCGCCGCAGCGAGGCGGTCGCCCTCTTCAACCTCGGCAACCTCCACCTGCTCCAGAGCCGCTACGTCGAGGCCCGCGAGAACTACAGCCAGGCCCTCACCATCCTCGTCGAGATCGGCGACCGGCGCCGCACCGGGCTCGTCTGGGGGCGGCTCGCCGTGCTGGAGCAGGACCTCGGCGAGTACGCCTCAAGCCACGAGGCCGCCCTCAAGGCGCTCGTCATCTTCCGCGAGCTGGGCGACCGCCGCAACGAGGGGCAGGTGCTCGGCAACCTCGCCCACGCCCACCAGGAGCTGCGACGCACCGCCGAGGCGATCAAGCTCTACGAGCAGGCGCTCAGCCTCCAGCGCAGCATCGGCGACCGCCGCAGCGAGGGCTACACGCTCGCCAACCTCGGCTCCCTCTACCGCGACCGGGGCCAGCACCGACAGGCGCGCGACCTCTTTGATCTGGCGATCGCCACCGCCCGCGAGCTGGGCGATCGCCGCCTGGAGGCGTTCACCCACCTCTACCGCGCGCGCCTCTACCGGCTCACCCGCGACCGCGCCCGCGCCCGCAACAACGTCAACCACGCCCTCAGCCTCTTTGAGGCCCTCAACGAGCTGCACGGCCAGATCCTCTGCCTCTGCGAGAAGGCGCACCTCGCCCTCGCCACCAACCGGGACCCCTCCACCCACGCCGCCGACGCCCAGGCGCGCTTCGCCACCATGGACGCCCCTCCGGGGAGCGCCGTCGGGCGCGCCGTGCAGCTCCTTGAGCACACGCTCGAAGCCCACGCCGACGGAACCGCGCTGCTGTTCGGGCAGCTCCCCGACGACCTGCCGCCCGCGATCGTCAAGGCGGCCCGCGAGACACCCCCCTGAGCCTTTTTTTGTGTTGACACCCGTTGGGGGCCGCCCCATATAACCGCGGTTCCTGGCCGGGATACGGGGCCCCTTCGCCTCGACAAGCCACGAGGACGCGCACCATGTCAGAACCCATCAGCCGAGTCATTCAACCGGGCAGCTTTGAGCGCCAGGACCACTATTACACCAAGGTCCTCAACGCTCAGGTCCACCCGCTGATCCGCTACTTCTTCAACCTCAAGAATGAGCGCATCGCCGAGCGCTACGCCCACCTCCACCCGGAGGTCAAGCCCGAGGCGATCCGCGCCGCGCTCAGCCACACCCCCCGGCACTACCGGTGGGGCGGCACCGACCTGTTCGCGGTCACCACCGAGCACGGCGTGCGCCAGATCGTCGTCATCGAGACCAACTCCTGCCCCTCCGGGCAGAAGTCGATGCCGCCGCTCGCCGAGGACCAGGATCAGGCGGGCTACCGGATGCTCCTTGAGCGCTCCTTCATGCCGATGCTCAAGCGCCGCAACCTCCCCCAGGGCGGCCTCGCGGTCCTCTACGACAAGAACCCGATGGAGAACACCGGCTACGCCGCCACGCTCGCCGACCTCGCCAACGAGCCGGTCCACCTCATCTACGCCCCCGACTCCACCGAGGACCGCGCCTTCCGGTTCACCGAGGACCGGGTCCTGGAGGTGCGCGACCCCGACGGCGCCTGGGCCCCGATCCGCGCCGCGTTCCGCTACGTCACCCAGCGCCCCTGGAACCGGCTCCCGCCCGTCACGCGGACGCCGCTGTTCAACCCCGTCCTCATCTGCCTGGCGGGCGGGCGCAACAAGATGCTCGCCGCCAAGGCCTACGACCTCTACAACGCCCGCATCCAGCAGACCGGCCTCACGATCCGCACCCCCGAGACGATCTGGGACGTGAACCGCGCCGAGGTCCCGCTGTGGGTCGCGCGGATGGGCGGCTCGGCGGTCATCAAGGTGCCCTACAGCAACGCCGGGCAGGGGGTGTTCACCGTCACCAGCAACGAGGAGCTGGACGCCTTCATGGACCAGGACCCCCCCTACGACCGCTTCATCGTCCAGGCCCTGATCGGCCACACGCGGTGGAGCTCCCGTGGGCGCCAGGGGCAGCTCAACCAGCTCGGCACCATCCCCAACCGCAAGGGGCAGATCTTCGTCGCCGACATGCGCTTCATGGTCGGCGCCTCCCCCGACGGCTTCTACCCCGTCGCGATCTACGCCCGCCGCGCCCGCTCGCCGCTCACCGCCGAGCGCCCCACCGGGATGCAGTCGTGGTCGATGCTCGGCACCAACCTCTCGGTCAAGACCGACGGAGGCGGCTGGGACACCGAGCACGGGCGCCTCACGCTCATGGACAGCCGGGACTTCAACCTCCTCGGCGTCGGCCTCGATGACCTGATCGAGGCCTACATCCAGACCGTCCTGGCCATGGCCGCGATCGACGAGATGGCCAACCAGCTCGTCACCCAGCGCAACCGCTTCCGGCAACGCTTCTTCCGCTCCATCAACCCCGATCCGGCGCTCGTCTCCGAGATCATCACGTGAGGGCCCCCATGGGAAACAACGACAGCCGCCGCATCATGGTGCGGCTCGTCGAGAGCTTTGATCCAGAGATGTGCCCTCGCGGGAAGCTGACCCGCCTCCGGGTCGAGCTGGTCCAGGACGGCCTCGGGCGCCCGATGGCCGTCCCCGTGATGGTCGCCCGTGGGGAGCGCGACGGCCCCGTCTTCGGGCTCACCGCCGCGCTGCACGGCAACGAGCTCAACGGCATCCCGGTCATCCACCGGCTGCTCAACCGCCTCGACCGCCGCACGCTGCGCGGGACCGTCGTGGGCGTCGTCGTCGTCAACGTCCCCAGCTACCTGGAGCACCGGCGGCGCTTCCGCGAGGGGGTCGACCTCAACCACATCATGCCCGGCCGCCCCGACGGCAGCGTCCCCGAGATCTACGCCCACCGCTTCATGGACCGGGGCGTGCGCCGCTTCGACTACCTCGCCGACCTCCACACCGCCAGCCCGGGGCGCGTCAACAGCCTCTACGTCCGCGCCGACATGACCAAGGAGACGACCGCGCAGATGGCCTACCTCCAGAGGCCCCAGATCATCGTCCACAACCCGGCCAGCGATCACACCCTGCGCGGCGCCGCCGAGGCGCTCGACATCCCCGCCATCACCGTCGAGATCGGCAACCCGGGCGTCTTCCAGAACGAACTCATCAAGCGCTCGGTCACCGGCCTGCGCGCCGTGCTCGCCGAGGTCGGCATGATCCCCCGGCGGCGGCAGCTCGCCATGGGCGACCCGCCCGTCTTGTGCAGCAGCTCCTACTGGCTCTACAGCGACGCGGGCGGCATCCTGGAGGTGTTCCCCCGCGTCACCCAGCACGTCGCCTGCGGCGAAACCGTGGCCCGCGTCATCAACGTCTACGGCGACCTCATGCACGAGTACCCGAGCCCCGAGGACGGCGTCGTCATCGGCAAGAGCATCAACCCCGTCGGGCAGACCGGCGCGCGGATCCTCCACCTCGGGATCCTCGCCGACGACTCCGCGACCTTCCACAAGCGACGCGACACAGCCCCCCAACCCCAGGAGGAGCAGTCATGAAGTTCACCGTACTCGTCAACGACGTTCAAGAGCTGGAGGCCAGCCAGACCACCACCATGCTCATCGCCGAGGCCGCCACACGCGGCCACGAGGTCCACGTCGCCTCCGTCGCCCACCTCGGCCTCTCCCCCGCCGACCGGGTGATCGGGCTCGGCCACCGCGTCGCCCCGGCCGACGACCGCGCCGCCCTGCTCGCCGCGCTCAAGGCCGCCGACGCCGAGCCGATCGACCTCTCCGCCTGCGACGTCCTGCTGCTGCGCACCAACCCCGCCCGCGACGCGGGCCGCGGCTGGGCGCACGGCGCCGCGCTGGCGCTCGCCCGCTTCGCCCGCGACCACGGCGTGGCGGTCTTCAACGACCCGGACGGCCTCCAGCGCGCCGACAGCAAGCTCTACCTGAGCAACGTCCCCGCCCGCTTTCGCCCCCGCACCCTCATCACCACCGACCTCGACGCCATACTCGCCTTCCTCGACACCGTGGACGGCCCCGCCGTCCTCAAGCCGCTGCAGGGGACCTGGGGGCGCGACGTCTTCAAGATCGGCCCCGGCCGCGAGAACATCCGTCAGATCATCGACGTGCTGTCGCGCCAGGGCTACGTCATCGCCCAGGAGTTCATCCCCGAGGCGACCTCCGGCGACTGCCGCCTCATCCTCCTCGACGGCCAACTCATCGAGGTGGACGGCCACGCCGCGGCGGTCCAGCGCGTCCCCGGCGCCGGCGACTTCCGCAGCAACATCCACGCAGGCGGGCGCGCCACCCCGGCCGTCATCACCGACGCCATGCGCGAGGTGATCGCCGCCGTCGGCCCGAAGCTCCGCGACGACGGCATCCTGCTCGCCGGGCTCGACTTCATCGGCGGCAAGCTCGTCGAGATCAACGCCTTCGCCACCGGCGGCTTCCTCGACGCCGAGCGCTTCACCGGGGTCCGCTTCACACCCCACGTCCTCGACCACATCGAGCGCCGCGCCCAGCGCTAGCTCACCGCCACGCCACCCGCGCCAACACCGGCAGGTGGTCCGACGGGTGCCAGGCGTTCGGCAGCCCCTGCCGCGCCTCGTACAGCAGCCCCCGCTGCGCCTCGGTCAGCGGCTCGCGCACCGCCACGCCCCGCAGCGCGCTCCGGTTGACGTAGATCCGATCGAGCGAAGCCTCGAACAGCTCCACCTCCCCGGGCGGGGCCACCTCGCAGACCTGGAGGTCGTGCTGGACGCTCCAGAACTTCCCCTCCTGAAGCTCGCTCACGTAGATCCCGAGCAGCTCCTCCTGCGTCAACGTCAACTCGCCCTTCTCGGCGAACACCGCGTCGGCCTTGCGGCGCTCGCTCCCGCGCGACGGGTCGCCGTTGATGCGCGCCACCCACGCCGCCACCGCCTCCTCGTCCATCACCTCCGCCTCCCCGGCGAATCGACGGAACATCGCCCCGAGCGCCTCGAAGAACCGCGGCGTCAGCCCCTCCTTCGTGAAGCAGCTGCTCAGCCGGGTGACCACCAGCGTCGGCATCGGCGCCCCGAACGCGGCGCGGCCCAGATCCTCGAACGGGCCGAACGCCTGCCCGCGCCGCTTCGACGTCACCGGCTGCTCGGGCCACCGGGGCTCGCGCAGCTCCGGCCCGACCTCCCCCTCTCGGAGGAGCCGATCCGTGCCAGCCCCGACCGGGTCGCAGTTGAAGTCGCCGCACACCACGACCGCCGCCTCCGCCGGATCCAGACCGAGCTTGTTCTGCTCCTTGCGGACCTGATCGAGCGCCTCAAAGAGCTGCCGAAAGCGCCTGTCGGGCTGCGGCGCCGCCGTCAGGTGGCAGTTGATCACGTACAGCAGGCGCCCCTCCTCCTCGCGCTGGCGCAGCAGCGTGATCAGGACGCGGTCCTTGTGCTTGTCCAGCACGTGCTCCCAGCGGTCGTCGCGCCAGAAGGTCGCGTTGCGCAGCCAATATTTTCGGTGCAGCGCATGGGCGTAGCCCGCCTCGGCCATGAACGCGAAGTCCTCCGCGAAGGTGGACGCCGCCACCTCCTGAACGCAGGCGATGTCCGGCGCCCGCCCCACCAGCACCTCGCGCAGCAGCCCCCGCCGGTGGGACCAGGCGCGGTGCGCGGGATCGGTCGCGGCGTCGTAGTACTTCGTCACCCACCACCCCTCGTCGGTGGCGTCGTTGTTGGGCAGGAGCACGTTCCAGGTCATGACGTCGAAGCTGCTCGGCCACGCGGGTTCAGCGGGCGGCGCAGACAAGGGCAGGAGCGTTGGGGGGGTCATGGTTGGCCTCAATCCTGGGGTTGGCGGAGCGGCGAGCGCGGTAGAAGGTGCGCATCCACGCCAACGACGCAACCCCTGGATCCAGGCTTCGGGCATACCCGCGCGCCGCGTGGCGTTGCTCCGGTGCGCCCCGGTCCCCTCAGCCTCAGGAGTCGGCCCGACCCATGCGACCCAACCCCTCCACACCCGCTCGCCAGCAGGCCCGCTTCGCGCGCGCCGAGGGCTACGTCCGTCGGACGCTTCAGGAGCGCCGCTTCGCGCGTCGGCTGTGGAGGCACCTCGCGGGCCGTGAGCTGCGCGACAGCGACCGCCCCACCCTCTTCACCTGGCTCGGGGCGATGTACCTCGCCGGGCTCGGGATGCCCCTGTTCATCGACCCCGCCCCCTTCTCCACGGTCTCCGCCGCCTGGATCACCTACCACGTGGCCTGGGTCGCGCCGCTGGCGCTCGGCCTGACGACGCTGCTGCGCCCCTCGAACCACCTTGAGCTGTTCACCCTCCGCCGGGATCTCGAGATCATGAACGCCGTCCGCGCGCTCTGCGACGGCCACCCGGACACCACCCTCCGCCGCGTCAACGCGCCGGGGCGACACCAGGTCGTCCTTGGCCAGCCCCAGCGCCAGCTCACCCTCTCCTGGTCCACCGAGCACCTCGACGACGGCCTCCAGATCGCCTGGCAGGGGCCAACCACGATGCTCCAGGCCCGCCTTGAGGCCCTCCACAGGACACAGCCCTGGCGCGTCTCCACGGAGCGCCCTCAGCGCCCCTCGGACGCGTCAGGCTGGCACGCCCGGATCACCCCGCCCGAGGGGATGGGGCTCTCTCCGGGGGTCCAGGCCAGCATGGCGACGGCGGCCGTCGCGCTCCTCATCCCGGCGCTGGACCCGGTGGAGGGCGCGGCCCACCACCGCGAGGCGCCCCACCGCCGCCTGAGCGCCGACGTCGTGCCCCTCTGGGAGGAGGTCCCGGCGCTCCCGACCCAGGCGGTGCTCTCGGCGAGCGCCGCCCTCGCGCTGACGGCGGTGCTGGCGGGCGTGAGCTACAACATCGCCTCCCACGGGCTGAACGCCGAGGGGCTGGTGGTGCTCGCCCAGGCGCTGACCCTCTTGACGCTCACCTCGGCCATCGTCCCGCTGTCCAGCAGCGCCCTGCCCCCGCTCGCGCGGCTGGCTCGGAGCTGGTGCGCGCGCCGCCGCCTCTCCCCGGGCGCTCGCTGCCCGTCGTCCGTCCTCCTCAGCCCGGAGGGGCTGCGGCTCGTTGGCCTGGACGGCGCGCCTCCCGTCGCCATCGCCTGGTCCCGCCCCTGGCGGCTGCACCTCTTTCGCACCGGGCGCGACCTCGCCGAGGGGGTCGAGGTGACCCTCCGCCTCTACCAGGACGGCGACATCGCCACGCTGACCACCGCGCTGCCCGAGGCGCTCGTCCCCGACAACGCCCAGCGCCTCGATCAGGTCGGGGCCAGGATGCACCCGGCGGAGTGGCTGGAGGGGCTCTGCGCGGCGAGGCGCCTCCAGACCGCCTTCCCCTCGGAGCGTGAGCGGGTCGCCGCCGCCCACGCGGAGGTCACCGCCCGGCCTTGACGGGCCACCCTTGCCTTCCCCCCCGATCTGGGCGACAGTGGCCAGGAACCCGAACGTGTGTCTCCGCTTCAACCCGCATCCTGACCACACACGCCCATGAACGTCACCCCCTTCCTCATCGCGCTGCTGGCGTCCGTCCCGCTGGCACACCTCATCGCCTGGATCCTGACCCGCTCCCGGCGCGTCTCCCCCGGAGCGATCCGTGAGATCATGCCGGTGCTGCCCGCGGCGCGGCCGGTCCAGGGCAACGCCGAGCGGCGCTGGAACGCGCGCATCCGTCGCGCCGAGTCGGCCCTCCTCAAGCGCTTCAAGGACGGCGTCAAGGGCGCTGAGGCGAGCGCGCTCGCCGGGCAGCTCGGCGAAGACGCCGAGGTGATCGAGGAGGCGCTGGCGAAGCTGCGCGAGGAGATCCCCTGCCGACTGAGGATCACGGCCCAGGGGCGCATGCTGCACGACTTCGAGGCGCGCGACGTCGCCGCCCTCCGCTCCCGACGCGCCCGCAGCTGGCCGCTGCGGGCGCTCCTGCTCGGGCTGGCGGTCTTCGCCAACATCGGCGCCGCCTGGCCGGTCCTGGCCCTCGGCCTCGGCGCGGGGCTGACGCTCGTCGAGATGTTCAGCGGCCCCGAGGAGGACCGGCTCGTCGTCGGGCTCATTGGCCTGGCGCTGCTCGCGGTGTTCTTCGTCGTCAACCTCGTCGCCGGGTGGGTCGTGCACCTGCTGCTGACCCCGGTGTTCATCTCGGGGCCGCGCCTCGGCGACCTGGAGGCCAGCGAGGAGCCCCGCAAGCGGGCGAGGCGCAAGAGCGGCGGCTCCTCCTCCAACGGCTCCTCGGCCTGGCTCTGGGTCGATCCCACCCCGAGCACCGCCTACGGCGGCGGCTCCTCGGGTGGATCGTGGTTCTCGGGTGGATCGTGGTTCTCCGGCGGGTCGTCCAGCAGCTCCTCTGGGGGCAGCGGCGACAGCGACGGCGACGGCCTCGGCGAGGCGATTTTGGTGGTGATCGTGGTGATCGTGCTGCTGATGATCATCGCGGCGACCGCCACGGTGCTCTTTGTCTGGGTGCGCGGCCTGTGGCGCTCCGTGACCCGCCGCGAGGAGGCGGGCGACATCTCGCCCTCGGACTGGGTTCGCCAGGCGGACATCATCGACTGGACCGAGCGCTACCTCCCGACCAACGACCTGGTGCTCCGCACGACGCGGGCGCTCCGCCGCACCTTCGCCCACCGTCGCCCTCAGGACACCGACATGGGCGCCCGCGCGCTGCTGCTCGCCAAGCAGCGCGGCGGGGCGATCTCGGCCCTCGACCTCGTCTTGAGCGAGGGCCTCAGCCAAAGCGAGGCGATCGAGCTGGGCGTCCGCCTCTGCGCGCTGGCCGACGGCCAGCTCCAGATGACCGACGACGGCGACATGGCGTTCGCCTTCCCCCCGGGGCTCCTGGACGACATCGAGGGCGCGCTCTCGCAGGACATCGAGGCCGAGTACATCGAGCCCGCGTCCCAGTCGGGCTGGCAGCGACGGAGCAACCAGCCCGAGGGGCGCGCGCCAGTCAACATCGTCGGGCTGACCCGCGGGCACCTCGTCGCCTCCGACCGCCTCGTGGCGGGGACCTACTCCATGGCGCTGGTGGGCGTCGGCGTGCTCTCGGCGGTGGAGAGCGCTCCCCTGTTCATCGTCGGGAGCGGGGCGCTGACGCTGATGGCGATCAGCACCGCGGTCCTCAGCGCCACCGCCCGCTACGCCGCCCGCGCCTGCGCCCACGAGGGGATGCTCCGAGACCTCCGCCGGGGCCTGCTCGTCTCACTGCGCCGCGCCCTCAAACGCGGCGACCGCCAGCTCGCCTTCATGGACGCCGCCCGCGCCGTCGAGGAGGGCTTCGGGAACCTCCCCAACCTCCCTGAGCGCGTCGTGACCGCCGAGATCACCGCCATCGCCGCCGACCTCGACCTCGACCCGCTCGCGCCGCCCGACGGGAGGCCTGACCCGCACCTCTTCGACCTCCAGCCGCTCCACGAGCGCCTCGCGCGCCTGCGGGCGGGCAACCACGACGTGGTCTTTGACGACGACGCGGCGATCGACCTCAGCGAGGAGGAGGACGAGGTCATCTTCGACACCGCCGTTGAGCTGGCGCAGGTCCGGGTGCTCGCGTAGATCCGGGTTGATGAGGGGCGTGCCTGGTCGCCAGGGTCAGTGCAGCGATCCGGGCTCCGCCAGCGTGAACGGCGCGATCTCCGCGTCGAACTCCTCGCCGGTCTCCAGATCGACCATCTGGTAGGAGCCGTTCATCGCGCCGACGGGCGTCGGCAGCGGGCAGAAGCTGGTGTACTCAAACGCCTCGCCCGGCTCCATCACCGGCTGCTCGCCGACCACGCCGGGGCCGCGCACCTCCTTGACCTCGCCGTTGGCGTTCGTGATGACCCAGTGGCGCGAGATGAGCTGGACGGAGGTGTCGCCCTCGTTCTCGATGGTGACGCGGTAGGCGAAGAAGTAGTAGCCCCGCTCGGGGGCGCTGCGGCCGGGGACGTGGAAGCTCTCGACCGTCACGCAGACGCCGCGGGTGACCTTTTCGCTCTGATACGACATACCGCCCCCACACGCTCGCAGGCCAGCGACCCGGCGCGGGTCAATCCAGCAGCTTCGGGTCGAGGGCGTCACGCAGCGCGTCGCCCGCGACGTTCAAGGCGTAGATGATGACGAACATCGCCGCCGCCACGCCCGTGAGCGGCCACCAGATGCCCTGGACCAGCTCGCCGGAGGCGTCGGAGATCATCGTCCCCCAGCTCGACCCGTCCTGGATGCCGACGCCGAGGTAGGTGAGGATCACCTCGGACTTGATCGCCCCGAGGATCCGCAGCGACGCGGTGATGATCGCCAGGTGGATGACGTTGGGGAGGATGTGGATGAAGATGATCCGCATGTCGCTCGCGCCCAGCAGGCGCGAGGCCATGACGTACTCCCGATCGCGGTGCTTGAGGAACTCGCCGCGGGTCAGGCGACACAGCCCCACCCACCCGAGCGCGCCCATGGCGATGCAGATCGCCACCAGCCCCTTGCCGAGCACGTAGCTGATCGCGATCACCATCAGGATGTAGGGGACCGACACGATCACCGTGTACAGCCAGACGATGAACGCGTCCACCTTGCCCCCGTAGAAGCCGGAGAGCGCGCCGAGCGCCACCCCGACGGGGACCGAGATCGCCGTCACCAGGAACCCGATCGTCATCGCGGTCTGCGTCCCGGCCAGGATCTTGTAGAGGACGCTGCGCCCGAAGATGTCCGTCCCGAGCAGCGTCGCGAAGCCGAGGCTCGGCGGCTGGTACGGCGCCGCGACGCGCTCCTGGTAGTCGGGCAGCAGCCCGATCACGCCCAGGAACGCGATGAACAGGTAGAGCGCGATGATCGCGAAACAAAAAACAACAAACTTCTTCTTGAGCAGCTGGCGCAGCGCCCGCTGGCCCAGGCTCTCGGACTGGTACTCAGACATTCGCTTGCCCCCTAGTTGAGCTGCACTCGCGGATCGACGTACGCGTACGCGATGTCCGTCAACAGGTTGAACACCGAGTAGGCGATGGCGATGTACATCGTCAGCCCCTTGAGGACCGGGAAGTCGCCGTTGTTGATGGCGCTGATCAGCAGATCACCGACGCCCGGCAGGCTGAAGTAGCGCTCCATCAGGAACGAGCCCAGGATCAGAAACGGGATCGCCACCACCGTGTACGTCAAAATCGGGATCATCGCGTTCTTGAGCACGTGCTTGAACAGCACCCCCGCCTCGCCCACGCCCTTGGCGCGCGCCGTGCGGACGTAGTCGGCGTTCATCTCGTCGAGGAACACCGTCCGGTAGATCCGCACGTTCGGCCCGATGCTCACCACGAGGATGATCAGCGACGGCAACACCAGGTACTGAAGCCCCTCCAGGCCGGAGGCGTAGCCCCGGATCGGGAACAGCTCCAGCTGGTAGGCCAGGATGTACTGGAAGGCGATGATGTAGACCAGGTAGGAGACGCTCATCGTCATGACCGTGCCCGCCGTCGCGAACCGGTCCAGCCAGCTGTCGCGGTAGTAGGCGATCAGGATCGAGAGCGACACGAACAGCACCTGCCCGATCACGAACGGCGGCAGCGTCAGCGACAGCGACACCACCGCCCCTTCGGCGAACATGTCCGACAGCGGCTCGCCGCTGATGAACGACTCGCCGTAATCGAACGTGACGATCTGCCCCAGGAAGCCCAGGAACTGCATGTGCAGCGGCCTGTCCAGCCCCCACTTCGCCTCCAGCGCCGCGATCGCCTCCGGCGAGGCGTGCGACCCCAGCGCGATCCGAACGGGATCCTCACCGGCCACCGAGAACAGGAAGAACACCAGCAGCGCGACCCCCAGGATGGTGGGGATCATGTAGAGCAGCCGCCGGACGATGTAGCTCATCATTCCGGGACCCCCTTCTTCTTCGCGTCGATGTCGATGTCGAGGTACTTGTAGGGCGCGTCATCCATCATGCTGCGCTTCATGTTCCCGACCCACTTCTGGTACATGCCGAACGCCAGCGGGTTGACCGACAGGATGACCGGCACGTCCTCCTTGATCATCTCGGCCATCTTCGCGAACACCGCGTTGCGCTCCGGCCCGGGCGGCATGTACTTGGCCTGCTCGTAGAGGGTGTTGAACTCGGGGTTGTCGTAGGAGGCCTGGTTCGGCCCGGGCACCTTGTTGGGGCCGTAGAGCAGCTGGTAGAAGTTCTCGCCGTCCGGGTAATCCGCCGCCCACGCCGAGGACGCGATCTGGAAGTTGCCCGTCTCGACCTTCCCCAGGAACGCCGTGAAGCTCTGGAAGCCGCCCTTGACCTTGATCCCGGCCTTGGCCAGCAGGTTGCGCTGGAACTCGAAGTTCTGACGCGCCACCGTGCTGGAGCTGCCGTACTCGATCGTCAGCTCCGGCAGCCCCTCGCCGTTGGGGAACCCGGCCTCCTCCAGCTTCTTCTTGGCCATCTCCAGGTTGTGCTCATACCACTGCGCCTTCGTGTCCCGCTCGCTGCCCGCGATCGGGATCGGCACGATGGAGTGCAGCTTCTGACCGCGGCCGTTGAGCATCTGCTCGATGTACAGCGGCGTGTTGAAGGCGTACGCCAGCGCCTGGCGCAGCGCCTTGTTCTTGCCCAGCAGCTCGTCCTTCATGTTGAGCGAGTAGTAGGTGTTGACCAGCCGCAGCTCGGCGTACATGTCGAACTTGTTGGCGTACTCGGCGTTGAGCGTGAAGTTGCCCTTGTCGTCCTTGGTCGCCATCTTCGTGAAGTTGTCGCGGTCCAGCCCGATCCAGTCGATGCGCCCCTTGAGGAACTCCAGCATGCGCGGCTGCGGCTCCTCGATCAGCGGCAGGTGCACCTCGTCCACCAGCGGCAGCTGCTTGCCCGCGTGCTCCAGCAAGCCCGCCTCCTTGTCACCCGCGTCGCCCTCGGTCGGGTAGGTCAGGTGGTAGTTCGGGTTCTTCTTGAGCACCACCTCGCCGCGCCGCGACAGCTCCGCCAGCACGAACGGCCCGGTCCCGACCGGGTGCCGCTCGAACTCGTCGCCATACTTCTCCACCGCCTCCTTCGGCACGATCGCCGTCGGGGACGAGGCGAACGCGTAGAGCGCCAGCGGATCCTTGCGCTTGAGCGTGATCGTCAGCGTGTGGCTGTCCACCTTCTTGACGCCGTCGATGTCGAGCGTCCCGTAATCGGCGCCCTTGCCCGCCTCCTTGGTCTTCGCCCGGAAGTCGTCCATCCCGGCGACGCGATCCTTGAGCAGGACGTGGTAGCTGTTCGTGTTGATGTTCGCGTCCGCGAAGCGCTTGATCGAGTAGATGACGTCGTCCGCGTTCAGCTCCCGCCCCTTTCCTTCGGGGAAGCAGTCGTCGTCGGCGAACTTGATCCCCTTGCGCAGCTTGAAGGTGTAGGTCAGCCCGTCCTCGCTCAGCGACGGCATCTCCGACACCAGGTTCGGCACCAGCTCGTAGGGGCGCTTGAGGTAGTGGTAGTCCAGCAGCGTGTCGTACACGTTGTCGATCAGCTCCGCCGAGGCGCTGTCAAACTGCTTCGGCGGGTCGAGGCTCTTGTGAGCCGCGCTCCGGAAGTAGTTGAGCACCTTGATCGGCTTACCGTCCTCGCCTTTTTCAATGGCGGGCTTGCTCCCGCCACCGTCTCCACCGCCGTTCTCGGACTTGCAGGCGCAGGAGGTCAGCGTCGCCAGCAGGCCCAGCGTGAGCGCGAGGTGAACAACAACAGTTCTGGTCTTCGGGGTCACGGGGTCACCTTCATGTTCCGGGGGTCGGTTGGTCTTCTGTCGTATACATCGGGCTGTCCGGGTCGCGCAGGTGGCAGGCCACCTGCGTCGCGCGCCCGGGCTCGGTCTTCAGTTCGGGCGCCACCTTCTTGCAATGCGCGGTGGCGTACTTGCAGCGCGTGTGGAAGTGACACCCGCTCGGCGGGTTGCTCGGGCTCGGCACGTCGCCCTCCAGCATGTCACTCTCGTCCTTGCGGCTCGGATCCGGGATCGGCACCGCCGTCAGCAGCGCCTGCGTGTAGGGGTGACGGGGCGACCCGTACAGGTCGTCGCTCGTCGCCAGCTCGACCACCCTCCCCAAGTACATCACCGCGATCCGATCCGAGATGTACTTCACCACCGTCAGATCGTGCGAGATGAACAGGTAGGTCAGCTCGAACTCGCGCTGGAGCCGCACCAGCAGGTTGAGCACCTGCGACTGCACCGACACGTCCAGCGCCGACACCGCCTCGTCGCAGATGATCACGTCCGGGTTGAGCGCCAGCGCCCGGGCGATCCCGATCCGCTGCCGCTGCCCGCCCGAGAACTCGTGCGGGTAGCGGTGGATCGCGTCCGGCCTCAGCCCCACCTGGGTCAGCAGCTCCGCGATCTTCTTCTGCCGCGACTCCTTCGTCCCGATCTTGTGGAGCACGAACGGCTCCTCCAGGATCGCCCCGACCGACATCCGCGGGTTGAGCGAGGCGTACGGGTCCTGGAAGATCATCTGCATGTCGCGGCGAGTCGCCTTGAGCCCCTTCTTGTCGAGCTTCGTCAGGTCCTGGCCCTTGAAGATCACCTCGCCGCCGCTCGGCTCGTACAGCCGCAGGATGGTCCGCGCCAGGGTCGACTTGCCGCACCCGGACTCGCCGACGATCCCGAGCGTCTCGCCCTTCTTGACCGCCAGTGAGACGTTGTTCACCGCATACACCCGGCCCACCTCGCGGCGCAAGATCCCGCCGGTGATCGGGAAGTACTTGGAGACGTTGTTGAGCTTCAGGATGCTCTCCGCGCCATCCTTTCTGCCCTTCGCTGCTGTCGGAGTGTTCGTCATCGTCGCGCCGTCCGTCATGATGCGTCGTCGTCAAGGACCACCGGGCAGGCCGCCGCGTGCACCCCGTTGATCGGGATCAGCTCCGGCACCGGCGGCTTGTGGCAGCTGTCGAGCGCCTTCGGGCACCGCCCCGCGAAGCGACACCCCGCGGGCAGCTCCCACAGGCTCGGCACCACGCCCTTGATGGTCGTCAGCTCCCCCCGGTCCCGGTCGTCCTCCAACGAGGGCAGCGACCCGAGGAGCCCCTGGGTGTACGGGTGGGTCGGCCGCTCGAAGATGTCGTGCACCGTGCCGCGCTCCACCACCCGACCCGTATACATCACCATGACCTCGTCGGCCACCTGCGCCACCACCCCCAGATCGTGGGTGATGAAGATGATCGCCGTCCCCAGCTCCTCCTGGAGCTGCCGCATCAGCCGCAGCACCTGCGCCTGGATCGTCACGTCGAGCGCCGTCGTCGGCTCGTCCGCGATCAGCAGCGACGGGTTGCAGGCCAGCGCCATCGCGATCATCACCCGCTGCCGCATCCCGCCGCTCAGCTGGTGCGGGTACTTGTCGAGCACCTGCGACGGATCCGAGATCCGCACCTTCTGCAACATCTCCACCGAGCGCGACCTCGCCTCGCTCCGGCTGATGTTCTGGTGCAGGTCGTACACCTCGCGCATCTGCTGCCCGATCGTGTACACCGGGTTGAGCGCCGTCATCGGCTCCTGGAAGATCATCGCCATCCGGTTGCCGCGCAGCGAGCGCATCTCCTTCGGAGAGCGCTTGAGGACGTCCTCGCCCTCGAACCACACCTCACCGTTCTCGATCGCGCCGTTGCTCTCCGGGATCAGGCGCATGATCGACAGCGACGTCACCGACTTGCCGCTGCCCGACTCGCCCACGATCGCCAGGGTCTTCCCCCGCTTCACCTCAAAGCTGAGCCCGTCCACCGGGCGGATCTTGCCCTTCTCGGTCTGAAACGTGGTGACCAGGTTGTTGACCCTCAGCAGCACATCATCATCGGTCATCGACGGCCTTCTCCCCCTCTCTCCCGCCCGAGCCGGTCTCCACCGGCCTCGATACGGCGCAACGCACCTCACCCCCAGGACCCGACCCGGGCCGCTGGCGCGAACGAAGCCGTATTGAAAGGCTTTTGGAGGGCAGGAGTCAACCCCCACCCCCGGGAGAAGGGACACACACGCTCGCGAAGGGGCCTCACCGCGCCGCCGTCACCCCAACAGCGCGTTCAACCCCATCGTCATCAGCAACATCGCCGTCAGCCCCGTCATCAGGCCCCAGGCCGCCGTCTGCGGGTCGCTCTCCTTGAGCGCCGTCGGAACCAGCTCCACGAACGACAGGTACAGCATCGCCCCGGCCGCGAACCCCAGCCCCACCGGCAGCAGCGCCTGCACGTACACAAACCCCAGCAGCGCCGGCACCGCCAGCACCGGCTGCGGCACGCTCGACAGGATCGAGAACCCCACGCAGCGACCCAGCGAGCCCCCCTCCGCTCGGATCGGCAGCGAGATCGCCAGCCCCTCCGGGATGTTGTGGACCGCGATCACCACCGCCATCAGCGCACCCACCATCCACTCGCCCGTCGCGAACCCAACACCCAGCGCCACCCCCTCCGGGATCGAGTGGATGAACATCGCCACGAACACCATCCACGACCGCCGCTCCAGACGGCTCACCTCCTCCACCTCGCCGAACCGACGCTCCACCCACCAGAAGAACGCCGCCCCTCCCAGCAGCCCCGCCACCACCTGGAGCCCCGCCACCGGCGCCTCCATCTCAAGACCCTCGCCCACCAGCGAGAACAGCGACGCCGCCACCATCATCCCCGCCGCCGCCGCACCCGCGAACGCCCGCAGATCCAGCCGCTTCTGGGGGATGAACAGCGCCCCCAGCGCCCCCACCCCGGTCGCCAGCGCGCTCACCACGCCCGCCAACAATGTCCACAGCACCAGTTCCATGCTCATTCGACCCTCCGACGCCCTGGACCCGAGTCACCGTCGACCTCCTCCAAGACGGTAAAAACCTAACCACTCCGAATCAAAAAATCAACTTCAGCGCAGTATACACATCTTGTTGAATGTGAATATCAACTCCAGTGGGTCAACCTGAAGTTGATTTTCATGTTCAACGCCCACGCCGCCTCCTGACGAGCGCGCGCCGATCGCCTCGACCACCTCCAACGCGGGCGCCCGAGCGCTCGGAGCGAGCCCCGGAGCGGTCGCGGCGGTGACATCCATGTTCAACGACGGTGATGTGACATGTCAGCAGGCTGGAGGCGGCGTGGGGAGGGTGGAGGAGCGGTGAGCCCGGGCGGGCTCATCGGGCTCACATGCCGAGCTTCTGGAAGGGGACGGCGCGGCCTTCAAGCCAGAACGCGATCAGGCGATCGTCCTGAAACAGCGGGGTGACGAAGTAGCCCGCCTCCTGGGAGGCGGCGACCGCGGGCGCCTCGGCGAGCGCCTCGTCGGCCACGTCCCGCTCCCCGGTGAAGCTGGAGTGGACGATCCGCACCTCGTCGCCACGGATCACGACGAAGCCCACGTGGTTGACCAGCCCGATGACGTAGAGACCGTCGCTCAGCTTGCGGAGCTTCGCCTCAAGCTGGCTCGGCGGGATGCTCAGGAAGCGGTGCAGGTCGGCGCGAGCGGGCGCGAGCGAGCGCTGGATGTGCAGCGCGGGCGCCTGGGCGAAGGTGTAGCGGTTGGAGAGCTTCAGGCCCGCGTTCTGGAGCACCGAGGTGACGAAGTAGCTGCACCCGACGACCATCCCCTCCTGGTGTGGCCGGGTCGCGGTGCTGTTGCGGCCCAGCCCCCAGGGGGTCCCCATCCAGGCCGGGAAGATCGTCTCGGTGATCGCCCGGGTGACCACGCCCCGCGCCTCCGCCCGAATCGCCCGCTTCTGCCGCTCGCCCTTCGCCTCCGCGTAGCGCCTGGCGAGCCGCTGGCGCTGCGCCTCGATCGCCTGGAGCGCGGCCTCGTAGCGCTCCGCGTCGTAGCGCGGCGCTTTGATCGCCCTGGTCGCCTCGGCGCGCTTCGGCGAGGCCTCGGCGCGCGACGGGCGCCTGAGGTTGAAGTCGCAGGCGGTGAACAACAGCAGCGCGGACAGCGCCGAAGCGAGCAACAAACGATGGTCGGGCATGGCTCCTCTCCCGGTTGGTGGCTCGGGAGGTTGTGCACCGACCGTGCCACGCGTCGAACCCCGACAGGATCGGGGTTTGGAGGAGGGAGGGTTGAGGAGGCGCGCCACGAAAAGCAGATCGGGTACAGGAAAAGCGGACGCTACCAGACGATCCCGAGGTCGAACCAGGGGCCGTGCCGCACCGAGAGGAGGCCCGGGGTGATCCGGGTCTCGGCGTCGTCCGCGTTGTCGCTGTCACGATCGTCGGGCTTGGTGGGCAGGCCGACAAACGAGCCCTCGGCGAGGTAGGCGGGGCGGAGGTAGAAGCCAAGGCCGCGGGCGCCCTTCCAGCGGCTGAAGAGGAGGTAGCCGACGTGGACGGTGGTGCGCCCGACGAAGGTGAAGGAGCTGCTCTCGGGGTCGGCGCCCGGAGCGCCCTGGAGCTGGATCTCGTCGAAGGAGAGCAGCGAGACGCCCGCGTCGAGGTAGCCGTCGAAGAACAGGCCGCTGTAGTAGTTCTCGTACTTGCTGATGTAGTCGAGGGTCGAGTAGCCCGCGAGCGCCTTGATGTCGGTGACGCTGGTCTGGCGAAAGAAGCTGCCGGTGTAGAAGTAGGCCTCGGACTCCGCCGGGGCGTGCCAGGTGTGGAGGACCATCGGCAGCTCGTAGCGGGTGAGCGCCAGGCCGTACTTGACGCGCCACTTGTTCAAGAACAGCGCCTGGGCGTCCACGTAGTTGGTGTCGATCGGCAGCTGGGCGCGGTTGTTGGCGCCCGAGCCGTTGAGCAGCACCCCGGCGCCCGCCGTGGCGGTCCCCTCGTACTTGCCGTAGACGAACTGCACCTTGACGTCGTGCCCCGGGAACAGCTTATCGACCTTGATGCTGCCGGTGAGCCGCTGGATGTTCTCCCCGCCCGCCTCGTTCAGCTCGTCCTTGGCGTCGTCGATGATCGACTGGGCGTAGCTCATCGCCAGGCTCCAGCCCATGAACTCGGCCTCCAGGCTGGTCGCGGCGAGCAGCGCCTGGTCGAGGGTGTACTCGGTGGGGTCCAGCTCCAGGTTGCCGGTGTCCTCGGTGGACGGGGCGATGTCGACGAGGTTCCAGAAGGTGTACCAGCCGCCCGCGCCCGCCTGGAGCGCCCAGTTCTTGTAGCCGTCCTCCCAGCCGCCGGTGTCCTCGACGACGTGGGCGCCCATCTCGCGAGGGTGCTTGAGGTGCGACCACACCCGGGTCTTCTCCAGCACGTTGTCCCACCACGTCATCCACATGCTGCCGTTGGCCGAGATCGCCAGGCTGGGGTACCAGCCCGTGTTGTACTCGGACCTGCGGACGATCGTCACCGGGTCCTGTGCGATGGCCCCGCCCTTGAAGGTCGCCACCTTGAGCCCCTTGTTGAACGAGTTTCGGAAGTAGTAGTAGAGCAGGTAGACCTGATCGCCGTGCACCGCCGTGTCCATCTGCCAGCCGCTCTCCTTGGTGTCGACCAGCGCGTGGCGCCACTGCCGCCCGTCCTTGCTGGAGGCCACCTTGGCGGTCTCCTCGGTCGGCTCGTGGTAGAAGACGTAGAGCCACCCCTCCTTGTCGGCCTCCGCGCGGAAGTCGTACATCGCCTCCTCGACCACCTCGACGTGGGTCGCCTGGTTCGCGCACTGGAAGTGCAGCGGCCCCGGCCCCCCCTCGGACGCATAGATCATGCACACCTCGCCGTTCAGCTCGACGAACTGCAGCCTCGGGTTGACCCGGGTCTCGTGCCCCGCCCCGGCGCCGCTCTCCCGCGAGATCGGCGAGCCCGCGCCCCAGGTGAACTTCTGGGCCGCCGCCTGGCTGTACAGCTTCGCGTCGTCCGTGGTCGGCCCCGTGCCCCCGCGCCAGATCCACTCCTCCGTCGTGGACTGGACGTTGTACTGCCCCTTCTTCTTGCCCGGCGTGGTGACCGTCTTGTTCACCGCGTAGAGCATCGTCGGGCGGTTCTCCTTGTCCACGTAGGCCCCGTGGACCACCGCCCGGTAGCGCGTCCCCAGCGCCGGGTCGCTCGGGCTCGGGACCGAGTCCTTGACCTCCACCAGCCGCACGTAGGTGCCGTCGTTGTCGATGAACGACACCCGCGTGTAGTTGTACGACACCTTCTTGGTGACCTTGACCTGCTTGGTCTTGTTGCCCACCTTGCGGGTCTCGGTGACCTCGAAGGTCTTGACGTTGCGCTGGATCGAGACCTGCCCGCACCCCATGAAGGTCTTGTCCCCCGAGTGGCACGAGCCCTGGCTGAACCCATACTCCGCGTCCTGATCGGCCAGCCGCATCACCTCCTTGCCCGTGTCGAGGCTGGTGATCTGCGCCCCGTCCCGGTAGAGCACGTCACCCCACCGCGACGGGACGAAGCGCTTGGGCTCGCCGGCCACCGGCGACTGGACGAGCGGGATGGTCATCTCCACCTCGTCCTCGTCCTCCTCGACCTCCTCCGCCTCCTGGGCGTGGGCCTGCCATGACACGCTCATCACGAGCAACCACGCAGCGCACCTGATCATCCAACGCATGTCTACCCCTCCACGGTACTGTCCACGCCACGGGCCACGCCGTGCGGCTCTCTGTTCGTCCATCGTGGTGTTTTGTTGAACAACATCGGCTCTCAAGCGGGCATGGCTGTTACCAGGCAACCCCGCGACGCGTCAAGACGACAACCCCTTCGCCAGGTGCCCTCAAGGCGCCCGCCCCATCCCTGGTGGACACCCCACCTCGGACCCGCTACGCTGCGCCTGTTCACATCACGGAGCACCCCATGCACCTCTGGCAGCAACAAACCGTCTCTCTCCTCAACCTCGCCTACACCCTGAACCAACTGGAGTTGGAGAACCAGGAGGTCGTGCACGTCCTCCCCAAGGGGCCAGCTCACGCCGTCGTGCTCTACCGCCAGCGCTCCAACAGCTTCCAGGTCCGCGAGGCGCTCGCCGCCTGGCAGCCCGAGCCTGAGCCCGAGGCGAAGCCTGCCGGGTTCGACGTCATCCTGACCAGCTACGGGCGCTGGAAGATCAAGGTCATCAAGGCGGTCCGCGAGCTGACCAGCCTCGGCCTCAAGGAGACCAAGGAGCTGGTCGAGCGGGCGCCGGTCCCCATCAAGGAGGGGCTGACCGCCGACGAGGCGGAGGCGGTCCAGGCGACGCTGGAGGAGGCGGGCGCGACCATCACGCTTCAGCCGTCCGGGCGCTGATCGCGCCCCTCACACCCACGTCATCACGTCTGCCC
This sequence comes from Myxococcales bacterium, assembly GCA_002716585.1. Taxonomy (GTDB): domain Bacteria; phylum Myxococcota_A; class Bradymonadia; order Bradymonadales. The sequence goes on along the minus strand of PBBL01000003.1, from coordinate 100,662 downwards.
CTCGACCGGAGCGCTCATGGAGTGGAAGGGAAAGAAGATCATCATCGCCGGGCGCGTCACAGGCGGGCGCCGGGCGCTGATCCAGCGCCTCACCGACGCGGGCGCCGTCATCGGCTCCCGCGTCTCGAACACGACGGCGCTGTTCATCAAAGGCACCTCCCCGGGCGCCCGCTACGACCAGGCGAAGACGCTCGGCGTCCCCATCGCGACCCCACCCCAGGTCGAGGCGCTGCTCGCCGGTGAGGAGGTTCAGCTGGGCGACGACCTGGAGGAAGACACCCCCGCCCCCGCGATGAACGCCGCGCTCGCCGAGCTGCGCGATCAGCTCCACGCCGAGCCGAGCCGAGCCGGGTGGCGCGCCATCTGCGACACGCTCGCCGCCTGCGATCCGGGCGCCCTGCCGATCGCCGTGGACTACGTCCAGCAGTCCTCCGACTCCTGGGGCGGCGCGTTCGCGACGTTCGCGACCCGCTGGACCCTCTCCAGCGTGGGGAGCTGGGTCAACCCCCACTACCACCACCTCCACCTCCACCGCGAGGGCACCCGGTACAGCGCCGTCTCGGAGGAGAAGCTGGCCGACATGCCGCGGCTCGACCTGCGCTTCGCCCCCCTGGCGTGGCAGCGCCTCCTGCTCCAGGCCGAGACCAGCCCCATGCTGCGCGTCGCCCGCGTCCTCGGCTTCCACAAGGTCAAGATCACCACGACCACCGCCCGCAACCTCCTCAGCTGCCCCGACCTCACGCACCTGCGCGCCCTCTACCTGACCAGCCGCCCCCTCTCGCCGAAGTTCGCCCGGGAGTTGGCCGCCGCCGACAACCTCCCCGCCCTCACCCACCTCGACATCTCCGGGGCGCGCTTCGGCGAACAGGGCGCCCGCGTCATCGCCACCTCCCCGCGCTTCGACGCGCTCCTGCACATCAACCTCGCCTCGCTCGGAGTCGAGGGGGTTCAGGGGTGGGATCTCCCCACATCGCTCCAGAGCCTCGACCTCGGATCCAACCAGCTGATCTGGGGCAACCACGTCGAGGCCCGACTGCGCGACACGGGCGTTACGCTCGCCGCCCTCACCGACCTCCGCGCGCTGAACCTCAGCGCCAACGAGCTGCGCCCCGCCCACCTTCGGCTCCTGCTCGAGGCGGGCGCCTTCGCTCGACTGCAGCACCTCGACCTCTCCGTCAACCCGGAGCTGGGCACCACCAGCGCCAACCTCCTCCGCGACGCGCTCGCCGCGCTGCCCAACCTCCAACGCCTCCACCTGAGCGGCGCAGGCGTCACCGGGCGCGACCGCAAGAAGCTCGCGCGCTCATGCGAGGAGCGCGGGATCACGCTGGTCACCTGACCCGCGGGGCGACCTCATCGACAAAGCCCCTGAACAGCGCCCAGAAGCGGTCGCGCACGTCGTCGCGCTCCATCATCAGCTCATGCTCGGCGTCGGGGATCACCTGAACACGACCCCCGACGAGCCGCCGCGCCAGCTCCATCGCGGGCGCGTTGGCCACCCGCTGGTCGTGACCGGCGCAGACCATGAGCACCGGGGTCGTCAGCGCCTCGATCGCCCCCTCATCAAACAGCCGCCGCATCGAGCGCAGCGCGGCGGACATCCACCCCACCGTCAGGCCCCCGATCGCCAGCTGCGGGTTCTCGTCGATCCGCGCCTGGGTGCGCTGAAACCTCGCCGGATCCCGGGTCAGCAGGTTGGAGTGGAAGGCCCGATCCTCCGGCCCGTGGTCGTCGCCGACCAGGTAGAGCCCCCCGAGGCCGAGCCGCACCGCCGCGCCGAGCAGCAGCTCCATGAGCCACTCCGGCAGCGGCGCATGCACGCCCACCATCGGCGCGCTGAGCACCGCCCCGGAGAAGCGCCCCGGGTGCCTGGCGAGGTAGCGCAGCGCGAGGTGACCCCCCATGGAGTGGGCGAGGATGACGCAGGGGCTCCGGGTCGGGTCGGGGGACATGAAGCGGGTGACGAAGGCGTCGAGGTCGTACAGGTAGTCCTCGAAGTCGTCCACGTGGCCCTTGTGGGCGTTCCGCAGCGCGCGTGAGGAGAGCCCCTGCCCGCGCCAGTCCATCGTCCAGATCGCCCAGCCCCGGGCGGTCAGCTCGCCGATCACCTCGTCGTACTTCTCGATGAACTCGCCGCGGCCGTGGAGCAGCAGGAGCTGGCCGCGCGGCGGCGCGTCGGAGGCGGGCGGGACGTGGGCGTAGCGGATGTGGACGCCGGTCGCGGGTTGAAAGGTGCCGAAGTCGGCGTGGTCGAGCGGGTCGCGTGAGGTGGATGCAGTCGCCAAGGAAAGGCCCCTCCCTGTGGGGATTCGACGCCGCCTGCGCGCAGTTCGCAGCCGCCGCTGAGGTGAACGGGGCGGGCCGTTCGCTGGCCCGCCGCACGTTCATGTCCTAATCAAGCCCGCCGATCAAGCACCTCGCCGACCGTAGCCGCCAACGCATTTTCGGATCCACACCGCGCGTTCGTCGCCCGACCCCGGCGCTGTGGCCGACGCTGCGGCGCTCCGACCCTGGAACGCGGTTTGCACAACCATGAACATGAAGCTCGCGGCGTCCGCGCTCGCGTTCAAACCACAACACCCCAGGAGTGACATGAACCCGACCCCCCTCCCCTACCTGATCGCCCTCACCGCGTCCTGCGCCCTGCTCGGCGCGTGCAGCCACGGCGCGTCCAACCACGACGTGAAGACCGCCGCCGATGTCATGGACGACGCCGACGAGCCCAGCTACGCGAGCATCGTGGTGCACCCATCCATCGGCTCGATGTGCAACATCATCGCGCCAGACGCCTACTTTGAGTACGACTCGGCCCAGCTCAGCCTCGGCGACGAGACGTTCGCCCGCAACCTCGCCGACTGCCTCACGGAGGGGCCGCTCCAGGGTCAGGAGATCAAGATCATCGGTCGAGCCGACGCCCGCGGCCCCGACGGCTACAACCTGAAGCTCGGAGCGAAGCGCGCCCGCGCCGTCGCCCGGGAGTTGATGGCGCAGGGCGTCCCCTCCGACCGCATGAAGCTCGTCACCGCGGGCGAGCGTGGGTTCTCAGATGACAGCTCGCCGCTGGGCTACGCGCTGCAACGCCGGGTGGACGTCCAGCTCATCGATCCGAAGCCGGTCGAGCTGTCGATCGTCTACTGGGACTACGACGAGGACGGCTCCATCGCGCACGACGAGTTCTACACCTACATCTCCGGCGTGTACGACCACGACCAGTGGGACACCAACGACGACGGGTGGCTGACCGCCGCTGAGATGGCCCGAGGCGTCCACGACGCCTGGGACGTCAACGACGACGGCTTCGTCAACGACGAGGAGTTCCGCCGCGGCTCGCTGAGCTGGTACGGCGACACCCAGGCCCAGGGGACCTTCTCCGACTGGGACGCCAACGACGACGGCGTGGTCAACGCGAGCGAGTGGCTCACCTCCTTCCGACGACAGGGCATCCACGCCGACTCCGACCAGGACAACGACGGCAAGCTGCGCGAAGACGAGTTCTCCGTCTACGTCTACAGCTACTGGGACCTGAACGACGACGAACACATCGACTCCGACGAGCTGGAGACCCACTTTGGCAGGCTCTACTGGCTCGATGAGGTCTGAGCTGAGGCCGAGCGCGCCTCCGCCCGAGGCGCGCTCGCTCCGCCGCACCGCGCACCTGGCGCCCCCGATCGGCGCCCCCCCAGCACGAGGACACCATGAGACGCACCCAACCCATCAGGACATCGCTCGCCGCCACGCTCACGCTCCTGCTCACCGCCTCGCCCATCACCGGGTGCGACGACGGAGCGACGCGCGACGCGGCCACCAGGAGCGACCACTCGCCCAGCGACGTCGTGGTGGCGCGAAGCGACGACACCGCGCGCACCGTCGGGCTGCCGAAGGGCGAGCCCCGACAGCAGCCCGACGACATGATCGCGGCGGCCTACGAGGACGCCGCCTTCAACGACCCCCGCGTCCTCCCCGCCACGATCCAGCCCAGGGTTGAGCAGGGGGTCATGCGCCTCGTGGGGGTCGTCGGGAGCCTCAAGGAGAAGCGGGTCGCCGAGCGGCTGGCGCGTGACACCGCGGGCGTCGTCCGCGTCGAGAACGATCTGGAGATCCTCCGCGACCGCAGCGACGACGCCATCAAGGCCGACATCATCGCCTCGCTCGCCGTCAACCCCGTCACCGAGCCCCACGATATCGAGGTGCGCGTCGAGGATGGCGTCGCGCGGCTCACGGGCGACGTCGACACCTTCACGGAGAAAGCCGCGTCCGGGGACACCGCCGCCCGGACCCGCGGCGTCTGGGTGGTCGATAACGACCTCACCCTCTCCCAGCCCACCTACACCTACGTCTACGAGCCCTACGCCCACCCCGAGGCGCGAGGCGCCACCGCCGGGGACGTCCCGATGGAGGCGCCCGCCACCGACGAGGAGCTGATGCGACGGATCGAGGGTGAGCTGCTCAGGGATCCCCTGGTCGACTCCTGGGAGATCCACGTCAGCGTGGACGACGGCGAGGCGATCCTGACCGGGAGCGCCGACACCCACCTGGAGAAGCTGGAGGCGGAGGAGAACGCTCGGGAGGGCGGCGCGCAGGAGGTGGACAACCGCATCCAGGTCATCTGACAGGAGCCCGTGGTGTGACCTGAGGCGCGTGCGCCGACAGGGCAGGTGAGCTTGACGCTCCAGACCGGGGCTGTCGTGACGCGATCGCGTCACGGCGGCCCCGGTTGTGCGTTCTTGCCTCAGTCGCCGAGGATGAGCCCTTCCCGGCGCGGGTCGGCGCCGCCGAGCAGCTGGCCGTCGTCGGTGGTCATGACGCCGTGGAGGCCGCTGTTGAGGTCCTGCACCTTGACCTCATGCCCGCGGGCCTTGAGCCCGGAGGACATCGCCTCGGCCCAGGCCTCCCAGCCGTCGATCCGCTCCAGCTCGGTGGCGCCGTTGCGGTTGACGATGTGGGGCCGGTCGATGGCCCGCTGCATGTTCATGTTCCAGTCGAGCACGTTGAGCAGGGTCTGGGCGACGTAGGTGATGATCCGGCTGCCCCCGGGGCTGCCCACGGCGGCCTTGAAGCGCCCTTTGGGGTCACGGACGATGATCGGGGCCATGGAGGAGCGGGGGCGCTTGTGGGGCTGGACCCGGTTGGCGACCGGGCGGCCGCCCTCCTCGGGGACGAAGGAGAAGTCGGTGAGCTGGTTGTTGAGGAGGAAGCCGCGCACCATGACGTGGGAGCCGAAGGCGGTCTCGATGCTGGCGGTCATGGAGACGACGTCGCCTTGGTCATCGACGACGACGAGGTGACTGGTGGACGGCAGCTCCAGCGACCGGTCCGGGGCGAGCGCTCCTTTGGGGCGGCCCGGGGGTGAGCCCGCCGGGACCTCCCCGAGGCTCTGGGCGAGCCGGATCAGCGAGGCGCGGCGCTTGAGGTAGGTGGGGTCGAGCAGCCCGGCGACGGGGACCGGGACAAAGTCGGCGTCGGCGAGGTAGAGGGCGCGGTCGGCGTAGGCGAGCCGACTGGACTCGGCGAAGAGGTGGGCGGCGTCGATGCTGTTGGGGTTCATGCTCGGGAGGTCGAACGCCTCCAACTGACCGAGGATCTGGAGGAGGGTCACCCCGCCGGAGGTGGGCGGCGGCATGCCGCAGACCTGCCAGGCGCGGTAGTCGCCGCAGACGGGCTCGCGGCGCATGGCCTCGTAGGCGGCCATGTCCTTGAGGGTGAGGCGGCCGGGGTTGCCGGGGGCGTTCTGGACGGCGGCGACGATGTCGCGGGCGAGCTGCCCGGTGTAGAGGGCGTCCGGCCCCTGGGTGGCCAGCTCGCGCAGCGCCCCGGCGAGGTCGGGGTTCTGGAGGAGGTGGCCGACCGGCAGCGGCTCGCCCTTGGGGGTGTAGTAGAGGCTCCGGGCGGGCTCCATGGTCTTGAGGATGGGGTCGCGGGCGAGCAGCGCGTGGAGCCGCGGGGAGACCTCGAAGCCCTGCTCGGCGAGTTCGATCGCCGGAGCGAGCAGACGAGGCCAGGGGAGGCGGCCGTGGGCCTCGTGGGCGCGGGCGAGCATGCGGACCATGCCGGGGACGCCGACGGAGAGCCCGCCGACGACGGCCTCGAAGAAGGGCAGCGGCGTGCCATCGCGGGCGAGGAACATGTCGCCGGTGGCGGCGGCGGGGGCGATCTCGCGGCCGTCCCAGGCGTCGAGCTGCCCGGTGGCGCCGTCGAGGTGCAGCATGAAGGCGCCGCCGCCGATGCCCGAGGACTGGGGCTCGACCAGAGTGAGGACCATCGCCATGGCGATGGCGGCGTCGATGGCGGCGCCGCCGTCGCGCAGCACCTCAAGCCCGGCCCGCGACGCGTGGGGGTTGGCGGCGCCGACGATGTGGCGGGTGGCGGTGACCGGCTCGACGCGGCGGGTGCCGGTGGCGCCCTCGGGGGCGATCGCCTCCTTGTCGTCGGGGGTGGTGGAGGCGCCCGAGGTGGCGGGCGGGTCGGGCTCGGCGGTCGGCGGCGTGGCGCAGCCGACGAGGAGCGCGATCAGGCAAGCGAGCGCGCGTGAGGTGATCTGTTTCATGGAAGCATCTCTCCTGCCGATGAGTCTGTCGGGGCTCGGCCTGCATACGAGCCATGAGGGCGTTGGTGCGTCGGGCAACATGAAAGCCAGACCGCTCGGGTGGTGTTGAGGCAGGCGCCACACGGGGGTTATCATCAACCTCATCAGAACAAAAACAAAAAACTGCACCAACGGAGTGAACACACACATGGATACGTTGAGCCCACGACAAGGGTAACCCGGCGCAGGGAGGCGCGTCGAGTTTCGTGTCATCCTGCATTGCCTGGCTTGAGATCATATGCTACAACGCAGGCCGAACGCATGAGCCTCGCAGCATCGAGCAGGCTCACAAATCAGGCCCTCATCGACTCATCTCTCGCTGGCCAACTCCAGAATCACCATGTCAGAGCCTACCGGAGACCATTGGTCTGGTGCATACGTCAGGGACAGCGGCTCGGTCGATGCGGGGGGGGCCATCCGAACGAGGGGCGGAAGGACATAGATGGCGGTACACAAGATAAAGAAGGGCCTGGATCTGCCGATCACAGGCGCCCCGGCTCAGAAGATAAGCGACGGCCCGAAGGTGACGCGCGTCGCGGTGATGAACGACGATTACCCGTTCATGAAGCCGCGGATGCTCGTCAAGGTCGGCGACCAGGTGAAGCGCGGGCAACCCCTCTTCGAGGATCGCAAGACGGAGGGGGTGGTGTTCACGGCGCCGGGCGGCGGCGAGGTGGTCGCGGTCAACCGAGGCGAGCGGCGGAAGCTTGAGTCGGTGGTGATCGCGCTGTCGGGCGACGAGGGCGAGGTCCAGTACACGCATTACAGCGGGTCGCCGGTGGGCGACGTGAGCGGCGAGCAGGCGCGGGCGCTGTTGGTGGAGTCGGGGCTGTGGACGGCGCTGAGGCAGCGGCCGTTCAGCAAGGTCCCGTCGCCGAGCGAGTCGTGCCACTCCATCTTCGTGACGGCGATGGCCAGCGATCCGCTGGCGCCGGACATGGACGTGGTGATGGCGGGCCGCCAGGAGCAGATCACGGCGGGGCTGACGGTGCTCTCGAAGCTGACGGAGGGGCCGGTGTGGCTCTGCCGCAAGCCAGGCTCGAAGATCGACGCGGGCGGCGCGCCGCGGGTGTCGGTCGAGGAGTTCACCGGGCCACACCCGGCGGGGCTGCCAGGGACCCACATCCACACGCTGGCGCCAGCCTCGCGGACGAGGACGGCGTGGTACCTCAACATTCAAGACGTGGCGGCGATCGGAGCGCTGTTCACGACGGGCAAGCTGGACGTCGAGCGGGTTGTCTCGCTGGCGGGGCCTGTTGTGAAGGAGCCGAAGCTGCTGCGGACCCGCCTCGGCGCCTCGACCGCCGAGCTGACCGCCGGCGCCCTCCAGGGGGGCGAGAACCGGATCGTGTCGGGCTCGGTGTTGTCGGGGCATAAGGCCCAGGGCGACGTCTTCGGCTACATCGGGCGCTACCACCAGACGGTGTCGTGCCTGGCCGAGGATCGCGAGCGGGTGTTCCTGGGGTGGCTCGGGCCGGGGATGGACAAGTTCTCCACGGCGCGGGCGTTCCTCTCGGGGATATTCGGCATGGGCAAGAAGTTCAACTTCACCACCACGACCCACGGCTCGCACCGGGCCATGGTGCCGATCGGCATGTTCGAGCGGGTGATGCCGCTGGACGTCATGCCGACCTTCCTGCTGCGGGCGCTCATCGCGGGCGACCTGGAGCAGTCGGAGAAACTGGGGTGCCTGGAGCTGGACGAAGAAGATCTGGGACTGTGCTCTTTCGTGAGCCCTGGTAAGGAGGACTACGGCGTCATCCTGAGGAAGCGGCTCACGACGATTTGGAAGGAAGGCTGATCAATGAAGTTCTTGCGCGACATCCTCGACAAACAGGGGAAGCTGTTTGAAAAGGGCGGCAAGCTTGAGAAGCTCTACCCGCTCTACGAGGCCAACGACACCGTCCTGTTCACCCCAGGTCACGTGACCCGGGGGAACACGCACGTGCGCGACGCCCTCGACCTCAAGCGGATGATGATCACGGTGGTCGTGGCCCTCATCCCCTGCGTCATCTGGGGCATGTACAACGTCGGCTACGTGGCCCACGACGCGATCGGCGCCGGAGGCACCCCGCTGGACACGTGGCAGACCTGGATGTACCGGGACATCCTCGGGATGGCCTTCGACAAGGCCAACATCCTGGGCAACTTCGTGCACGGGGCGCTCTACTTCCTGCCGATCTTCATCGCCACCTTCGCCACCGGCGGGGCGATCGAGGTCGGAAACTCGATCATCCGAGGCCACGAGGTCAACGAGGGCTTTCTGGTGACCGGCTTCCTGCTGCCGCTGACGCTGCCGCCGACCATCCCCCTGTGGCAGGTGGTGATGGGGACGGCGTTTGGCGTCCTGATCGGCAAGGAGGTGTTCGGCGGGACCGGGATGAACGTGCTCAACCCGGCGCTGACCGGCCGCGCGTTCCTGTTCTTCGCCTACCCGGCGCAGATCAGCGGCGACAAGCCCTGGATCGCGGCGCTGATGCCCGACGGGCAGTCGGGGGCGACCTGGCTGGCGAAGGCGGCGGCGGGCGACGGCTTCGCGGCCAACCCGATCGGCTCCGAGCCCTGGATGCAGAGCTTCCTCGGGCTGGAGGCGGGCTCCATCGGAGAGACGTCGGCGCTGCTGTGCCTGGTGGGGGCGATCGTGTTGATCGTCACCCAGATCGGGTCATGGCGGACGATGCTCGGGGTGGTGATCGGGACGGTGGTGATGTCGTTCCTGCTCAACGTGATCGGCTCGGAGACCAACCCGATGTTCAACGTGCCCTTCTGGTGGCACATGGTGATCGGGTCCTGGGCGTTCGGGACGGTGTTCATGGCGACCGACCCGGTGTCGTCGGCGTTCACCGAGAACGGCAAGCTGCTGTATGGGTTCGGCATCGGGGTGATGGTGATCCTGATCCGGGTGGTCAACCCGGCCTACCCCGAGGGGATGATGTTGGCGATCCTGTTCATGAACATGTTCGCGCCGCTCATCGACCACTTCTTTGTCCAGGCGAACATCAAGAGGAGGATGGCGCGCAATGCGGCGTAGTACCACCTACATCATCGGCTTTGCAGCGGCGGTGTGCCTGGTCTGCTCGGTCATCGTCTCTGGCGCGGCGGTCTCGCTCAAGGACCGCCAGGAGGCCAACAAGGTCCTCGATCGTCAGAAGAAGGTGCTGGGCGTGGCGGGCCTCATGAAGGAGGGCGAGGAGCTCAAGCCCGCCGAGGTCACCCAGCTGTTCAAGGACAAGATCGTCCCCCGCGTCGTCACGCTCAAGACGGGCGAGTACGCCGACGGCGTGGACGCGACCACCTTCGACCAGCGCAAGATGCGCAGCGACCCCGCCACCAGCACCAAGGCGCCGCCCAACGACGCCAAGGTGCTCCGGGTCCCCAACAACGCGCTGGTCTACCACGTCATGGAGGGCGAGAAGGTCAAGCTCCTCATCCTCCCGATCGAGGGCAAGGGGCTGTGGTCCACGCTCTACGGCTACCTCGCGGTCCAGCCCGATCTGAACACGATCAGCGGCATCACCTTCTACGAGCACGCCGAGACCCCCGGTCTGGGCGGCGAGGTGGACAACCCGCGCTGGAAGTCGCTGTGGCCCGGCCGCAAGATCTACGGGCCTGAGGGCGACACCGTGAAGATCGAGGTCATCAAGGGCCAGGCCGGCCCGGTGGAGTCGGACCCGAACCGGGTCGACGGGCTCTCCGGGGCGACCATCACCAGCCGCGGCGTGACCTACCTGGTGCGCTTCTGGCTCGGCGAGAACGGGTTCGGCCCCTATCTCAAGAACTTCAAGACCACTCAGGGCAAGGGGGCGTAGGATGAGCACGAAAGCCAAGGAGACGCTGCTCGACCCGTTGTTCAACGACAACCCCATCGCCCTCCAGGTGTTGGGGATCTGCTCGGCGCTGGCGGTCACCACCAAGCTGGAGACCTCGGTGGTGATGTGCCTGGCGGTGATCGCGGTGCTGGTGCTCTCGAACCTGTCGGTGAGCCTGATCCGCAACTACATCCCGCCCAGCATCCGCATCATCGTCCAGCTCACGATCATCGCCTCGCTCGTGATCGTGACGGACCAGGTGCTCAAGGCGTTCGTCTTTGAGACCAGCAAGCAGCTGTCGGTGTTCGTCGGATTGATCATCACCAACTGCATCGTCATGGGGCGCGCCGAGGCGTTCGCCATGCAGAACGGCCCCGGGCCCTCCGTCCTCGACGGGATCGGCAACGGGATAGGCTACTCGATCGTGTTGCTGTTCGTGGGCTTCTTCCGCGAACTGTTCGGCAGCGGCAAGCTCTACGGGATCGAGGTCCTGCCGCTGGTGACCGAGGGCGGCTGGTACACCCCCAACGGCCTGCTGGTGCTGGCGCCGGGGGCGTTCTTCCTGATCGCCATCTTCATCTGGCTGCTGCGCACGTGGAAGCCCGAACAGGTCACCGAGGACTAGGGAGAAGATCATGCTGATCGAGCATTACATCAGTCTGTTCGTCAAAGCCGCGTTCGTCGAGAACATGGCCCTGGCCTTCTTCCTGGGCATGTGCTCCTTCCTGGCGGTGTCCAAGAAGGTCGACACCGCCCTCGGGCTCGGCGCCGCGGTTGTGTTCGTGCTGGGGGTCACCTGCCCCCTCAACAACCTGCTCTACAACTACCTGCTGCGTGAGGGCGCCCTCGCCTGGGCTCACCCCTCGCTGGCGACGGTCGATCTGTCGTTCCTCAACTTCCTGACCCTGATCGGCACCATCGCCGCCAGCGTCCAGATCGTTGAGATGACCCTGGACCGCTACTTCCCCGCGCTCTACTCGGCGCTGGGCGTGTTCCTGCCGCTCATCGCCGTCAACTGCGCCATCCTCGGCGCCTCGCTGTTCATGGTCGAGCGTGACTACGACTTCGTCGAGAGCACCGTCTTCGGGCTCGGCTCCGGCGTCGGCTGGCTGCTCGCGATCGTCGCCCTCGCCGCGATCCGCGAGAAGATGCGCTACAGCGACGTGCCCCCCGCCCTGCGCGGCCTCGGGATCACGTTCATCGTCACCGGCCTCATGGCGATCGGCTTCATGGCGTTCGCCGGTATCCAACTGTAAACCCCAAGGAGGTCTCGACCCATGGAGACAATCATCCTGGGAGTGCTCGCGTTCAACGTCGTCGTCGTCGCGCTTGTCGCCGTGCTGCTCGCGGCCAAGGCCAAGCTCGTCAACAGTCAGGAGGTGAGCATCCTCATCAACGACGACCCCGAAAACACCATCAAGGTCCCCGCTGGCGACACGCTCCTCAACGCCCTGGCCGCCAACCGCATCTTCATCCCCAGCGCCTGCGGCGGCAAGGGCACCTGCGGCGTCTGCAAGGTCCACGTCCACGGCGGCGGCGGCGTCCTCCTCCCCACCGAGGAGAGCCACATCAGCCGCGGCGAGGCCCGCGAGGGCTGCCGCCTCTCCTGCCAGGTCAAGATCAAGGGCGACATGAACATCGAGCTGGAGCCCGAGATCTTCTCGGTCCAGAAGTGGAAGTGCACCACCCGCTCGAACAACAACGTCGCCACCTTCATCAAGGAGCTCGTCCTTCAGCTCCCTGAAGGCGAGGAGGTCCCCTTCCGCGCTGGCGGCTACATCCAGATCGAGTGCCCCCCGCACACCGTCCACTACAAGGACTTCAAGATCGACGAGGAGTACCGCGACGACTGGGACAAGTACGACATGTGGCAGTTCGTCTCCAAGGTGGACGAGGACGTCACCCGCGCCTACTCCATGGCCAACTACCCCGAGGAGCGCGGCATCATCATGCTCAACGTCCGGATCGCCTCGCCGCCCCCGCGGCGCCCCGATCTGCCGCCCGGCAAGATGAGCTCCTACATCTTTGGCCTTGAGCCCGGCGACGAGGTCACCATCTCCGGCCCGTTCGGCGAGTTCTTCGCCAAGGACACCGACAACGAGATGGTCTTCGTGGGCGGCGGCGCGGGCATGGCCCCGATGCGCTCCCACATCTTCGACCAGTTCAAGCGGATCCAGACCGACCGCAAGGTCTCCTTCTGGTACGGCGCCCGCTCCTTCCGCGAGGCGTTCTACGTCGAGGACTTCGACGAGATCCAGCAGGCGAACGACAACTTCGTCTGGCACCTCGCGCTCTCCAACCCGCTCGACGCCGACAACTGGGACAACCCCGACGCCGACAGCCGCAAGCCGCTCGGCGCCAAGCACGGCTACGTCGGGTTCATCCACCAGGTGCTGCTCGACAACTACCTCAACGACCACGAGTCCCCCGAGGACGTCGAGTACTACATGTGTGGGCCGCCCATGATGAACCAGGCGGTCATCAACATGCTCCATGAGCTTGGCGTTGAGGACGAGAACATCGCGCTCGACGACTTCGGTGGCTGATCGCCCCCGACCTGCCCGGTACCCCCATGGCCCTCCCCGCCCCTCCAGGTGACGACGGACCCGGCGCGCTGCGCCGCTTCGTCCTCCCCATGATCTTCGTCGCCGCCCTCTTCGTCGCCCTCTTCATGCGCCGCCCCGACGGCGACGCCAACAACGAGGCGTGGACCTTCTCGGGCCCCACCATGGGGACCACCTACAACGTCAAGGTCCTCCCCGGCGACGCGGGCGGCGACCGAGAGGCCGCCGAGGCCGCCATCCAGGCCGCGCTCGCCAACGTCAACGCCCGGATGTCCACCTACCAGGCCGACAGCGAGCTGTCCCGCTTCAACGCCAACCCCTCCACCGACCCCGTCCCCATCAGCGCTGAACTCGCCACCGTCACCGCCGAGGCGCTCCGCGTCGGGGCGCTGTCGGGCGGGGCGTTCGACGTCACCGTCGGCCCGCTGGTCAACGCCTGGGGCTTCGGCCCCAACTCGCGCGGGGAGCCCCCCTCCGAGGAGAAGCTCGCCGAGCTGAAGGCGATCGTCGGCGCCGACAAGCTCACCCTCGACCCCAAGGCCCCGTCGCTCACCAAGGCCCACCCCGGCGTGTACGTCGATCTGTCGGCGATCGCCAAGGGGTACGGCGTCGACCAGGTGGCCCGGGCGCTGGACAGCCTCGGTCACAAGGATTACATGGTGGAGGTGGGCGGCGAGGTGCGCGCTCGTGGCGAGAGCCCCCGAGGGGGGGCCTGGCGCATCGGGATCGAGAAGCCCGACGAGAACGCCCGCGCCATCCATGAGGTGGTCATGCTCGCCGACACGTCGCTGGCGACGTCGGGCAACTACCGCAACTTCTACGAAGATGAGCGCGGGCAGCGCGTCTCGCACACGATCAACCCGGTCACCGGGCGACCCGTGACCCACCGGCTGGCGTCGGTGAGCGTGCTGCACAAGGACTGCATGACCGCCGACGGGCTCGCGACCGCCCTCAACGTCCTCGGCGAGGAGGCGGGCTACGAGCTGGCGCTCAAGCAGGAGCTGACCGCGCTGTTCATCATCAAGGACCCGACGGGGCGCTTCATCGAGAAGGCCACACCGGCCTTTGAGGCCCTCCGCCCCGACAAAAAAGACGCGGGGGCGACGAGCGCCCCCTGAGGAGGCACGACGACATGCAGATCTTCTTGTTGACCCTGGTCATGTTCGCGCTCCTGATGGCCGGTATGGCGGTCGGCGTCATCTTCAGCAACCGCGAGCTCAAGGGCTCGTGCGGTGGGACCGGCGGCGACGACTGCTTCTGCGAGCGCAACAACCTCCCGCGCGCCTGCGAGCAGATCGGCCAGGCCGTCCCGTCCGAGTGCGGCGACCCCGAGCACAACCACAGCGCCTCTGCCGTGCGCCTCACGGACAAGGGGCTCGTGATCGGCGACTGACGCCGCCTCCACCTCAGGCACACCCCGCTCAGCCGTCTCACGTTGAGACGGCTCCCCTCTCAAGATGAGACGCCCCTCCTCCCCAGCGATCTGGAGCACCACCATGCAGCCCTTCAAGCAGACCAACGACGCCATCGCCGAACGCGCCCGGACCCACCTGGAGCAGGTGGTGCGGATCGACAGCAGCAGCGACGAGACCTCGGACGCGATCCCGAGCACGCCGGGGCAGGTCGAGCTGTCCGAGGAGCTGGAGCGGTTCTTCACGGAGCTGGGCGCCGAGGTGGAGCGCGACGCCTACGCCAACATGATCGCCACGTTGCCCGCGCGGGGGGCGTCGCCGGACGCGCCGCCGATCGCGCTGATGATCCACCTGGACACGGCGCGCGGCACCCACGCCATCGACGGCCTCAACCTCCAGCCTGCGTGGGACGGGGCGCGGGTGCCCTACCCGGCCAACCCGGGCCTGGAGGTGACGACCGCGAACTACCCGGCGCTGGAGCGCTACCTGGGGCACGACGTGGTGTATGGGCCGGGCGACGCCCCGTTCGGCCTCGACGACAAGCTGGGGCTGACCCACATGATGACCCTGGCCTGGCTGCTGGCGACCAACCCCGAGGTGCCCCACCCGAGGCTGCTGCTGATCGCGCGCCCGGACGAGGAGATCGGCCGCAGCGAGGCGCTGATCGGCCTGGCCGAGCTGCTGTCCGAGCGGGGCGTCACGATGGGGTACACGCTCGACGGGCTCGACCCGCTTGAGATCAACATCGAGAACTTCAACGCCGCCCAGGCCGCGATCCGCTTCCCGCGCCGCAGCGAGGCGCCCCCGGCGGAGGGGCTGGAGGTTCGCTTTGAGATCAAGGGCGTCAACACCCACGGCGCCACCGCCAAGGCCGAGGGGCACCGCCCCGCGACTCGCCTCGCGGCGGAGCTGCTGATCGAGCTGGAGCGCGAAGGGATCTCCGACGAGGTCCAGCTCACCTGGTTCGCGTCCGACCCGGAGCGCGACTGCGACGCACAGCTTCAGGCGTGGGTCCGCGATCGTGAGGCGTTGACCGACCTCGAGCAGGCGCTGGAGCGCGTCGTCGGCCCCCACGCCCCCCGGGGGGCCTCGTGGTCCGCTCCACTGGAGCGGTGCGTCTTGAGATCGAAGCCCCGCGAACGCGAGGTCGCGGCGGAGGAGGCGCTGCGGTTCATCTACCGCTTCTTGAACTCGGAGCCAGGCTTCACGCTGGCCGCCGAGGACTCCGAGGGCTACCAGGGCTACTCCCAGCCCTACCGGCTCGTGCCCGATGGGGACCACCTCCGCCTCGACGTCCGGCTGCGCGACTTCGCCCGCGATCAGCTCGCCGAGCGCCAGGAGCACGTCCGCGCGCAGGTGGGCGACGACCTGGAGGTGACCATCACGCAGCAATATGAGAACATGGGGCCACGGCTCGCCGATCGCCCGGAGCTGATCCAGTGGCCCCAGGAGGCCGCGGCGGCGCTGGGGCTGACCGCGCCCATCCAGCCCATCCGTGGTGGCACGGGGGTCGATCCCTTTCTTGACAAGGGCGTGGCGCTGGCCAACCTCGGGACGGGCTACTTCGCCCCGGAGAGCGAAAAAGAGTTCACGACCCTCCAGACCATGGCAGACCACGCCCGATGGCTCGGCTACCTCGTACAGCGCATCGCCAACCCCTGAGCCTCCTGTGCTGCCTCCTCCTCGCGATCGCCCTCGGCTGCTCCCCCGCGTCTCAACCTGAGACGCCCACCCCCTCCAAGCCCCTTCAGGCCCCATCCGAACCCCCGCGCGCGTCTCAACCTGAGACGCGCGCCCCGGCGCCACCGAAGGCGCCCAACCCTGCCCCAGTCGTCGAGCGCGCCGAGACGGAGGAGCCCTCTCAAGATGAGACGCCTTCGCCCAACCGGGTCCGCGTCTACCTGCTGGCCGGGCAATCGAACATGAACGGGCACGGGTTCCTCGATCGGCTCCCCGAGCCCTGGCCCGAGCGCCATGAGCTGCCGGTGCGGATCCACTGGGATCAGCCGGGGCGGCGCTGGGACGCCGGTGGGAGGCGTGAGCTGAAGCCGCTCGGGCCTGCGAGCCTGATCCGCGGGCGGTTCGGGCCGGAGCTGTCCCTGGGGAAGCGGCTGGCGGCTCGAACGCCAGGGGAGCGGCTGGTGCTGCTCAAGTACGCCATGCACTGGACGAGCCTCAGCCATGACTGGCGCCCGGGGCCGCGACGGCGCGGGCCAATGTACCGCCGCTTCCTCCACATCGTCCGTCAGGGGCTGGAGGCGATCCGCGCCGAAGGCGGCGAGCCGGAGCTGGTCGCGATGTTCTGGATGCAGGGTGAGCGCGACGCCGCGGAGCGGCACGGCGCGCAGCACTACCGGCGCAACCTCGCGCGGTTCATCGTGCAGGTGCGGCGCGACCTCGCGGCCCCCGAGATGATCTTCGTCATCGGCCAGATCTCAGGGCCGAAGCTGCCACGCCTCAAGCAGGTCCGCGAGGCCCAGGCCGAGGTCGCGCGGACCTCACCAGGGGTACGGCTCGTGGACACCGAGGGGCTGCCGCTGATGTTCGATCGGCTCCACTTCAACGCCCAGGGGCAGTGGGGGCTCGGGGAGCGGTTCGCCGCGGCGCTTGAGGAGCGGCGCCCCACCCCTCCGTAACCGACGCGCCCACCTCAAGACACCGACCGCCTCCCCGTTCCTATCGCGCGCAGCAGACGCTTCCGATAAAGTGGCGCGGTGATGGCCTCAACCATGGAGATGACCGTGAACAACAAGCGTCTGGTTTTGGGAACAGGGATCGCGTGCTTGATGGCCGTGCTCATGTCGGCTTGCGGAGATGACGCAGGCTCCAGCGCGGCGACCGAGGACACAGGCGGAGGCGCGGCCGACGCGAGCCTCGACACGTCCGAACCCTCCGACGCGACGGCCGCTGACACGACCCTCGCGGACACCGCCTCCGAAGACACCGCCGCTCAAGCGGACACCACCTCGCCAGACACCACGGTCGTGGAGGACGCCGCCGAGGACACCCCAGAGGACACAGCCCTCGACGACACCGCTTCAGAAGACACCACCCCAACGGACACCGAGGTCGCGGACTCGGACTCAGGCGACACAGAGCCCACCGACACCACAGAAGACACCTCCCCCGAAGACACGACCCCGGAGGAGGACACGGGCCTCGCTGACAGCGGCTCTGAAGACAGCGGCGACGACGCGGAGCGACCCACCGCGCCGTCCCTCGCGATCGTGGAGGTGGGCGTCGAGGAGCGCCTCCTCGACGTCTGGGCTGAACACGGTGGGCGTGTCCTGATCGCGGGCGACGTCCCCGTACAAATTCAAGACGGCGTGGTGTCCTGGTGGCCCCCTTCAGCCAACGACATCCGACGCACGCTCGCCGTCACAGGCGGACCCACGCGCGGCACGACCTTCGTCACCGAGTACCGCCCTGGGATCCTCGCGCGGTACGCCAACGCCGAGTGGCGAAGCGTCCGCTTCGCGTTGGAGTACCGGTTCACCCACATCAGCATGCGCGAGTATGGCTCCCGCGAGGTCGTCGTCGCGTCGGGGCCGACCGCGGGGCTGATCTACA
Source organism: Myxococcales bacterium (assembly GCA_002716585.1). Lineage (GTDB taxonomy): Bacteria > Myxococcota_A > Bradymonadia > Bradymonadales. Next base: position 82,724 of record PBBL01000003.1, on the reverse strand, counting down.
ACGGGTCTGCTCAGGATCGGCAGTCCGGTTGGCAGAGCTTCTTCGCCAACGATTGCCCCGGCGAGGAAGGCTTCAACCCGCGGCCTGATCCCTGCCCGATCGACAGCTCGTTTTTGATCGGCGGTGAGTTCGAGCGCGAGACCTGGCTCTCGTTCGAAGGGAGGCTCATGCGCGTCGTCCCCAGCGTGCCGGGCGACATCATCAACGAGGAGGTGGAGGGGGTGGCCTACGACATCTTCGCGCTGGACGACGGGTCGGTCTTCACCGCGGGCCCGGCCGGAGAGCTTCACTGGAAGATCGACGGGGTCTGGTCATCGCTCACGCACCCGTCTGCCAGGGATCTGCGAGGCGTGTGGGCCTCCTCAGCGAGCGACGCCTGGGCCGTCGGTGACGGCGGGCTCGTGCTCTGGTTCGATGGCGCGGGGTGGCGCACCATCGCGTCCGGGACCGACGCGAACCTCAACGCGGTCCACGGCGCCGAAGGGCAACTCTGGATCGTCGGCGACGGCGGGACGCTGCTCTGGGCTGGGGGTGACGACGACACCCCACCCGCCGGGCAGGTGCTCGTCCCCGAGCCCCCCGATCGGGATCCCGCGGTGCGCTTCATCTCCGTGGACGATGGGGCCGTCCTGCTCGCCTGTGGCGAGGGGAATCAGATCGTCGGGAACAACCTGGATCACGTCGGCAACGCGAGCGGTCGCTTCGTCTCGGGCTACCACGCGCTCGACCCCGGCGCTCACCGTTACTGGGTTGAGGTGTTCGGGGCCAACGGCTGCATCGGCCTGACCAGCGGCGCCGTGAACCTGGATCTTGAGGTCAACGACACCCGCACGCTGATCGTCGAGAGCGCCGTCAACAGCGTCCAGGACTACGTCACCTTCAGCGACGATCTGACGCCGCCCGAGGAGTACGACAACGTCCGCGTCCGGTTCATGCACTTCGCCCACGAGCTTGAGGGCATGGAGCGCGTGGAGCTGTGCAGGGGAGCCACCCTCGTGGCGAACCTCGGTCGCCACGAGGCGTCGGAGTACATCGAACTCGCCGCCGACGCAGCCATGGTCTTGCGCGCCCCCGCCGACCCGACCTGCGAGGGTGAGATCATCCACTTCGTCCGCCCCGAGTTCGAACAAGGGCGCGCGCACACCGTCATCTTGATGCGGGGGAACAGCCCGGTGGACGGCGAACACCTCGCGGTGCTCACCTGCGTGGACGGCGTCGACAACGTCCCTGAGGCCCCCTCCTCGTGCAGCCGAACCGATCTGCCGCCGCGCTGACCCATGGAGGGCGCGAGGTCACCCAAGCAGCCCGGGCAGAAACACCACCGCCGCCACGACCGCGGCGATCAGCAACCCGACCACGATCAGCACGACGAGCCACCTCCCACCACCTCCAGACGATGAGGTCGCTTGAGGAGCGGGTGGCGCGCCGGGCTGAGGTGAGGCGGCCTGGGGCGCCGCGCCGCCGGGAGGCGTCGTCGGGTTGGGGGGTGTCTTCGAGAGCGGCCAGCGGGGGCCAGGGGCGTCGATGTTGTCCCAGTCCTCCAGGTCGGGGTTGGGCACGGCCTCCGGCTCAGGTCCCTTCTCGCTGAGCTTGTACCCGAGGTAGGACAGCTCCCCCACGACCTCCTTCAAGGGCTTGTGCGCGTCGCACATGCGGCTGACGACGCACATCTCCGCGCTCTCATCCCCCAGCCGCAGTCGGAACCGGTTGGGCGCCTCGCCGGGGTAGGGCGGGTAGAACTCCTCGGGGATCGGGAACGGGCTGGCGACGAGGGCGTTGAGGACGCGGGCGTGCAGGTCGGCGGGCTCGGCAGGGCCGCTCCAACGGTTCACGGTGTCGCTGCGCGTGTTCATCGGGCTGCCCATCCGAAAGATCGGCCCGCCGTACTGACGGACGCGCGCCGGTCCGTCCGCGGTCAGGGTGATCTCCAGGCTCCGCGGCCCACAGCCGTACTCGATCTGGATCGCATCGGCTCGGGTCTGGCAAAGCCGCCGCCATCGCTCGCGTTGCTCGTCGGGGGTGCTCATGGTCGCTCCTGAAAGGTTCGAAGGTCACCAGGGCCATGACACCAGATCGCGCCCACCCCGTCCAGGGTCGTGTGGGGGCGCCATTGCTCAACCGAGGCTGGTGCCTAGGTTCACCCCGAGCGATGGTTCAGGCCCGCTCCGCGAAGGCCTGACAACAAGGGAGAACGCACCATGTACGGTTCAGGGCCCTTCCCCTACGGTCGATACAACAACGCCCCGTCCTCGCGGGAGCTGATGGAGGCGCTGCGGCGGTCGCAGCGCGAGAACGAGCGCCTGCGCGAGGCGCTGCACCAACACCAGCAGGCGTCGCGCCCCAGCGACCGCCTGCGGCGCGCCTACAACCAGCTCGTCGCCGAGCTGGAGTCGCTGCGCGAGCGCGACGCGAGGCGTGAGGAGGAGGTGGCCGGGCAGCGACGGCGCGAGGCGCGCCTTCAGAGCGAGATCGAGCGGCTGGGCGCCGAACTCCAGCGCGCCGCCCCCCAGGCCCCGGCCCCGCGCGATGAGCGTCAGCGATCGGCGCTCCAGGCCCGCGCGGAGGAGCTGGAGGCTCGCGCCGCCGAGCTTCAGGCGACCAACGCGGCGCTGGAGGCTCGAGTCCGAGCGCTTGAGGGCGCCAACGCGGCGCTGGAGTCGGAGAACGACGAGCTGCGCGCCGAGTTTGAGGCGCTGCCCGCCGAGGTGGAGTTGACCGCCGACGATCAAGAGCTGATCGCGTCGCTGGAGGAGCGCGTCCGCCGCCTCTCGGCGGACCTCAAGAACCAGCGCCGCCGCCACGATGAGGAGATCGAGCGCGCCGAGCGCGCCGCCCGCGCGCGGCTGGTGCGCGACTACGTCGAGACTCTGGACACCATGGAGCAGGCGCTCGCCGCCCACCCCGATCAGGACGACCCCTGGGTCGAGGGGAGCCGCGCCATCGCCCGGCAGATGGAGCAGGTGCTCCGCCGCGCCGGGGTGGAGCGCCTCGGCGAGGTCGGCGAGCGGTTCGATCCCCACCTGCATGAGGCGGTCGGCGTCGCGCCGGGTGAGGGCCGGGTCGCCGCGGACCACATCGCCCGGGTCCACCAGCCGGGCTACCGGTTCACCGACCGGGTCGGCGAGGCGGACGCCTTGATCCGACCGGCGCGGGTGGTCGTGGCGCGGTGAGCGTTGGGTGGGTGTGTGTCACATCCCCCCACCCGACGTGACACCACCCCACCCCCCACCAGGGTGGCTCGACCCCGATTACGCCGGGATTGAGATGCTCGCGCCGCCTCTCCTCAGCCCGGCACACCTCCTGCAATGAGGTCATGGCAGCTCCGCAGACCTGAACCCCCAGGCTGCGCACACCCAAGGGCCGACCATGACCATCGCTCGCCTCACCATGATCGCCGCGCTGTCGCTGACGCTGTGCAGCGGCTGCGTTGAAGAGGGATCCGAACCCCTCAACGAGACCCCTCGCCTGACCGAGCAGACCCTGTCGCTGTTGTTCGGCGAACCGCAGTTCATCGAACCGCAGGCCCCCTCGCCGTGGGCCTGCCTCGACTGCGCTCAGCCCGCCACGGACCACTGCGCCGAGCAGGGTTGGTACGGAGACGGCTTCTGCGACGAGGACTGCGCCCAACCCGACCCCGACTGCGCCCCACCAAGCGATGACTCAGGTCCGGAGAGCGACCACTGCGCCGAGCAGGGGTGGTACGGCGACGGGGTCTGCGATGAGGGCTGCGCCCAGCCCGACCCCGACTGCTCGGGTGACAGCGGGTCTGGCTCAAGCGACTCGGGCGACTACTGCGCCGAGCAGGGTTGGTACGGCGACGGGATCTGCGACGCGGGCTGCGCCCAACCCGACCCCGACTGCTGAGTTCACACCCCGGCGGCGCGGAAGGCGGCGGCGACGATCTCCTGCGCCTCGGCCTGGATGCGCTTGAGGTGCGCGTCGCCCTGGAAGCTCTCCGCGTAGATCTTGTAGATCGCCTCGGTCCCCGAGGGGCGCGCGGCGAACCAGCCGCTCTCGGTCACCACCTTCAAGCCTCCGATGGGCGCCCCGTTGCCGGGCGCGTGGGTCAAACGCGCCTGGATGGGCTCGCCTGCGAGGGTGTCGGCCTGGACCATGTCGGCGGTCATCGCCTTGAGGGCCGCCTTCTGCGGCACGGTCGCCGGGGCGTCGATCCGCTTGTAGACGGGCGCCCCGAAGCGCGCCTCCAGGTCGGCGTAGTGCTCCGCCGGGTCCCGCCCGGTGACCGCGGTGATCTCCGCCGCCAGCAGATCGAGCAGGATCCCGTCCTTGTCCGTCGTCCAGACCCGCCCGTCCTTCCTGGCGAACGACGCCCCGGCGCTCTCCTCGCCCCCGAACGCGTAGGCGCCCGAGAGGAGGCCGTCGACGAACCACTTGAAGCCCACGGGGACCTCGGAGACGGCGCGCCCCACGTCGGCGGCCACCCGATCGATCATCGAGCTGGAGACGAGCGTCTTGCCCACCGCCGCCTCGGCGGACCAGCCGGGGCGGTGCGTAAAGAGGTAGCCCACGGCCACGGCCAGGTAATGGTTGGGGTTCATCAGCCCGGCGGTGCGGGTGACGATGCCGTGCCGGTCGTGATCGGGGTCGTTCCCGAAGGCGACGTCGAAGCGCTCCTTGAGGGCGATCAGGCCCGCCATCGCCGCGGGCGATGAGCAGTCCATGCGGATCTTGCCGTCTTTGTCCACGCACATGAAGCCGAAGGTGGGATCGACGCGGCGGTTGACCACCTCCAGATCGAGCCCGTAGCGCGAGGCGATGGGGTCCCAGAAGTCGATCCCCGCGCCGCCCATCGGATCGACGCCGAGCTTGAGGCCCGAGCGGGCGATGGCGTCCATGTCGAGCGCCTCGCTGAGCTGCTCGACGTAGGGGGTGATGTAGTCGCGGGTGTGGGTGGTCTCGGCGCGGAGCGCCTGGGCGAGCGGGAGGCGCCGGACGCCGTCGAGGCCAGACGCGAGCAGGGCGTTGGCGCGGGACTCGATGGCGCGGGTGGTGGCGCTGTCGGCAGGCCCACCGCTGGCGGGGTTGTACTTGAAGCCGCCGTCGCGCGGGGGGTTGTGCGAGGGGGTGATGACGATCCCGTCGGCCCGTGTGGCGTCGGCGCGGGCGTTGTGGGCGAGGATCGCGCGGGAGATGACCGGGGTGGGGGTGTAGCCGAGGCCCTCCTGGAGGACGACGTGGACGCCGTTGGCGGCGAACACCTCGATGGCGGTGGAGAGGGCGGGCTCGGAGAGGGCGTGGGTGTCTCGGCCAAGAAAGAGCGGCCCGTCGGAGGCGCGGACCTCGCTGATCGCCTGGCAGATGGCCAGGATGTGGCGCTCGTTGAAGCGACCATCCAGCGACGAGCCCCGGTGCCCCGAGGTGCCAAAGGAGACGCGCTGGGCGGGGTCGTCCGGGTCGGGGTGGCGGGTGTAGTAGGCGCTGACCAGCCTGGGGATGTCCTCCAGCAGTTCGAAGGGGGCGGGCTTGCCGGCGAGTTCATGGGCCATCGGTGGTGCTCCTTGGGTCATGCCCCGTCGTAAGGGTGGGCGACGCCATAGTAGCAACTTCAGGCGAGGGGCGCATGTGGTGATGAGGCGGGGTCTCAGTGGGTGGGGAGCTGGCCCCAGTCGATCTCGGCCTGCCCCGCCTTACGCAGCGCGGCGTTGACCTCGGAGTAGGGCTTGGAGCCGAAGAAGCCGCGGGAGGCGGACAGCGGCGAGGGGTGGGTGCCCTTGAGGATGGTGTGCTTGCGCTTGTTGATGAGCTTGGCCTTCTTCTTGGCCGAGGTGCCCCAGAGGATGAAGACGACGTGGTCGCACTCGCGGCTGACGAGCTTGATGACCTCATCGGTGAAGGTCTCCCAGCCCTTCTTCTGGTGGGAGTTGGCCTCGTGGGCGCGGACGGTGAGGACGGTGTTGAGCATCAGCACGCCCTGGCGCGCCCAGCCCGCGAGGTAGCCGTGCTTGGGTGGGGAGACGCCGACGTCGGTCTTGAGCTCCTTGTACATGTTGCGCAGCGACGGGGGGATCTTGATGTTGGGGCGGACCGAGAAGCAGAGGCCGTGGGCCTGGTCGTCGTCGTGGTAGGGGTCCTGGCCGAGGAGGACGACCTTGACCTCCTCCAGCGGGGTCATGGAGAAGGCGGCGAAGACCTCGTCCTCGGGGGGGAAGACCTGATGGTTGCCGCGCTCGTCATCGACGAACTCCACGAGGCGCTGAAAGTAGGGCTTGTCCATCTCCTCGGCGAGGTGCTCGACCCAGCCGTCGATGACGCCTGCGTCGCCGGTCTTCGCGGCGGGTGCGGCGCTGGAGCGCCAGCCGTCCTTGTACTTGAAGTCGGCGGGGAGGGCGGGGCGGCGCCCCGAGACGTCGTTGCGGGGGCAGAGGTCGAGGAAGATGCACTCGGCGCAGTTGGGGTTGCGGGCGGTGCAGGTGTAGCGGCCGTGGATGATCATGGCCGGGCCGAAGTGGGTCCAGTGCTCCTTGGGGACGATCTTCATCAGATCGCGCTCGATCTTCTCGGGGGTGGTCTGGGTGGAGAGGCCCATGCGCGGCGAGTTGCGCTTGACGTGGGTGTCGACGATGACCCCGCTCGGGATGTCAAAGCAGCAGTTGAGCACGACGTTGGCGCTCTTGCGGGCGACCCCCTTGAGCTTGATCATCTGGTTGATGTCCCTGGGGACCTTGCCGCCGAAGCGGTTGACCAGATCCTGGTTGAGCTTCTTGAGCGCCTTGGACTTCTTGCGGTGGAAGCTGACCCCGACGAGGTCCTGCTCCAGCTCCTTGACGTCGGCGTCGGCGAACGCCTGGGGGTTGGGGTATTTTTTGAAGAGGGAGGCGGTGACCTCGTTGACCTTCTTGTCGGTGGTCTGGGCCGCGAGGAAGGTCGCCACCAGCATCTCCTCGGGGGTGGTCCAGTTCAGCTCGTAGGTCGCGTTGGGGTAGGCGTCGCGCAACCGGGCAACAATCTCGTCAATCTGGGCTATGGTGTCCGACAAGGTCTCCTCCTCCCGTCATCTCGACCCGCTCGCGTGGGTCCCTCAGAGAAATGATGCGTGAGATTCTACCTCCGGGCTTGTCTGAACACAAGTCCAGATGTAGAATAACGACGCTCAGGCTGGTCGACACGATGGCGCGTTGTATGGCAGGAGTCCAGTGTGGGTTGAGAGGAGACACAAGAGACCGAGGAGGCGACCATGATCGTGACGCGACAGATCGACACCCAGCCGTGGCGTTGGGAGATTCAGGGTTCGGGCAAGACCTCATACGTCGCGTTGGAGGGCGACGAGATCGTGGTCGGCGATCAGTGGGGCGACAAGGAGCGCACCTACCGCTGCGACCTCGAGTCGTTCGTCGATGGGAGCTTCCACGCGGTCATCCTCGACACCTTCGACAAGAAGGTCCTCTCCACGCTGCTGAAGCAGGCCCGAGAGCGCCTCGATCAGGATCGCAAGAGACCCCCCAGGACGTCGCGGCTCCCCTGGGAGCCGGGCGGGGCGAGCGCCGGGCGGGCCGAGGCGCTCTTTCAGCGCCCCGCGCCGCTCATGGAGCGGTCCGAGCCGCTCCTGGGGCGGTCCGAGCCGCTCTTTCAACGGCCGGAGCAGCTCATGACCCGGTCCGAGGCGCTCTTTCAGCGCTCCGAGTCCATGTTGCAGCGCTCCGAGTCCATGTTGCAGCGCCCCGAGTCCATGTTGCAGCGCCCCGCGCCGACGTTCCAGAGCGACGTCAAGCGGCTCCCCTGGGAGCCGGGCGGCTCGCTCGGCCCCAAGCCGGTCCAGATGATCGAGGTCGAGCAGGGCGCTCGCCTGCCCTGGGAGCCCGCCGCGGCGACCGCCGCCCCCGCCGCGACGAAGAAGACGGCCACGGCGAAGAAGACGGCGAGCGCCCCCCAAGCGACAGCCGCCGCCGCTCCAGACGCCTCGCTCGATCCCAACAGCGTGTACATCACCGGCTTCGACAAGGCCGACCTGACGCTGATCTTCGCGCTCAAGTCGATCACGGGGCGCGAGGCGAAGGCGCTCAAGGAGGAGCTGCGCGCGCTGCCCTTCCGGGTCAAGAACGGCCTCGGCGCCCGACAGGCCAGGCAGATCCAGGAGCGGCTGGACGGGCTGGGGGCGCTCACCCTCGTGACGTAGCGCCCTCCCCCCTCCTCCTCCTCCTCTCCCCCGATAACAGGTGCACGGCGCCTGCCCGATCGTGCATACTGCACATGCACCATGACGCGTTGGTCGTCGCCCGCACGGTACGGGCGCTCCACACGAACGGCGCTGGTCTTCGGACCGGCGCGCCATCGCGTACACGACCCTGGACACCAAGGAGGACGCATGACTCTGAACCTGGCCACCATCCTGCGCGAGAGCGCCGCTCGCCTGCACGACAAGACCGCGCTCGTCATCGGCGACGTGGAGATGACCTACGGCACCCTCGATCTGCTCGCGCGCCGCTTCGCGGGCGCGCTGGCGGGGCTCGGCGTCAAGCCGGGGCAGCACATCGCGCTGATGCTGCCCAACGTCCCGCAGTTCACCGTGGCCTACTACGGCGGGCACTACGCGGCGGCGCCGATCGTGCCGCTGAACGTGCTCCTGATGGGTCCCGAGGTCGCCTACCACCTGGAGGACTCGGACGCCGTCGCGATCGTCGCCTGGGAGGGGTTCTACGAGCAGGCCCGCGCGGGCTTCGACCGGGTGGACAGCTGCAAGCACCTGATCGTGGTGCGCGCCGACCCGAGCGATCGGACCGCGCCCGAAGGCGCCCACAACATGATGGCGCTCATCGGGCAGGCGACCCCGGTGGAGGAGCTGCCCAACACGATGCCCGACGACACCGCCGTCATCCTCTACACCTCGGGGACGACCGGGCGGCCCAAGGGGGCGGAGCTGACCCACTTCAACCTGTTCTACAACGCCGACTACTGCGTCACCCGCCTGCTCGGCGCCCAGGAGAGCGACGTCGCGCTGGCGACCCTGCCGCTGTTCCACAGCTTCGGGCAGACCGTGGTCCAGAACACGATGTTCCGCGCGGGCGGCTCGGTGGTGCTCCTGCCGCGCTTTGAGGTCAAGGCCGCGCTGGGGCTGATGCAGAAGCACAAGGTGAGCTTCTTCGCCGGGGTCCCCACGATGTACTTCGCGCTGCTCAACGCCCCCGAGGCCGACGACTTCGACCTGAGCCACCTGCGGCTGTGCGTCTCGGGCGGCTCGGCCATGCCGGTCGAGGTGATGAAGAACTTCGACGCCAAGTACGACGTCAACATCCTGGAGGGCTACGGCCTGAGCGAGACCAGCCCCGTCGCCAGCTTCAACGTCCTCGACCAGCCCAAGAAGGCGGGCTCCATCGGCCTGCCCCTGCAAGGCGTCGAGTTCCGCCTGGAGGACGTCGAGGGCAACGTCATCGCCGAGCCCGACACCCCCGGCGAGATCTGCATCAAGGGGCCGAACGTCATGAAGGGCTACTACCAGAAGCCCGCCGCCAACGAGGAGGCGTTCCGCGACGGCTGGTTCCACACCGGCGACGTCGCCACCCGCGACGACGAGGGCTATTACTTCATCGTCGATCGCAAGAAGGACATGATCATCCGGGGCGGCTTCAACGTCTACCCCCGCGAGATCGAGGAGGTCCTCTACGCCTACCCCGGCGTGGTCGAGGCCGCCGTCATCGGCGTACCGCACGAGAGCCACGGCGAGGAGGTCAAGGCGTTCGTGGCCCTGAAGGAGGGCGCCGAGGCGACCGAGGCGCAGGTCATCGCCTACTGCAAGGAGCAGCTCGCGGCCTACAAGTACCCGCGGAGCGTCGAGTTCATGGCCGAGCTGCCCAAGGGGCCGACCGGCAAGATCCTCAAGCGGGAGCTGCGCTGACCCCTACCGCTCCGGCCGCGGCGTCGTCTCCACCTCGGCGCCCAGCTCGATCAGCGTCCGCGCCACGCAGCGCGACACGTCCTCGGCGATCCGCGTGCAGAACGCATACCGCTCCGGGGACCGAAACGCGGCGAACTGCCCGGTCAGATCGTTGCAGATGATCGAGTCGGCCTCCCCCCGATCGACCTCCTCCCGCCACAGCTCGCGGTACCTCAGGATCGCCTGGCGCAGCGTGTCCGTCACCGCGCCGGTCGGGTCCGGGTCGCCGAACAGCTCACCGAGGATCAGCTCCCCGGCCTTGATCGCCCCGCACTGCCCCTCCCCCGTGATCCCGCCCCGACGCAGCGACTGGTAGGGCGTCGTGCCTCGCCCGAACGTCTCCGCCAGCGCGATCCCACACGAGCGGTGCGCCACCTCCGTCCCGTCGTACAACAGCCGGGTCCGGTCGCCCGCCCAGGCCACGAGCTGCTCCAGCGTAAGCTCCTCCGACATACCGCCCTCCTCGTCCGCGCCACCCTCGGCGCCCATCAAAAATCATAACGCCCACCACACGAAAATCCACCGCCCCCCCTCAACAATCCACGGGCGCGCGCCGCCTCCCGCGGGCCAGAACCCCGAGGCTGCGGGCTGCGCTGAGCTGGCACGCACCTTGAATAACCACTGGACGCCATGCGATGTGACGTACACCACATAGGTCCCTTGATGATCGCCCTCACCGCCCTGCTGGGTTGCCAGCAGGAGGCGCCCGCGCCCGCCCCGGAGGCGGAGCAGGTGTCGTGGATGATGGAGCACACCGACGACTGGCTGGAGGACCGCGCCTGGCGCCGTGAGCGCCTGGAGGAGGCCCTCTGGGATCCAGAGCTGCCCTACGCCCGCAAGCGGCTGAGCAGCTACGGGCTGGAGGTCGGCGGCTGGGACCTGCTCCCCGAGATCGACGACCGGGTCGAGGCCGTGTCGCAGGAGAACCTGGCGCGCCCCTTTGAGGGGGAGGCGCTGCGCGGGGAGGCCCTGCCGGAGACGGCGGAGGCGTGGCGGGCGCTCGGCGAGCGGGCGTTCTGGATGATGCCGATGCGCCGAGACGGCTACGCGGAGTGGCTCGTCAGCCGCCCCGACCTGTGGGACGCCGTGGGGCTGGAGCAGGACGCGGAGGGCAACGTCCGCGGCCTGGTGCGGTTTCGCGACGCCCGCGGCGTCGCCCGCGTCGGCATCACCTACGCGCTGTGCCACAGCAGCGGCGGCCAGGCGGGCGCCGCGAACCGGGCGCTCGACCTCGGCCTGGCGAGGGCGCTCTACATGGAGGAGCACCTGGACCGCGAGCCGGGCGTGTACGCCGGGTGGGGCGCGGGCCGGGTTGACGTCACCGACGACGGCGTCGATGACCCCCTGGCGATCCAGGACCTGTGGGGCGTGCGCTGGCTCAGCCACCTGAACAACAGCGGCGGCGTGCGCCACGCCAACCCCGCCTCCCTGGCCGTGCGCTTCGAGACGCAGTTCATCATGGGTCACGGGCTGGAGGCGCGCCCTGACCGCGCCCTGGTCTGGGCCTTGACCCTGTACATCCTGACCATCGACCGCCCCACCTCCGAGCCAGCGCTGAACAGCCCCGGCGCGGAGGTCTTCACCGAGCGCTGCGCCGCCTGTCACGACCCGGCGCGGGGCTACAGCGGCGGCCTCGTCGAGGCCGAGCTGCTCACCAGCGACCCGACGGCGGCGTTCAGCCCGCTGCGGGGCACCGGCGCCTACAAGATCCCGAGCCTGCTCGGGGTTGGCGGCGGCGGCCCCTACCTGCACGACGGCTCCCTGGCCGACCTCGACGCGCTCCTCGACAGCGGGCACCCCTTCGGGGACCCGGTCGAGGGCGCCGACAAAGACCACCTGAAGACGTTCCTGAAGACGCTCTGAATCACAACGGAGGATATCCCATGCGACGCGCCCTACCCCACACTCTGCTGCTCCTGCTCCTGAGCCTCTCCCTCGTCAGCTTCCAGATCGGCTGCGGCGACGGGGTCGAGGAGGAGGAGGGCAACGGCGAGGTGACCGAGACGAGCAACGGCACGACGGGCTCAACCACGAGCGCGGCGAGCACGCTGGAGCTGATCTACATCTCCGGGCACTTCGGCAGCTACTGGGACTGCCCCGAGGAGGCCTACGACCCGAACGGCTCGGCCGACGACCGCGCCGACGGAGTCTCGGCCGAGGACGCCGACTGCGCCGACCCCTGCACCGGCTTTTCGAGCTGTGAGTCGGCCCAGGTGTCCGTGCGGCTGACCAACACCGGCGACGACGATCTGGCCAACATCTCCCTGCTCGACCTGCTCCTGCTCGACAGCGAGCAGATGGAGCGGGCCTCGCTGCCCGTGCTGCTCATCGCGACCTTCGAGGGCGAGGAGTTCGACGGCGCGCTGGCGGCGGGCGAGTCGGTGGACCTCCGCATCGACTTCCGCGGCCCGCTCAACCTCGCCGAGCTGCTCGAAGGCGGCGACGACGCCCGGCTCAGCGGCGACGCGGCGTTCCCCGGGCGGGGCGCGGCGCTGCGGCTCATCTTCAAGGCCGCGGAGCAGGAGTCGATCCAGCTCGACACCCCGGAGATCTACGAGCAGCCCCCCATCGACACCTGAGCTACTCGCCCGCGGCGAGGTGCCGACGGAAGTCCTCCTCGATCAGCTCCGTGATCGACGCCTCGCCTCGCCCGGCGAGGTGGTCGCGGAAGTCCTGCTCGATGAGATCGTCCACGGTCACGGCGCCGCCGGAGTTCGAGAACGCCCCGCCCGCGAGCCGCCCCGGCCCAGCGAGCGTGTCGGTCTCTCCGCCGAGCACCAGGCCCGCCTCGAGCGCCTCCCCCACGCTCGCTCGCCGCAGCCGCGACCGCCGCTTGCGGCGCCTCTCCTCCTCGCTCGAAGACCGCTGCACCGCCCCCGCGCCAAACCAGGCCCTCGCCGCCCGAGCCCGAGACGACGCGAGCGCGCGGCGCTGCACGGTCGCCCGGGGGGTGCTGAGAGGCTCCGCCTGACGGGTCGCGAGGCGCTTGTCGTGTGTGTTCTTCATCGTACCGCTCCTGGTGTGGGTTCCAGAGGCCCGACCACCGAACCCCCTCACGCTGGGTTATCGCCCGGCGGGGCGCGATGTTGCGTGGAAGATGAAGAAACTCGGCGTCACCGCTCACCCGGGCTCTGCTCCGAGCCCTCCCGGATCTGCTCGCGGGCGCGCTCCAGCGCCTCCTCCGCGGACGGCAGGATCTGCTCAGCGACGTCGACGTCCAGCTCGTTGTCGTAGACGAGCACGTCGGAGAAGACGGCGTCCAGCTCCTGCTCCCCGAGGTAGTTGATCCCGATGGTGTTGCGGTGCACGCGCCCGTCGCGGATCGCCTTGACGTCGGCCAGGACGAGGTGGAGCCCGCTCAACGCGCTGCCGGTCACCTCAAAGCGCTCCAGATCCACCACCGCCCCCTCAAACACCGACACACCCGAGCCGTAGAAGATCCCCTCGCCGTAACCGCAGCTCGGCGCGCAGCTCGACGCGAAGGTGTCGCGGATCGCGACCTCGCGCAGCGTCACCCGGGTCCCTGGATGCCCGGCAACGAGGCCAAACTCATGGTTGGAGGCCAGGAGGCCGCGCCGGATGTCCACGCTCGCCCCGGAGTACGCCTCCACGCCGCGACCGTAGCGGCCGGTCGTCTCGCGCTCGAACGTCGCGGGGATGGGGAGGCCGTCGGCGACGACCAGCTCGGAGAGGAGCGCCTCCGCGCCGTCCAGGACGAGCACACCGCTGATCAAGCTGCCCCGCACCGACGCCCGCGCCACCTCCAGGCGGCTCTGCTCGCCGCCGATCACGCCCACCAGCGCCCCGGCAATGTCGAGGTCTTCGATCCTCGCCACCCCCAGATGCTCATCAAACCGCCCGATCTGGAGGCCCGTCTCGTGACCCTCGCCCACCCGAACCCGGCGCAGCTCCGCCTCACCGCCGTGGATCGCGAACGCCACGACGTCGTACGACTCGCCCGTGATGGGGAGCGCGGTCACGTCGTCCGCCGAGAGGATCGCGCCCCGACCCACCCAGATCTCCGCCCCGGCGTTGCCGCCCACCTCCAGGCGCGTCGCCGTCACCTCGGCGCCTTGCAGCGCGAGGCCCGTCGCGAGCGGCAACGCGCCTTCGACGTGGCGCGTGCCCAACACGGTCAGGTCGGTCAAGCTGGCCGATCCCTCCTCCAGGCAGATGACCCCCGCGGTGGCGTTGTTGGCGGAGCGCCCGCGCTCAAGCGTCAAGCGGCCCTCCTCCTGAACCAGGATCCCGAACCCGGAGCCGGTTCCGTCGAGGTCCGCGCTCGGCTGCGTGTCGGCCACGGTGAGATCCGAAGCCTCGACCACGGCTCCAAGGCGCACAAACAGCCCGACGTCGTGGTTGCGAGCCACGACGACGCGCCGCAGCTCCCCGCGCGCCTGCTGGGTGAACACCACCCCTCGACCGTTCCCCAGCTCGGGGTCGGGACGCGTGTCGAGCACCATCGTGTCCTCCAGGCGCGCGACCGACCCCTCGTCCTGAACCGCGATCCCCAGATCGCGGTTGCCCGTCACCACACAGCGCGACGCGTCCACGCGTCCGCTCCAGGCGACGCGGATCCCGCCGTTCACCGGGCCAACCTCGTGTTCAACGGCCTGCGTCCCCTCGACGAGGCAGTCGGACAGCTCCACCTCCGCGTTGAGGATGTCCACGCCGAGGTCATGGTTGTTCAACGACACCAGCTGCCGCAACGTCGCCACGCTCCCGCGCTGAATGGTCAACCCGGTGCCGAGGTCCCCCGAGGACAGCTCGGGGAGGGTGTCTCGAACCGTGAGGTCCTCGGCGTCCAGGCCCACCGCGTCCGCCAGGATCCCGGCGAACCGGCTTCGCGACACCACGACGCGCCGCAGCTCCACCTGAGCGCCGCCCAGCAGCCGGAGCCCCACCCCATCACGCTCCCGCGCGTTCGGGAGGACGCCCTCCACGCCCACATCGCGCAGCGACACCTCGCCCGCGCCGGACACCGCGAGCCCGACCCCGGCGCCCCTCTCCATCCACGCGCGGGACACCTCGATCCCGCCCGCGGGCGAGGTCAGGCGCATCGACGGCCCCTCCACCGCGCCGGGCGCGACGCGGTGGATCGCCAGGTCATCCAGGCGCACGACGGCCCCGTTGCGCTCCACGTGAACGCCGTTGCCGACCGCCCCCTCGACCGCGACCCCCTGGAGCGTCACCGGCCCCCTCGGGTTCACCAGCCAGATCCCGACGCGCGGCCCGGCGATCGTCACGTCACGCGCCACGAGCCCAGGGGAGCGGCTGGCGTACAGGGTCGCCCGCTCCGCGGCGTCCGCCGGGCTGCTCACGACGGTCTGCGCGGCGCAGGCGCCCACCAGCGCCACCGCCTCCTCCACCACCAGGGTCTCCTCATACCGCCCCACCCCGAGCGCGATGAGGTCGCCCGGGCCAGCCTGCGCCACCGCGCGCGTCACGCTCCCCACCGAGGAGGAGCGGTCGCTCCCGTCCCCTCGCCCGCCCGGGCTCACGTACACGATCCGGGCCTGCTCGAACCCGGCTCCGGCCCGCGCCCGCAACGTCGCGTCGTCCGGCCACAGCGCGCCGTCAGGGCACGGCGACCCCACCGCGACGCAGGCCCCGGACGCCGCATCCCAGCGGGTTCGGGGCGGGCACGACTCAGGCGGCGCCGCGTCGCACACCTGGAGGGCCTCGGCGCCGTCCAGCGGCACGTCGCGCGGCGCCCACCCCGCGGGGCAGCTCCAGTCGCTCAGGCGAGGCCGCTCGGGCTGGGCAGCCGCCGCCGGGGCTGCGGGCGGGAGCGGCGTCGGCAGCTCAAACGCCCCCTCGCCCTCGGTCGCCCCGGGCCAACACCCCTCCTCCCCAAACGGCTCACACGGGAGCGAGGGCGAGGACTCATCGCCTGGGGCGCAGGCGACGAGCCCTGTCAGGAGGAGCGCGACGATGTGAGGGGTGACGTGTGGGGCTGGATGCATGTCGCTGGTGCCGCCGTGAAGCGAAGATGGAAGGTCCGCCGTCGATGCACTCGATGGCCTTGATGATAGGGAGGGACATGACGGGGGGCAAGGCGTCCGAGAGGTCACTCCCCCTTCAGGAAGGCGTCCAGCGCCGCGAAGTACGCGTCAAACGCCTCAAACTGGGGGATGTGCCCCACGCCCTCCAGCTTGACGAGGCTGGCGTTCGGGAACGCCGCCGCGGCCTCCTCCCCCAGCGCGCCGTACTGGCCCAGCGTCGCCCGCACCTCAGCCGAGACGAGCCCCTTGCCGAGCGCCGTCCGATCGCGGTCGCCGATGATCAACAGCGTCGGCGCCTTGACCCGCCCGAACTCGTAGACCACCGGCTGGGTGTAGATCATGTCGTAGGTCAGCGCCGAGACCCACGCGACCTTGTTGTACTCCGCGTCCTCGGTCCACCCGGCTTGCAGCTCGACGAGGGGCTCGTACTCGGGCTTCCACTGCCCGTCGAAGTAGCTCTCGGTCATGTAGGCCTTGACCTTGTCGGGCGTCTTCTTGAGTTCGTTGGCGTACCACCGCTCAACCGCCAGGTAGGGCACGCCCTTCGCCTTCCAGTCCTCAAGGCCAATGGGGTTCACCAGCACGAGGCGGGTGGTCGCGTCGGGGAACATCAACGCGAAGCGCGTCGCCACCATACCGCCCATCGAGTGCCCGACCACGGTCGCCCGCTCGACCCCAAGCTCCTTGAGGAGCCGCGACGTGTGGGTCGCGAGCGCGTGGAAGGTGTACTGGAAGTCGCCCGGCTTCGACGACTTCCCGAAGCCGAGCTGGTCAGGCGCGATCACGCGGTAGCCGCGCTCCACCAGCGGCCGGATCGTGTTCGCCCAGTAGGCCCCGGAGAAGTTCTTGCCGTGCAGCAGCAGCACCGTCTCACCGTTCGGGGTCCCCGTGGGCTTGACGTCCATGTAGGCCAGCTCGTATGTGGCGCGCTGCGCCTCGAGCGTGAAGAACTTCACCTCGTATGGGTAGGCGTACTCGGTGAGGCGAGGGTCGAACTCTCGGGGTTGAGGGGTGACGGTGGGTGTGTCGGTGAGCGCGTCGGGCCTGGGGCTGGCCCCAGTGCAGGCTGTGGCGAGCGCGAGGAGGGCAACAATGGCGTATCTCATGGACCTCTCAATGGATGGTGTCGGCGCTCAGCGGCCCGGCGAGCGGGGCCGCCGCGGAGCGCCTGTGGACAGGCGCGGCTTGAACCTCTGACGCGCGGTGGACATTCCGGCGAAGGCGTTCGTGCCAGGGTCGACGCGACTTTGCTTTTCAAAGTCCGTTGAATAGGGCACCATAGCCCGGTGCCCTCAGGAAGGGGGAGACAGGATGTCCATACGCACGCTGCATCTGATTCGCCACGGCAACTACACCCGACGCAAGCTCCCACCCGGCCTGCGCCTGCGGGTAGACGCGTCCAACCTCCAACTGGACGGCGGCCTCACCGAGCTGGGTCGGGATCAGGCCAGGCGGACGGCGAAGCGCCTGGTGGACCTCAACCTCACCGCCCTGCACAGCAGCACGCTGCCGCGCGCGCTCCAGACCGCCGAGCTGCTGCTGGAGCCGCTCGACAGGGTGGCGCTCCACACGACCGAGGCGCTGTGGGAGTGCATCCCGCACCTCCCCGAGGGGTTCCAACATCGGCTCGGCGACATCGAGGAGGAGGACCTGCGGCTTGGGAGGGGGCGCGCCGAGGCCGCCTTCGCCCGCTACTTCGCCCCGCCGCAGGGCGAGCAGGACGCCGAGGAGGTGCTCGTCTGCCATGGGAACCTGATCCGCTACTTCGTGGCGCGCGTCCTTCAAGTCAACCTCGACGCCTGGACCCGGATGCGCAGCCACCACTGCGGGATCTCGACCGTGATGGTGAACTCGGAGGGGCGCATGCGGCTGGTCTCCTACAACGACACGGGCCACCTGCCCTACCCCATGGTGACCTCATGAACACACCACGACGCGCGCCTCACCTCGGACCCCGCGGCGACTGCCTCCAGGGCGACTGCGAGTATGGCTGGGGCGTGATGGCCTGGGAGGACGGAGACCGCTACGAAGGGCACTTTCGGCGAGGGATCCGCCAAGGCCGAGGGACCTACCATTACGCCGATGGCACCGTGTACGACGGCCACTGGCGAGGTGGGCGGTGGCACGGCTGGGGCGTCGCCCGGTGGTCGGACGGCGACGCCTACGTGGGCATGTTTCGCCACGACAAGCGGCACGGCTTCGGGATCTACCGCTACCAGACCGGGAGCCTCTACGTGGGCCAGTGGCGCCGCAACAAGCGGCACGGCGTCGGCGCCTACCGGTGGGCCGACGGCGACGAGGACGTGGGGATCTTCCAGTACGATCAGGCGGAGGGGTTCGGCGTCCACACCACCCCCGAGGGGGTCTGCTACGCCGGGCAGTGGCGCGCGGACGAGCCGCACGGGTTGGGCACCATGCTCGACCCGGGCCTGGAGATCCTCTCCGGGTGGTGGGAGGCGGGCGAGTACATCGGGCCGCTCCTCGGCGCGGCGAAGCCCCCCGAGCTGGAGTGGCCGCTCATCAACTTCGAGGAGCCGGTCTGGCCGGGGTGGAACTGAGCACCGCCTATCCCAGCCCGAAGCGCGCTCGCCACCCCAGCGCATGCTCCAGCGTGATGTTGCCCCCACACATCACCAGCGCCACGGTCTTGCCCTGAAGCTCGGGCACAAGCCCCTCCAGGAGCGCTGAGGCGGTGATCGACGCCGCGGGCTCGACCAGCAGCTTGTCGTGGTCGAGCAGCCCGAGCAGCGCCTCAGTGGCGCTCCGATCGGACACGGTCACCATCTGCTCCACCGCCTCCTGCACGATCGCGAGCGGGCGCTCGGCGGTCTTCCGGGTCCCGAGGCTGTCGGCGATGGAGTCGAACCGCTCCAGCTCCACCACGCGGCCCGCCTCCACCGCGCGGGTCATGCAGGCCGCCCCCTCGGTCTCCACGCCGATGACCCGCACCTGGGGCTTGAGGTGCCGCATCGCCGAGGCGATCCCGCCGATCAAGCCGCCTCCGCCCACCGACGCGACGACCACGTCCACCTCCGGGAGCTGATCGATCAGCTCCACCCCGATCGTCCCCTGCCCGGCCATGATCATGACGTGATCGAACGGGGAGATGTAGGTGGCGCCGCGCTCCTCCGCGAGCTGGAGGGCCAGCGCGTTGGCCTCGTTCCACACCGGGCCGTGGACGCGGACCTCGGCGCCGAGCGCCGCGATCGCGTCGCGACGGAGCTGCGGCGAGTTCTCGGGCAACACCACGAGCGCCGAGGCGCCCGCGAGCTTCGCCGCCGTCGCCACGCCCAGCCCGTGGTTGCCACCCGAGGCGGTGACGACCCCCTTCGCGCGCAGCGCCGGGGGCATCGCCAGCACCCGGTTGAGCGCCCCGCGCACCTTGAACGAGCCGGTCGGCTGAAACACCTCCAGCTTGAGCCAGACCTCCGCGCCGGTTCGCGCGCTGAGCCACGCGGAGCGCTTGACCGGGGTCGGCGTCAGGTGGGGCTCCAGCCGGTGCTGGGCGTCGAGCAGCGCCTGAAAGGGGACCAACATCGCCCTACTCCGCGGCGCCGCAAGCGGCCGTCAGCTGCTGCACCATGGCCGGATCCTTCGGCGCGCCGTCCTGGACCTCAAAGCAGACCTCCTTGGGCATCTGCACCGTCCGCACCTTCTTGATGTCGCTCTTGAGGATCGCGTTCTCGCCGTCGCGCCGCGAGATGAGCTGCTTGACGCACACCTGGGTCGGGCCGCCCTCCTGCGGAGCCAGGCGCGAGCACTGCGCCTTGCACCCCTCGGCGACCTTGACGACGCCGCACACCGGCTCACCCGAGCCCTCCTTGTCGCAGGCGGCGAACATGGCCACCATCATCATCCCGAGCACACACCACGCAGTTCCGCTTCGCATCGCTCCTCCACACGTCGAGGTTACGTCGGCCCGCGACTATAGCAGAAGCCTCGCGCCGCCCCCAGGGGTCAGAATCTTCGATCCAAACCGATCAAAAACAGCACCCAGGTGCACCTGGGTTCACTCCACCACACACACCACGGGCTTGTGATCGAAGAACACCGCCTCCATGACCGGTGGCCGCTCCGACGTCACCCCCGCGATCCAGCACGCCCCCTCCAGCTCGTCCGCCATGACGTGGTCGATGTTGAACAGCCCCGCGTAGCTCGGGGCGGCGTCCTCGCCGACGTCGCTCACGAAGTGAAACCGCGCCCCCTCCCCGACGAAGTCCAGCCACCGATCCGCGCTCGGGTCCGCCCCCGCGAAGCGCCCCGGGTCGGTGTTCAGGTCGCCCATGATCAGCGTCGCGCCCTCGCCGACCGCGGGCTCGCCGTCGCCCATGTCCACGAACACCTGCTCGACCTGGCGGACCCGGCAGTCGGCCTCGTCGTCGCTCAGGCCCGAGGTGCCGTGGACGTTCACCAGGGTCAGCTCTCCGCCCGCCTCCAGCTCGATCACGGCCCGCGCGACCCTCGCCCCCGAGCCACAGCCAGGCACCGGGGCGCCCTCCATCCCCTCCAGGCAGAGATCACCGTCGCAGCCTCGGAAGCGCCCGGCGCCCCTCCGAACGGCGGCGCACTTGTCCGGCTTACCGGGGTGGCACATCACCTGATAGCCCTCCCCGAGCAGCAGCTCGGCGACGGTCGGGTCGCCCTCGCCCCAGCCCTCGCAGACAAACCCGGCCTGCGCCTCGGCGGGGATCCCCGGGCACTCGCCCGGCCAGAAGATCTCCTGAAACACGACGACGTCCGCCTCCAGGGTGGCGAAAAATTGCCGGGTCGCTTCGATGAAAGGGCGCCAGGCCAGGCCGTTGCCGTACCACGCGTCCGTCAGCTCCGCCTCGACCGAGGTGTAGCCGTCGTCCGGCGCGGCGTCGTGGGCCAGCTCGGGGCCGGAGCCGGTGTTGAAGGTCACGACGGTGAGCGGCGCCCGCGTCGCGGCGTCTGGCGCGTCGTCGGTGGCCACGTCCGCGGCGTCAGGCGTCGCGGCGTCGGGGAGGGAGGCGTCGCTGGCGTCGGACGGGGCGGTGTCCGCGGGCGCGTCGGCGCCCGCGTCCCCGGCGTCGGGCGAGCCGGACGGCTGGGCGTCGTCGGAGCAGCCGAGGGCGACGAGCAGGGCGAGCGCGCCCAGGAGGCGCCCCAGCGGTGGGGTGAAGCGGAGCACGGCGAGGTCAGGAGGCGTCGGCGGCCGGGGGCTCGTCGGCGCCGGGTTTGTGGTTGGCGTAGACGATGAGCAGGAGCCCGGGCATGAACGAGATGACCGCCAGGAGGGTCGCCAGGATGCCGACGACGGCGAGGTCGCCGATGGACTTGATCCCCTTGTGGAGGACGACGAGCAGGCCCGCGAACCCGGCGAGCGTGGTGAGCGAGGCGGCGACGACGCTCAGGCCGGTGG
Source organism: Myxococcales bacterium (assembly GCA_002716585.1). Classification (GTDB taxonomy): domain Bacteria; phylum Myxococcota_A; class Bradymonadia; order Bradymonadales. Next base: position 61,447 of record PBBL01000003.1, on the reverse strand, counting down.
TCTTGAGGACGTAGAGGATGCGGTGCGTGCCCATCTCCAGGGTCCGGTGGTAGATGTGTATGGAGCCATCGATGCCGGTGCCGAGGACCATCGGGAGGACGATCATGTTGTAGAGGCCGAGGCGGATGTCAAAGAGCACCATGCCGCCGATGGTCCACAGGAGGGCGACGGCCATGGTGCTGAGGCAGACCAGAGCGCCCTTGATGCTGCGCAGGTCGATGAGGAGGATGAGGAGGATGACGACGAAGGTGATCGGCATCAGGCGGAAGGCGTCCTCTTTGACGGTGCGGATGACGTCGGCGAGGATGAAGCCGGAGGAGGCGAGCGGGACGTCGCCGGTGGTGGTCTTGATGAGCCCGAGTTCGTCCTGGTAGGCCTGGACGTCGAGGGCGTCCCACTTGCGGACGGTGCTGTAGAGGAAGCCGATGGCGCCGACGCGGCCATCCTTCTCGGTGATGGAGCGCTTGGCCCAGTCGGGGATCTGCTCGATGGTGAACGGCTCGACGGCGCTCAGGGTCTTCATGCGCTTGAGGAAGGAGCCCGCCTTCTTGCTCTTGGTGCGGATCTTGGGGTCGTTGACCATCTCCTCGATCTCATCGATGACCTTCATGCGCGCCTCCTGGTCGGGCGGGACGTAGGTCTGGATGGTCACGAAGCTCTTGATGTAGCCCTCGCCGTTGGCGGCGAGCATCTTCTTGGAGAGGGTCTCGTGGACCTGGCGCATCTGCTCGGTGTCGTCGCCGAGGATCATGGCCGGGGAGGTGCTCTTGCCACGGCCGACGGCGCCGCCGTAGCTGATCCCCGAGCCGCCGGTGGAGGGCGCGCGGAGGTTACGGAAGTTGTACTCGAAGCTGGCCTTGTCCCAGTTGAGGCCCGCGAACACGCTGCCGAGGACGCCGACCGCCATGAGCGCGAGGGCGACGCGGCGCACGTTCTGGGCGTGCTGGTCGCGGGCGGCGGAGTCCTCACCGGTGGCGGTGGCGTCGCTGCTGCCGAGGCGCTCGAAGAGGGCGCGCAGCCCGAAGACGAAGGCCGGGATCGCGAGCACGAAGGCGATCAGCAGCGGCGCGATGTTGTAGGAGACGAGGACGCCGACGATCCCGACGCAGACGATGACGAAGGCGACGACGCGGGCGATCTTCATCCACCCGGCGCTCTCGCCGCCCTTGGAGGTGCCGTCGCTGTTGTAGAGGCCGATGAGGCTGAGGACGGAGCGGAGCACGAACATCGTCGGCGGCAGGACGAAGATGAAGGCCAGGAAGCAGAGCGCGATGCCGTAGGAGGCGATGACGCCGAACTCGACGAACCCCTGGAAGTGCGCCGCGAGCAGCGTCAGCAGCGCGACGATGGTCGTCAGCGCCGCCGAGAGCATGGCGCGGCCGCTGTGCAGGGTGGCCTGGGTGATCGCGTCCACCGGGTCGGCGCCGCCCTCCTCCTCCTCTTGTATGCGCGAGTAGTAGTGGATGCCGAAGTCGATCCCCATGCCGATGAGCATGGTGAAGACGAACAGGGTCGAGATGTTGAGGTGGCCGTAGGTGATCGCGGTGAGCCCGACGGACCAGGTGACGCCCATCGACATCGGCAGGATCAGCAGCAGCACCGACTGGGCGTTGCGGAAGAAGCCGATGAGCAGCAACAGCACCAGGATCGAGCTGGTGATGGTGGCGACGGTGGAGTCGTTGGAGATCGACTTGACCTCGTTGAAGTTGCTGTAGGCGCCGACGACCTCCGCCCGCATCTCCGGGTGGTAGGAGGTGAGGTCCAGCTCGCCGATCGCCGCGGTGCCGCGGTCGAACAGCTCCTTGCTCTTGACGACGTCGGTGGCGGACTGGGAGAGCTTGGCCAGGAGCACGGCCACCGAGCCGTCGTCACGGATGAGGTACTTCTTGAGGTGGGGCGGGAGCGGCTTCTTCTCCTCGCCGTCCGCGGCGGGCGCCTCCTCCTTCTTCTCCTCGCCGTCCGGGAGGCCGAGGCGCTCGGGGGACATGATCGAGTTGAACAGGTCCTGATCGAGCCCGAGGCGCAGCGCGAGGTCGGGGGCGAGCCAGCGGTCCATCTTCCAGCGCTTGGCGTTGTCGGCGGCGATCTCGTCCTTGGTGCGGGGATCGACGAAGAAGGGGTTGGCGAGCTTCTTTTCGAGCTTGATCTCATCGGCGAGCTGGTCGCGGATCTTCTCCAGGTCGCTCTGGGGGAGGTAGAGGAGCGCGTGGTCGCTGAAGAAGGAGGCGTCCTGGTCGATCTGGACCCACTCGGCCTCCTCCCAGGCCTCCAGCTTCGGGGCGAGGTCCTTGATGAGGCGGATGTTCGCCTCGGGGTCGGGGCTGGCGACGGCGATGGTGTAGAGGTCGGTCGAGCCGGTCCGCTCCCGGGACTCATCGAGCGCCGCCACGGACGGCGTCCCCTGCGGCAGCAGGGACTCGAAGTCGGTGCGGATCTCCAGGGTCCGCGCCAGCAGGACCGCCGCGACGGTCAACAGCACGTAGCCGAGCAGCAGGCCCCAGGAGTAGCGCTGAGACAGCTCAGCGTACTTGCGGGCGAGCGAGTCGAAGGAGGAGGGGTTGCTCATGGTAGAAGTCCGCTCGTAAGGCCAGAGGGGCCGCCGATGTGCGCCTGGACGGGCCAATCGCCGCAGGCCAACCCCCAGCCCGGCAGGGCGCAGGCAGGGATCAGGCGTCGGGTCGTTTATCGGCCTCGACGATACACCTCCCCCGCACCGTTTGCAATCCGCCCCAGCCGCGCCCGAGGTCACTCGGGCGGGTCGATGGTTGCGCTCGCCGGTCTGCCCAAGTAGGATTCGCGCCGCCCCGAAGCCACGGGGTCAGATAACCCAGGCGCGCCCATGATCCCACCGATCGCACACTTCATCTGGTTCGGCCCGGCCTTCCCCTGGGCGAACGTGCTCGCCATCCAGACCTGCCTGCGCAACGGCGACATCGAGCGCGCGGTGCTGCACTGCGACCACGACCTCAGCGCCACCCCCCACTGGCACCTGCTCGCCGACCTGGAGGGGTTCGAGGTCCGCCCGATCGACCCCGAGGCGATCTTCGCGGCGACCCCGGGCGGGCGCGGCGGCGCGCTGATGGCGATCTTCGAGAAGCTGACGCAGCCCGCCGCGCGCGCCAACATGACCCGCGCGGCGCTGCTCGCCGCCGAGGGGGGCGTCTACCTCGACACCGACACGATCACGGTCGCCAGCCTCACCCCGCTGCGGCAGCGCTCCGGGGCGTTCTGCGGCCTGGAGCACATCGCGCTGCCGGTCGCGGTCGCCACCTCAAGGTCGCCGCTGACCTGGGCGCTCGCCGGGGCGAGGATCGCCGCCCGCGACCTGTTCCGCCGCCTCCCGGGCGGCTGGCGCCCGTTTCGCCTCATCGAGCCCCTCTACCCGACCGCGGCCAACAACGCCGTGCTCGCCTCCACCGCCGGGCACCCGTTCCTGCTCGACATGCTCGACCGCATGATCGCCACCCCGCCCGAGCGCCAGCTCGTCCGCTTCGCGCTCGGCACCCACCTCCTCCAACAGGCCCTCACCGGCGACGCCACCGACGACGTCGTCGCCTGCAACCCGACCGTCTTCTACCCCATCGGCCCCGAGATCTCCGAGCACTGGTTCCGACCGTCCGACCAACCCGGCCACGACCTCGACGAGGCGCTCCGCGACGACACCCGCGTCGTCCACTGGTACGCCTCCGTCCGCACCCGCGAGATCGTCCCCCAGCTCAACCCCGACTACATCCACCAGAACCGCCACCGGCAGATGTTCAGCCTGCTCGCCTGCCGCGCCCTCGGCCTCGCCACCTGAACACCTGAACGGGCGAAGGGCGAAAAAAACCTTTGACACGGGTGGAGGAGGGGTGTAACGTTTGTTCAGTCACCTGAGGTGGCGTTAGACAACGCGCTTAGCGACAGCCTGTGGTCATGACCTTGCAACGTGGGCGGCGGATCGCCGTCCTTGCGCATAGTCCGATCATGCATCACTGGCCCACTCGTTACCGTGCGGGGCTAACGCCCCCACCGGCAATTGCTGTGTGAGTTCGCGAGAACTCAATGTTGCCGGTGGGGGCGTGCCCCGCTTGAGTTGAGATGGTCCAGTCACGTGTCCTTTAGAAGGGTGCCACAGGCTGTCGGTGAGCGCGTTGTCGTCGTTTTTTTATCGGTCTGCTGCGCCGGAGCGCAGCCCGGCTCACCGCTCCGAGATCAACCTCGGCTCGACCGACTCCGTCCCATACGACGTCCACACCCCCTCGCCGCTCCGAAACACCACCCCCGTACGGATCAACTCCTCCAGGTAGGCCTGGTAGCGACGCACCGTCTCCACGAAGCGGATCAGGTGCGGGGGGCGATGGCCCAGATCGCGGCAGATCAGCGCCGGGATCGTCGGGGTCTGCGCCAGCACGACCGGGATGTTGCTCAACAGGCCGGTCATGAAGCGGTGCTGGCGCCGGATCGCCCAGGAGGCGTCCCGATCCGGGAGCCCCTGCGCGGGCAGCAGCAGCCGCGGCTTCAGCTCCTGCACCCGCTCCAGGCTCAGCAGCAGCGTGCTGAGTTGCCGGATCCAGGGCTCGCCCCAGCGCGGCCGGGTGACGAGCCGCCCCGACAGCAGCACCCCGTCCTCGGGGTCGTGCAGCGCGATGTGTCCTCGCCAGGGCCCGGGCGCCTCGACGACCCGGAGGCGTCGATCGCCGAGCTGGAGCGGGTGGCCCGAGCGCAGCGGCACGAAGTCGAGCTGCTCGGGGAGGTCGGCGAAGTAGCCGCCCAGCACCCGCTCCAGCTCGCCGCGGTCCATCAGCGCGGCGTACTCGGGGTCCTCCAGCAGCTGATCGACCCGCGCGATGAGCGCGTCGCGCTCCTGGGCGATGAGGCGCCCGTAGCGGCGTGGGGTGGTCATGTCGGGGGCGCCGAGGAACAGCTCGGCGTTGGGGAAGGCGTCGATCGCGCCGAGCTGATCCGGGCTCCAGTCCAGCGCCACCACCCGGACGATCCGCTCGGGCGACAGCCCCAGGTGCGCGAGCGCCTCCCGCAGCGCAGGGAGCGTCAGCGGGAGGCCGACGCCGACGAGCGCTGGCGCGGTCGGATCGTTCACCAGGTGGAGGTTGATCGGGGCGCCGTAGGGGAGCGGCAGCCCGGGTCGCGGGAGGGTGATCTGGATCAGCTCCTCGGCGACGCGCTGGAGGGCGTAGGACACGGCGGCGTCAGGAGTAGGTGAAGCGCAGCTCGTAGTCGCAGATGTGGAAGGCGTCCCCCTCCTCAATCCGCTTGGAGTCGATGCGGTTCCCCTGGTAGTCGATGCCGTTGGTCGAGTCGAGGTCCTTGATGTACCACTGCCCGTTGCGGAAGATGACCGCCGCGTGTTTTCGGGAGATGTTGCCGTCGCGGATCGTGAGGTCGGTCATGGTGGAGCCGCGACCGATGATGAACTTGTCCTTGTTGACCGGGTAGCGCTGGTTGTTGAACACCAACGCCAGCTGAGGACGCGCGGGCTCGGGCGCGGCCGGAGGTGGCGGCGGGGCGGTCCGAGGCTGCGGCGGCGGTGGCGGCGGCGCCTGGGGTTGAGGGGGCGCGTACGCATGCTGCTGCGGCGGCGGTTGCTGCGGCTGCGGCGGAGGCGGCGGAGGCGCGGTCCGAGGCTGCGGCGGCGGTGGCGGCGGCGGCGCGAAGCGGAGCGACGAGGGCTGCGCGTAGGCCGACGGCATGACCGGCTGAGGCGCCGCCGCGTAGGGTCGCGGCGCCTGCTGAGGCGCGCTGCCCATCCGCACCGCGGGCATCTGACTGAAGGTCGGGTGATCGTACCCGCCGCCCTGCTGGGGCGGCTGCCCGTAGCCCTGCCCTCCGCCCGGCGGAGGCGGCACGGCGGGCGTCCCCTGCGACACCCCGGCGCCCGAGAGCGAGTAGTTGCGGCTGCGCGCGTAGTGGCGCATCGCCTCGTTGACGAGGTAATCCATCGAGCAACCCAGATCGCGGGTCATCACCTCGAAGAGATCCCAGAGGTAGTCACGGCAGTAGAAGCTGCGGAGCGTTTTACGGTTGGGTTCGCTCATGGATGGCCCCCTCAGTCATCGGTCAACATCTGCGCTGACAGGTCAGGGAGCCTACCACAGCCCCAGGGGGTAGTCCAACACAGGCGCGCCAGCCCGGGGCGGCGCATGCAGCGGTCGCGCGGAAGGGTCAGAACCCGTAGGGGACCGGGACCTTCTCGTCCTTGCCGCCCTTCTTCGTGTCGTCGCGGGGGGGCGCCTCCTTGCCGGTCCGGGTCGGGTTGGCCTGGGCGGTCGTCGGCCCGGCGGCTGGCTGCTCCTTCTGCGCCTTCCTGGCGGCCTCGGCCTTGCGAGCCTCCTCCGCCTTGCGGGCGGCTTCGGCCTTGCGGGCCTCCTCCGCCTTGCGGGCCTCCTCGGCTTTGCGCGCTTCGGCCTCCTTCGCCGCCTCGGCCTCGCGCTGAGCCGCCGCCTCGCGCTCCTTCTGGGCGGCCTCCTCCCGCGCCTTCTGCTCGGCGGCCTCCTTCGCCGCCAGCGCCTTCGCGCGACGCTGCGCCGCCAGCCGCGCCGCCGGGGTCAACGCCTCGTCGTCCGCATCAGGTGGCGCGTCCTGCGCCGCGGCCTCGCTCCCTTCCACCTGCGCGTCGGCCTCAGCGACGTTCGCCACCTCCGCCGGGTCACCCTCGCCCTCCGCCGCAAACGTCGCGGCGCCCCTCGCCTTGAGGATCGCCGCGTTGAGGTCATCGCTCGCCTCAACGGCCGCCGTCTCCTCATCGGAGGGCTCGGGCTGCGACGGCGAGGGCTCCTGCGGGGCTGGCTCCTTCTCAGTCGGCTCGGCGCCCGCCGTGTCGGTAGCCATCGCGACCGGCGCGTCCACCGACGTCTCCTCACCGCCCTTCGGGTCCACGCCACGAAAGAACAGCAGCGACGCCAACGTGACCACGAGCGCCAGGATCACCCCAGCGACGAGGCCAACCCCGATCTTCAGCCTCTCGATCCGCGGGTCCTCTCGGGGGATCGCGGCGATCGCGTCCCGCGTCTCCGCCATGGCGGACGCCTGCATCGAACCCGTCGCGAAGGACTGCAGCTCCAGCTGGCTCCGCACGGATGGCGGGTAGGGGCGACCGCGCTCGCCCAGCCCTTCAACCACCTCCATCAACAGCTGACGCGCCGACGGGGGGCGGTTGGCCGGATCCTTGGCCATGCAGCGCACGATCATGTCGGCGAGCGGCTCGGGGATGTCGGGGCGCAGCTCGCGCGGGTCCGGGGCCTCGGTGAACACCTGGTGGAACGCCAGCTCCCCCGACTCGAACGGCAGCCGCCCGGTGAACACCTCGAACAGCGTCGCGCCCGTGCTGTACAGATCGCTCGATGGAGACAACAGCTCACCGGTCACCTGCTCGGGCGACATGTAGGCGGGCGTCCCGCGGACCCGCGTCCCCTTCTGGAGCATGAGGTCGATGTCGCGCGCCAGCCCGAAGTCCATCAGCTTGAGCGCCCCGGAGCGCTCCATCATCAGGTTGCTTGGCTTGATGTCCCGGTGGACGACGTTGTGCTCTTCGATGTAGACCAGCGCGACCAGGAGCTGGGTCGCGATGTCCACGGCGTCTTCGATTGGGAGCATGTCCTGGGACGACTCGATCAGGTGCTCGACCGTGTCGCCGTCGACGTACTCCATGACCAGGCAGGTCTCGCCGCTCTCCTCGAAGACGTCGTACACGCCCAGCAGGTTCGGGTGCTTGAGGCGTGCCATGACCCGCGCCTCGGTCCTGAAGATCGCCATCGCGTCCTCATTCGCCAGCAGGTCAGGCGCCAGGGACTTGAGCGCGACGGTGCGATCCAGCTGAAGGTCATGCGCGCGGTACACCACGCCCATCGCCCCTTGCCCGAGCACGTCCGTCACCTTGTAGCGATCACGCAGTGTTTTTTCCATGGACCACGCCCCCGACGTGGTTGAATCTCTCAAGAATCCTAACCTCTCCCGGCCGGGCGGTCAATCACAACGCACCCCCCGAGGCCCACCTGCCTGGCGCCGCCCTCCGCTCTTCGTCGCGGGCGCCACCTGTTGAGGGCACATGAGTTCTACGAGCCAGACGCCCGAATGGTTCGTTCGACCCTCCGGTTCTTCCCTTCTCCACGCACCAACCAGTGATCGGAAACGCACAGGGGTTACACAGGAAAGCAAAAATCACACCATCGGGGGGCCTCAAAGGCTTTGTTGTCGCCGAGACAAGCCGCTATCATAACGCCGACGACAACCTGAGGCGGCCCCACCACAGCTCAACCGAGACGATCCCGACCGCGTGACCCGTATGCAACAACCCCGAGACCCCCGCCCCATCTTCCTCTGCGTCGCGATCTCGATCGCCCTCGCGGCCTGTGGAGGAGACTCCGGCGACTCGGGCGTCGCCGACACCGACCTTCAGGACACAGCGGCCGACGGTGAAGCGGCCGACGGTGAAGCGGCCAACGACGCCGCGCTCGACACCGCCACCGCCGACTCGACGCCTCCCGACGACGCGCAGCCCGACACGCACACCGAAGACACCGAGTCTACCGACTCCGAGTCTACTGACTCCGAGTCTACCGACACCGAGTCTACCGACTCCGAGATCGCTGACACAGCGCCTGACGACACCGAGGTCACCGACACCGAGGTCACCGACACCGAGTCTACCGACACCACCCCTGAAGACACCGAGTCTACCGACACCGAGATCGCTGACTCGGGCTCAGGCGACACAGCGCCCACCGACACCACAGAAGACACCTCCCCCGAAGACACCGCTCCGCTCGACACAGCGCCCGAAGACACCACCCCCGAAGACACCGAGGTCGCTGACTCGGGCTCGGGCGACACGGCGGACGCCCCCCCGGACACGCCTGCGCTGTTCGACATGGAGATGATACGCGACCCGGTGGGGCTGGACTGCATCTGGGGCAACCGCCGCACGGAGGCGCTGGAGGGCGGCGGCGAGGTCGTGCTGTGGAACGTGAGCTACAGGTCGTGGGAGTGGCGCGATGGTGTGCTGACGCCCATCCTGATCCGTGGCTACGCGGCGCTGCCCGACGCGCTCCAGGGCGCTCCCGCGCCCGGGGTCGTCTGGTCGCACGGGCTCAGCGGGGAGGCGTCCGCGACGGAGACCAGAGAGCTGGCCGGGCGGCTCGACGCGCTCGTGCTGTCCTACACCGGCCCCGGCGAGGGGACCCAGCCGAGCAACAGCTCGGAGGGGTTGGCGGCGAGCGAGGATGGGCACGGTCGCCTGTTTGACACCACGCCCGAGGTCCGCGGGAGCTGGATGTGGGGGCACAGCGCCGCCGCGATGCGCGCGCTGACCTGCCTGGAGGGGCGCCCCGAGGTCGACAGCGCGCGGCTCGGGATGGCGGGGTACTCGCTCGGCGGGCTCGCCAGCCTGATCGTCGCCGCCGAGGACGACCGTCTGGACGCCGCCGTGGTCATCAGCTCCGCGACGCACTGGGACGAGGCGGTCGCCCCGGACAACGCCTGGCAGCGGCAGCTGCTCACCGAGGCGGGGTTGACCACCGAGAGCGAGCGCTGGAGGCGCTTCGTGGACACCTACGCCGGGCCGCAGGTGAGCCAGCGTGTCACGATCCCCGTCCTGCTCGCGAGCGGCTCCTCCGACGGCTTCTTTCCGGTGGACGCGCTGAGCGCGACCCTCGCGGACCTCTCCGGCGACTCCCGGCTGGCCCTCGTCGGGAACCTCGACCACGGCTGCTTCCTGTTCGGGATCCCCGAGTCCACCGACGTGCTCGCCGCGCGCTCCGCGCTGCGCATCGACGGCGGGCAACGGATGTGGTTCCGCCGCGCGTTCAACGCCGAGCCCCACGTGGAGGACCTCCCCGCCGCGCCGACCGTGGAGCTGACGTCGCCGAGCGGAGACGCCCTCCAAGTCACCGCCCAGGTGGACGAGTCGTCGAGCGCCCTCGCCGTCACGCAGGTCCTCGTCTGGTGGAGCGCCGACGACGCGCTGACCTGGAGCCAGGCGCCGCTCACCCGAGCCGACGGCGCCTGGAGCGGCGAGCTGGACCTCAACGGCGCGCCGCTGCTCTACGTCGAGGCGCTCTACCAGTTCGGGCAGGACACCTTCGCGATCGCCTCCGCCCCCGTGCTGCCCGAAGCCTTCGTCGCCCGAGTCCGCAACGTCCAGACGTGTCAGCCCTGACAATCGACGCGCTCGGGAGTGAATCCAACCGGTCCCCACATACATAGGGATGGGAAGACGCATCGCCTCTACCCCCAGGACGTATTCAGGAGAGCGACGCCTGACGCCGATGGTGGATCACGAGACGCTTTTTTCTGAGGCGCTTTTTTTCTGATCCACCGCTGAAGGGGGTTGACAACGAGCGATTTTTTCTAAAGATGATGCGCCTCAGTCTGTCGATAGCAGATTGGGCCTCGGCGCCTTCTGCGCCGGCTTGTGCCATGCCAACGCTGGCGATCCTCGAAGGCCCTGAGGACCGTGTCACGGTAGTAACTCGTGTGTGTGAGGAACATAAACATGACCGATGCAATCAACCCCCGCTCCGCCGACTGGGACGACGACGATGACGACTGGGAGATGACCGACGCGGATCTGGAGCACTTCAAGAACAAGCTCCTCACGCTGCGCGCCGACGTCCAGCAGCGCCTCAACCGCAACATCTCCGAGGCCGTCACCGACTCCGAGGCCCACCCCGACGAATTTGATGAGGCGACCAAGCTCTCTGAGCAGGCCTACCTGATGCGGCTCTCCGACAAGAACCGCAAGCTCCTGCGCCAGATCGAGCACGCCCTCAGCAAGTTTGAGGAAGGCGAGTACGGGTACTGCGAGGGCACCGGCGACATCATCAGCCGCAAGCGGCTGGAGCTGCGCCCCTGGACCCGCTACAGCATCGCCTACAAAGAGGAGCTGGAGCGCACCGGCCGCCGGTGAGACGCCCTCCCCGCCGCAGCCCACCTGAACCCTGGCGCGCGGCGCACCCTCCCCGCGCCTCACCGCATCATCCCATACGAACGCGTGTGGAGGGGCTGTCGGTGGATACCAACACAGCCCCCACCCTCCCAGGATCCGAACCTGTGACGCGACGCCCCACGGGCGCGCTCATTCACCTCGCCCGCAACCCGATCGCTCTGGAGACACCATGAAGCACTTCGCGCTGATCGCGCTCCTCGCACTCGCCGCCGCCGCCTGCCAGCCCTCGACCCCCAAGGCGGAGACCGACAAGCCCGTCGCCGCCCAACCGAACGACGGCAAGCCCGCCGACCAGGCCGCCGCCGACAAACCCGCGGACAAGGTCGCCGACAAGCCCGCCGCAGACAAGGCCGCCGCCCCCGCCATGAGCGCCGCCGTCGGCAAGCCCGCGCCCGACTTCTCGCTGACGTCCCTCGACGGCAAGCCGATCAAGCTCAGCGATCACCAGGGCAAGGTCGTCGTGCTGGAGTGGTTCAACCCCGGCTGCCCCTTCGTCAAGGCCGCCCACGAGCACGGCTCGCTCAAGACGCTCGCGAAGGACAACGCCAGCAAGGAGGTCGTCTGGCTCGCCATCAACTCCGGCGCCCCCGGCAAGCAGGGGCACGGCAAGGAGGCCAACACCGCCGGGCGCGAGGCGTTCGGCCTCGACCACCCCATCCTCTTCGATGAAGACGGCAAGGTCGGCAAGATGTACGGCGCCGAGCGCACCCCCCACATGTACGTCATCGACGCCAAAGGCACCCTCATCTACCGCGGCGCCCTCGACAACACCGGGAGCGGCCGCCCCGAGGACGTGGACACGGTCGAGAACTACGTCCAGCAGGCGATCGACGCCGCCATCAAGGGCGCGCCGGTCAAGACCCCCGAGACCAAGGCGTACGGCTGCTCCGTCAAGTACGCGGGCTGACCCGCTGCGTCAGCTCCCCGTCGAGGTGTAGCGCCTCACCCCCCCCCTCCACAGCGCCAGCGCCCCCGCCAGGAACACCAGCCCCGCCGCGGGCGCCACCCGCTGCGCCCACAGCGGCGCCCCGAGCGGGTCGGGGCGCTCGATCAGCGCCAGCACCGGCAGGTAGCAGACACACGCCAGCGGCACGACGTACGTGAACACCCGCCGAAACCACCTCCGGTAGACCGACATCGGGTACTGCGCCGTCTCCACCCCGCCGTACGTGAGCACGTTCATCAGCTCCAGCGACTCCGTCGTCCAGAACGCGATCGTCGCCTGCACCACCATCAAGCCGTAGAACATGCTCGTCGCCCCCACGACGATCCACGCCAGCAGCGCCACCCGACCCGGGCCCCACCCCACGCCCAGCGCGCTCAATCCCCAGATCAGCCCCGCCAGCCCCTGGCTCAGGCGCCCGATCCGCTTGAGCGTCAGCTCCAGCCCCGCCACCTGGAGCGCCGTGCTCCGCGGCCGCAGCAGCAGGCGATCGAAGTCGCCCTGCTTGATCCGCGCCGCCACCTGATCGAAGCCCCGCCCCCCCGCGTCGGCCAACGCGAAGCTCACGTTGACCACCCCGTAGAAGACCGCCACCTCCGCCAGCGTCCACCCGTCCAGCTGGCCAAAGCGCGCGAACAACGCCCACACCCCCAGGAACTCGATCCCCGTCACCAGCAGGTGCCCCACGCTCTGCATCACCATGGAGGCCCGATACTGGAGCTGACTCCGCATCGACACCCCGAGGAGCCTCACCAACAGCCTCGCGTCGTTCATCGCTCACCCCCCCTGCACGACGAGGCGCCGCACCCCGCGCCCCAGCAACGCCCGCCCGAGCGCCACCAGCAACACCCACCAGACCAGCTGCGCCGCCAGCATCGGCGCCGCCTCCGCCGCCGTCAGGTGACCCGAGAACAGCCGCACCGGCAGATCCACCAGCCCCGCGAACGGCAGCCACACCACCACCGCCCGCACCCCGTCCGGCAGCAGCGGCAGCGGGATCACCATCCCCGACATCAGCGTCACCAGCGCCGGGGCCAGGTGGGTGACCCCGTCCCCCGACACCGTCCACATCAGCGCCACGCTCCACAGCGTCGTCAGCGCGCTCGACAGCAGGATCGCCACCCCCAGCGCCACCAACCACATCGCCAGCCCCTCCAGCGTCGGCGCCTCCAGCGCCCACGCCTCCAGCCCCACCAGCGGCAGCAGCACCATCGCGAACGCGAACATCGGCAGCGCCCTGATCACCATCGGGGCGCTCCGCAGCGCGAACGCCCGCGCGAACCACTGCCCGTACAGATCAACCGGCCGCAGCAACCCGTAGACCACCTTCCCCGTCCGCACCTCGTCCGCCATCTCCCGATCCAGGTTCCACGGGAGCGTCATCAAGGTCGCCTGCCCCAACCAGACGTAGGACACCACCTCCTCAAAGCGCATCGGCGCCCCGTCCGCCATCGCCGAGCGGTAGAACGCCTCGAAGATCATGATCCGGATCATCCCCCAGAACGCCTGGGTCCCGAACCCCGCCACGGCCGCCGCGCGGTACTGAAGCAGCACCCTCGCCCGCGCCTGCGCGATCGCCACGTACCCCCTCACGCCGCCGCCTCCTCGTCGTACAGCCTCGCCACCACCTCCTCGATCGGCAGCTCCTCCACCCACAGGTCGCGCACCGCGTAGCGCGCCCCCAGCCGCCCGATCAGCTCCGCCGCCGTCACCTCCGCCGGATCAAACGCCAGCGACACCCTCGCCCCCTCCCGACCGAGCAGCGCCGTGCCCGGCTCGGGCACCAGCGGCGCATGCGGGTCGGCCAGCTCCAGCGTCAGCCGCCGCTGGTGCCCGAAGCGGGTCCGCAGCGCCTCCAACGACCCGTCGCAGAGGATCTGGCCGCGGGCGATCACCATCACCCGGTCACACAGCGCCTCGATGTCGTCCATGTCGTGGGTGGTCAGGATCACCGTCACCTGGCGCTCCCGGTTGAGCCGCTGGATGAACGCCCGCACCGCCAGCTTGCTCACCGCGTCGAGCCCGATCGTCGGCTCGTCCAGAAAGAGCAGCGACGGGCCGTGCAGCAGCGCCGCCGCCAGATCGCAGCGCATCCGCTGCCCCAGGCTCAGCTGCCGCACCGGGACGTCCAGCAGCGGCTCCAGGTCGAGCAGCGCCACCAGCTCGTCCAGGTTGCGGCGCCACCGCGGCGGCTCCACCCGGTAGATGTCGCGCAGCAGCTCAAACGAGTCCACCACCGGCAGATCCCACCACAGCTGCGTCCGCTGCCCGAACACCACCCCGATCTGCGCCACGTGGGCGATCCGCTCCTCCCACGGCACCCGCCCCTCCACCACGCACCGGCCCCCGTCGGGCACCAGGATCCCCGACAGGACCTTGACCGTGGTGCTCTTGCCCGCGCCGTTGGGGCCGATGTAGGCCACCAGCTCGCCGCGGCCGATCTCGAACGACACCCCGTCCAGCGCCTTCACCCGCCGCTGCCGCCGCCGCACCAACCCCTGCACCGCGCCCCACAACCCCGGGCGCCGCTCCGAGACGGCGTACGTCTTCACCAACTGCTCGACCTCGATCTGCGCCATAACGCCCTCCGGGCTGAAAACTTGCGTGTGGTCGTCACGAAAAAGGGGGACCAACATAAGGTCGATCGCCGCCACCGCAAGGGGTTCGCGCGCCTCTGCCGCGCGAGCTGGCAGGCGACGCGCCCGAAGGAAGGCGGACAACTCCACGGTGCTGGGGATGGTTCCAGGCGGCAGGTGTGTTTTTCGCGGGGCTCTCCGTCCCGTATGGTTGCACCAGCCCCGCGCCGGGGTTATCACTGCGGGGCCATTGTTGGCCGCCCCGTATCTTCAGGGACGCTCTCCAAGGGGGATCTCAACCCGTGTCTACATACCACGCCATCCGCTCGTCGGGCCTCGTCGCCCTCACGGTCTGCCTCGGCCTGCTCGCCTGCGACAGCAAGGACAAGGACGCCACGACCACGCCGCCAGCCACGACCACCGCCGCGCCGACGTCCGGGGCGGGCAAGCCCGCGACCACCGCCGCGACCACCCCGAAGGGGGACACCAGCGGCGGCGGCAAGGCCGCCGCGGGCGACAAGCTCACCGCGGAGCAGCTCGCCTTCTACCAGCGCGCCTTCCCGAAGATGGCCCGCGCGACCACCAAGGCGATCCCCAAGGAGCTGATCCGCGCCGAGGATCAGTCCAACACGACCTACCGCGAGGCCTTCGACGAAGGCGGCACCCTCCTGGGCTACCTGCGCGACTTCGAGGGGCCGGTGACCTTCAAGGACGCCTGCGAGTGCAACCCGCTCAAGCTGACGCTGGCCTTCTCCCCGGGCCTGGAGTTCAAGACGATCATCTCCCCGGCGCCGCTCCAGAAGTACGGGCACGAGCCGATGACGGACGACGAGCTCAAGCGCCTTGAGGCGATCGTCGCCGAGCCCGACCCCAAGCTGATGGAGACGCCCACCATCGAGGCGGTGGTGGACGGCACCTCCGGGGCGACGAAGAAGGCCTACCAGGGGATGGTCGTCCCGCGCGCCGCCCTGTCGACGCGGCGCATCGCGGCGCTGGTGCGCGAGAGCCAGCAGGCGCTCGCGGGCGCCCCGCTCTCGGACGCCCAGCGCGAGCTGAACACGATCATGCTCGCCGCGGCGGGCGACCCAGCCAAGCTCACCAGCGGCCTCGCGGCCTACCTCAAGGGCAAGCCCGACATCCGGATCAGCTCCCAGGTCTACCCCCGGCTCGCCGAGACCTACGCCATGCTCCTCGAGAAGGGCGGCGACGGCGCGCGCCAGGCCGACGTCGAGGCGGTCCTCCTCAAGCCGGAGCTGAACCCGGAGGTGGACGGCTCGCTGGTCTCCATGGCCTGCGAGATCGCCGCCCGCGCCAAGCCGGACGGGACCTTCACCCGGGAGTGCCTCCAGATCCTCGACGACCGCGCCAACGCCGGGCTCGCCATCGGCGAGCAGCCCGCCGGGATCGCCCGCGGCCTCGTCGCCGCGCACAAGGGCGACCACGCCGACGTCATCCGCCACCTCGGCCCGGTCCTCAAGGACAACCTCGACCGCGTCACCATGGTCGACCCCGACCTCGTCTTCACCCTCATCAAGGCGCGCGCCGCCGACCCGAAGACCCGCGACGGGATCTGCCCGCTCATCGAGGAGATCGCCGTCCACCACCCCCGCCACCCGGAGCTGCGCGACAGCGCCACCAGGGCGGGCTGCGCCGGGGCGATCACCGAGGCCGAGGGGCGCCGCAAGGCCAACCTGATCGCCTCCCGCGTCCCCGAGGCCGAGCGCACCACCACCCCCACCCTCCAGCTCGCCGAGGGCGCCCCGATCACCCCCGCGACCTTCTCCAGGCCGACCGTCGTGCTCTTCTTCGCCACCTGGTGCCCGCACTGCCAGCGCGAGATGCCCCACATCGTCCAGTTCGCCCGCGATCTCCCCGGGCGCTTCAAGGACAAGGCCGCGCTGATCGGCGTCCGCACCGCCACCGCCCGCGAGACCGAGCCCTACGACGCCTTCGCCACCCGCTTCCAGATCAACTTCCCGGTCCGCGTCGACACCCCCGACGCCCGCGCCCTCTCCACGCTCGCCGACGCCGCGGGCCTCACCGGCGGCCTCCCCACCCTGCTCGTCTTCGACGACAAGGGCCGCATCGCCTACAACATGGCCGTCGGACCCCACAGCGACACCGCCCAGGACCTCACCTGGGCCCTGGAGAGCCTGCTCTCAAAGTAGCCCCCACCCCCCCTGCTTCGACCCGCACGGCGCCCCTCTCCGGGCGCCCCGCTCAGCCCCTCCTCCTTGACTGGACCCAGGACCCCGTTTACACTCCGCGGTATCGTCGTTGTCAGCATCATCGTGCCGTCCCAGTCGAAAGGGCTCTCATGAACAGGATTCATCAACTTGGCAGCGCTCTCGCGATGTTGGCTGTGCTGGCCACCATCACGCTCCCCTACACCGAGGCGGAGGCCAACCGAGGCGGCGTCCTCTACCGCATGCGCCGCTACGGCGCGCCCAAGCTGTTCAACCAGGGCTTCTACTACGTCACGACCGTCGACCCGAACTACGTCACCTCCGGGCAGGTCACCTGGTTCCAGGTCTACTTCTACCAGGGGATGACCTACCGGGTGCACGCCCTCAAGGACGTCGATGTCACCGGGAACATCCAGATGGGTGTCTTCCGCAGCCCCAACAACCGCGGCGCCCTCCGGGTCACCCGCATCGTCCGCAACTGGGCGAACACCGGCAACTTCCGGGTCTCCAACAACGGCTACTACTGGATTGGCGTCTCCAACGCTGGCACCAAGGACAGCGGGGGGTACATCGGCATCCAGTACGGCTACCGCTGAGCGCCGGTCGAACCCACAGCGCCCCGCGCGCACCCTGCCGGTGGACGCCACCTGTCACGCAACGCACCAGGATCCACCATGGCCCCTCCATCCGGCGACGCCTACCCCTACCTGTGCAAGGCCACCATCACCCCCCTGCCGGACCGCCCCGGCGAGTTTGAGGTCACCATCGGCAACCCGCCCCGGCGCGTCGTGCTCGGCTCCTCCGCGCTCGCGCTCGCCCAGGAGTTCGACGGGCAGCGCACCTGCGCCGAGATCGCCTCCGCGCTCATCGCCGACGGCGTCCCCCTCCCCAGCCCCGACTTCGTGCTCGCCATGGCCCAGCAGCTCGCCCAGATCGGCCTGGTGTTGCTGAGCCACCAGCCCATCGAGCGCAACGTCAAGGTCCGCGGCGAGTCGGGGCTGTTCTCGACCAACCCGCTGCGCCACCGCTGCCTGGGGTGCGGGCGCTCCTGCCAGGGGCACATCATCGGGCCGTTGGAGCCCGAGTTCATCGAGCGCGTCCCCGACATCCTCGCCACCCTCCAGCCGCTCTACCCTGAGCTGACGGACGAGGTGCTCGTGCCCATGGAGCGCGACAGCGGCGCGACGGCGCACCGCCTCGCGTTTGGCCGCGCCCGCGCCTGCGTGTTCCTCGGCGACGACGGCCTGTGCCGGATACACAAGCACATCGGCCCCGAGGCCAAGCCCGCGATGTGCCGCTTCTTCCCGATCCGCCTCGTTCAGACCGAGGACGGCTTCCGGGTCGGGATCTCGCGCTGCTACGAAGCCCACAAGACCTACAAGGAGGGGCTGGAGCAGACGATCGCCGAGATCACCGGGATGCAGCCCGACGAGCTGCTCCCCCCCGAGGTCCGCGGCCTGAGCCCGTCCGAGCCCGGGATCCTGAACGACAACCCCGAGCCCGGCTCCCGGGAGGCGCGCCGCCAGCAGCTGGAGCACCACTTCATGGCGATGCTGGAGGACCCCCAGGTCACCCTGGGCCACCTGCTGCACTTCGCCTGCGAGGTCGCCCAGGGGCAGCGCCTCGCGCTGCCCCCCACCCAGCTCCTCGAAGACCCCGCGACGACCCGGATCATCGCCAGACGCCTGCGCTCCTTCGGGCAGCGCGCCCTGGCCACCCACGCCCACTACCTCGACGACACCCTCCCCGATGGCCACATCGACCGCCTCGGCAGGCTCCTCGACTTCATCACGCAGTACCCCGACGAGGGCGTCACGACCCTCACCCCCGCCCAGCGCGACTACAGCTTCCACATCCTCCGGGAGTGGTTCTTCCTGCGCGACTGGTTCCGGCACCCCTCCATCGAAGCGAGCGCCGTGACCATGGCGCTCGGCGTGCTCACCGCCGCCGAGCTGGCCGCGGGCGCCGACGAGGGCGACCAGGGCGACCTCCCCGGCGACCTGTTCGCCCACGCCCTCATCACCTGGGTTCGCCTCGTGCGCGCCCCCGACAACGTCACCGACCTGTTCACCGACCAGGAGGACTTCGGCCTCTTCCTCACCGACCTCGGCGAGGCGGGCGCTTCACCCGAAGGGGCCACCAGCTGAAAAAAATCGGCGCCTCGACGCAACATCGCGCCCCGCCGGGCGATAACCCCAGGTGCGGGCCACCGTGGAGCGGCGCGGTTGTTGACGGGGGCGCCCCGTCGCGCTGACGCGCGCCCTCACGACCTGGTGACGAGCGCTCCCGGTGGCCCGCGCTCCACAACGCCAAACCCAACAACCCGTGCACATCCTGCCGGGTGTGTGGCATATTGTCCCTCAACGCACGCGACGATGGTGCTGTCCAGGCACAAACTCTGGACGCGACCCACGGCGCCTTCAACAGGGCCGATCTCCACAGATCCAGATCCCTGCAACGAGTTTCCAGAACCAAGGTGGAGCACATGACCGACCCGAAGCAGCTCATCGAGAACAACCACGCCTGGGCCGCGACCATCCAGGAGGACAACCCTGACTTCTTCGCCAACATGGCCAAGGGGCAGAGCCCGAAGTACCTCTGGATCGGCTGCGCCGACAGCCGCGTCCCCGCGACCCAGGCCCTCGGGCTCGGACCGGGGGACGTCTTCGTCCACCGCAACGTCGCCAACCTCGCGGTCCACACCGACCTCAACATGCTCACCGTGCTCCAGTACGCGGTCGAGCACCTCAAGGTCGAGCACGTCATCGTCTGCGGGCACCAGCACTGCGGCGGCGTCCAGGCCGCGATGTCCAACACCGACTTCGGCCAGATCAACCCCTGGCTCCGCTCCATCAAGGACACCTACCGCGCCCACGCCGCGGAGTTCGAGGGGATCGAGGACCAGGCCAGCCGCGTCGACCTCCTCGTCCGCCTCAACGTCGCGACCCAGGTCCGCAACCTCGCCGAGACCGACATCATCCAGAAGGCGTGGAAGGCCGGGCAGTCGCTCCAGATCCACGGCTGGCTGTTCACCCTGGAGACCGGCAAGGTGACCGATCTGGAGAAGACCATCTCCGGCCCGGACGAGCTGACCTCAATCCACCGGCTTGATGTCTGAGCCGCCAGGATCCTCCTGACGCCCCCGCGCATAGGCGGTGCCGTTCCCAGCGATCGCGCCGGGCTCCAGCTGCGCCGCCACCCACCCCCCCTCGCGCTCCCTCATCCACCGGCTCGCCCAGTGCAGCCGCGCGGGCGAGTTGGGGTCGCGCAGCCCTCCCCGCTCCCGCGCCGCCTCCAGGCGCGCCTGGAGCGCCCGCTCCTCCCACCAGACCAGCGACGGGGCGGCCTCCGCCCCAAACGTCACGAGCTGGTCCACCGGATCGATGTACTCCACCACCAGGCTCTCCGAGCGGGTGTCCGGCGGCTCCCCGTCGCCCGCGACCTCGTAGAGCACCAGCGTGTCGCACCGCGACGGCCACGGCGGCGGCGCCTCGGGTCGCGGCGCCGCCGGATCGTCGCCCTCCGCCTCGGGCGGCGCGCCGCTTTCCTCATCCAGGGCGGGCGCGTCAGCGCCGACGAGGTTCTTGAGCCATCTCCACACGGTCGTCCTCCTTCATCTCTCCTTCGCATCGACAGGTCGCCCCAGGCTCCGACGCCCACGACCACTCTGTGTATGGCGCGTCGCCCCCCTCAGGTCCGCGCGGCGTCGAGGTGAAAGCCGACGGGCCCAGGCGCGTTGCGTTCCACGGTGGACACGTCGCTCCATCGCGCGCATCATGGCGACAGCGCAGACACACCTCGACCCGGCTTGAACCAACCATGCAGACACACCGCCTCAACCCCATCGCCCGACTCGCCCTCACGCTCGCGCTGCTCGCCCTCCCCCGAGCCGCGGCGGCCAACCTCGCGGCGCCCCAGAGCAGCCCATCAGCGACCTCGCCGCCTGGCGCGCTCCGCGTGACCCCGCTGGAGATCCAGGGCGAGTCGCTGACGATCGACTGCGACGAGGTGGATGGGGAGCCTCGGTGCACCTTCGAGGCGCGCTACACCGTCCACAACCCGACCTCCCTGCCAGAGCAGATGGACGCCGCGTTCTACGGGGTCCGCGCCGATCAGGTCGCGATCCAGGTGGATGGCCGGTCGGTGACCCGGGAGTTGACCGAGGCCGAGGCGCTCGCCTTCGACGCCTGGCTCCCCCAACCGCAGGAGTCGCTGGAGGATCGCCCCCCGACCGCCCCGGTGGAGCTTCACTGGAACGAGCACGTCTACCAGGAGATCGGGCGGACCGGGGCGCGCTTCGCCCTGGAGGCCGGGGCCACGACGACGCTGACGGCGACCGGGGAGATGCGCCCGGGGCGCAACTTCAAGCCGTCCTACGCGATCCCGGCGGTGGAGGCGCGCCACCTCCTGCTGAACACCTTCCGCCCGGACACCTCCTACAACCTCGACTACCTGCTCGGGCCGATCAAGACCTGGGCCGCGGTGGGCGACGTCGCGATCCGGGTCACCTGGCCGGAGCGGTGGTCGTTCTCGGGGGAGTTCTACGCGTTGACCCGCACCAACGGCCCAGGGCGCCTGATCGGCGCCCTCGACGAGGCGCCCCGCGCCTGGAACCAGGCGGAGGAGCCCGGCGACCGCCGCTCGGCGTCGATCGTGATCCCCGGGGATCAGCTCAGCGACGTGCTCACGATGCGCTTCGGCGTGCCGGGGACGACGCTGTCGCTGGGCGGGCCGCTGGTGGGGATCGGCGGGACGACCGGCGACCAGGGGGGGTTTCGGATGCGGTTCGGGTACGAGGTGGCCGCGCCGGAGTGGCTCCTCTACTCGGTGAGCGCCGACACCGACTTCGGCGACCTCCTCAAGGTCGCCCCGACGATCGAGGTCGCCAGCAGCCAGGTGCTGATCCTCCCGTCGTTCGGGATCGGCGTCGGCGCCCCGGTGCTGATCCTGCCGGAGGTGCAGGTCGGCGCCCGGGTCCAGGGGACGATGCAGTTCGGCCCGGTCGGGTTCGTGACCTCGCTCGACGCCTTCCCGGGGTTGAGCGGCGACCGCGAGGTGGGCCGGTGGCAGCTGACCCTGCTTGGTCAGATCGCGCTGTAGTGACTCAACTCACGATGTCGAAGGCGTCGAACGACATCGTGAAGACGCCGCGGCCCTGGGTCATCGAGCGCAGCGTGGTGGTGTAGCCGAACATCTTGCGGAGCCCGACGCGGCACGTGATGATCTTCATCGGCCCGTCGTCGGCGACGTTCTCGATCCGCCCGCTGCGCTGGGTCAGGTCCCCGATGACGTCGCCGAGGAAGTCCTCGGGGACGACGATGTCCACCTCCATAACCGGCTCCAGCACCGCCGCGCTGGCGTCGGCCATGGCGTTGCGCACCGCGATCCCGGCGGCGATGCGGTAGCCGAGCGGCGTGAGCGAGAAGTTCTCCTTGAACCCCACCGCCGTGACGACCACCCCGACGTCCTCCAGCGGCTCGCCCATGACCGGGCCGCTCACGAGCGCGTCCTCGACGCCCGCGAGCAGCATCGGCTCCAGGTTCGGCGGGAGGGTCGCCTTGAGCGCGTCGTCGATCGCGATCGCGTTGCCCGCGCTGCGATCGCGCGGCGAGACGGCGACGCGGACGTCGCCGAAGATCGAGCCCTCGTCCGTGTCCCGCTCGAAGACGCCGTGGCCCGTGGCCTCCACCGTCGCCGTCTCGCGGTAGACCACGTTCGGCTCGCCCAGCTTGACGGTGAGGTTGTAATCGCGGTCGATCTGCCCGGCGACGATCTCCAAGTGCAGCTCCCCCATCCCCCGGATGATCAGCTCGCCGGTGTCCTCGTCCTCCTTGAACAGGAAGGTCGGATCCTCGTCGGCGATCTTGGCCAGGACGTCCAGGAGCTTGTCGCGGTCCTGCCGCTTCTCGGGCTCGATCGAGGCGCTGATGACCGGGTTGCGCGCCTCGATCGACTCCAGCAGCAGCGGGTGCGCCGGGTCGGTGAGGGTGTCGCCGGTGAAGGTGTCCTTGAGCCCCGCCGCGGTCACGAGGTCGCCCGCATGCGCGGCGTCGACGCGCTGCCGTCGGCTGCTGTGGACCTTGAACAGGCGGCTGACCCGCTCCTGGCGCCCGAGGCGCACGTTGAGCACCTTGTCCCCGGCGTTCAGGGTGCCGGAGTAGATCCGCAGGTAGACCTGCTTGCGCCCGCCCACCATCTGCACCTTGAACGCCAGCACCGCCAGCCGCTCCGACGGGACCAGCTCGCGCAGCTCGGGCTCGCCGGTCTCCGGGTTGCGCCCCTGCACCGGGGGCATGTCCATCGGGCTCGGCAGGTAGTCCACCACCGCGTCCAGCAGAGGCTGGATCCCCTTGTCCTTGAGCCCCGAGCCGCACATCACCGGCACCACGTTGAGCGCGATCACCGACCGCCGCAGCGACGCCTTGATCTGCGCGGCGTCGATCGGCTCCTCCATCAGGAACGCCTCCGCCAGCGCGTCGTCGTACAGCGACAGGCCGTCGATCAGCGCCTCGCGCGCCGCCGCCATCGCGTCCACCATGTCGTCGGGCACCGGCACCTCGTAGGGCTCCACCCCCCGGTCCTCGTCGCGGAACTGCCACGCCGTGCGCTCGACCACGTCCACGATCCCCTTGAAGCCCCCTTCCGCCCCGATCGGGAGCTGGATCGGCAGCGCCGTCACGTGGAACTTGTCCCGGATCATCTGGACGCAGCGCTCGAAGTTGGCCCCGACCCGATCCATCTTGTTGATGAACGCGATGCGCGGCACCCGGTACTTGTCCGCCTGGTACCAGACCGTCTCGGACTGGGGCTCGACCCCTTGAACGGCGTCGTAGAGGGCCACCACGCCATCAAGCACCCGCAGCGACCGCTCCACCTCGACCGTGAAGTCCACGTGCCCCGGGGTGTCGATGAGCTGGACGTGGTGCCCCTTCCAGTCGAACTCGGTCACCGCCGACGTGATCGTGATCCCCTTCTCCTGCTCGTCGGGGCGGTAGTCCATGGTCGCCTCCCCGTCATGGACCTCGCCGATCTTGTAGTTGACCCCCGTGTAGTACAGGATGCGCTCCGTGGTGGTCGTCTTCCCGGCGTCGATGTGCGCCATGATGCCGATGTTCCTGAGCTTCGAGAGCCTCTCTTTGACCTTGGACATTGCCGAACTTCCTCGGTATCGTAATCGTGAGCTTCAAGCGTCGCCGCCGCGACTGTGTACGGTGGGGACACTGACACCGCCCCCGCAAAAATTCAAGCGTGACCTCGCAGCCCTGTGTCGGGATGCGCTCACAGACCGCGGTCTGTGATCGACATCGCCACCGAACAGAGGTACGATGTCCGCGAACCCCTCGTCACGACAGCGCCACGGGCGGTTGACCCGCGACGCCCCACCGGGCCACGGCGCCCCACCCGGCAGAGACAGGCCGTGACCGACCAGGACGACACAAACAACAACAGCTACCCGACCCAGCCCATCCCGCGGCTCGATGAGCGCCCCACCAGCGAGGTCAGCTTCGCGGGCATCGAGGTGGAGGGGACCCTCAAGGCGCTCAGCCACCTGACCGGCTCCTGCGCCTACCTCTTCCTGGCCTTCCGCGACAACGAGGGCGCGCCGCTCCAGGTCCACCCGCTCGCCCACTCGGTTCACCATATGCCCGCGGCCTACCAGCCGATGTGCCACCGCGTCCAGCAGATCCACGTGCCGCCCCACACCTCGCTCTGCAGCGGCCGCGCCCAACGCGCCGTGCGCGAGGTGCTCGACGCCGCCGAGGCCCCCTCCAGACCCTCCGCCTGCGACTGCCCGGCGGCCCGCCGCGCGCTGCTGGTCGAGACCGCCGAGACCCGGCACCCCAACCTGTGGGCCGTCGCCGTCTCCGGCCTCATCCACCCGGCCGACGTCCACACCACCGACATCCTCTCGCGCGGACTCGACATGGACGAGGTCGAGGCCGGTCAGCTCGCCGCCACCGTCTCGCCCCTGCCCACCTTCCGCGGCCTCCCCGCCGAGGTCCTGGTCCGGCAGCTCACGCTCGCCGCCGCCAGCCTCGCCGCCCGCATCCTCGACAGCCGACCCGCCGACGTCGCGCGCAGCAGCGGGCACCACAGCGCCGAGGCGATCCTGGAGCAGCTCGCCCTCCGCGAGCGCCTCCGCGTCCTCGAAGAGCAGATCGAGCGCCGCAAGCTCCAGACCGCCTCCATGGTCCATGACATGCGCACCCCCCTCAGCGCCATCCTCGGACACATCGACCTCTTCAACATGGGCGTCTACGGGCGCATCAGCCCCGGACAGCGCGAAGCCCTCGACACCATGCGCGACCGCGCCAGCCGCCTCCTCGCCCTCATCAAGGACATCCTCGACCACTCCCGCCTTGAGGGCGGCGTCATGCCCCTCACGCCCTCCCCCTACCCCCTCAAGGCGACCCTCAACCGCGCCCTCTCTCACGTCCAGACCGCCGCCGAGCACAAGGGCCTCACCACCTCCCTCCAGTTCTTCGACCGCACCGACGGCCTCACCCCCTATGGCTCCGAGCAGCGCACCGAGCAGGTCATCACCAACCTCCTCTCCAACGCCGTCAAGTTCACCGACACCGGCTCCATTCAGGTCCTCGTCCGCATGGTCGGCTCCGACATGTTCCAGATCACCGTCCGCGACACCGGCGCCGGGATCCCCGAGGGCGACATCGAGGTCATCTTCGAGCCCTACCAGCGCTCTCACCGCGACGCCCGCCGCACCGGCGTTGGCCTCGGGCTCGCCATCTGCCGCGCCTTCGTCGAGCAGATGGGCGGCTCCCTCATCGTCGACAGCACCTACGGGCAGGGCAGCGACTTCCACGTCCGCCTCCCCCTGCGCGTCGAAGACCGCTGATCCTCCTCAACATCTCCCACCCCAGGGAACTTGTGCATCCCTCCTCCCAGGGTATCCTACATGTAGGACACAGACGGACACGTGGTCACATCGGGGAGTTGGCGCCCCGCTCACTGACCCACAGGACGCCGAGGAGGCCCCATGGCCCTGGACACGACAGCACACCCCGAACGCCGCGCCCAGACCCGCAGCCAGATCGCGCCCGAGGCGATGCAGCTCCAGCTTGAGCGGGTCGCCCGCGTCCTCGATCTGGAGGCGATCGTGCTCGCGGACGACCTCGGCTACCCCGTCGTCAAGGCGGGCGACCCCGACCTGGCCGACGTGCTCGCCAGCGCCGCCATGTGGTCGAGCCACCGCCGCCGCGCCGGGTGCAACGTCGATCCGCTCATCTTCGAGCAGCTCAAGGCGCTCGCCCCCCACCTGACCGAGCAGGACGTCGTCTCCTGCCCGCTGGACCTCCCTGGCCTCGGCTCCGCCACCCGCCTGCTCGCGATCGGCACCTCCCCCGCCCGGATGGTCGGCCTCCTCTACGCCGCCTCGGGCCTCGATCGCATCGCCGCTCAGGTCCCCTGGCCGCTCTGAGCCGACCCGCGCTTGCGCAGCGCCTCCTCCAGGACCTCCCGATCGTGGGTGTAGTGGTAGCGGAGTTGGCGCGCGCTGTAGCGGTGCTCGCGCCCGATCGGGCAGGCGTCGCGCACCGCGAGCCACGCCCGCCACCCCTCGCGCACCGCGGCGAAGTCCACCCGCCGCGACCGATCCATCACCTGCTCGAACAGCGGCCCGCAGCGCTCGGCGCAGTGTTGGCAAGGTGACGCCTCAGGCAACCGCTCCGGCCCGGGCAGATCCACGGAGATCGCCGCCCGCAGGCCGATCCAGGGACCGAACTCCGGGTGAACGCTGAGAAAGCTCGCCGAGCGCGCCGCCAGGCCCGAGATCTCGGCCATGCGCTGCGCCGCGAAGATCGTGGCGCCGTGCGCCCACCGCACCTCCCACCGCGGCAGCCCCTCCAGCTCACCCAGCGCCTCCAGCAGCGCCTCACGGACGTAGCGGTCGACGGGGTTGGGGTCGCGCCGCAGCGCCGGATCGCGCGCCAGCGCGTCGAGGAGCGGCTCCCAGAGGGCGCGGCTGTTGCCGACGAGGAGCACGAGCGTCTCGGCGCGCCCCAGCTCGGGGACGGCGAACCGCTCGGGGACGGCGGCGTTGTAGGCGCCTGCGGTGAGCGGCTGCACCAGATCGAGGCCGCGGCGCGCCGTCAGCGGGCGCAGCGCGTCGAGGAGGTGGGTCCAGGTGGGGGTGTTCATCGTACCGCGCGTCGTGAGGTCGAGGTTGTGCTATGTTCGACGGTGTGCGGCGAGTCGCCGCGCGCTGTCGAA
The DNA here is from genome assembly GCA_002716585.1 of Myxococcales bacterium. GTDB lineage: Bacteria > Myxococcota_A > Bradymonadia > Bradymonadales. The sequence goes on along the minus strand of PBBL01000003.1, from coordinate 34,570 downwards.
CACATGATGCATGAACCACGGCCTGCGGGTCGAGCACAACGGCGGAGCCAGGGGGCGATGGACCTGAACGCGATCTGGAGTGGGGCCAACCCCACAGGGTATGAGGTGGTCAACATCGGGGAGCCGGTGCTGCGCGAGCGCGCCGCGCCCGTCCCGGAGGAGGCGCTGGGGACGCTGGAGCTGGCGGTGTTCCTCCAGAACATGGCGCACACGCTCCGGGAGAGCCGCGGCGTGGGGCTGGCGGCGCCCCAGGTCGGCGTGGCGCGGCGCGTCTTCATCACCCACCTCCCCGAGGGGATCGAGGGGCGCTACGTCCGCTGCTCGCCCTCCCCGCTTCAGGTCTGGATCAACCCCACCTGGGAGGCGCTCCATGAGGAGGAGCTGGGCGGGATGGAGGGGTGCCTGAGCATCCCCCACTACACGGGCCGGGTGCTCCGCCCCGCGCGCATCCGGGTCAAGGGGTTCGACCACCACGGCGACGAGGTGGAGCAGACGTTGGACGGGCGCAACGCCCGGGTCTTCCTTCACGAGTGGGATCACCTGGAGGGGATCCTCTACCTCGACCGGCTCGCGCTCACCCCGCAGGGACACCCGGAGCTGTACCACAAGGCGAGCTGGGCTCAGATCGAGGCCGAGCGCCGCGCCGATGGGGACGATGCCTGGCTCATCGTCCGCGGGCTCCTGCCCTGACCCCGCCTCAGCGCAGCCCCTCAAACGCCCGCGCGATCCACAGCTCCGGCGCCCACCCCTCGCCGTGATCCTCCCACATCCAGATCGCCGAGAGGACGGCCTGGGCGATCCCCCACTCCACCAGCTCGGCGCGCTCCACCCCCAGGTGCCTGGCGAAGCCCTCCACCCGGCTGGCCAGCACGTCGCGCAGCCGCGCGTCGGTCATCTCCGGGTCGAGGGCGTTGCGCATGAACGCCGTCGGCTCAAAGCCGCGCGGCCCCCGCAGCCCCTTGGGGTCGATCGCTCGCCACCCGTGGCCGTCGCGGAGGATGTTCCCGTGGTGGAGGTCGCCGTGCAGGAGCACGTCGCCCGGAGCCGGGCGCGCCCGGGCGGCGAAGATCGCCTCGGCGCGCCGCACCAGATCGGCCGCGAACGGCCCGGTCCCGCCGCCAAACGCCGCGCGCAGCCGCTCGAACCCGCCCGCCCACCGCGCCAGGTGTGGCAGTGACGCAGGCGGCGCGCTCTGGTGCAGCTCGTGGATGATCGCGGCGGTGATCGCGAGCGCCTCGGGCTCGTCGTGGAGGGTGGTCCCCGGCTCCAGCGCCTCCAGCAGCGCCCACCCCTCGTCGGGGCTCGCCTCCAGGCAGCGCACCATGGCTCGCCCCTGGCAGGCGCGCACGGCGCACACCTCGCGCTCCAGCTCCGGGTTGGGGACGCTCATCTTGAGCACGGCGCGCCGCCCCCTGTACGTCACCGGCAACACGAGGTTGTAGGAGAGGCGGTGGCGCACCGGCTCGATGATCAGCCCGTGCGCCCGCGACAGCGCCTCCAGCCGCTTCGGGAGGGCGGTGAGCCACCGCGCGGAGGCGTCCGCGCCGTGGATCTCCGCGAGGCAGCGCTTGAGTGTGTCGGGGACGCTCGCCGCGACGGCGAGCGTGGAGGGGTGGGCGTCCGTCATGGCGGGCCCGGGGGGTGGATGGGTGTCAGCGGTTCACGGTCTCGTGGACGGGCTCGCGGGCGAGCTTGCGCTCGAACTGCTCCAGCTCACGCTCCGAGTAGTCGCTGCGCTCAAAGGAGATCTCACGCTCGGCGGCGGCGAGCTCGGCGTCGAACACAGGGGCGCTGGCGACCGCGGCGCGCTCGGACTCCAGCCCGCGGCGAGCGTGGGCCGGATCCTCGCTCACCTGGGTGCCGAGGATGTAGTCCGCGAGCAGGCGCCCGCTCGTGAAGAACAGCACGAGGTCCACGACGAACAGCAGCACCGTGGTCCACATCAGCCACCGCAGCGCGTTGCGGGCGATGGCCGTGCCGTACGACACCGCATGCCCGTCCGTGTGCATCAGCCGGTGATCAACCGCCGCGCGGCCGAGCGAGCGCCCCGGACCGACCGCGCAGTCGTGGAACGACGCGTACAGCAGCGACGCCAGCGTGGTCCCGAACAGGCTCAAGATGATGGTGAACAACGAGGTCAGCGCGCCGTAGACGAGGACGTCGATCGAAAACGCCCCCATGCGCTTGAGGCGGCCCGCTGCGCGGGGGCGCGCGGTCAGCCGCTCGCCTGGGGCAAACAACGGAGAGTCGGTTCTGTAGGACGCGGTGGTGGTGCTCAAGGCCTTGTTCTCCTGGATGACTTCAAAACAAACGCCCGGGCGAGGCCCAAACGCCGCGCCCAGGATCCCCGCGGGCCTGAAAAATGGCGCGCGGACACTCCCTCTACGAGGTCCCTTCGGAGCTATTCCGCCGCGCCGGGGAGAAAAAACCCGTTGCCAACACATGAACACCGGTGTAGTGTGGACTTGAGTTCAGCGCTTGAGCTTGAGCAGGAGTGTCCATGAGCAGCGCCAACACCCCCCATGAGCTGACCAACCCGATCCGCGGCCTCACCGAGTGGGTGCAGGCCAACCTGGAGGCCTCCTCGGCGCGCCCTGAGGAGCCGCTGCTCCACAAGGGGCGCTTCATCGAGGTCTACGACCCCGTGCTCGGCCTTGGCCTGGTCGGTCAGCGGGCCGCCGATCACCTCGCGGTCCTGATCAGCCTCGATGAGGCCGACCTGCTCCGCGCCTACAGCCCGGATGGCCCCTTCGAGGACGAGGCGATCCGCGACAAGCTCCGCGCGTTGGCCGAGGAGCGCGACGCCCAGCACCTCAAACACCTGCTCCTGTGCGATTGGCACGGCGACCCCTACGGACCGACGCTCTACGACAGCCAGATCACGCTGGAGCTGTGCAGGCTGGCTCCTCGCTTCACCGGGCTCCGCAGCCTGTACGTCGGGGACGCGCTGACCCGCACCGGCCCACCACAATCGTACGTCCAGGGCGTCGGCGCGCTGCTGCGCTCCTTCCCCGACCTCGAAGAGCTGCACGTCTGCTCGCGCGTCTCGCTCCTCGGCGTGCTGCGCCACGCGCGGCTCAAGACGCTCCGGGTCGAGACGCTGGAGGAGGCCTACGAGGTGATGCTCGACCTCAGCCGCTCCCACCTCCCCAGCCTGGAGCGGCTCGACCTCTGGCTCACCGACATGGGCGGCGGCGGCGGCTTCGATGAGTTCGCCGACGACATCGACCAGGACGAGCTGGAGCTGTTCGCCCCCCTCCTCTCCGGCAAGGCCACGCCCGCGCTCCAACACCTCGCCCTGTGCAACACCTGGCTCAGCGACCCGCTCGTCATCGAGCTGACCGCCTCGCCGCTGTTCGGTCGCCTCCGCCACCTCGACCTCTCCGGCGGCACCCTCACCGACCGCGGCGCCCGCGCCCTCATCGCCGCCGCCGCGCACACCCGGCTGGAGACCCTCACCATCTCCCGCAACTTCGTCTCCGCCTCAGCGCGCGAGCACCTCCGCCAGGCTGGCGCGTGGACGCTGCGCGACAGCGGCCAGCGCCTCGACGACTGGGTCGCCCCGGAGTTCGCCGACGTATTTTGAAACACAACGCGACGCGCTTGAAACAAAATCGAACCACTCTCCCCTCCCCACACCGACGCGACGCGCTGTGACCGCGCCTCTCAAGTTGGCACAGGCTGTGCTCTAGTCCTCACCAGCGAGCGCAGCAGCGCCTACCAGGCCCCACGGGCCTCAACCGAGAGATGCAGCATGACCATTCAAATCCAGACCTTCCACGACACCCGCACCGACACCCTGACCTTCGTGGTCTTCGACGCGGAGACCCGCGACGCCGTGGTCATCGACCCTGTCCTCGATTACAACCCGATCGGCTCCAAGATCTGGACCGAGTCCGTGGATGACGTGATCGACTTCGTTCGAGGGAAGGAGCTGACGCTGCACGCCATCCTCGAGACCCACGCCCACGCCGACCACCTCTCCGGCTCCCAGATGATCAAGAAGGAGTTCCCCGAGGCCCAGATCGCCATCGGCGCCAGGATCGTCGCGGTGCAGAAGCTCTTCAAGGGGTTCTTCGATCTGCCGAAGGACTTCCCCACCGACGGCAGCCAGTTCGACCTCCTGCTCGAAGACAACGAGGTCCTCAAGGCGGGGTCGCTGGAGATCAAGACCATCTACACGCCGGGGCACACGCCCGCCTGCGCCACCTACCTGATCGAAGACGCCCTCTTCACGGGCGACGCCCTCTTCATGCCGGATCAGGGGACGGGGCGCTGCGACTTCCCGGCGGGGAGCGCCGCCGATCTGTACGACTCGATCACGGAGCGCCTCTACACGCTGCCCGACGCGACCCGCGTCTTCGTCGGCCACGACTACCAGCCCGGCGGCCGGGAGGTGCTCTACGAGACCACGATCGCCGACTCCAAGGCCAACAACGTCCAGCTCCCCGCCGACCGCAGCAAGGAGGAGTTCATCCAGTTCCGCGAGGCCCGCGACGCCACGCTGGAGGCCCCGCGCCTGCTGTTCCAGAGCGTCCAGGTCAACGTCGACGCGGGCAACCTCCCCGAGGAGCACGCCAACCACAAGCGCTACCTCAAGATCCCCATCAACATCTTCCGCCCCGCGCCCGACCCCGACGCCAACGTTGAGCTGAGCGAAGTCTGAGCACCCGCCGCCCCAACCCGCCCCACCACGAAACCCGCCCCTCGCCCTTGCGGCGAGGGGCGCTGCGTGTCTAACATGACGCCTGGACCTTGATCGGACAGGACGCCTCATGTGGATGCTTGTGCCAGAGAACCTGCGGCGGTCACGCGCGCTTCGCCTCGCGGTGTTGAGCGCGGCGCTGCTCGTGGGCTGCGCCGCCGAGACCGGCGAGTCGGAGCCCACGCGCGATGACGACACGGGCAGCGCGCTCCTCGACGCGTCGGGGACAAGCGGCGATGACACCGAGATCGCCGCCGCCGACACCCGCCCCGCACCGCAGGACACCGCCGAACCCATCGACGTCCCCCCGAGCGACACCTCACCCGCCGACACCTCACCCGACACCCCCGAGGACACCGACCTCACCGACGTCACCACCGACACGTCCGCCGACGCCTCCGACGACACCGCAGACGACGCGCCGCCCACCGACGTCGCCCCCGACACGGAGGAGCCCGACACCACCCCCGAGGACACCGCCCCGGAGGACACGAGGCCGCCCGTGTGCGCCGTGAACGGATCGCGAGACGGCGATGAGACCGGCGTGGACTGCGGTGGCCCAGCCTGCCTGCCGTGTGAGGCGGGTCAGGGGTGCGAGGAGGACGTCGACTGTGTCTCCGAGGTGTGCGTGCGGCGAGAGTGCCGCGCGCCGACCTGCGCCGACCGCACGCGTAACGCCAACGAGACCGGCGTGGACTGCGGAGGCCCCGACTGCCCCGCCTGCCCGGACGGGCAAACGTGCGTGGAGGGCCCCGACTGCGCCTCCGGGTTGTGCGAGGAGGGCGCCTGCGTCCCCCCCGCGCCGACGTGTGAGGACGGACAGCGCAACGGCGACGAGACCTGGATCGACTGCGGCGGCCCCGACTGCCCACGGTGCCCGACCAACGGCACGTGCGTCGGAGGCGACGACTGCCTGAGCGGCGTGTGCGAGGGAGAGCGCTGCCAGGCTCCCACCTGCGAGGACCTCACCACCAACGGCGACGAGACCGGCGAGGACTGCGGTGGGCCGGACTGCCTCGCGTGTCCGAACGACGCCGCGTGTCTGGAGGACGACGACTGCCTGAGCGGTGTGTGCGACGCCATGGTGTGCCGCGCGCCGTCCTGCTCCGACGAGCGCGTGAACGGAGCCGAGACCGACCTGGACTGCGGCGGCGACATCTGTGAGCCCTGCCCGCTCGATCTTCGGTGTCTGGCTGACCGCGACTGCGCCTCGGGGCGGTGCGACATCGGGGTGAGCGACGTCTGCGTGGACCCGAGCACCCCCGCCCGTTGGCGTCAGGACGCCGAGGCGGAGTTCCTCACCAACACCCTGGAGAACGTCCACGTCATCGAGCGCGACGGCCGCGAGGTGATGGAGACGCGACCGACCGAGGTCACCCGCGTCGGCAGCGCCCAGCACGCCTACGACGGCGACGGCATCTGGGAGGAGGCCGATCTGCCCCCGGCCTACCCCGGTGAGTCGGGGCGGCTGTCGATCGTCAGCTGCGGGGACTACGTGCGCTTCAACCCGCAACGCAACTTCGCCTACTTCGTGCACCTCGGGCGCGACAACGTGGTGGAGACGCGCGTCGCGACCATCGAGCCGGGCGCGTCATGCAGCGACCGCACCAACGACGTGCCGCTCATCAACGTCGCCCAGTGGATCAACGACAACGGGCGCCTCATCTACCTCATCCAGCCGAGCCCCGACACCTCGGTCGACACGTGCAGCGGCACCTTCGGCTGCAACGACTTCGCGCCCACCCTGACCTACAACACCTACAGCTCCGGCGTCGTGGTGACGCCCCCCGTCGCGCTCGCCGCGCTGGCGCGCGGCGAGCGCGACGGGTGGGAGTCGCTCGTGTGGGAGGGCAGCGACGACGGCAGCGCGCTGGTGCAGCTCCTCGACGCCGACGAGGCCCCGCTCCCCGACGACGTGGTGCCGGGCAACTCCGCGGGGATCGCGCAGCAGACGATCGCGCTCCGCGGCGTGGACCCGGCGCTCTACCCCGCGCTGCGGCTGCGCGCCGCGCTCTCCTCCCGCGCCCACGTCGCGGTGTGGACGCTGACGGTCTCCGAACCCAACTGATACCTTTCACTGAGTTGATCACACGACCTTTCTACACCAGTTGGTATGACCAGGAGAGCCCATGCCCGACAGCCTGGAGTCGCACCTCGATCGCCTGCGCAACGCCACTCGCCCCGAGGCGATCTTCGGCCCGCTGCGCGGCGACCGAGACACTCAGCTCAAGGCCGCCCGACGCGCCTTCCGCGCCATCGCGGCCCGGATACACCCCGATCGCTACGCCACCGACCCCGACCAGGAGGAGCAGGCCACCGAGGCCACCCAGCTCCTCAACCGCTGGTGGGAGGTCGCCGAGGAGACCATCCGTGGCGGGCGCTACGGGCAGACGCGCACCCCACCCGTCACCCCGGCCGCCCCGGGCATGGCGACCCTCCGCTCCAGCCGCCGCGCCTACAGCGTCCAGGGCGTCATCGCCGCGGGCGACCTCGCCGACGTCTACCTCGCCCACTACGACGACCAGGGGGTCACGCGCCGCGCCGCCGTCAAGGTCGGGCGCAGCCCGGACACCGCCGACCTCGCCGCCAACGAGGTCAGCGCGCTACGACGCCTCTGGTCCGCTGACCCGGGCGAGCTGCGGGTGTTCGGCGCCTACCTCCCCCGCCTCATCGAGACCTTCCGCCTCGACGACGGACGCCGCGTCACCGTCCTCTCCTACATCGAGGACCACGTCACCCTCGCCGAGGTGCTCAAGCGGCGCCCTGACGGCGTCCCGCCCGAGGCGATGGCCTGGATGTTCAACCGCGTCCTGGAGGTGCTCGCCTGGAGCCACGACCAGGGCGTGGTGCACGGCGCCGTCCTCCCGGAGCACGTCCTCATCCACCCGGTCACCCACGGCGCCGTGCTGCTCGACTGGTCCTACGCGATCGAGGACTTCGGCGACCCCACCTCGGGGCCACGCCTGACCGCCATCAGCGCGCCGCGCCGCGACCTCTACCCCCCCGAGGTGTTCGCGAAGCACCCGGCGACGCCCGCCACCGACATCTACATGGCCGCCCAGTGCATGGTCGCCCTCCTCGGCGGCGATCCGACCCGCCCCGGGCTCCCGGACCTCCCGCCCCGCGTCGCCGGTGTCCTCAAGGCCTGCCGCCTCGCCAGCCCGCTGTCGCGCTACCGCGACGCCTTCGAGCTGTACGAGAGCTTCCAGGACGCCCTCCGCGCCACCTGGGGGCCACCGCGCTACCACCCCTTCTACCTGTAGAGGGCGCCCGGACGGACGCTCAGCCACCCGCCCGCTTCTCGGCGTCGGTGACCGTGGCGAGGTACCAGCGGTTGCCCCAGCGATCCCGGACCCCGCCCGAGCGCTCGCCGTAGTCGTGGTCGGTCGGCGCGTAGATGGAGGTCGCGCCTGCGGCGAGCGCGCGGGCGTAGGCCGCGTCGGCGTCCGGGACGAACGCATGCAGGTGCACCGCGGTCGCCGGACACTCCGGGCGCGCCTGGGACAGCTCCAGCACCGACCCCAGCACGCTCACCTCGCCGTGCCGCAGCACGTCCTCCGGCTCGTAATGCATCTTGACGGACGAGGCGTCGAACGCCTCGACGAGGAAGGCGACGAACCCCTCGGGATCATCGACGAACAGGTAGGGGACGATGGTCTGGAACCCTTCTGGGACATGGCTCGACATGCTCGCTCCTGGGTGTGTGGGCTCGACGCCCTTGAGAGTCATCCGGGGCGCACCGCGCCCGTGTGATGTCAGTGTGCGCAGGTCGAGGCGTCGCATCTTGGAAAAAATCACACCGACGCGGTCACCCCGCGAGCGTGAGCCCGGTGGGGTAGCGCGCGGCGAGCACCTCCAGCGGGGTCGCCCCGGCGAAGCGGCGGAACTCGCGGTTGAGGTGGGGTTGATCCGACAGCCCGAGGTCGAGGGCGAGCGCGGCGAGGTCCGTGTCGTCGTCGAGGGCGTCGAGCGCGCGGCGGAAGCGGACCAGGCGCGCGAACATCTTGGGGGTGACGCCGAACTCATCACGAAAGCGGGTGGTGAGGCGGGTGGCGCTGTAGCCGCTGCGCTCCTGCAGAGCGCCGATGCTCAGGGCGCCGCCGAGGGCCGTGATCCGCTCGGCGGCCCAGGCGGCGACGCGGTCACCTCGCCCGTCGCGCTGGCTCAGGCGGTGGGTGACCCAGGTCACGGCCGCCGCCAAAGCGTCGCGCGGGCTGGCGTGGTGGGAGGCGGCGGCCACCAGCTCATCGAGCGGGAGCAGCTCCGAGAGGGGGACGCAGGCGTTCAACACCTCACCCACCGGGACGTTCAGGAGCGCCCGGATCCCCATCGGGGTGAGGCGCAGGCCGAGCGCCTCGTGCCAGACCGGGTGCTTCAGCGTCATGGGGCGGGTCAGGAGCCCGGTGACCGTGGTCCCGACGACGCGCGCGTCCCCCGCCGCGCCCTCCTGCCGCATGGCGGGGCCGAGGTTGGCGACGATGTCCGCGGTGGCGGAGGGCAGCACCCGCTCGGTGAGCACCTCCAGGTGGCCGCGCGAGTACCAGATCTCCTCGACCCAGGGCTGAAGCGACGCGGGTGAGACGCGGGCGAACGCCGCGGCGGGGTGGGTTGGGGGGTTGAGGTCGGCCGTGGTGCGCGCTCGCAGGCGATGGGCCGCGGGTCACACCGACCCGCGTTGATGAGACTGTTCCAACCCGTGACCGCCGTGTCAATGGCGCGTCGCGGCGAGGGTCGCTCGACCGCCGCGGCGCCGATGGGGCTCTCTGCGCTTGCGCCAGACGCGTGTACAGGGTATCGAGGTGGGCCGACGGCGTGCTGCGGCAGGCGCCCTCACCGGAGCACACCCCCCATGCAAGCCATGACCACGCGACAGACCGTCGCCCAGCTGTGGACGTTGGCCTACCCGATCATCGGCCTCAACGTCCTCAACGTCCTCGCGCTGGCGGTGGACACCGCCATGTGCGGGCGCCTCCCCGACGCCGAGACCGCGTTGACGGCGCTGGGCTTCGCGACCCAGGTCGTCTTCCTGCTCATGGTCGCGATGATGGGCCTCACCGTGGGCACGGTCGCCTTCGTCGCTCGCGCCTACGGCGCGGGAGACACCGCCCGCGTCAACCACATCCTCCGCCAGTCGTCGCAGCTCACCGTCCTCCTCGGGCTCGGCGTCGCCCTGCTGGGCAACCTCGCGGCGCCCTTCATCCTGCGCGCGCTGGGCGCCTCGGGCGCCTCGCTGGAGCAGAGCCTCGCGTACCTCGTGCCGATGCTCGGCGGGACGGTCTTCCCCTACCTGAGCCTCCTCTACGCGGGGGTGCTGCGCGGCGTCGGGAACACGCGGCTGCCGTTCATGATCGCGCTCCTGTACAACGGGCTCAACGTCGTCTTCAACTACGGCCTGATCCTCGGCAACTACGGCATGCCCGCGCTGGGGGTCCAGGGGGCCGCCCTCGGCACGGTGCTCGCGCACGCGGTGGGCACGGTGGCCATGATCGCCCTGCTCCGCCGCGGCGCCATCCCGGGGCTGACCCTCCCGCTCAAGCCGACGGCGCTCGACACCAGCCTCGCCGGTGAGCTGATCCGAATCGGCGCGCCCGCGGCGCTCGACATGGTGATCCTCAACGCCGCGTTCATGGTGATCGTCGGGATGCTCGGGCGCATCGACGAGGTCGCGGTCGCCGCTCACGGCATGGGGCTGCGCGTGCAGGCGCTCGCCTTCGTCCCGGGCCTGAGCGTCTCGCAGGCGACGGGGGCGCTGGTCGGGCAGGCGCTCGGCGCGGACAACGCGCAGCAGGCGAAGCGCGTGGTGCGGGTCAGCGTCGTCATGACGACCGCCATCATGAGCCTGCTGGCGATCCTGATCATCGGGGCGGTCGAGCCGATCGTGTCTGTCTTCGACGTCAACCCGGACACCGCGCTCGGCGGCTTCACGGTCACCTGGATCGAGGTCCTCGGCTACGGGATGCCCGCCGTGGGGGTCTACGTGGCGTTCGTCGGGATGCTCCAGGGGTCGGGCGAGACCCGCACCAGCCTCAAGATCAACTTCCTGGCCACGGCGCTGTGCCAGATCCCGCTGGCGGGGCTCCTCGGCTTCACCTTCGGCCTCGGCGCCGTCGGCATCTGGGCCAGCCTGCCGCTCTCCTTCATCATCAAGAGCGCCCTCGGCGCCGTCGTCTACAAGCGCGGAAACTGGGCGCGCGCCGGGGCGCGGGTCGCCTGACGCCCTCCGGTCACGAGCGGCCTCAAGGCTCCTCCTTCTTGTCCTCCTTGTCATCCTTCGCCTTCGCCGCCTCGATCCGCTTCAGCCCGCGCTCTGCGGCGGCGTTGGCCTTGTCGATGTCGAGCTGGGCGCGGTAGATCGCGGCGGCCTCATCAAAGAGGGCGTCGGCCGCCCCCTTCTTCCCCTCGGTCTGCTCCAGGATCGCCTTGTCGGTGAGGGTGCGGGCGAGCAGGCGGCGGTAGGACTGATCGTTGGGGGCGGTCTTGACCAGCTCGCGGCGGATCTCCAGGCCGTCGTTGTAGCGCACGCGCGCCTCCGGCAGGTTGGAGACCTTGATGGCGTTCTCACCGAGCGCCATCAGCACCTGGGAGTGGAGGTCGAGGGCGTAGGGGTCGTCGCCCTCCTTCGCCCAGGGCGACGTGACGGCGAGCGCCCGCCCCAGCCGCTCAGCGGCCCCCAGCGTGTCGCCGCGCGCGACCGCCACCAGCCCGAGCCCCAGGTACATCCGCACCAGCAGGCGCTGGATGGTCTCGTTGGCGGGATCCGCCTCGGCCAACGTCGTGGCCAGCGCCAGACCCGCCTGAAGATCGAGCCCCGCCTCCTCGTAGCGCTTCTGATCGATGTGGACGGAGCTGATGTAGTAGATGGTCCACAGGCGGTTGATCTTGAGGCTCTGGTTCTTCGGATCGGCCTGGGACTGCTGCGTGTAGACCGTCCTCGCCTTCTTGAAGTGCTCCAGCGCCTCGTCGTAATCCCCGATCAGCTCCTCCGCGATCCCGACGCCGACGTAGCCGGTGGCGAGGCGCTTGCGGTAGCCCGTGTTGCCCGGCTTGAGCCCGACCATCCGCTCGCGCAGCTTGAGCGACTCCGTGTAGAGGGCGTGGGACTCCTTGACCTTGCCCTGGTCGAGCCGGAGGTTGCCGAGGGTGTAGTAGCTGGAGGCGAGGCTGCGGAGCGCCTCGTCGTCCTTGGGGTGCTCCTCGGCGCGCTCGTCGCGGATCTTGAGGACCGTCATGAAGAACTCGGCGGCCTGCTCCTGGTCGCCGAGCTGCTTGGCGAGCTTGCCGCGCGCCTGGAAGATCTTCTCCTTGATCTGCCTCGCCTCGTCGTCCCTGGCGGACGCCTTGAGGCGCGCCGCGATCACCTTGGAGGCGCGCTTGAAGTGCGACTCGGCGCGGTCGTAGTCGCCGGTGTCGCGGTACAGGTCGGCGAGCCCGTAGAGGCTGTCGGCCCGGCCCCGGTCGAGCGCCCCGTTCTTGTCGAGCTTCGCCACGGCCTTGCTCGGGGACGCCCCCTCGGCCCGCTCCTTCAGCTCCTCGTAGCTGCTGAGGGCGGCCTTGAAGCTCGCCTCGGCCTCCTCGCTGTTGCCGAGGTCCTGGTGGATCTCGCCGATCTTGACGTAGGCGCGGGCGACCTCCTCCTGCACGTCGGCCCGATCGCCCGCGTCGGCCTTGAGCTTGTTGAGGTAGGCCCGCGACTCCGCCACGAACATCGCCCGACCCTTGGTCATCCCCTCGTCGAGGAACTTGTCATCGAGATCGAAGATCAGGGTGTTGGCGAACTCGCGGCCCAGCTCGAACCGCTTCTCCGCCCGGTCCTGCGCCTTGACCGCCAACTCACGGGCGGCCTCGGCCTTGTTCCGCTCGTCGAGGACGGTGAGGTAGGAGAAGGTCGCGAAGGCCGCGAAGAACAGCACCAGCGACGCCGCCAGCGCGACCTTCCCGCGGTTCTTGGCGATCTTCTTGCGGAGCACGTACCAGGTCGTCTGCGGCTGGGCCAGCAGCGGCTCGCCCTCGATGTAGCGCTTCAGATCGTCGGCCAGCTCACCGGCGGTGGCGTAGCGCTCCGCCGGATCGCGGGCGATCGCCTTGAGCAGGAGCGCCTCGATGTCCTTGTCGATCCCCGGCTTGACGTTCGACGGGAGGCGCGGCTCCTCGTTGACCACGGTCATGAACAACATGAGCATGTTGTCGGCCTTCTCGCCGTGGGGGTGGTCGCCGACGAACAGCTCATAGAGGATCACGCCGAGGGCGTAGACGTCGGTGCGGGTGTCGATCAGGCCCGGGAGCGCCTTGATCTGCTCGGGGGACATGTAGGCGGGCGTCCCCAGGAAGGTGCCGTCGCTGGTGAGCTGGCTGTCCTGCTCGCGGCCCGTGGCCTGATCGTTCTCGATCAGCTTGGCGATCCCGAAGTCCACGACCTTGGGCGCTCCGCTGGTGGTGATCATGATGTTGTCGGGCTTGAGGTCGCGGTGGATGATCCCCTTCTGGTGGGCGTACTGCACCGCCCGACACACCCCCAGCATGATCTGAAGCAGCCGGTCCTCCTCCGGCTCCCTGTCCTCCAGGTGCTCCGTCAGATCCTCGCCATCGATGAACTCCATGGCGTAGTAGCACTGCTCCTCCTCGATGTGGGACTCGTACAGCCGCCCGATGTTCGGGTGGTCGAGCAGCGCGGTCACCTCGATCTCCAACGCGAAGCGGGTGCGCGCCTCGTCGCCGAGCCCGGAGGTGTCGAGGACCTTGATCGCGACGTCGCGGTTCGTGCCCTCCTGCCGCGCCTGCCACACCGAGCCCATCCCGCCCTGCCCGAGCTTGCGCGTCACGTGGAACCCGGGGAAGGTCGGCGCCCCGATCAGCCCGGGCTCCGCCGTGCCCTCCGCGCGGCCGCTGTGCGTGCTCCGCGACGGCGCCCCCACGCTGCCTCGCGCGGTGCGCCTCGGCGCCGTGTCGCCCGAGACGTCGGGGGCGCTGAACCCCTCCGGCGGGGCGAACATCGTGGACTGACGGCTGCGCGCCGCCGCGTCGGCGGTCGGCCCCGGCTCACCGCGGAGCTTCGCCATGTCGGCGTCGCTGAACCCCTCCGGCGGGGCGAACATCGTGGACTGGCGGCTGCGCCCGCCTGCGCTCGCGGGCACCCGGATGCGCACCTGGAGGTCGGCGAGCTGAATCACGTCCGACGGCGCCAGCTCAAGGACCCCGCGCCCCGGCACGTTCACCTGAACGCTCGGGGCAGGCAACGCGTGTCGGAACACCGGGACGCCGCCCCGCTCACCCTCCAGAAACGCAGGCGCCGACGCGTCCGCTGGGGTCAACCCCTCGCCGGGCGCCGACGGGAAGGCCCGACCTGGCGTCAGCGGGCCTGCGACGACGCGCAGCGTGAGCCCGGCGAACGCGATGGCGTGCCCCTCCTGGAGCCGAAGTCGCCCCCTGGCCGGGATGGTCACGGTCAGCGGTTCGGAGGTCGGCAGAGGCTGACGAAACAGGGGTTGGCCGCTGTGGCTGTGAACGAGTTCCACGTAAGACATCAAAAGCACCGCGTGTGGTGGGGTTCAGGCGTCACTCCTTGACGCGGAGGATCACCATGACACCGAAGATCAGCAGGAGGTTGAAGGTGATCAGCACCCCGATGTCCCCCTCGTAGTCGAAGGCCTCCTCGCCGAAGTACCGCTCGACGGGGTGCTCGATGTCGACGGGGATCGGACACCGCAGGCAGACCCGGTCCACCTCCCGCTTGCCGTCCATGACCTCCTCGTTGAGCTTGTCGAGCGCCTTGTCCTCCAAGAAGCGCTTGTCCTGGTCGCTGAGCGTGTAGGTCGCCGCCCGATCTTCGGCCTGGAGGAGCGCCTCGAACCCCCACCGGGCGACCATCACCCCCGAGCCGTACTCGCGGAGCAGCATCGGCTGATCCTGGATCGGCATGACGAGCCCGCCCAGGATCACCTGAGGGATGAGCAGCAGCGGCACCAGCGCGATCGCCGCCTCGCTCGTCCGCACCAGGCTGGACAGCACCAGCCCCATCCCGATCCCGGCGCAGGCGCACACCAGGAGCACGAAGAAGAGGACGATCGGGGACCCCTCGAAGCCCAGTGGGGCGTAGGAGATCGCCAACAGCAGCACGCACTGCACCGCGCACACCAGCGAGAGCACCCCGAACTTGCTCATGACGTAGCTGGGGATCTTGAGGTTGACCATCCGCTCCCGCCGGTAGATCGCCTGCTCCGCCACGATCTCCCGCGCCGCGTTCGAGCACCCGAACCAGATCGCCGAGACGACCAGCAGGAACAGCGCGAACGGGGCGTTGAGGGCGCGCTCGTCGGAGGCGCCGATCTTGCTGTAGAACACCGCGACGATGACCGAGGCGATGATCGGCGCCTGAATCAAGAGGATCGCCGTGTTGACGCGATCCTTGAGCTTGATCAGCATGTAGCGCCGCGTCAGCGTCCACCACTGCCGCAGCCCGAAGCGCCGCTGCGTCTTCTGCTTGCTCCCCCCGGCGATCTCCGCCTCGCCGCCCTCCTGGCGACGCACGACGTACTCCTCGAAGTACTCCGACTCCCGATACCGCTCGGCGAGCACGGTCATGTCCTGCCCCTGCCGCTTGGCCTCGGCGAGCGGGACGAGGGCGTTGCCCGGGTCGGCCAGGACGCGATCGCCGTGGGGGGTGCCCTGCTGGGCGTCGGGGTTGAAGTAGAGGATGGAGTCCGGGTAGGTCGGCCCGTAGTACACCAGGTTGCCGTCGGCCAGGTAGACGATGTTGTCCATCATCCGATAGGCCTCCAGCGACGGCTGGTGGATGGTCAACAGGATCGTCCGCCCCGAGTCGGCGAGCTTGCGCAGCAGCCCCATGACGTTGGTGGTGTCCGCCGAGGCCAGCCCCGAGGTCGGCTCATCGAGGAACAACAGGCTCGGCTGCGTGATCAGCTCCTGAGCCAGGTTGACCCGCTTGCGCTGACCGCCGGAGATCCCCTTCTGCTCAGGGGAGCCGATCAGGACGTCGCGCGTCTGCTCGATCTCCAGATCGGTGAGCACCTTCATGATGCGCTGCTCGATCTCGGCCTTGGTCGTGTCGGGCGGCAGCCGCAGGCGCGCCGTGTAGTAGAGGGCCTCCCAGACGGTGAGCTGGCTGTGGATGATGTCGTCCTGGGGCACGTACCCGATGTTCCCCCGGAACGCGTTGTAGTTGCCGTAGAGGTCCTGCCCGTTGAGGAGGCTGCGCCCCTCGGAGGGGGGCTGGTAGCCGTTGAGGCACATCATCAGGGTGGTCTTGCCCGCGCCGGATGGCCCCATCAGGCCGACGAACTCGGTCGGGTAGGCGGTGAACGAGATGTTGTTGAGGATCGTCTTGCGGCCCTTGTCGACCTTGAAGGTGACGTTCTCGGCCTGGAGCATCAGGTCGCCGTGGTAGTTCCGGGCGACCGTGTTCGAGTTGGCGTCGAACTTGATCTGGTAGGAGCCGAGCCCGACCCAGTCGCTCGGGCCGATCTTCGCCTTCTTGATCCGCTTGCCGTTGACGTAGGTGCCGTTGGCCGAGCCGAGGTCCTCGATCTCGAAGCCGTCGGGCAGGCGCTTGAGCCGCGCGTGCTTGCGGCTCACCTGCGGGGCGTCGATCGTGACGTCGCACTCCAGGTCGCGGCCGACGGTGAAGACCTCCTTGTCGGTGGGGATCGACAGCTCCCCGCCGCCCTTGTCGTTGGTCAGGAACTCCAGGACGCGGCTGACCGGGAAGCGGTAGGAGCCGAAGAAGAGGATGTCCTTGGGGCTGACGACCCCCTCGGTGATGCGGTTCTGACGGCTGTTGACGTAGGTGCCGTTGGTCGAGCCGAGGTCGCGGATGCGCCAGCCGCCCCCGGTGAACTGCATCTCGCAGTGCTCGTTGCTCACCTGCGGGGCGTCGATGACGATGTCGTTGACGCCCGGGTAGTCGTCGCGGCCGATGCGGATCGGCGCGGCCAGCTCGGGCGGGAGCTGACCGAACTGGGTGCGCTGCTCGCGGGCCTTCTTGAAGTGGGAGAGGATCGTGTGATCGATGTTGAACTGGTAGCCGCCGAGGCCGAGCCGATCGCCCGCCTGGACCTCGGCGCGGGTGACGCGCGCGCCATTGACCCAGGTGCCATCGGCCGAGCCGAGATCCTCGATCAGCAGCCTCCCGTCCGGCTCCTTCCACAGCCGACAGTGGTGCCCCGAGACCTGCGGGGAGGCGATGACGACGTCGTTGTCCGGGTCGTACCCGATGCTGACGGCGTCCGCCTGCGCGGACGGGCGAGGCCCGTCGGCCTGGGGGGGCGCGGACGAACCTGGGTCGTCGGGCTGGGGGGCGGGCGCCGGGCCAGGGCCGAGCGAGGACGGGGCGAAGGGCTCCCACTCCGGCGGCGGGAGGGGCGCGCCCGCGGCCTCATCCACCTGGACGGCGTACGCCTCGGGCGCGCCTTGCGCCTGCGCGGTCGTCAGCCCGTCGGACAGCGAGAGCATGACGGTCGCGTCGTCGCCCTCATCCTCCGAGGGCTGCGGCGACGGGGACCGCGGCAGCGGCGACCGCGGCGGGGGCGCGGTGGGCTGCGGCGGGTGCGGGCGCGGCGGCGCGGCGGGCCTGGCGGGGGGTGACGGGCGAACCGACCCCGGGCTCCGCACCACCTGCTGGGTGTCGGCGTCGGGCTCGGCCCGCGTCGCCTTCTGCGCGCGGTAGTGGCTGAACAGCGGGGTCAGCTTGCGCAGGTGCTTCTTGACGTCGAGCTGAAAGCTGACCTGGGTGCCCAGCCCGAGCTGGTCCCCGGGGCGAATGGGCGCCTCCCCTTCGATCCGCTGCCCGTTGATGTACGTCCCCTCCGCACTGCCCAGATCCGTGACGAGCAGGTGGCGCCCGTCGTAGGTGATGCGCGCGTGGTAGGGAGAGACGCCCGGGCGGGCGGCGGCGAGATCGTTGTCAGGAGCGGCTCCGAGCGTGACCGCGAGCGAGAGATCAACCATACCAAGAGCCTCGTAGGAGAGAGGGGCGCGGCGTGGGTTCGAGCCCGGGCGGCGTCATCCGCCCGGGCGTCGGGGGGAGGGTCGGGTCAAGCGCTCACTTGACACCGCTGAAGAGCTTGAAGCTGGTGCGCTCCGAACCCGTGTTCTGGATCGCGACGATGATGGACGTGCTGTAGTTGAAGCGCCAGTCCCACCAGCCGACGGCGGGGTAGCTGCCGTTGCTCCAGTTGCTGCCGTTGATGCTCATCCGGAGCCGGGCCGTGGGGCCGCAGCCGACCAGGATGAAGGCGTAGGTCGTGTAGGCGTCCACGTTGATCCGGACGTAGCGGGTCTGCCCGGGTGAGAGCCGCCCCTGCGCCCCGGTGGGGCGGAACCTGCGGTAGCCCTTGCCGAACAGCCCCCAGCCGACGTGGGGCTTGCTCGACCAGAAGTAGCGGTGCGCGTCCACGGGGAAGCCCGTCTCGCAAGCCTGGACCTCCTGAGGCGCCGCCCCCAGGACCGACACAGCGAGCACGGCGGCGAACACAGCGACGATGGGCCAACGAACGTTAGATGTGAGCATGAGGTCTTCTCCTTCCTGAGTATGTTGAGGGTGACGGTTCAACCAACGATCTTGCCTTTGGTGGTCTTGGCGATCTCACCGATCTTCTCGACATTCTCTTTGGAGATGGCCTCGCCGTCGTCGGTCTTCATCAACTTCTCGATCTCCTCCATGGCGCTGAAGATGCAGTTGATGTGCTCGCTGTCATCACCCAGGAGCTTCTTCGTCTTCTTGACCTCGCTGAGCAGCTCGCTCTGTTGCAGCACGGCGGCGGTCTTCTTCGAGTAGTCCTTGCCCACGATCTGGGTCGCGACGTAGGTGCCTTCGAGGTAGGAGCCGAGGCTGACCAGCATGATCAGGTCCTTGCGGCGCTGCTTCTCCATCTCGGCCGTCATGATCGACTGGATCAGCTCGATCTCCCCGTTGGCCTCGTCCCACTTCTTGCCCTTGATGCTCTTCTTGAGGCTGGCCACCTCGTCCTTGGGCCACCCCGCCTTCAGCGGCGCGCTCACCGACTTGATCTGATCGATCGTCGCCAGCGCCTTGTCCCCGTCCTTGGCGTAGATGTGGACGAAGAAGTCCGCCAGCAGCACGCCCGTGACCAGCGCCGCCTGATCCTCGCTGCTGTACTCCGACTTCTCCACGTCGGTCACCAGCGATCCCCAGTCCGGCTTGCCCAGGATGGAGAGGGTGTCGAAGACCAGCGCCGGGTTCGGGACCGGGAACTCCACCGTCGCGTCGTCGGGCGCGGGCTTGATCTTCTGGGGCTTGCCGGTCGCCTCGTTGCCCCCGCCCGTGTCGTCCTTCTTGGCGTCGCCCTTCTTGTCGCCGCCTTTCTTGTCGCCCTTCTTGCCGTCGTCCTTGGTGGCCTTGCCGTTGTCCTTCTTACCGCCCCCGTCGCCTCCGCTGGGGCAGCCCGTCAGCGCCAGACATGCGCATAGAGCCAGCAGCATGGCCAACAACTTGTGAGATGAGTGCATACACTCCTCCTTTGAGTGATCGTACGGACGGATCCGCCGTGTTGAGATCGTCGATTGCCTGAAGATCAACGATATTGGGAACCTGGAGCAATCAGACGCGGAGCGCCGTGTGTGACGACAGCGCCAGGACACACAACCACGCGTTGTGTTGATGCAACATGGGTTTGTGGTCGCGTTGATGGTTGAGACCAACCTCGTTGGGAGAGGCCACACTACGCGATGTCCCAGGGTGTGTCAACGCGTCAGCGACCCAACCGGCTCCGCTCCACGACGGCGTCGATGAGTCGTCCCGCCGTCCTCTGAAGCAGCGATCGTGCCAACCCCGTCAGCCTCCACCCGCCACGCCCCCGTCGGGTCGGGCGCCTCCACCCGCCGCCGAGGTGAACTGTTCACCGCGCCGCGGTGAACAGTTCGCTGAACGGCCCGCATGAGGCGAGCGCTCCGCGACGCGCGCTTGACCACCCAGCCGCGAAATAAAGGCCGACGGCGAGCGCTTCGTGTATAGTGTGGCGGCGTCCAGCATCAAGGTCACGAGCAGGTCATGAGCACACCCGAGCAGACTTCACCCCAGGCCACACCGCGGCTGATCCTCACCGCGTCGCTCGGCTCATCAGCGACCCTGCACGGCGGGTTCCTGTTGGTCGCGACGTTGCTCATCGCCCCCACCTCGCCGACCCCCCTGCGACACGAGCCCACCCCACCCGTCCACCTCAAGGAGGTCATCATCCCCGATGACTTCCTCGGGGAGTCGCCCGAGTTCACCGGCGCGGGCGGAGACAACCCGGCCTCGATCGCGATCGCGACCAACGAACCCGAGCCGAAGCCCGAACCGGAGCCTGAGCCCAAGAAGATCACCCCGCCGCGCGAGACAAAGACGCCCAACGACGCCGCGACCCTGCACACCATCTCCGCGCGGACCGATGACAAGCGGGCGCGCCGACGTCCGGCCTCCAAACCGCGCGCGGCCATGCCCGACGCCGTCCGCGGCCCGGGCGGCGGTGGCGGCGGCGGCCCGACCATGCCCCGCGGCGACGGGGGCACCGGCGACGGGCTCAAGGCGGTCGTGATGGGCTTCAGCCCCGAGGAGGGGAACGTTCGGGAGACGATCGACATCAAGGAGAGGGCCGCGCCGGACCTCTCACTCAAGATCTACCAGTCGGAGGTGGTCGCCGCCATCCTCGACCGACAGCGCTACCCGGCCGCCGCCCGGGCCGAGAAGCTCGGCGGGACGGTCGTGGTGGTCGTCACCGTCACCGCCGCGGGCGCCCTCACCTCGGCGCGGCTCGCCAAGCCCTCGGGGCACGCCGTGCTCGACCAGGACGCGCTCGCCACCGCCCGCTCCGTACGCTCCGTCCCCAACCCGCCCCCCCAGTGGACCCAGCGCAACGTCCGCGTGCGCTTCACCTACCCTTGAGCGCGACGCGCCGCATGGGCGCCGCGCCCTCAACGCGGTATACTCACGCCGCGCGCCCCACCAGGGGCCGCGCCTCAACCCCCACAGCATGAGGGCGCGCGCGATGTTCTCCCACATCCCCCAATCTGCGGTCATCGTCCTGGCGGGCGTGGCGGGCTCGGGCAAGTCGACCTGGGCCAGGGCGAGGTTCCGCGAGACGGAGATCCTGTCGTCCGACGCGCTCCGCGCCACCCTGACCGACGACGAGGAGCACCGCGCCTGCTCGGGCGACGCCTTCGCCGTCCTCCAGACCCTGCTGGACCTGCGCCTCAAGTACGGCCGCCGCGCCGTGATCGACGCCACGAGCCTCCGCCCCGAGGCGCGCCGCCCCTACCTCCGGGCCGCCCGTGAGCACGGCGTCCCGGCGATGCTCGTCTGGTTCGATGTCCCCGAGGCGGTCTGCCGCCGCAGGCAACACCTGCGCGACCGGAAGGTCCCGGCCCACGCCATCCGTCGCCAGGCGGAGCTGATCGCCGCGCTCCCCGACCAGCTCCCCGACGAGCCCTGGGACGCCATCGGGCGGGTCGCCTGGGTGCCGCCCGACGAGGGCGGCCCGGCGATGGAGTTCGAGCTGCTCCGCGACTGGACCCCTCCTCGGGTGACCCGCGGCGACGACCGCTCGGCGCAGCTCGCCGTCACCGGGCTCGACATCATCGGCGACGTGCACGGGTGCAGCGCCGAGCTGGACGCGCTCCTCCTGAAGCTGGGCTGGCGGCGCGACCCCGACAGCGGCGCCTGGGGCCACGACGAGGACCGCATGGTCGTCTTCGTCGGTGACCTCACCGACCGCGGCCCCGACTCCGTTGGGGTGCTCCTGAGGGCGATCATGATGGTCGAGCAGGGGCAGGCGTTGTTGATCCGGGGCAACCATGACGACAAGCTGCATCGATGGTTGCAGGGGCGCAACGTCAAGCTCAAGCACGGCCTGGAGACGACCGCGGCGGAGTTCGAGGCGCTGCGCGCCGATCAACGCGAGGCGCTCACCCAGGCCGCGCTGACGCTGCTGGAGGGCGCGCCGCTGTGGGCGTCCTGGGCGGCGCCAGGGGGGCTCGCCGGGGAGCCGGAGCTGGTGATCGCGCACGCGGCGTGGCAGCCCGAGGCGACGCGCTGGCCGCTCAAGCGCGCCCAGGCGTACTGCATGTACGGCCCGACCACCGGGCGGACCGACGCGGACGGGCTCCCCGAGCGGCTGGACTGGCGGCAGCGGCTCCCGCTCAGCGGGCCGCGCTGCGTGTTCGGCCACAACCCCTTCGCGGGGCCGGTCCGCGAGCACCGCAACACCATCGCGCTGGACACCGCCTGCGTGTTCGGCCACCGCCTCAGCGCCCTCCGCTGGCCGGAGGGGGACGTCGTCCAGATCGACGCCCGCGAGCAGTACGCCGCGCCGACCCGCCCGCTGCGCGAGGCGCCATCCTACACCCTGGATCCCGAGGAGGAGCCTGTGCCCGATCTCCACGACGACGACCTGCGCATCGGCCCCGAGGCCGCGTTCGACCTTCGCCTCGATCACCTCCTGGAGCAGCTCCACCGCGCGCCCGAGGCGATCCTCGCGCGGGTGGACGCCGACCCGCTCATGATCCGGCGCACCGGCGAGGCGGCCGACGGTCGCGAGCTGACCCTGGCCAACGCGGGCAAGGACCTGTTTACGCCGCAGGAGCCGCACCAGCTCTACGCCAAGGGGCTGGTGTACGAGCGCGAGCCGTGGCGGGCGGTGTCGGTGCCGTTCATCAAGATCTACAACTTCGGCGAGCGCGAGGACGCCCGCGCGCTCTGCCTGGAGCTGGCGGCGGCGCCGGAGGGGACGGCGCGCTTCAACAACAAGCTCGACGGGACCATGGTGCAGACCTTCGCGGCGGGCGAGCAGGTCGTCGTCACGACCCGGGGGACGTTTGAGCTGTCGGACCCCGGCTCCTCCGGCTTCGACTACCTGTCCACGGCGAGGCGGATCCTGACGCGCCAGAGCCCGTCGGCGCTCGATCCCGGGTGGGCGCAGGGGTGGACGCTGCTGTGGGAGCTGCTGCACCCGGAGGCGCGACTGGTGACCGACTACGGGGACCGGGAGTCGCTCGTGTTGTTGGGCGCGGTGGACGGCCGCGACCCGGAGCGGCCGCCCCGCTACGTGCCGCGCCAGGAGCTGGAGGCGCTCGCGGAGGAGCTGGGCGCCCCGGTGGCGGAGGAGTATCAGCTCGCCGGGGAGACGCTGGAGGCGCGGATCGCGTCCCTGGAGGAGGCGCTGGACGGCACCGACCTGGAGGGGGCGGTGGTCACGTTCGAGGGGGAGGACCTGTGTGGTCGCCCCGCGGTGCTGCATCGGATCAAGATCAAGGGGTCGCACTACCTGCGCCTGATGCGCCAGCTCACCCGCTGCACCTACGCGCGCACCCGGCAGCTGCTCGCCCTCAACCCCGAGCTGCGCACCTGGGAGGCGCTGCGCGAGCACCTGATCGGGCTGGGCTCGGACGAGGTGCCGGAGGAGGTGCTCTCGACCTACCGCGCCCACCTGCGGACCTGGCATGGGCGGCAGGAGGCGCTGGCGCGGCTCATCGCGCTGGCGCGGCGGGCGTTCGAAGGCTACGTCGCGCGCCACGGCGCGCCGCCCGAGGAGCGCGGCCCGGCCTACGGCGCGTGGCGCAAGGATTACGCGCGGTGGGCGCAGGAGCAGGAGGCCGCGGCGCGCGGGTTGTTGTTTCAGGCCGTTGACGACCGGCTCGACGTGGACACATTGGAGCGGCGCCTGGGCGAGGCGCCGGAGACGATCGCCGCGCTGGAGGAGACGCTGCTCCAGCTCGCCCCGGAGCCTGGCGCGGGTGACGCCCGGGATGACCCGTGACGCCTCACGCGTTGGTGTGCTATACCGACCTGTGAAATCGGTCGTTGCGGCCTCGCCACCACGGGCCGCCCCAACACATACACGCCTGCGCTGCCAAGGCGCGCCGCTGTGAGCGCAGGCCAGAGGAACCCCTCACGGAGCACCCCAAGCCATGCCTCTGATTCCCTACGTCGTCGAACAGACCCACCGCGGTGAGCGCAGCTGGGACATCTTCAGCCGCCTGCTCAAGGACCGGATCGTCTTCCTCGGGACGCCGGTCACCGACGAGGTGGCCAACACGATCATCGTGCAGCTGCTCTTTCTGGAGAGCGAGGACCCGGACAAGGAGATCTCGCTGTACATCAACTCGCCGGGCGGCAGCGTGACAGCCGGGCTGGCGATCTACGACACGATGCAGTACGTCCGCCCCCAGGTCGCCACGATCTGCCTCGGGCAGGCCGCCAGCATGGGCGCCTTCCTGCTCGCGGGTGGGCAGAAGGGCCGACGCATGGCGCTCCCCCACAGCCGCATCCTCATCCACCAGCCCCACATCATGAACGGCGGCTATGGGCAGGCGACCGACCTGGAGATCCGCGCCCGCGAGATCCTCCGCCAGCGTGAGCGGCTCAACGCCATCCTCGCGCGCAACACCGGTCAGGAGATGGAGCAGATCGAGAAGGACACCGACCGCGATTACTTCATGAGCGCCTCCCAGGCCAAGGAGTACGGGCTCATCGATCAGGTGTTCGAGCGCCCCGAGCCGGGCAAGGAAGGCGACGACGAGGGCTCCTCCGAGTGACCTCGCGCCTCAGGGCGACTTCGCCTCGTCCTTGTCCGGGTGCTCGACGTCGATCGCCAGGTCCACCTCGACCTGCGCGGCGCCCCCCACGGGCTTGGGGAAGCGCATCCGCTTGAGCATCCGGGTGACGCACTCGGTCGGCGCCTTCTTCAGGTCGCCCTTGAGCGCCCTGACCTGCGTGACCCGCCCCTGCTCATTGACCTCAAGCGCCACAGACAGCTCATACCGGGCGCCCTTCTGCCCCTTCGCGCGCGGAGAGGGATCCTTCACCTCCGCCTTCTCCACGCAGTACTGAAGCGCGGACTGGCGCCGCCTCATGACCCGCTTGACGTGACCCTCGTCGATCGTCCCCGGGCCGCTGACGCGAAGCGCGGCCTGCTTCACCTTCACCTTGACCCTTGACGCCGTCCTTCTGCCGTAGCCCACGCGACCGCCGCCTCCGACGCCTGCGCCCTTGGTGCCCAGGCCGCCGATCCCGCTCGCCGACCCACCGCCGCCCAGGCCCGAGCCCTTCATCCCGAGGCCGCCCGAGCCCACCACGACCCCCGAGGAGCCCATGAGTTCACCGAGCGCCTGGGAGTCCAGCTCTCCTGAGCCAAGGACGTCCACCAGCTCCGAGTCGCCCGTCGTCCCAAGCGCCTTGATGAGGCTGGACTCCGCGGCGATCCTGGCCTTCAGCTGCGACTCGACCTCGGCCTTCTTCAGCCGGGCCACCTCGTCGCCGCTCACCTCCTCCACCACGGTCGTCCGCTGAACGCCGTCGCTGCCGCTGCCCGTCGTCGCGCACGCGGCCAACACCGTCACCACACCCAACACCACCACACGTCGCTCCATCGTGGGACCTCCGGTCCTCTCTCCCGAGCCGAACATCAACTCAGGCATCATTTCAAGCATCACTCTACAGCGCCGATGAGTTCAGTGCACATCGCGCGGCGCTGTGTGACATTCATGTGACACGATGATGGCCCTTCAGGTGGGCAACTCGTAGTGACTTGACACGCAGAACTTGCGCGACGCGATCTCCATTGTTACACTTGAGTGACAAAGGGCGCGCGCGGTCATCAAGATGTCACACGATGACGCAGCGGTCCTGAGAAACAGGGAGTCACGTCATGAAGCAACACACCACCTGGCAAGCTCGCCGCCACGCCCACATCGAGCGTTACCCGCTGCGTCTGATTGAACCAACGCACTGGCTCATCGTGCTGTTCCGAAGCCTGCTTCGCGGCACCAACCCGGTCTGACCCCGACTTCTCGCTGTTCAGCCCCTACCCGATCGTGTATCAGGACGAGGCGGCCTCCACCGCACGACCGACACACGAGGGCAGCCATGAACAGCACGACATCACCGCGAGGTGCCCCTCTCCACCCCCTCCGGGGCACCTCACCCGCCACACGGCTCGCGCTCCTCGCCGCCGCGACCCTCACGCTGAGCGCGTGCATCTCGGCGCCTGGTTACCAGGGCGCGCCTGTGGCGAACTTCGACGGCGAACGCTTCAACAACCAGATCCCGGTCCCCGACAAGGGGACGTTCGACTACCTGAAGATGCGCGCTCAGGAGACCCGCGTCCCCTGGCCCGAGTGGATCGACACCAAACCGGGGCCTGCTCCGCCCGAGCGCGTCGATGAGCCGGGTCGGGTTCGGGTCACCGTGGTCAACCACGCGACCGTCCTGATCCAGCTCGACGGGTTGAACATCCTCACCGACCCGGTCTGGTCCGAGCGCGTCGGCCCGCTCTCGTGGGCTGGCCCGCGGCGCGTCCGGCCTGCGGGGATCGACTTCGACGCGCTGCCGCCCATCGACGTCGTCCTCATCAGCCACAACCATTACGACCACCTCGACCTCCCCACGCTGGAGCGGCTCTACGCCACCGACGCCCCCCCGCGGCTCTATGCCGGGCGAGGGACCCGCGAGCTGCTGGTTGAGCACGGGATCACCCCCGAGGGCTCCGATCTGTTGTGGTGGGAGACGCTGGCGCTGCCCGGCGACGTCCGCCTCACCTCCGTCCCGGGCCAGCACTGGTCGGGGCGCGGGCTGACCGACCGGCGGAACACTCTGTGGATGGGCTTTGTCATCGAGGGGAGCGTCGGCGCCGTCTACTTCGCGGGCGACACCGGCTGGGGGCCGCACTTCGAGCAGATCCGCGACCGCTTCCCCGACATCCACCTGGCGCTGCTCCCGATCGGGGCCTACCGACCCGAGTGGTTCATGTCCACCAGCCACATCTCCCCGCCGCAGGCCGTCGAGGCCCACGTCACCCTCGGCGCCCGCTGGAGCGTCCCCATCCATTACGGCACCTTCCCCCTCGGGATCGAAGGGTTTGAGGACCCCATCCAGGACCTCCGGGCCGCGCTGGACGCCCAACGCGTCCCGCGCTCGGCCTTCCCGGTGCTCGCCTTCGGTCAGGGCTGGACGCTCCCCACCCCGAAGAGGGACGCGCCGCGTCACTGACTCGTGAATCATCGCGCGCCCCGCGCGTCTATCACCCCATCGCGGGTTGGGCTTGCATACCCCAACCCGGCGTGCTTTGTTGAGCGTGGCCGATTACGGCCACCCCAGGCTTGCCCACTCGTCATGCCCGAGGCCGACCCGCGCGGGGTCGCCTCGCGTCCGTAAGGAGACACGCCATGACCACCCCGACGTTACGCTGGACCTCGCGCGCCGCGCTGCGCGCCGCCCCCCTCCTCCTGACCGCCGTCGCCGCCGCGACGCTCGCGGCCTGCGGTGGTGGTGGGGGCGGCGGACTCTTTGGAGGCGACGACGAGGTCTACGCCGACATGTACAACGGCATCGGCTCGACCGACACGATCCCGCTGCGCGGCCGCCTCGTCTACGAAGACGAGTCCCCCCCGACCGACAACCTCGACACCAACGCGTTCGCTCAGATCTCCCAGGATGAGCTCAAGAACACGAGCGCCGACGTCGTGTTGATCGACGCCGCGGGGACGCAGTACGACCTCGGCGCCTCCCAGACCGACGACGAGGGCTACTTCGACCTGGCGCTGGACGCCTCATCGCTGGGGCTGACCCCAGGATCGTACACGCTGGAGGTCTACCACGAGATGCAGAAGGTCGGCTCCAGCACCGTGCGGCTGCTCGACGACACCTACGACGACGTCATCGTCCGCTCCGACGTCGACCAGACCTACCTCAACACCGACTTCATGAGCAGCACCGGCAAGCTCGACCTCATGCGCGCCCCAGCCACCGAGCGCGACGAGCTGCCCGGCATGGACGAGGCCTACAAGGCCCTGCGCGCGGGCGACGACGGCCAGCGTCAGCGCCCGATCTCCTTCCTCAGCGGCTCGCCGCGCTTCTTCAAGCGCGTCCTTGAGGGCAAGATGGCGATCGACGGCGTCCCCCAGGACGGCCTCATCCTCAAGCCCTTCAAAGACATCGTCGCCAGCGACCTCGCCGACCTCAACCTCGACGCGATCTTCGAGGACCTCGAGGAGCAGATCGGCTACAAGATCACCGCGCTGCTCGGCCTCCGCCTCCAGGTCCCGCCCACCACCCGTGAGCTGCTCATGGGCGACGACACCGAGGCCGACGTCGTCATCTACGTCCTCTACCACCGCTTCACCTCCGGCGAGTTGGACGTCGACGGGCTCATGGCCGAACTCGACGCGCTCTCCGTCGCCCCCTTCTGGAAGGATCAGATCGCCACCCTCGCGCCCCAGGTCGCGACCCACATGGAGGGCCACCCCGGGCCGGTCCAGGCGATCTACATCAACCGCACCGGGCGCTCGGGAGAGGAGGCCTTCCCGGTCGAGGACTGGATCATCGACGGCCTGGTCGTCTACCACACCGGCGCCTGGCCCTTCATCCTCGATCAGCTGGAGGAGGACCGCGTCAGCCTCGACGGCGTGGACGCGGTCCGCGCCCGCCTTGAGGAGCTGGGCGCCACCTCCGACGACCTGGACGCGCTGGCCGCCGAGGCGGTCGCCGCGGGCTGGCTCGACCAGACCACCGTCGACGCCGCCGCCCCCTGACCCCCACCGCGATTCGAGCCGCCCCCCTCAGGAGCCGATGCATGGGTCTGGACCTGAGACGCGCGACCTCGCGGGGTGCCCATGGACGTTCGCAAGCTCCTTCACTACGCAGCCAGCTACCACGCCTCGGACATCCACGTCACCGCCGGGGCGCCGCCGACGATGCGCGCCCACGGCGAGCTGACGCCGCTCGGCGACCACCGGATGGCGCCCGAGGAGACCGAGGCGATGCTCACCTCGATGCTGACCCAGGCGCAGCTCAAGGCGCTCCAGGAGGTCGGGCAGGTCGACTGCTCGTTCGGGGTGCGCGGGGTGGGGAGGTTTCGCCTGAACGGCTACCGGCAGCGGTCGAGCTACGCGTTCGCCATCCGAATCATCCCGACCGAGGTGCCCTCGATGAAGCAGCTCGGCCTGCCGACGACGCTGGCCAGGCTGGCCGAAGGGGAGCAGGGCCTGGTGTTGGTGACCGGGCCGACCGGGTCGGGCAAGTCCACGACCCTGGCGGCGATGATCGACCACATCAACAGCCACCACACCCGCCACATCCTGACGCTGGAGCACCCGATCGAGTACATCCACCGCCACAAGCGCTCGCTGGTCAACCAGCGCGAGATCGGCAGTGACATCCACAGCTTCACCGAGGGGCTGCGCGGCGCCCTCCGCCAGGACCCGGACGTGATCCTCATCGGCGAGATGCGCGACTTCGAGACGATCCAGATCGCGCTGACCGCCGCCGAGACCGGCCACCTCGTGCTGGCCACGCTCCACACGCGGACCGCGATCAGCTCCATCGAGCGCATCGTTGACGTCTTCCCCGCCGCGCAGCAGCCCCAGGTCCGCACCCAGCTCGCCTCGGTCCTCTCGGGCGTCGTCAGCCAGCGCCTGCTCCAGCGGCGCGACGGCGGCGGGCGGATCGCGGCGCAGGAGATCCTCATCGCCACCCCGTCGATCCGCAACCTGATCCGCACCGCCAAGCTCCACCAGGTGCAGTCCGCGCTCCAGACCGGCGCCGAGCACGGCATGCAGACCATGGAGGCCGCCGTCGCGGCCCTGATCCGCCGAGGGCTGGTGTCGGCCCCGGACACCACGCCGCAGGCCGCGATCCTCAACCGCCGGGCGGGCTGAAGGGGCTCAGGTGCAGGTGTAGAGGACGTTCTTGAGGACGAGGGACTGGATCGTGCGGTGATCGACCATCCGAATGTTGTGCTTGCCCGACGGGACCTCCAGATCGATGACCATCGAGCGCCCCAGCTTCGGCTCCGCCGTCAGCAGGTAGCCGACCAGCGTCCGCTCCTCGCCCTTGAGCAGCTCCCGCGCCAGCGCGCGGCGCGACTTGTCGGTGCGGACCGCGTCGGGGTCGAGGTCCTTGAGCTTCGCCGCGATCCCCTTGTCGGTCACCTGCTTGAGGAAGGTGACCGCGAAGACCGTCTCCCCGGCGCTCTCCAGCTTCTCGACCAGCTCGGTCCGGGAGACCTTCTCCTCCACGGCGTACTGCGTCGCCGTGTACATCTCCGCCTCGATGATGTTCGGGGTGACCGTGAACTTGAAGCCGTGCTCGTTCTGGAGCTTGACGACGTTGTCCTCCAGGTTGATCTCCAGGACCTCGTAGTACTGTATCCGGCTCAAGCGCTCGCCCACCTGGAGCTTGGAGAGGTCACAGCGCGGGATGCGTTTGGGGGTCTCGTCACTCATCACAGCCTCCTGATGTCGTTGGGGCCACCGTGGGTCACCCCGGTTGTCGTGAACACACCATCAAGGGGCCGTAACGGCGCCTGTTGTCAAGAACCCGGGATCAGGAGGAAGACCCCAGCGCCCGCGCTGGAGGGGACGTTGACGCTGATCCCGAAGGAGACCTGCCAGAGGACGAACCGGTCGTCCACCCCGAGCGCGCTGGCCTCCGCGAACAGATCGGCGCGGAACTGCCCATGGAAGACGCCGCCGCCGCAGAAGAAGCTCCGGGTGCCCGACGCGCAGTCGCCGCCCGTCTCCGACGCGGCGAAGCGCTTTCGCCCTGTGCTCACGCGCACCGTCCCGACCGGCTTGAACTCGGGCGAGCGCAGATCGGTGTCCGACATCAACGCCCCGGCGACGAGCTGAAGGCGGCCGCTGCGCCAGAACTCGTTGCGGCCCCACTCCAGCACGGTCACCTCGACGTCCCCGTAGGGGCAGACCAGCTCCAGCCGCCGCAGCTCGTCGGACTGCAACAGCCCCCCCACCCCCGGGCTCACCGGGAAGTCGGCCGAGGCGCGCCACGCCTTGGTCGGCCGCGCCGTGGCCTCCACCTCCAGCAACGGCTGCGCGCCGCCGTCCACACCTCGGAGCTGCCCGCCGCCCGACACCGAAGCCTGGATCGGCGGGTTCGCCCAGGCCACCGGCAGCACACACCCCGGCGCCGCCACCATCAAGAGCGCCGCCCCGACCAGCCACCCGAGCCGCCCCTGTGTCCACATCATCGTCATCCAACCCCCACGCAGCGAGACCCCGCCATCGCTCGACAGGATCCGTTCTCAACCCGAGTGGATCGCCATGACGTCACCCAAGGGTATAAGGAGGTCCGCCGGGCTGACAATCCAACGCAGTGAGAAAAGAGCCGGGGGTTGGAGGACGCGGTCGCCGACGGTCCAGACCACCGCCACCAGGAGCGTGTGGGCCTCAGGGCTGCGCGACGCTCACCTCAAAGCGCTCGTCGTCGCCCGCGCCCTGGTACGCGGTGGCCTCCACGAACAGGTACAGCGACTCGCCCTCCTCCAGGGTGACCTGCGTCGCCGTCCCCATCCTGAAGCAGTCCACCTCCCCGGAGTGGGGCAACGCGCACAGGCGCCGCGCAAAAATGCGATGCCGGGTGTTCCCCGATGAGGTCACCCAGGCGTCGTACCGCCCGGCGCGCGGCGCGACAAACTCCAGCACGACGTCAGGGCGCCCGTCGCTCGTGCGCGCGAAGCAGGTCGAGGAGGCGACGTCGGGCGCCCCGAGCGTGCTCCCCGACGCGACCCACAACCCGCTGCCCTGCTCCTCCAGGCGAACCAGGGGCCACGCGTCGGGGCAGCGCCGCTGCGCTTCACGGCAGACAAAGCCCTCGGCGCCTTGATACCGCCGGTCACACACCGCGCCCACGTCGCCGCACACCGAGCGCAGCCCGTGGGGGTCGCACGGCTCGCCGAGCGACGCCACGTCGGGCGCCTCCACCACCGCGCTCTCGTCGCTGTAGACAGGCGCGCTCGCCAACCCCTCCCGGTCCAGCAAGGTGAGCCGCCACGCGACCGACTGCGGCAGGTAGCTGAAGGGCCAATCCACGATCGACCAGCCCGCGCTGAAGCTCGGCCCATCCTGACGTAGCTCCGTCACGCCAAACTGGTCGATCGTGCCGTTGAACACGCCGCTGGCGCTCTCCGCGTTGAGGAACGTCTCCCGATCGCGATCCACCCGCTCCAGAACAAAGTAGGTCATGTCCTCATCGGGATCGAACCCCTCCACCTGGAACCCGAAGGTCTGACCGTCGGGCTCACCATACCAACGCACCCGCGTCACGGTCGGGGCCTCCGCCGCTCCGCACACAAACGCGCCGTCGCTCGGGCGGCACACCCCCTGCGCGCCCTCCAGCTCACACCGATCCAGGACCTGATCCCGATCGCAGCGCTCCCCTTCGCCTCGCACCGGGTAGGCTTCGATGTCCACCCGCGCCTCAACGCTGCCCGCCACGCTCACCCAGATCTCGCTCGGGTCGCCGCCCCCCGGCGGCGGGATGAAGATCCCCAGATCATCTCGCCGCACCTGGATCTTGCGCTCCCAACCCCGGGCTGGATCCTCAATCGGGACATCCACATACGGAGAGGGGCTGCGAAACCACTCGGTCCCCGACGCGAGCCGATACGACACCTGCACGGCGGGCGACGGCTCCGCCGCCGCTTCGGGCGCATGCACATAGAAGGTGAACGCCCGCTCGCCGACGTAGGCGCGCGCCTCCCAGGCCACGCAGGTCGTCTCCTCGGGGAGCCCTGCGTCTCGGGCCAGGCAGGCGAGCCCAGCCGCGCAGCGCGCGTGCGCCTGCCCCACGCGGCACCGGTCGCCCTCCTCAAGCGGCTCCTGAGCGACGACCGGCGCGCTCAAAGGCACGCTCTCGTTCCCAACGTCGTCCACAGCCACCACCTCCACCCGCTCGACGCCCTGGAGCTGCTCGGGAGACCCCTGAAACGTGATCACCCCCTCGAAGCCGTCGCCCTGACCCTGCACAGGCTGACCGCCCGACTGCTCGACGAGCACCCCTCCGTCGCGACCCATGAGCTTGAACTGAAACGTCGCGGACCTGGGCCAGCCGCCGCTCATGTCACGGTCCTGGTCCGCGCCGATGGCCTGGATGGTGATGCGCGCCTGACCCGGGTTCAGCTCGTGAACCCACGCCTCCACGGTGTTCAGCTCCGGGGCTGAGCCGCGACCACACTGACACCCTCGACCACACACACACGTCAGCCCGTCCACACAGACCCCGCCGCTCTGCGCATCGCCCAAGGCGCAGCCCTCGCCCTGCCGCCGCGGCGGGTGGATGGTCAGGTCCATCGGCTCGCTGTTGGCGGAGTCGAGCATGACGTGCAGCACATCGCCCGCCCGCATCTCGACCTCGACGCGCCGCAGCTTCGTCTGGAAGCTCGGATCGAGGTGGTAGGGCACCTCCGCGCACTCCACGAACTGACGGCTGATGTTGCACATCCACATCACCGCCATGCGCGCCGTCGGGCTGCTCGACTCGAACGTGTGCACCCCGTCCTCCAGCGCGGTGAAGGTCACCGCGACCTCTCGCCCCGCCACGACGCGCTCGTCCGACGCGATGCAGTACGCGTCGAGCACCTCCGAGCCCTCGTTGAGAGGCTCCAGCCCCGTAAGGACGTAGCTGCCCCCCTGGAGGTGCCGAGCCGGATCCACGACGTAGGACATCACCCCGCCTCCGCAATCCATCAGCTCGGCGTCGGTCGCTCCTCCCGTGGTGCCGCTCGACGTGGACGACGTGCCGCTCGACGTGGACGACGTGCTGTTCGACGTGGACGACGTACCGCTCGACGTGGATGAGGTGCCGTTGGAGCTTGTCGCTGTGTTGGCGACGCCCTCCTGCTCCTCATCTCCGCACCCGGTCGCGAGGCTCAAGAGGACGCACAGGCCCACCCACGATGAACGTCTGAGTTGGCCAACTATCGTACGGATATCGAACATGTTCAGGTCCCGCTGGTGTCGAAAGCGTCATGCTTGTCCATGCCTGGCGAGCGCATGAGGCGCAGGGTCGTTCCAGGCGCGCACCCACAACGTACCAACGCGCCGAGGCCACCGCCTCTTAAACACCTCTTAAACGTGTGGACCGGCGCGAGCGCTCCTTTCCCAGGGAGCCATAAACAAAACCTATGGCAAGCATAAGCCGATAGCTGGTTCTCTGATATGCGGTGGCCCCTTACACTTGGCGCACCGGGTTGGAGGAGAGACCCGCAACCCTCAGGTCACCAGACCATGTTGCATCGACCTGGCAGCACACCTCAGCACATCAACCCGCTCCCGTGGGGGCGGCGTCTGACCGTCGGCCTTGAGCGCTCTCGTGAGGTGTCTGCCTTGACGTGGATGTCCTGCCCAGGCCCACGCGCCATCACCTGAACGCGTTTCATCGTCCGATCTCAAACCCGTCCTGGCTTGTGCGGGTGAAGCACGGCCCTGACACGTGATATGAAGACAAAGAGCACCATGAAAAACATTCAAAAACTGTACACGGCCCTGTGCGTCTTGTGCCTGATCGTGGCCGCGGGCTGTGGCGGCGACGACTCGGGCGATGATCCTGGCGCCGCCAACAACGGCGAGGCAGGAGGCTGTGTCCCGGACGCCCCCGTCTGCTCGGAGGGTGGCCCCAACGATGGCTGCGCCGAGGGGGAGTTCTGCAACACGCTCTGCGCGTGTGAGGCTGAGCCGGTGGTGAACAACGAGCTGCTCGACCGCTCCAGCCGCTCGACCCCTGTGGACATCTCGCAGGACGATCGGATCGTCGCCATGGTCAACACGGACGACGGCTCGGTGTCGTTCTTCAACACCGAGACCGAGTCGCTCATCGGTCGCGCGGCGAGCAGCTCAACGCCCAACAGCGAGCCCACGGCGGTGGTCCTGTCGCCCGACGGCAAGCAGGCGTGGGTCGGCAACCGCGCGACGGGCACGGTGTCTCGGATCGACGACATCGACACGGCTCAGCCCGCGCTCGGTCAGGAGATCGAGGTGGGCTCCGAGGTCATGGGGCTCGCGCTGACCCCGACAGGAGCGACGCTGTACGCGACGGATTGGACCGGCGGGAAGGTGGTGGCCATCGAC
>PBBL01000002.1 GCA_002716585.1 Myxococcales bacterium | reverse complement strand
GACCTGGTCAAGTACCTGGAGATGATGCCGCGCTCGCTGGACTGGTCAGGCGACCTGGACGACGACGACCTCGACTGCGTCTGGGAGTCGATCGCCGAGACCCGCACCGGGCGAGGCGGCGCCCGCTCCGCCCAGCAGATCTGGGAGGAGGCGAAGGGCGACCTCCCGGAGGGGTGGCGTGGGCCGTTGGAGGAGGCGTTCTCCGTGGTTGACGCGCACATCGCGACCCTGGAGGAGCAGCGCGCGGCGATCGAGGCGGGCGCGGCGATCGATCAAGGGCGCCTGAACGAGGCGCTGTTTGGAGTGGGGCGCCGCCTGCGGGCGCTGAGGGAGGGCTGAACCCCGTGCGAGTGCTGATCGTCGATGATGAGGGTGGCTACGTGCGTATGGCGCACAAGTTCCTGCGCCGCTACGAGTACGCCACCAACTGCGACCTGACCAACCCATGCTGGGAGTGCCCGCATCGCCGCGGCTGCGACCTCAAGCAGGCGCACCACTGGACCGAGGTGTCCCAGATCATGGCGCGCTACGGCGGCGACGTGGACGTCGTGCTGCTGGACATCAACTTCGACATCGAGGCCGACGACCTGATCTCGGAGCCCGGGCTGCCCGGGGCGATGCCCGGCCAGGAGCCTTCACCGAAGGAGCTGCGCCGCTTCCAGGGGTTTCACATCCTCCGGCGGCTGCGTCGTGAGCACGGCCAGCTCCCCGTCGTCCTCATGACCACCAACACCGCGATCGCCTTCAACGAGCCCGAGATCGCCGCCGACCTCGCCGACGAGGAGTACACGCAGCTGTTCGACGACGCGGAGATCAGCGCCCAGTCGCTGGCCGCCAAGATCGAGCGGGCGCGGCGGATGGCCGAGTCGGGGCAGCGCGAGGACGGGGAGTTCTTCTGGGGGCAGAGCCGCTCCATGGCGCGGATCCGGCGGTGGGCGGAGGTCGTCTCCAAGGGGGACCAGCCGATCCTGATCCAGGGCGAGACGGGGACGGGCAAGAGCTTCATCGCCGAGCAGGTGATCCACCCGCTGGCCCGCGACGGCAAGACGTTCTGCTCCATCGACCTGGGCACGATCCCCGAGAACCTGGTGGCGGCGGAGCTGTTCGGCACGGCGCGCGGCGCCTACTCGGGGGCGGTGGCTCGTGAAGGGCGGTTCGAGTACGCCGACGGCGGGACGCTGTTCATCGACGAGATCGGGAACCTCTCGATGGAGCTGCAGAAGCAGCTCCTGACGGTGCTCCAGGACCGCCGGGTGACCCGGCTCGGCGAGAACAAGCCGAGGCCGGTGGACGTCAAGGTGATCGTGGCGACCAACGAGCCATTGGAGGAGCGGGTGCAGGAGGGGTCGTTCCGGGCCGACCTGTACCAGCGGCTCAACCCGGCGGCGCGGATCGTGTTGCCGCCGCTTCGCGAGCGGCGGGAAGATCTGCGCGGGCTGTGCGCGTTCCTGGTCCAGCGGATCTTCGCCTCGGGGGGCAACCGCAAGCTGCTCGAAGAGTTCGCCGAGCTGTTCCACATCCGACCGGACGCGGTCGAGCCCGCGCTGACCTTCAGCCCGAAGCTCGCCGACCGCCCCGCCGGGGAGGGCGTGGTCTGGTTTCAGCTCGCGGGGCTGGCGTGGCAACACCTGGAGTCGTACGACTTCCCGGGCAACACCCGTCAGCTGGAGATGATCCTGGCCAACGCCGTCATGTTCACCCTGTCGGACGTGCTGGCGGCTGGTCGGGTGGGCGATCGGCCGGTGGTGCCGATCGACGTGCAGCTGATCCGCAGCCTGATCGACGCCAGCGGCCAGGTGTCGCGCGAGCGCGACGGGCTCATCCAGAAGGAGGGGCGCTACCGGTGCATCGTCGCCGTGGAGCCCCACGACACGCTCAACAACAGCAGCCGCGCTGTGGAGCGACAATACTTCGAGGACCTGTACATCCACTGCGGCGGTGACTTCGAGCGGATGGCGGCGCGGCTGCTGGAGGGCAACCCGAGCGCCAACGCCCGGAAGGTGCAGCTGCGCTTCAACAACCTCGGGTTGTCGGTGCGGGCGCTCCGGGACCGCTTCTCGACGGACTGACCCGCACCCACACCACAGAGGCAGGCGATGACCGATTCAACCGGACCCCAGCTGCTGATCATCGAGGACGGCGACGAGTATCTGCGCTTCTTCAGCCGCCACCTCAGCCACTACGACTACCGGCAGGCGCGCAGCTTCGACGCCTGCATGGAGCTGCTCGGCGGCGATGGCGCCGAGCCCGACGGGATCGTGCTCGACATCCGCTTTGACCGGGTGCCGCGCGAGGATCTGATCGGGGACGTGGAGGAGATCGCCGAGCAGCTCCTGGGCGATCCGTCCGACCTGGAGTCGGCCTGGCGCTACCTGAGCGACAACCAGGGCTACCTGATCCTCAGGGCGCTCCGCGACGAGGGGTACACCCAGCCCGCGCTGATGATCGCCGACCTCCCCGACCGGCAGCGGGACAACCTGGAGCGCCTCTACGGCACCGTCGGGGTGGTGGCGTCCTTTGAGCGGGCGGCGATCCAGCGCGAGCTGGACCGCCTCCTGGGTCGGGCCGGGTGATGATCTGGATCGCCACCTCGGTTGTCATCGCGCTCGGCGCGCTGTGGGTGCTCCACGCCTGGTCTCGGGGGCTGACGATCACCGCGCTGGTGCGCAAGCCGCCCCGCGAGGTGGATCTGCCCCAGTTCGTGACGATCCTGGGGTACCTGCACCACGAGCTGATCAAGCACCGCCTGCCGCTGGTGCGCACCGTCGCCGAGCGCGAGCGCGACGCGGTGCAGCCGGACGACGTGGCGCTCCTCAAGCAGGTGCTCACCGGCGAGGCGGAGCGGCCGAGCGTGGTGGCGGAGCTGGACGGGTATTTGTCCGGGTTGCAGCGGGCGTCCGGGTCGATCCACCTCAACTTCTGGCGCGATCCGCTGGTGCGGCGCACGCGCCAGGCGTGTCAGATGATCCAGGGGGTCGCGGACGGCCTCGGCGAGCGCGTGTCGCTGACCCGAGGCGAGCATGCGCAGCTGCGCAAGGCCGATCGGATCCTCGACGGGTGGTTTCGGCCGCGGCTTCAGGCGCTGCGCAACTCGGTGCTGATCCTCAAGCTGGATCGGGAGCTGCTCGCCGAGCCGATCAACCGGGTGCAGCGCGAGCTGGGGATCGATCACGTCGAGGCCGAGCTGCCCGAGCTGGACGAGGCGATCCAGGTGCGCGTGCTGCGCCACGACTTCGATCTGGTGCTGCGCAACCTGATCCGCAACGCGATCAAGGCGTCGGCGAGCCACGGGACGCCGAAGATCGCCGTCGAGATCGCCACGCGCCTGGAGATGACCGGCGAGGAGTCGGTGCTGGTCCGGATCCACGACACCGACCCGACGATGCTCAACCGTGAGCAGCTGTACGGCGGCAGCATCGGCCGCGGGCTGAACCTGGTGACGACGACCCTGCGGCGCTACAACGCGTCGCTGCGCTGCGTCAAGTCGCGCCGGGAGGGGTTCGCCAAGTGCCTGGAGGTGCGGCTCTTTCGCGAGCTGGCCGACGAGGCGGAGGCGGCGCTGCTCGATGAGCGCGATCCGGCGGGGCTGATGGTGCCCGCGGTGGCCGGGGTGGTGTTCCTGGTGGGCGTCGCGGGGTTGGTGGCGGGCACCGCCGGGATCCTCCCCGACCCATTTGAGCCCACCGAGCCGGTCGTCGTCGCGGACATCGATGCTGGCGAGCCCGAGGTGAACGTCCCCGAGGAGGATCCGAAGGCGCCCGCGCCTCGTCGGGCGGTGCGCCGCGCGTCGGCCGCGCTCCATGAGGCGCTCGGGGGAGGGCGGGTCGCGATCCGCGACAGCATCAAGGTCCCCGGGCCGCGGGACTTCAGCGTCGATCGGCGGCGGTGTGAGCCGCTGCTCAAGAGCGAGCGCCTGGAGCTGAACTGTCGGTTGATCAACCTCGACTACCGCCTGGAGCCGCCGCTGCTGTTGTTGAGCGACGCGACGGACAAGCACGACTTCAAGCGGCTGGAGGTCTCGCTGGAGGAGTCGATCGTGGAGATCGACACCCGGCGCGGCGATCGTCAGCTGCGCGAGGTGGCGGAGAAGGAGCGCTGCGCGCGGCTCAAGGTGCTCCGCCGTGGGCAGTCGCTGCCCTCGGAGGTGGTGCAGACGCTGGCGACCATCACCGACCTCAAGGGCAAGCCGAGCCGCCTGCTGTTGGACTACCGGGCGTGCCTGGAGCAGCCGCGCTACCCGCTGCGGTTCCTCATCCGCCTGAGCCACCCGGACGCGGCGGCGGGCGCCCCGGCGACCGAGATCGACCTGACGATCGAGCTGCGGCGGCGCGAGGACGCCCGTGAGGCCTACGCCCGGATCGCCAACCATGGGGAGTACATCTTCAACCCGGACGTCCGCAGGCGCCTGGTGACGCACATCGCGCGGCACACGGCGGACATGTTGGAGTCCGAGAACACCTCCGGGTCGCTGCCCGAGTCGTCCCAGAGCGACCTGGCCCAGGCGCTCTACCACGGCTGGGTGCGCCCGGGGCTCAACGCGGTGGTGAGCGAGCGCCTGGAGGTGGAGGGGGGGCGCCGTAAGGCGACGGACGGCTTCTGCCGCTTGAGGCAGGACATCAGCCAGGGCTTCAAGCGGATGCGCGAGCTGGACGAGGAGCTGGTGAGCACCGATCTGTACCGCTCGGAGTACTTCCTGCACCTGTCCAGGCTCTGGCAGTACAACGACGTCCAGGGGGCGCTGATGCGCCTGGATCGGTTCCAGCGGCGGCGGGCGCGCAAGACCGACTTCACGCAGGGGGCGCGCTTCTACGCGGCGCTGCTGCTGGCGCTGGGCGAGCCGCCGAAGTCGGACGGCGTCGCGGGCGCGCTCAACCCGGAGAACGAAGACAGCGAGGCGGAGCGTCGCCTCAAGGGGATGGTGCGCCTGCTCCGGGGGATGCTCCGGGACGCCCGGCAGCCGCCCATGCGCGGCGGTGAGTACGATTACACCCGGATCAAGCTGGTCGGGATCCGGACGCTCCTCGGCGACGCGATGTTGGACGAGGGTCAGGAGGTCGAGGACATCCTCTGTGGCTTCTACGAGGTGCACCGGGCGTGGGCCGACGCCATGTCCACCCAGGACGCGACGGCGCTCTTCGGGCACTGCGCCCGGTTTGAGCCGGTCAACACGCCGAGCCTGCTCGACGGGCCGCCCGATGAGGAGGAGGAGCCGGATGAGCCAGCGGACGGCGCGTCGGGGTCTGGCGCCGGGGAGGAGCCGGTTCGAAAGACGCTCAAGCGCGAGCCTCGGGTCGTGTCCGACGACGAGGAGCGCGGCGTGGATGAGGCGAGCGACGAGGAGGAGCCGGGTGAAGGGGAGGAGGAGGAGGGGCCGGACAAGGCCCCGCGCCAGGTGCGTCGGTTGACGCTGGGGATCCAGAAGACCTCGCAGTACATCGAGCGGGTGACGGCGATGTTCCAGGTCGCGAAGCCGGTCTGTGGGCTGAAGTCGGACGAGCCCTGACGCGAGGCGGGCGAGGTCAGGTCATGTTGACCTTCTCCCACTTGATCTTGTCGAGCTTGTGCTCGCCGAGGCCGAGCTTGTTGGCGGCCTCAAGGAAGCGGGGGGCGCGGCGGCCGCCCTGGTCCTTCTCGATGGACTTGAGGCCACGCTCGGCGCGGTAGCCGTTGACGATCTCAAGGATGGCGCGGTCGATGGCGACGGGGTCGGTGGAGACGAGGAGGGCGTTGTGGGCCTTCTTGTAGGTCATGTTGTCCTGCGGCCCGCCCTGGTACAAGACCCGCAGCGCGTCGCACACCACGAGCTTCACCAATCCGCCCATCTTCGGGTGCGTGTAGATCCGTGACACGTTGCACAGGCCGCCCATCTCCTTTCCGTTGATCGGCGCGTCCTGGCAGCAGTTGGGGTTGCAGTCAGGCTGGCAGTGGAAGATGGGGACGCGCTCGACGTTGCCGTATGAGACGTTCTTGAGCGCCCCGGTGATCCCCGTCAGGTCGTGGTCCTTCACGCAGCACACGTTCAGCACCGCGGTCAGCTTGTCGAGGAGCCTGGGGAACTGCGAGGAGCCGGGCTTCTTGTTCTTGAAGTGGCCCGCGTGCTCGGTCTTGCCCTTCTCGTAGCCGAGGGTGCCGTGGTACTGGACGTGGTACTCGTCCTCATCGACCTTCTTGCGGGTCAGCTTGAAGCCGGCCTTGCGCATGCGGGAGCCATACTGGTCGTAGATGTAGATGTTGTTCTTGGGGATACCCATGGCGTGGAGGGTATCGGCGAGTGCGAAGGCGGTGGCGGGGTGGACGGTGGCGTAGGGGGAGCCGAGGCAGTTGACCTTGATGCCGACGACGTCCTCCTTCTTGAAGAAGCGCGCGATCGCCTTCACCGGGTCGTCGTCCCCCGTGAACTCGGTCAGCGCCTTCGACACCATCTTCTTGACCACCTCCTCGTTGGTCTTCTTGATGTCCTCGGTGGCGCCTGGGTGGGTCACCTGGACGACGCGGCCCGGGCCCATCTTGGCGGCGCGGGCCTCAGCGGCGGCCTTCTTGGCGGCCTCTTCCTCGGCGGCCTTCTTGGCGGCGGCCTCTTCGGCGGCCTTCCTGGTGGCGGCCTCTTCGGCGGCCTTGTCCACGGGTGCTGGCGTGGTGGCCTTCTTGGGCCCGTTGGCTTCGGGGATCGGCGGTGATCCGGCGTCACAGGCGACGATCCCGGAGGCGATCACGGTCGCGGTGCCGATCATGAAGCTGCGTCGATCAATAGCAGCTTCTTTGTTGTTGCTGAGTTCGTGATCCAACCCATCAGGGGAGGGTGTGTTGCGCTCCGTCATCGACTGAAACCTCGCGTCGTATTGAGAGAGTGACCGGCGGACAAGGCGAGTGAGCCACCAGCGGCCCCCAAGCGGTCGGTGTTGGTGCAGGTCGCTCGTCGTTCTTGAGTGATACCAGCGGGGTTGGGACATGTCAAAGTCCGAGCGAGGGTGCGCCGTAAAGGGTGAACTTTCTGTCAGAGCGCCTTGGCGAGGTGGTGTCGATGCGCTATAAAACTGTAGTAGTTGTGAACAGCTCTCTGCGTTCATGTGGGGAAGTTGCCGGTCGAGGGTGTGGTGTAGGGACGGTGAGTGCCGCTGCGTATCAGCGTGGTGGTTGTGTTCCTGTTCAGGAAGGAGGCGAGGATGTTTCGGCCAGGGGTTGGGTATGACGCGTCTCGCAGAGGATGGGCGAGGGCGTTGCTGACGTGTTGTGTTGGAGCCGCGGTGGGCCTGATGGGTCTGACGA
Source organism: Myxococcales bacterium (assembly GCA_002716585.1). Taxonomy (GTDB): domain Bacteria; phylum Myxococcota_A; class Bradymonadia; order Bradymonadales. The sequence continues at coordinate 110,765 of PBBL01000002.1, read as the reverse complement.
CGGCTCACGCGGACGGGTCGATGCAGGGCATGGACTTGATGGAGGAGGTGAGCCTGGATCGGTTCGCCTACCTCAAGCGCCTGTCTCTGGATCTGCGCGGCCGGGTGCCGACGTTCGACGAGTACATGGCGTTGGAGTCGCAGCCGGACGTGTCGGAGGCGGACATCGACGCGATGTTGGACTCGGACGGGTTCCTGGACGTGATGGAGGCCTACCACAGGGATCTGCTGTGGGCGAACGTGGGCAACATCGACTTCGTCAACTTCAACTGGGACTTGCAGCGGGCGACGGTGAGCGGGACGCAGGTGTGGTACCTGAGGCGCCGCAGCTACCTGTACCGGGGGACGCCGCAGGACAACAACAGCGCGAGCATCCCGTGCGGCGACTGGGAGCAGACGGAGTGGAACGCGGACGGGACGCCGGTCGCGCAGGTCGGCGAGGACGGCCGTCGTCGTGAGGGCTGGGTCTGGGTTGAGCCGTACTGGTCGATGGGCGACCCGAGCATGGAGAGCCCGATCCGGGTGTGCGCCTGGGACGCTCAGGAGAGCGAGGTGAGCACCAACGGGGTGGCCTGCAGCTCGCGGCGCTCCTCGACGGAGATCACCTGCGGCTGCGGCCCGAACCTGAACTGGTGCGGCGGGGTGTCGGGGGTCAACACGGAGGTGACCGTCGGCGAGCAGATCAACGATCAGATGCTCCAGGTCATCCGCTGGGTCATCGAGAGCGACCGCCCCTACCACGAGATCCTGACGACGAACCGCTCGTTCGTGAACGGGCCGCTGGTGCACTACTACACCTACCAGTCGGACCTGGCGAGCAACGTGTCGCTGTCGCCGGCGCCGGTCGATCCGATCTTCCTGCCGCAGGTGGAGTTCAACGACTACCGCTGGCACGAGGTCATCCAGGGGCCGGAGCACTCGGGGATCCTGACGAGCATGAACTTCCTGCTGCGGTTCCAGACGAACCGCGCGCGGGTCAACCGGTTCTACAACGCGTTCCTCAACAGCTTCTTCGACGCAAGCAAGGGCACCGACACCGAGCACTGCACCGACGCGGGGGCGAACCTCAAGGATCGCTGCGAGTGCGGCAAGTGCCACCAGAACGTCGAGCCCTGGGCGGCCTACTGGGGTCGCTTCAAGGAGCAGGGGGCGGGCTACCTCGATCCGGCGATGTTCCCGGACTACAACGAGCTGTGCGAGCGCTGCGCGACCGACCCGTCGCTGGGGTGCTCGACCGAGTGCCGCGAGAACTACGTCGTCGAGACGGTGCCCGCGGACCACATCCCCTACCTGGGGCAGCTCAAGCCGCTGGAGTTCCTGACGGAGTCGGAGCGGCTCAACCTGGAGGGAGGCCCGCAGCTGTGGGTGGAGCGGTCGCTGTACGACGGGTCGCTGGCGCGCGGCGTGGTCGCCAAGATGTGGGGGCGCTTCATGCAGCGTGACTTCACCGGAGGCAAGGCCGACACGGAGATCCGCGACGAGCTGTTCCGCGCCTTCGTCAACAACGATTACAACGTCAAGGCGCTGGTCAAGGCCATCGTCACCCACCCAGCCTACCGGAGGATCCGATGATGAGCCATCTTCGACCCATCGCCGTGGTCTGCCTGATGCTGGGGATGGTCGGCTGCAGCGCCGATCTCTCCTCGCCGGACCCGAGCCCCGTGGAGGAGGGAGGGGCGCCTGAGGCGTCCTCGCCTGAGGCGCCCTCGCCCGAGGCGTCCAACGATCCGCTGCCGTCGGGCCACGCTCCGCTGGCGGCGCTGGCGCCGCCGGTGGATTACGCGGAGCCGACCCGCGGCGGCCGCGGCGCCGTCGGAGGCGTCGAGGCCACCCCCGACCCCGAGGCCGCCAGCCGCAACCTGCGGCGGATGACCATCGATCAGCTCCGGGACGCCATCATCACCTCGACCGGTGGCCTCTACTGGTCCGACGATCGGGGCCGCGACATCCTGGAGATGCTCGCCCCCAGCCTCGGCGTCCCCAACTACATCGACACCACCGCCGAGGACCTCGAGCCCTCGTTGGTGTTCCAGAAGTTCCTCGGTGACGCGTCCCGCGCGGTGTGCACCGAGGCGATCCAGAACGACCTCGAGATGGCCCCCGGTGACCGGGTGCTCGTCCGTGGCGTGGAGCCTGGGTTGACGTGGGAGCAGGCCGATGAGGCGCAGCGCGCCGCCATCGATCAGAGCCTGCGCCACATGAACCTGCGGCTCACGGGCCACTACATCCCTCAGGGTGATGAAGAGGAGCTGGGTCGTCTGCGCTGGCTGTTTCGCTCCGCGACACACGCCACCGGGGGCGACGCCGCCCGCGGCTGGCGCGCGGTGTGCGTCGGCCTGATGACCTCGCCCGAGTTCTACCTGTACTGATTGAACCGCAAACCCGAAGGGACGATTCGGAGGAAACCTCGATGTCAGGGCCACGTTGGAATCGACGCAACTTCTTGAAGGCCATGCTGATGACCGCCGCGGGTGGAGCGAGCTTCGGAGGCGTCAGCCTCAACCGGCTCACCCCGGCGCTCTCCTCGCCCCTCAGCCCGGGCGAGGCCGATCATCGGCATCGGTTCATCTTCTGTTACTTCAACGGTGGGTGGGACACCCTGCTCGGGCTCGACCCGCGCGACCCCTACGCGTTCTCGGATGAGCGCCGCGGGACCACCCTCATCCAGCCCGCCTACGGGCGGCTGCCGACGGAGTTCTCGACCGCTGGGACCGAAGGCAACGGCATGTCGGTCGACCAGGAGCTGGGCTTCTCGCTCGGGCCTGCCGCGCAGCCCGTCTGGAAGCACCGCCGCGACATGTGCATCGTGCGCGGCGTCTCCATGAACACCGTCACGCACGAGGTGGGGAGGCGCTACTTCCTCACCGGGCGGATGCCCAGCGGCCTCACCGCCCGCGGCTCCTCCATCGGCACCGAGATCGCCGCGCAGCTTCACGGCCCCTCCGTGAACGTCCCCGCCGATCAGCTCCCCTACGTGCCGAACCTCGCCTACGCGGTCGAGACCTACAACGACCGTCACCCCTCCTACGCCAGCGCCCTCAAGATCTCCTCGACCGAGGATCTGCTGGACACCCTGACGCGCCCCGACTTCGGCTACTCCGACGCCGAGGAGCGCCTCATCGGCGAGTTCCTGCACTCGCCGCGGTCGTTCCGGATCGACGCCGACCAGATGCCTGACATGCTGCGCCGCGCGCGCCGCAGCGAGGTCATGGCCGAGGCGGTGCTCGCCGCTCAGCTCGACCGGCGCTTCCAGTTCCCCGAGGGCATGAACCTCAACTCGCCGCAGGCGATCGGCATGATGGCGGTGCAGGCGCTCACCAACAACATCTGCACCACCGTCAGCATCCGCATCGCCCGCGGGCTCGACACGCACTTCGCCAACTGGTCCACCGACCAGCCGATGTTGCAGCGTGAGGGCTTCGAGATCATCGATCAGATCCTCACCGACCTCAAGTCGACGCCCTACCCCGACGGCTCGGGCGACTCCTGGCTCAAGTACACCACGATCGTCGCCTTCAGCGAGTTCTCCCGAACCCCGCTGATCAACACCCGCGACGGCCGCGACCACCACCCGGTCAACTCCTGCGCCGTCTTCGGCGCTGGCGTCCCCGGCGGCAAGGTCATCGGGGCCAGCAGCGACAAGGGGATGCTCTCCCAGAAGGTCAACCTTGACAACGGCCAGGTGGACGAACAGGTTGGTGTGCTCATCCGCCCCGAGGACATCCTCGGGACCGTGATGGCCAACAACGGCCTCGACGGCTCCATCCTCGGTCGCGACGTTCAATACATCCCTGCCCTCGTGCCTCGCACCTGACACCAGGCGCTCGGGCTCACCCAGGTCACCCACCATGCGATGCTTCGAGCCGACCATCCTCGTGGTTGCCTTGCTCGTGGCCCTCACCTCAGCGTCCTGCGGCGGCGACTCCTCCGAGTCGGGCTCCTCCACCGCGCAGGACACGGGTGTGGCCGCCACTGACGCCTCCTCCAACTCCACATCGCCGGACTCCTCCGCCGACCCCGATTCGGACATGGGCGGCGGCGGCGCCGACTCAGGTGACGTCGGTGACGACTCCTCCGAGCCCGAAGACTCCGGCGAGCCCGAGGACACCTCGGACCCGGTGGACACCTCCGAGCCCGAGGACACCGCGGTCGCCGACACGGCGCCTGAGGACACCTCCACGGAGGACACCGAGGTCGCTGACACCGAGGTCGCCGACACGACGCCGGACACGGCGCCCGAGGACACCACCCCCGATGAGCCCGACGCGCCGGAGTACGACTGCGACTCCTTCTCGGCGTCCGAGGGGCCGCTCTTTGTGCTGCCTCAGGAGTTCGCCCAGATCTCGGCCTGGGGCGGCAGCGGGAGCTACCGGTGGGACTTCGCGCCGGACGGCAACGCCTCCGGGGCGGAGCTGGACGCGTTGAGCGGGCGCTACCTCTCGGGGCGCCTCGATCCCGACGAGGAGCGGGTGTCCGACATGGTCGAGGTCCACGACGTCGGCTGTGAGCTGATGGTGATGGTGGAGGTCCGGGTGGTGAAGCCCGCCGCGCTGCGCCCGCAGTTCCCGGAGCTGACCGTGGGGCAGCGGGTCTGCTTTGAGATCGACGGAGGGAGCGGCCGCTACTGGGCTGAGGACTCGCCGTTCACCTGGGAGCTGAACGAGCCCGCGGGCTCTGGCGAGCTGGCCACACTGCGCTCCGATGGGTGCTACACCGCCGGTGAGGAGCCGGGCATCGACATCATCACGGTGCACGACACCCAGACCGACCAGTACATCCAGACGGCGATCAGCGTGTTCGACGAGGGCGGCACGCGCCTTAGAGCGTCGGCGCCCGCGCTGATGCTGCCCGTGCGCGAGCAGCATGCGATCACGCTGGAGGGCGGCACCGGGGTGTTCTACCCCCTCATCGAAGGGCCCAACCCGAGCGGGCTCGTGGTTCAGCCGTCGCCGGAGCGCCCTGACAACACCTTCATCGTGCAGGCGGGCGACGCCTCCGGGGTGCAGCAGGTTGTCTTTCAGGACTCGTTTGTCCCCGAGAATCAGCTGATCGTGCCGATCAGCGTCATGGCGCGCGGCGAGCACCGGGCGCACCCCTACCACGCCCCGAGCAACGACAACGACATCGCCACGCTCAACGTCAACAACGACGCCTACGACGACGCGGTGGTCGGGGTCCGCACCGCGGGCGTCAACGGGACCAACTCCGGGGCGGTGTTCGTCTACCTGGGCGGTCAGATCCAGGAGGACGACCGGCTTGGCCTTGGGCGGACTCCGACGCAGGTGATCACGGGCGTGGCTCGCAACGTGTACCTCGGGCGCTCGCTGACCTCGGGCGACTTCAACAACGACGGCTGCCCGGATCTGGCGATCGGCGTCTGGGGCGACAGCAGCGCGGGCAGCCGCGCCGGTGAGGTGCAGATCTGGACCGGGTGCAACGACGAGCCGCGCTCGGACGAGACCGTCTGGTCGGGGCGCCTCGACGACAACGCCCCCGCGTCCCCGGAGATCCCTCCGTTGGCGCTGTGGCGTCACCTGCCGGGGCTCGGCAACAACAACTACCTTGGGTGGAGCGTGATCGTCGGCGACTTCAACGGGGACGGCCTGGACGACCTGGCGGCGGGCGCGCAGCGCGCGAACGCCCCGACGCGGCTCGACCCCGCCGACAACACCCCGTGGAACAACCTCGGTCGGGTCTACGTGTACCTCAACAAGGGCACGGTGGACGGTGAGCTGATCGGCCTGCCGACGCAGCCCGACGTCTTCATCGACGGCGTGGACATCAACGACGACGGCAGCTACGGCGGCCGCGACAACATGTACTTCGGCGACCGCCTCGCGGCGGCGGACATGAACGGCGACGGGTGCAGCGACCTGCTCGTCGGCTCGGCGCTCGCGAACGGGAACCGGGGGTTTGTGTCGCTCTACCTGTCGGGCCCCGACGAGGAGTTCGGGGGGGACTGCCTCATCGCCAACGAGCCGAGCCTGGCGATGTACCCCGGCCAGGACAACAGCCGCCGCACGTCGCTGACGGGGTGGCGGGTGGAGCTGGCCGACGTCAGCGGCGACTGCTTGCCGGACATCGTCTTCACGCAGGCGACGGCGCCGATCTTCGGGGGGTCGAACTCCAGCGCGGGGGCGGTCAACGTGTTCTTCGGCCGCGCCGCCTGGAGCGAGGACGGCGAGCCGGTCAAGCTCTACATCGGCGATCCGGCGCCGGAGGGCGACAGCCGCGTGATCGACGGCGCCCCGGACTGGGTGTACTACGGCGAGCCGAGCGATCAGCTGGGTTACGGGCTGGACGTCGGCGACGAGAACGGCGACGGGCTGCCGGACCTCCTGGTGGGCGCGCTGACCGCCGAGGGGCCGGAGACGTCGGGGGACAACGGCGAGATCCTGCTGTTCCGCGGCGCGGCGCAGAAGATGTGCGGGCAGCCACACGCCGAGGAGCTTCAGCTCTTTGAGGAGCCGATCATCGTGTCGAGCGTGCCCAACCGGGCCGGGGATCGGATGGGGCGCTTCGTGGGCTTCATCGGCGACGTGGACGGCGACGACGACGACGACTGGATGGCCTGGGCCGAAGGGGGCTCGTCGGGCGCGCCCGACGACCTGACCAACCACGAGAGCCGCCTCTTCTGGCACGCCGGGGGGCTGGAGGCGCCGGGCTACGAGAACTTCGTGACGGTGGAGCGCCCCCTGCCCGCGCAGGACGATCAGTTCGGCGGTCGGGTGCGTCGGGTGGGCGACATCAACGACGACGGCTTCGACGACTTCGCGGTCAGCGGCTACAACTGGGACTTCCTCAACACCACGTTGGAGAACCTGCCCTACCAGACGCTCGCCGGTGGGGTGTTCCTCTACTTCGGCGGGCCGGACGGGCTCCGGGCGACGCCGGACATGCTCGTGGCGGGGCACAACCACCACACGGGCTCGGATCGCTTCGGGTACGCCCTCGACGCGGCGGGGGACGTCAACGGCGACGGGATCGACGACATGGTGATCACGGCGCTGGACGAGGATCTGGTCGGCGCCTGCCAGACCTGTCGGATCAACGGCGCGTACCGCGGCCAGACCGGCGCGGTGTATGTCTACCTGGGTCGTGAGGGGCTGGGCGAGCGCTTCGCCGGGGACGACCTGGCGCAGCTGCCGATGTTGAGCGCGCCCGACTTTGTGGCCTGCGGCCCGCCCTCCAACAACGACCGGATGAGCCGAGAGGTGGCGGGGGGGTTCGATTACGACGGCGACGGTCGAGACGATCTGCTCGTCTCGAACTGGAACCGGCCCAACCAGCGGGGCATGATCTGGTCGATCTCCGCCGCCGAGCTGCTCGCCGCCCCGGACGGGACGCTGTGCGCCGACGACACCCACATGATCGGCGAGGGCGACAACAACGGCGATTACCTGGGTTATGGGCTCACGGCCCTTGATCTGGACGGTGATGGGTGCGACGACCGGGTCGCGGGCGCCTACAACGCCGACCCGCCCGGGCGCGCCAACGCCGGTCGGCTGCGGGTCTGGATGGGGCACGGCCCCACCTGCGCGCGCGCCGCGTCGATCCAGATCGACCTCGTGGGTGAGCGCAACGGGGACAACATCGGGCGTCGGCTGGCCGCGACCGGTGACGTGAACGGCGACGGCGTCGGCGACATCGCGGTCACCTCGACCGGGTACGGCTCGCGCAACCTGTGGTCGGTGATCGTCTACAGCGGCGCGGCGCTCTCCGACGCCGTCGGGACCGCCTCGGACGGTGACGCCTTCATCCTCTCGTCGACCTTCCGGTTGGCGGAGATCGCGTCGCCCAGCGGCGAGACGGGGACGAGCTTCGGCGACGGCCTCACCGCGCTGGGGGACATCAACGACGACGGGCTGATGGACTTCTTCGTCGGAGCGCGTCAGTCCAACTACGCCGGTGAGATCAACGCCGGGGCGGCCTTCGTGTACCTCGGCTCGCGCGACCTCGATGAGCTGGCCGCCTTCGACGCGGTCTTGACCGGTGAGACCGCGCTGCCGGACGGGTTCTTTGGCTCGGAGGTCGCCGGGGCTCGGGTCGGCGACTCGGTGTGGCTGCTGGTCGGCGCGCCGTTCAGCGAGTGGCCCGGGCCAGAGGGCGGCGAGCTGGGCGCGTTCTACACGGGCGTGTTGGACCTTCCCTGACGAGGGCGCCGTGGGCCAGGACGACAAGCTGGATCTCGTGACCCTCCTGGGGCTTGAGCTGACGCTGGAGCAGTACCAGGAGCAGTACCTCGACGGCCACCCCGCCTACTTCGAGACGACACCCCTGCAGTTCGAGTGCACCGCGTGCGGCCAGTGCTGCACGCGCCCGGGGTTGGTGTTCCTGACGCCCGCCGACATCGAAGCGATCGCCGCCCACTTCGAGATGAGCGAGGAGGAGGTCAAGGTCAGCCTGCTGGAGCGCGACGGCCCGGATTGGGTGCTGTACGTCGATGAGGAGGAGGACTGCCCCTTCCTGTACGACAACCGGTGTCGCATACACGAGGTCAAGCCGCTCCAGTGCCGCACCTACCCCTTCTGGCCGGAGCTGGTCGGTCATCGGCGGGCCTGGCGCGCCGAGCGTCGCCACTGCCCGGGGATCGGTCAGGGGCGGACCTACTCCGCCGACGAGGTGCGGGCGCTGCTGACTGGGCGCAAGGCGACCTGGGAGCCCCCCTCGGGGTGATCCGGCGCGGGCCAGCCCCCCTCTCGCTCGCCGCGGCGTCCAAGCCCGACCCGGGCGGGTCGCCCCCCTCCACTTGACAAGCGGAATCGATCGCAACAAGATGCGACCGTCGTGACTGAATGGCGGTTCATTTTCTGTCGTTCGTCAACTCTGGGTTGTTGAGTTGCGCCCCCTGAGCCCTCACGACGGGGGCGCGCGAGAACTCGCACAAGGATGGATGAGTATGAGCAACATCACGATCCTCGGTCCGGTGGACGAGGCGATGAAGGAGATCCTGACGCCTGAGGCGTTGGACTTCGTCGCGACGTTGTGCCGGGTCTTCGAAGGTCGCCGTCGAGAGCTGCTGGCGCGCCGCGTTCAGGTTCAAGAGAAGCTGGACAGCGGCTGGAAGCCGTCGTTCCTGGAAGAGACCGCCTCGGTGCGCGCGGGTGACTGGAAGGTCGCCCCGATCCCCGAGGACCTCAAGCGCAGGTGCGTGGAGATCACAGGTCCGGTGGACCGCAAGATGATCATCAACGCCCTGAACTCAGGCGCGGACGTCTTCATGGCCGACGTCGAAGACTCCAACTCCCCAACGTGGGAGAACAACGTCCACGGGCAGATCAACCTGCGGGACGCGGTGCGGAGGACCATCCGGTTCGTGCGCCCGTCCGACGGGAAGGTGTACGAGCTGGGCGACGAGGTCGCCACGTTGATGGTGCGCCCGAGAGGCTGGCACCTGCTGGAGAAGCACGTGGAGTTGGACGGCGAGCCTGTGTCAGGCTCGCTGTTTGATTTTGGGCTGTACATGTTCCACAACGCCAAGGCGCTGCTGGAGCGTGGCACGGGGCCCTACTTCTACCTGCCGAAGCTGGAGAGCCACCTGGAGGCGCGCCTCTGGAACGACGCCTTCAACCTCGCGCAGGACGAGCTGGGTGTCCCGCGGGGGACGATTCGGGCGACGGTCCTGATCGAGACGATCATGGCCGCCTTCGAGATGGATGAGATCCTCTACGAGCTGCGGGACCACTCGGCGGGGCTGAACTGTGGTCGCTGGGACTACATCTTCAGCTTCATCAAGAAGTTCCGCAACGACTCCGCCTTCGTCATGCCCGATCGTGGGCAGGTGACGATGGACAAGCACTTCCTGAACTCGTACTGCGAGCTGCTGATCCAGATCTGCCACAAGCGTGGGATCCACGCGATGGGCGGCATGGCCGCGCAGATCCCGATCAAGGGGGACGCCGAGGCCAACGCGAAGGCGCTCGCCAAGGTGCGCGCCGACAAGGAGCGCGAGGCGAAGCTGGGGCACGACGGCACCTGGGTCGCGCACCCGGGGCTGATCGCGGTGGCGCGTGAGGCCTTTGACGGCGTCATGACCGGTGACAACCAGATCGACGTCGAGCGCCCCGAGGTTCAGATCGAGCCCGCGGACCTGCTCAAGGTCCCGGCGGGGACGATCACCGAGGCCGGGCTTCGGCAGAACGTCAACGTCGGCATCCTCTACATCGAGGCGTGGCTCGGCGGGTTGGGCTGCGTGCCCATCTACAACCTCATGGAGGACGCCGCCACCGCCGAGATCAGCCGGACCCAGGTCTGGCAGTGGATCCGTCACGGGGCCTCGCTCGCCGATGGCCGGACCGTCTCGACGGAGCTGCTGGAGCAGATCGTCGTCGAGGAGCTGGGGTCGATCCGTGACATGGTCGGTGGGGAGCGCTTCGAGGCGGGTCACTTCGACGCCGCGGCGAAGCTGTTCCGCGACCTGTCCGACGCGGACGGGTTTGAGGAGTTCCTCACCCTCCCGGCCTACGAGCAGATCCTGACCTACGCGTGAGCGCGAGAGCGACCCGGGCTCACCACGGTGCGCCTCGGGGCGGCCGTGACGTTCAAGGGGGAGCACCGCCCGCGCGAGGGGTGGTGTGTCTGTGGAGCGTGTCTTGAAGTACAGCGGAGCATCATCCGAGACCATAGAGAGGAACGTGATCATGAAGCAGAGCATCAAGGAAATGAGCGAGAGCTGGGCCAATGACGAGCGCTGGAGCGGGGTGACTCGCCCCTACTCCGCCGAGGACGTCGATCGCCTGCGGGGCTCGGTCGTCGTGGAGCATACGCTGGCGCGCCTCGGCGCGGAGAAGCTGTGGTCGAAGATGCACAGCGACCCCTACGTCAACTCGCTGGGCGCGGTGACCGGCAACCAGGCGATGCAGCAGGTGCGCGCCGGGCTCCCGGCCATCTACGTGAGCGGCTGGCAGACGGCGGCCGACGCCAACCTGTCGGGCCACATGTACCCCGATCAGAGCCTCTACCCGTCCAACAGCGTCCCGGCGCTGGTGCGGCGCATCAACCAGACGCTTCAGCGCGCCGATCAGATCCAGCACATGGAGGGTCAGGGCGACGTCGACTGGCTGGTGCCGATCGTGGCCGACGCGGAGGCTGGGTTTGGTGGGGCGCTCAACGCCTTCGAGCTGATGAAGGGGATGATCGAGGCGGGCGCCGCGGGGGTTCACTACGAGGACCAGCTCGCGAGCGAGAAGAAGTGCGGTCACCTCGGCGGCAAGGTCCTGGTGCCCACCCAGCAGTTCATCCGCACGCTGGTGTCGGCGCGGCTGGCGGCCGACGTCCTCGGCGTCCCGTCGGTCCTGATCGCCCGCACCGACGCCAACGCGGCGACGCTCCTGACCAGCGACGTCGACGCGCGGGACCACGAGTTCATCACCGGCGAGCGCACCCCGGAGGGCTACTTCTACGTCAAGAACGGGCTGAAGTCGGCGATCGCCCGGGCGAAGTCCTACGCGCCCTACTCCGACCTGGTGTGGTGCGAGACCTCCAAGCCCGACCTCGCCGAGGCGAAGGAGTTCGCCGAGGCGATCCGGGCGGAGTTCCCCGGCAAGCTGATGGCCTACAACTGCTCGCCCTCCTTCAACTGGGCGAGCAACCTCGACGCGACCACGATCGCCAAGTTCCAGCGCGAGCTGGGGGCGATGGGGTACGCGTTCCAGTTCGTCACGCTGGCGGGCTTCCACTCGCTGAACTACGGGATGTTCGAGCTGGCGCGCGACTACCGCGAGCGCGGCATGAGCGCCTACTCCCAGCTCCAGCAGGCCGAGTTCGCGAGCGCCGACAACGGCTACACCGCCATCAAGCACCAGTCGGAGGTCGGCACCGGCTACTTCGACGCCGTGGCCAACGCCATCTCCGGTGGGACCAGCTCCACCACGGCGCTGGAGGGCTCGACCGAGGCTGAGCAGTTCTGAGCCGCGCGGCCTCACCTCGGTGAGGCCGCACGCACCACGACAAAGGGGCGCTGAGTCATGACTCAGCGCCCCTTTGTCGTGGTGCGTTCAATTGGCTCAGACCAACGCTCTAGACGCGTTTATCTCAGACGATGCGATGGATCTTGAAGGCGAACTCGGGCGACGGGTACTCGATGCCGAGCAGGTTGTCGAGGATGATGGAGCCGAGGTCGTAGTGTCCGGGCGCGATCTCGCTGTAGTTGGCGGTGCGCATCTGGTGGACGAAGGCCTTGATCGCGGTCTGGATGTCCTGGTCGGTCAGCGCGGCGTGGCGCGCCATGAGCGGCTCCTCGAAGTACTCCTGGAAGATGGAGTCGATGGTGTCGCCCAGCGTCTGCTCGCCGAGGGTGGAGTCGCGGTGGAGGCGATCGACGAAGCGGGTGCCGTCGATGCCGAGGGTGGCGTTGAGCCAGGCGAAGTAGGTGTCGAGGTAGGCCTCAAGCCCGGTGTCGCCGACCGCGAGCAGGATGAAGTAGCACGCCCGGGTGAGGGCGTGGATGTAGTCGCGCATCGACTCGGCGGACAGGTGGAACGAGAGCAGGTGGAGCAGCGGCAGCTCGGTGTAGTCCGCCGGGGAGCGCCACCGCGAGGGGGGCACGAACAGAGTCAGCTCGTTGCCCTCGGTGGTGGTGCCGAGGTTGTTGATGGTGCTCCACAGTTGCAGCTCGGCCGGGTGGCGGACGAGGACGCAGAAGTTGATCTGGTGACGCGCCGCGAGCCAGTCGAAGGAGCGGGTCAGCGGCAGGAAGGGATCGCGGAGCCCCTGGATGACGGTCGAGGGCTCGATCATCTCCATGCTGAAGTCGAGGGTGTCGTCGCCTTCGGACGCGAGGAGCGGCTCTGGGGGGCGCAGCTCCCGGGCGTAGCTCGGGTCCTTCATCGCCTCGGCCAGCGTGGTGATCGACTCCGGCTCCTCGGGGGTGATGAACGCGCCGGTGTTCTTGAGCGCGTCGTCGATCGCCTTGAAGTGGTCGTGGACCTGCTTGATGTCGTCTTCGGCGAGCGGGTGGCGGCGGCGGATGCCCAGCCGCTGGATCATGTCCTCGTAGAACAGCTTGCGCTCGTTCTGCATGCGGGTGGACTGATCGGTCTCAAAGAGCTGGAGGAGGATGGTCGCCTGCTTGAAGGCGCGCTGGGAGAACTTGCGCTCAACCAGGCTCAGCACCTCCTGGGCCCGGCCCTGGATGTTGACCTCGCCGCTGAAGAAGTCGATCAGCAGCCCGCGCGGCAGGGTCAGCTCCTCCAACGTGAGCTGCTCGCCGCGAGGGAGGCGGTCGTTCTCCAGGAGCAGCCCGAGGTAGGCGCGCCCGGCGCGAAGCAGCGGGTCGTTGCCGAGGATGTCGGTCAACTCCGGTCGGAAATCGCTGTTATCACGTAGGATATGAGCGATGAGGACCGAGAGCGGCTCCAGATCCGTGTGCTTCTCGAGGTAGTCTCGGGTGGGCTCGACCAGACGATCAAGCATCGCTTCTAGGTATGTGGGCTGTCTTGCCTGCATGCAGTATGCTCCGTCTGCCCGTAAGACAGAGGGACTATGTAACAGAAGGGACGGCCCCGCTGCAATATACTCCCAAGAAATCCTCAGCCAGGTGTCTCTCCATGAGGCCCTGCGCCTCTCCGCGCGAGCCTCCCCGGGCCGCCTGCGGCCGTCGGGTGACGCGCTGGGCTTGACACCCTGTCTGTGACTGGCTTTTATCACAGCCAGACCGGGGCTTGTCCAGACAGGGGACACAAAGCCCACATGGGCGCGTAACGCCCGGGGGGCCATCGGTACTACGATGCGGCGGTTTGCGGCGTGGGGCGCGGGTGCTCACCCCCCTCACCACCACTTCGACGTCGCTTCTGAGCGCTGCCGCAGGACCAAGCGCGGATCAATGACTTGATGGCGTATCTCGAAATCATCTTCCTGGTCTGCTACTTCGTGGTCCTGGTGTTTCTGTCGTTGTACGGCCTGCACCGCTACGTCATGGTGTACCTGTATCGGCGCCACCGCCGGGACACCCCCGAGCCCCCCCGCCGCTTTGAGCCCGACGAACTGCCGCGGGTCACCGTCCAGCTCCCCTGCTTCAACGAGCGCTACGTCATCGGCCGCCTCATCGACGCGGTCTGCAAGTTCGACTACCCGCGCGATCGGCTGGAGGTGCAGGTCCTCGACGACTCCACCGACGACACGACCGAGATCGCCGCCGAGGTCGTGGCGCGCTGGCGCGAGGAGGGCGTGGACGTCAAGCTGATCCACCGCGAGGACCGAACCGGCTACAAGGCGGGCGCCCTGGAGGAGGGCATGCAGGTCGCCCAAGGCGAGCTGATCGCCGTGTTCGACGCCGACTTCGTCCCCTCGCCGGACTTCCTGCGCGAGACGGTGGACTTCTTCACCGACCCCGGGATCGGGATGGTGCAGGCGAGGTGGGAGCACATCAACCGGGAGTACTCGCTGCTGACGCAGGTGCAGTCGATCCTGCTCGACGGCCACTTCGTGGTTGAGCACACCGCCCGCAACCGCTCGGGGCGGTTCTTCAACTTCAACGGGACCGCCGGGATCTGGCGCCGCCAGACCATCGCCGAGGCGGGCGGCTGGCAGCACGACACCTTGACCGAGGATCTCGACCTCTCCTACCGCGCGCAGCTGGCGGGGTGGGACTTCGTGTTCCTCAAGGACGTCGTGAGCCCGGCGGAGATCCCGGTCGAGATGAACGCCTTCAAGTCGCAGCAGCACCGCTGGGCCAAGGGCTCGATCCAGACCGCCCGCAAGCTGCTGCCGACGATCCTGCGCTCGGAGCTGCCGCTCATGGTGAAGATGGAGGCCTTCACCCACCTGTCGAACAACATCGCCTACCTGCTCATGGTGCTGCTGTCGATCATGATGCCGATCGCGACCGTGATCCGCATCGAGCGCGGCTGGACCGAGTCGCTCCTGGTCGACTTCCCGGTGTTCGTGCTGGCGACCTTCTCGGTCGGCACGTTCTACATCGTCAGCCAGCGCGAGATCGGCCGCAGCCTGTGGACCTCGCTGAAGTTCCTCCCCATGGTGCTGTCGCTGGGGATCGGGCTGTCGGTCAACAACTGCAAGGCGGTGCTGGAGGCGCTGGTGGGCTACCAGACCGGCTTCACCCGAACCCCCAAGTACGCCATCACCAGCGGGGAGCCGCGCCGCGCCTGGGTGGCCAAGAAGTACATCCGTAAGATGGACGTCACCCCCGTGGTGGAGCTGACGCTCGGCTTGTGGTTCAGCCTCGCCGTGAGCGTCGTGCTCCTCCATGGCCGCTCGGCGTTCGCGTCGCTGCCGTTCCTGTTGCTGTTCCAGTGTGGGTTCCTCTACGTGGGCCTGCTGAGCCTGTTTCAGACCAGCCGCTGGCTGCGCCGGGCGCTGCTCAACACCTCGGACGGATGACCGGCGCCCCTCACGACGCGCGCTCCGCCTGGGGCGCGACGCTGGGGCTGGGGCTGGGGTTCGCGGCGGCGGCCGCCTGGATCGCCTGGGCGACCTGGCAGGGCCCCCCCGCCGACGGCTCCCGCGCGCTCGTGATGGGGGGCCTCGCCGCGCTGGTCGCGCTCTACCTGGGGAGCGCCTGGGGGGTCGCGCGAGGGCGGCTGCGGCTCTCCGTGGCGCAGATCGCGCTCGTGGCGTTGGCGCCGCGGCTCATCCTGGCGATTGGCTCCTTCCCACACCTCTCCGACGACGTCTGGCGCTACATGTGGGACGGCCACGTGCAGACCGCGGGGCGCCTCAACCCCTACAGCCTGGCCCCGGCGGCTGAAGCGCTCGTGCCGCTCCACACCGACTTCTGGTCGCTGATCAACCACGCGGAGGTGCCGACCATCTACCCGCCAGCGGCGCAGCTCGTGTTCGCGGCGGTCATGGGGCTCGGCGGCGGCTTGATCGGGATGCGGCTGGTGATGGTGGCGGGGGAGTTCGCCGCGTTGGGCGCGGTCTGGCGCCTGGCGGGGCGAGGCGAGCAGCTCAGCGCCCCGCGGCGCGGGCTGGTGACGGCGCTGCTGTTGTGGAATCCATTGATGATCATGGAGTTTTCGGCCTCGGGGCACCTCGACGTGTTGGCGATGACGACGCTGACGTGGGGGGTGGCGCTGGTGGTCCCGAGGCGGCGCAAGCGCGAGGGGGTGCTGATGAGCGAGGCGCCTCGTTCATGGTGGTCCTGGCTGGGGGCCGGGGCGCTGGTGGGGCTCAGCGCGAGCTTCAAGCTGTTGGGGGCGGTGGCGCTGGCGCCGCTGGCGGTCTGGGCCTGGTGGCCCCGCGGGGTGTGGGGCGGCGAGGTGGAGGGGACGCGGGCGGCGGCGCGCGGGAGGGCGGCGCTGCGGGGGGCGCTGGTGACCGTGGGGTTCGCGGCGACGGCGGCTGCGACGGCGGCGCCCTACGTGACCCCGGTGGTCTTCGGTGAGTCGGGATCGTTCTCAAAGGGACTTTCGACCTACGCGAGGAAATGGCAGGCCAACGACGGGGTGTTTGCAGTGGCGTTGGAGGTTGAGGAGCGCGTCCTGGCGACGGTCCCCGACCGACCCGACGGGCGGCGCCCCTGGTGGCGGTTTGAGTCGCTCCGCGAGACCTTTGAGGCGATCGGGATGACCCACCTGCACGAGGGTCAGGAGGTCGCCAGCACCGCGTTTGGCGGTGTGGAGCTTGCGGCGGCGGTGGTCAAGCTGCTGGTGGCGCTGGCGCTGGCGCTGGTGCTGCTGTTGTTGCTGCACCAGCGCGTGGAGCCGGATCGGGTGGTGTTGGTGATGTTGGCGGCGCTGCTGCTGATGGCCCCGACGGTGCACCCCTGGTACGTGGCGTGGCTGGTCCCGCTGGCCGTGGCCCAGAGCCCGCGAGCGCGGGCGCTGGTGGCCTGGAGCCTGCTGGTGCTGCTCATCTACGCGGACGTGGTCGTGGGGGGGACGGTCGTGTTGCGGCTCGTGGAGTACGGGGTGGTGCTCCCCTACGCGGCGTTTCAGGCGTGGCGAGCGCTGATCGACCCCGAGCCGATCGGCGTCGAGCGGCCATGAAGTTGACGCCCTGGGTGGGACGCGATAGCCTTGATTCCGCAGTGAACGACATGGAGGGAGGGTGTGCAGCCAGGCGCGCGCCTCCAACTCCTGGGACGGAGACGGCAGGTCATGAACACACACACAACCCCCCTGAGGCGATCCATGTTGCTCGGGGCGCTCCTGGCGCTGACGATGGCGACCCCGGGGCAGGCCCAGGACAAGAGCGACAGCGACTACTTCGCGGGGTTCAAGCAGCGCCTCGACTCGATCGAGGGGCACGTCTCGGTGGTCAACCGGCTCAAGTACGATCCGGTGGCGCTGTCGGTCAAGGCGCTGACCGGTGAGCTGGGGCGCAGGCCCGACCCGAAGGCCGCCTTCAACTGGGTGCGTGACAACATCGCCTTCGAGCCCTACGAGGGCCACCTGCGCGACACCCGGGCGATCCTGATGTCGCGCTCGGGCAACAGCCTCGATCAGGCGTTGTTGCTGCGCGAGCTGCTGGAGGTGGCGAACATCAAGACGCGGATCGCCTACGGCGACCTCAAGGCCACCGACCGTGAGCGCCTGATGATGGCCTACCTGGGCAAGGCGTCGCTCAAGGGGTCGGTGCCGGGGAACGCGCCGGTGTACAACCCGGAGTCGGATCGGCGGCTGCTCGGCGAGGTGACGCGTCACTACTGGGTCGAGGCGAAGATCGGGGGCAAGTGGGTGTCGATGTCGCCCGCCTTCCCGCGCGGGGTCTACGGGGCGACGCCGACCCGCAAGGAGGGCGAGCACGACGGCGTCCCGAAGGAGGCGAAGGTCGAGCTGACGGTGAAGGTCCACGTGGCCACCAAGGACAACCGCGGCGGCGAGCTGTTGTCGATCACCCGGCCCGTCCAGGACATGACCTACCGGAACATGGTGCTGACCTTCGAGCCCGCCGACGCCGGTGGCGCGAGCTGGCGCCCGGAGCTGACCGTGTCGGGCAAGGCGGTCCAGGGGCGCTCGTTCTCGTGGAAGATGCGCTCGCGGATCTGGGTCGAGTTCTTCTTTGATCGCGGCGGGAAGGTGCAGAAGAAGGTGGTCCGCGACCTCTACTTGGAGGGCGGGGCGCTCGATCTGTTCAGCTCCGAGCAGCAGGTCTTCAGCATGCTGGTGCTGCCGGGGTGGATGAACGAGACGTTCCTCAAGGCGGTCGCCAAGCAGGAGCTGGCCAGCCTCCACCAGGCGACCAGCAAGATGCGGGGCGCCCTCAAGGAGGAGTTCCACAAGACGATGCGCCGCGAGGAGGCGGACGCCCGGATGCGCGAGTACCTCACGGGGCTGCTCGGCGGCGCCGGGGGGCTGATGGGGTTGACCTACGCCAACGTCTCCGACCGGGCGACGTTGGCGATGGCCCAGTCGTTCGGGGTGCGCGCCTACTTCGACGAGCCGCGGATCATCATCACGGGCGGGATCCGCAAGGGCGACCGCCTCTTCTGGCAGATCGACCTGCGCCGCGACGCGGTGCGGGCGCTCCCGGCCGCCGGGCTGCCGATGTCGATGGCGCATGCGTTCCAGTCGCTGCGGGGGCGCTTCGTGAGCCAGTTCGAGGGCTCGGTGGTGCGCAGCCTCACCGGGCGGCCGCTGGTGACGGTGGGGATGATCATGACGCAGGCGAGCCGCCAGGGGATCCCGATCATGACGGTCTCCCCGGGCAACGTGGACGACGTCCTCGGCTCGCTGACGATGTCCACGGTCGCCTCCAACCACCTGCTGGACTTCGTCCGCACGACGGGCAACCTCGCGCTCGTGCCGACGCGCCAGGTCAAGGTCGAGGGCAACCCGGTCGCCGCCTGGTGGGGGATCGACCCCAACACCGCGCGGCTCACCGCGGTCCGCGAGGACGGCGCCTACGGCAGCTTCTCCAAGGGTGAGGTGACCGGGCTGAAGCAGAAGGCGCGGCAGGGCAACGTGCGGATCCTGATCTTCGACGAGGTCCTGACGCTGCTGGAGAACCTCAGCGGGACGGTCGCGGCGCTGCTCCAGAGCGAGCCGAACGTCTGCCCGGTGGTCTGCGACGCCCGCGCCGACCTGACGCTGCTGCCCAACCTCACCTGCCAGGAGGACGGCCAGAGCGCCAAGATGAACCTCGAAGCCGAGGCTCAGGTCTGCCTCGCCCCGTCACGCGGGCAGGACGACATCCTCGGGATCGCCGTGGGCTGTCAGGAGCAGGTGCGCCCCTTCCTTTGCGGCGCCGCGCTGGCGACGACGACCTTGAACGGGACGTTTGAGGTCGCGTACAGCTCGCCGCCCGCCGGTCGGGTGACCGGCCCCTGGGGCGCCGCCGAGCTGAAGGGCGGCAACCCCGAGGCGTGCGGCTGCAAGTAGGCGTCAGACGGGTCGGAACTCGGCGTACTCGTAGTCGTCGGGGTCGTCGGGGTCGCCGAAGGTCATCCTCCAGACGAGCGCGAGCGCGGCGCCTGCGACGAAGCCGCCGATGTGGGCCCACCACGCCACGCCGCCGACGTTGCTGACGAGGCTGCCGAGGCCGCTGAAGACCTGAAGCCCGAACCAGATCCCGAGGAACAGGACCGCCGGGATCTCGCGCATCAGCATGATGAAGAAGATCGGGATGAGGGTGTGGACCCGGGCGCGGGGGTAGAAGACGAGGTAGGCGCCGAGGACGCCGGAGATGGCGCCGCTGGCGCCGACGGTGGGGATGGCGCTGTCCGGCGAGAAGAGGATGTGGGTGGCGGTGGCGGCGAGCCCGAAGCCGAGGTAGAGCAGGAGGTACTTGCCGTGCCCGAAGCGGTCCTCGACGTTGTCGCCGAAGACCCACAGGAAGAGCATGTTGCTGATGATGTGCATGAAGCCGCCGTGGAGGAACATGCTCGTGAACAGCGGCAGGACGACGCCCGTGACGATCGGCTCCCGGACCGAGGAGAGCTGCCAGTACTCGATGGGGCGCACGCCCCACTCCCGAAACAGCGCCGCCTGACCGGCGTCGCCGAGGATCAGCTCATAGAGGAAGACCACCGCGTTGAGCACGATGAGGGTGTAGGTGACCCAGGGGACGGTCCTGGTCGGGTTGTCGTCGTAGAGCGGGATCATCCGGGGCCTCCAACGGGAGAGAGGGCGCGCATGCGCCCTCAAGACGCCTCCCAAGGTAGGCGCCAAACCGCGCGGCGCAACCTCTACCAGGTCGCGTGGATCACTTCGACCTCGCCGTGGGTGAACAGGACGGCGCCGGGGCGGCTGAGGGTGTCGAGGGCTTCGAGGAGGTAGGGGCTGTCGCCGCCCGCGGCGGCGTAGGCGCGCAGGTGGGCGGCGGCGGCGTCCGGGTCGTCGAGGATGTCGAGCAGGAAGCGCCCGGCGAAGCCGTGGCGGCTCACCGGGTCCTGGTCAAGGGCCATGCCGCGCTCCAACTCCTCCTGGGCGAGGGCGCGCTCACCGGCGTAGGCGTACACGATGGCGAGGTTGTAGTGGGGTTGGGGTGCGGCGGGGTCGAGGTCGATGGCGCGGCGGATGTTCTGCTCGCCCTCGGCGACGATCTGCATGGAGAGGAGCGAGGCGCCGATCCGGTTCTCGACCTGAGAGAGGGCGCGCGGGTCGTCGTGTGGGGTGAGCAGGGCCTTGGCGAGGTCGTAGTGGTGGAGCGCGCGGGTGTAGTAGCGGCGATGGAAGAAGCTGTCGCCGAGGTCGAGCTGCTCTCGCCAGGGGTCGTTGGGGGTGGCGAGCGCGCGGTCGAGCCGCTGGATGCAGTCATGGCAGAGGCTGGTGCGGGTGTCGAGGCGGTCGAGGGGGATGACCCGCTGCATCAGGCAGAGGTCGTGCTCGCAGTGGTCGAGGCCAAGGGTGTGGGCCATCTCGTGGACGGCGGCGCGGGCGAGCTTGTCGCGGGCGAGCGCGCGTTCGAGGCGGTCGGTGCTGTGGAGGCCCGCCTCGAAGTGGAAGGTGGTCAGGACGGCGACGTGATCGACGGCGTTGGCGTAGCCGTAGAGGGAGTGGGCGTCGCCGGTCTGGAGCGGGTCGCTGGTGACCGCGACGTAGCGCCAGGCGTCGTCGGGGCGGGTGGCGAACATCCAGTTGAGGAGCCGGTCGGCGACGACGTGCCCGGTCGCCGGGTCACGGGCCTCGGGGGGGATCGGGAGCGGCGGCAGGAGCGTGACGTCGACGCCGAGGCGGTACTCCAGGCTGCGCGCGAGGTCGTCGATGTCGCGCTCCATGAGGTCGCCCAGCGGGCGCAGCGCCAGCAGCTTGCCCTCGGCGGTGTCGAAGGGGACGACCGGGCGGGCGCTGTAGGTGGCGTGGGGCGGCTCCAGCAGCGAGGGGACGATCAGGAGGAGGGCGAACAGCGCCATGGTCGAGGCGCACCGGGCCATCCAGCCGGGATCGGCCAGCGCGCGCCGGGGGGTGTGCCGGGTGTGTCGCACGACGGTTCCGTTCGCGTGGAGCGCAGCGAGCGCTGCGGTCCGGGGTTCAGTCAGCGAGCCTCGGGTCCTGATTCGGAGCCACATCTACTCTGGACAACGGCGGGCGACAGAAGTTCCCGGTTTTTCTGGCTCCTCTTCGGATCCCGTGTGGCTATCGGCGCGGGTCAGCGCCGGGTTGAGGCCGTGGGTGAATGAATTGACTGGTGCTGACGTCCGAGGAGGTGGCCTGGTGAAGGAACAAACCGCGACTTCGGGGGCGTTTGGATCGGGTAGAGGACAACAAGGTCGCTTCGCTGGGGGGTGAGCGGCGGTTGTCGAAGCTGCGGGCGATGTGTGCATCCTCGCGCGCCGTGTGGTACCACGTCGACCAGGCTCGGTTGACGGTGGTGTGGGTGCGGCGGTGAGGTCAGGCTCGCCCCCTCAAATAGGAAGAGTGATGGA
This sequence comes from Myxococcales bacterium, assembly GCA_002716585.1. GTDB lineage: Bacteria > Myxococcota_A > Bradymonadia > Bradymonadales. The sequence goes on along the minus strand of PBBL01000002.1, from coordinate 88,997 downwards.
TAAGCGAATCTACAACCTCATTGGCCTCGCGCGGCTGCGGCTGCGGCTGCAGCGCGTGATGGAGGGCGTGGTCACCGGCCTGATCGCCAGCTGTCTGGTGTGGATGGTGCTGTTGGTGCTCTACAAGACGCACTGGTTGGCGGCGGACGCCATGTGGAGCTGGGCGGCCGGGGGGGTGGTGTTTCCGGCGATCGGGCTGGTGTGGGCGTTCCTGCACCGGATCGAGCACAGCGACGTCGCGATGGCGCTGGACACGACCAACGGCCTCAAGGGGCGGCTGACGAGCGCGTACTGCTTCCTGGAGCTGCCGCCGGACGAGCGGACCCCCTTCATGGAGGCGGCGATTCGTGAGTCCGAGGGTCACCTGGACGGGGTGCGGGTGGCGCCGTCGTCCCCGTTCGCGATCCCGCGCGACGCGCTGGCGTTCGTGCTGGTGGGGGCGGCGCTGGGGCTGGTGCTGGTGTTCCGGCCGCCGGTGGTGCAGGGGACGCTGCCGCCGATCGTCGATCCGGTCGTGGACGTGAAGCCTGCGTTTGACGACGACCAGGTCGATATCGAGCGCGAGAAGTGGCAGGAGCTGCGCGAGGAGCTGGCCAAGAGCGAGGACGCCGAGGCGCAGGCGCTCGCCGGTGAGATGGACGAGCTGTTCGACAAGCTCGATCAGAAGAAGCTCGACAAGGAGAAGTTCCTGACCGAGGTCGACGAGATCCAGAACAAGTTCTTCGAGGACAAGGACGACGGCTGGAAGCCGCTGCTGGAGGAGCTCAAGAAGGTCAGCGACGAGGTGGAGAAGAACAAGCACACCGAGGACCTGGCCAAGGCGCTGGAGTCGGGCGACCTCGACAAGGTCGCCGAGGAGCTGAACAAGCTGGCGGACAAGATCGACAAGGGCGAGATCTCGGATCGCGACCTGGAGGCGATGGCGCGCAAGCTGGAGAAGATGGCCTCGAAGTTCGAGGACGAGTCCGGTCGGCTGGACAAGATGCTCAAGGACAAGGAGGAGGAACTGGAGGCGCTCCGCAAGAAGCTTGAGGCGAAGAAGGAGGGGATGTCCGACAAGGAGCGCAAGCGCCTCAGCCGCCTGGAGCGTGATCTGAAGAAGCTGCGCAAGAAGTCGTCGGCGTTTGGCAAGAGCGGCAAGAAGCGGGCGCTCAAGCGGCTGAGCAAGGCGACGAAGGAGGGGTCCAAGATGGCCCGCTCGGTCAAGAAGCGCGGCAAGGGCGCGGCCAAGGGCAAGGAGGGGCGCGAGCAGGCCCAGAAGGACTTCAAGCAGAACATGGGTCAGGCCTCCAAGGAACTCAAGAACATGGACAAGCAGGTCAAGACCGGCCAATCCATGGACAAGGCCCAGGCGCAGATCAACGACATGAAGGAGCAGATCCGCCGCCAGGGGCAGCAGGGCGAGCAGCAGGTGGCCTCGCGCGACCAGTTCAACCAGAAGGCCTCCGGGCAGCAGCCCAAGCCGGGGCAGCCGCAGGGCGCCCAACCGCAGAGCGGTCAGCCGAAGCCCGGGGCGCAGAGCGAGCAGAAGCCGGGTCAGGCCAACGGGAACAAGGCGAGCCAGAAGCCCGGGCAGGCTAACGGGAGCAAGTCCGGGCAGAAGGGCGGCGAGAAGGGCGACAAGCCCGGCTCCTCCGGGGGCAGCGCGCCGGGCGACAAGGACGGCGAGGGCCAGGATGGGATGAAGGGCGGCCAGGCCGACGGCGAGACCAAGGGCAAGGGCATCGGCGAGGGCGAGGGCGACCGGAAGCTGGGCGACGCCACGGGGCTGAAGGACAAGAAGTTCGAGGACAAGAAGGTCGAGGGCAAGATGGACGGCGAGGCCCCGGTGAAGTCGGAGGTGATCCTCTCGGCGGCCAGCAAGGGGTTCGCGACCCAGGGCTACAAGGACGTGTTTGTGGAGTACAAGGACGTCGCCGAGGAGGTGCTGGAGAGCGAGGAGGTGCCCCCGGGGTACCAGTTCTACGTCCGGCGCTACTTCGACATGATCCGTCCTCGCGGTGACGGTGAGTGATGGAGGCGACAACCCGGATCCGGTGTGGTATCACATCGGACAGAACCTGACTGTGGATGCATGGCGCGCGCGTCGCTGGTCTGTGGCGGCGCGGGCGCCGTGTTGTGTTGAGCGTGCGGTGAGCGCGCCGGTGAAAGGAGTCTCATGAGCAAGGCGGCTGCAAAGAAGGGCGGGGGGGCCCCCGAGGAGATCGTCCGCGCGTTCCGCGAGGACCTCGGGCGCATCCAGGACGAGATCGGCAAGGTGATCGTCGGCCAGGAGGAGATCGTGCAAGGGGTGATCACCTGCATCATGGCCGACGGGCACGTGCTGCTGGAGGGCGTGCCCGGGTTGGGCAAGACGGTGCTGGTGAACACCATCTCGCACGTGATGGATCTGCAGTTCGAGCGGATCCAGTTCACCCCTGATCTGCAGCCGAGCGACATCATCGGCACGCGGATGGCGGTGGAGGACGAGCGGGGGTCGATGCACTTCGAGTTCCAGAAGGGGCCGGTGTTCACCAACCTGCTGCTGGCCGACGAGATCAACCGCGCCACGCCCAAGACCCAGGCGGCCTTGCTGGAGTCGATGGCGGAGCGGTCGGTGACGGTCGCCAGCACGACCCACCGGCTGGAGCCGCCCTTCTTCGTCATGGCGACGCAGAACCCGCTGGAGCAGGAGGGGACCTACCCGCTGCCCGAGGCGCAGCTCGACCGCTTTTTGTTCAAGCTGATCGTGCGCTTCCCGAGCCTGGACGAGCTGGACATCATCATGGACCGCACCACGCGCGGCGTGAAGGTGTCGGCGGACAAGGTGATCGACCGCGAGCGGCTGCTGGAGATGCGCCGCCAGGTGCGCGAGGTCGAGATCGCCAAGCCGGTGCAGCGCTACGCGCTGCGGCTGCTGCGGGCGACCCACCCCGACATGGACGAGGCGACCGACATGGTGCGGCAGTTCGTGCGCAACGGCGGCTCGCCGCGCGGCGCCCAGGCGATGCTGCTCGCCGCCAAGGTCAACGCCATGATGGACGGCCGCTACCACGTCGGCCCCGAGGACATCCAGGCGATCATGAAGGCCAGCCTGCGGCACCGCGTCATCCTCAACTTCGAGGGCGAGGCCGAAGGGGTGCAGACCGACGACATTTTGAGCGAGATCCTGAAGAAGACCTCCGTCAAGGGGTGATGCTGGATGTCTGACGAGAACCTGTTCAGCGACGAGTTCCTCAAGAAGCTTGAGATCCTCTACATCATCTCGCGCAAGATCGCCTCGGGGCAGATGCGGGCCGAGCGCCGCACCAAGAAGATCGGCTCGGGGATCGAGTTCGCCGACCACCGCAACTACGTGCCCGGCGACGACTTCCGCAACCTCGACTGGATGATCTACGCGCGGACCCGCAAGCTGCTGCTGCGCCTGTTCGAGGAGGAGGAGGACCTGTACATCTACCTCCTCGTCGATTGCAGCGAGTCGATGTCGCTGGAGGGGCCGAGCGGGCTGACGAAGTTCCAGTACGCCAAGATGCTGGCGGCGGCGCTGGCCTACATCGGGCTGTCGAACCTCGATCGGGTGGCGGTGGTGCCGTTCAACGCCAAGCTGACCGGGCGACTGCCGCCGTCGCGCGGCCGCGGGCAGATCCACAAGATCTTCAAGTTCCTCGGGCCGCTGGAGTCGGGCGGGCAGACCGACATCAAGGAGGCGTTCCGCACCTTCGTGACGCAGAACAAGCGCCGCGGGATCGCCACCGTGATCAGCGACTTCTACGACCCCCAGGGGTTTCAGGAGGGGCTCAACTTCCTGCGCTACCAGAAGTTCGAGCCGATCGTGATGCAGGTCTACGATGAGGCCGAGCTGAACCCGGCGCTCCGGGGCGACCTCCAGCTGGTGGACTGCGAGACCGGGGCGATCCGGGACGTGACCGTCACGGCGGCGCTGCTGGAGCGGTATCGGGAGGCGTTCTTTGAGTACTGCGATGAGCTGGAGGAGTTCTGTGTCAAGCGTCGGCTGCTCTACTTCCGGGCTCCGGTTCAGGAGCCGTTCGATGAGCTGGTGCTGCGCGTGTTCCGCGCTGGCGGGTTCCTCAAGTAGGGCGGTGGGATGAAGTTTCAAGGGCTCGATCCACAGATCTTCCTGTCGATCCTCGCCGCGGTGGCGCTGGTGGCGGCGCTGCTCTACCTGCTCAAGATGCGGCGGCGTCGGGTCACCGTCCCGTTCTCGCCGATCTGGAACCGGGTGGTGCAGTCGGAGGAGGTCAACCGCTGGTGGGACCGCCTCAAGCGGCTGCTCTCGTTCCTGTTCGCATTGCTGATCATGGCCACCGTGCTGACGGGTATCGCCGACCCTCGCCCGGAGGACGAGCGCCAGGTGGGGCGCGACATTGTGCTGCTGGTGGACACGTCGGCGTCGATGTCGTCGCTGGACGTCTCGGGCGGCGTGGACCGCCTGGACATCGCCCGCCAGGAGGCGATCAAGGTGCTGGAGACGATGGGGCCGCTCGACTCGGTCATGCTGGTGACCATGGACGGGCAGCTGCGGCCGCTGACCCCGTTCGTCAAGGAGTCGGCGATCCTCCAGCAGCAGCTCAAGGACCTCAAGACGACCGCCACCCCAGCGGACATCCGTCAGGCGATGCAGTTCGTGCGCGACGCGGTCAGCGACCGCCCCAACGCCGAGATCTACGTCTTCTCCGATGGGGTCTTCACGCAGAGCTTCGCCGAGGCCGCCGAGGTGCTGCCAAAGACCGTGCAGTTCAAGCACGTCACCACCGGCGAGTCGGGCAACAACGTCGCGATCACGGCGTTCAACGTGCGGCGCTATTTTGCGAACACGCTCAATTACGAGATCTTCATCGAACTCAAGAGCTACTTCAAGCGCGACATCGAGATCGAGCTGAAGCTCAGCAGCGACGGTGAGGTGGTCGAGAAGAAGTCGATGACCCTCGGGCCGGAGGAGACCCGGCGGATGTTCTTCCCGAACGAGGGGTTCTCGGGCAAGAAGTTGGAGGCGCGGGTCGTGGTGAAGACGGCGGACGCGCGCGACGTGTTCCCGACCGACGACCGGGCGTACGCGATCCTGCCGAGCACGCGCAAGATGGCGATCGCGCTGGTGACGGAGGGGAACCTGTTCCTGGAGGCGCCGCTGGTCAGCAACGAGAACATCTCCTACTCGACCGTCACGCCCGAGGCCTGGGAGCCGTCGCTGGCCGAGAACATGGACATCGTGATCTTCGATCGCTTCACGCCGCCGGAGCTGCCCGAGCAGGGGCGCTTCATGCTGATCGACCCGAAGGGGGAGTCGAGCCCCTGGGCGATCAAGGGCGAGGTCGAGGGTCCCGAGGTGACGAAGACCAACAAGCGCCACCCGCTGATGCGGTGGGTGACGTTGCAGGACGCCAACATCCAGATCGCGAGCAAGCTGACGAAGACGCGCAAGGACGAGGTGGCCGCCCAGGCCGGGCCGCACCCGCTGATCGTCTCACGGCGAGAGGAGGGGCGGACCCTGGTGGGGGTGGCGTTCGACATCCGCAACTCGGAGCTGCCGCTGAAGATCACGCTGCCGGTGCTGATGCTCAACGCCGTGGACTACTTCATGGACGAGGGCGACTCGATCGTGCCGACCTACAAGACCGGCGAGGCGTGGACGATCCCGGTGTCGAAGAAGGCGACGAAGGCGACGATCACGTCGCCCGACGGTACGGCGCACGACGTGCCGGTGTATCGGGGGCGGGCGATCTTCTACGGCGAGCTGACGGGCTTTCACAGCGTGAAGGTGGACGACGACGAGGAGTTCCTGGTCGCCGCGAACCTGTCGGACACGGTGGAGTCGGCGATCCAGCCGCCCGAGGCGCTGGAGCTGGCGGACAGGGCGCTGACGTTTGAGGCGTCGGAGACGGAGAAGGTGAAGCGGCAGGACTGGTGGGTGTACCTGGTGTTCGGGGCGCTGGCGCTGCTGCTGCTGGAGTGGGTGACCTACAACCGCCGATGGACGGTATGAAGATACGTTGGCAGACGATCGTATTCTGGGTGCTGCTGCTGTCCGCGTGGGCGGCGTTGGGGTGGGCCTTCCACACCTTCGTGGCGGTGCCCACCGGCTGGGGCGCCGAGCCGCTCCGCCTTCAGTGGGACGGCCGCGACGTCGAGGTGCTGCGCCCGATGATGCTGTCGGTGGTGCTGCTGGCCCCGGTGCTGTGGATCGTGCGTCAGTACACGCTCAACGACCTGCCCGAGATCCAGCAGCACCTGACGACGTTGGTGCGGGCGCTGGTGATCGCGGCGTTGGCGCTGGGGCTCAGCCGCGTGGTGTTCACGACGCTGGAGAGCCACGTGACGGCGGTGTTCCTGGTGGACACGTCGGCGTCGATGCCCGATGAGGCGCTCAAAGACGCCAACGCCATGGTGCAGGAGGCCTGGAAGAACAAGGGCGAGGACAACGACGTCAAGGTGGTCGCGTTCGCGAAGGAGGCGCGCTCGATGGAGATCGCCCCTGGCAGCGAGGTGGTGCCGCCAATCATCCGCCCGACCGCCGAGGAGGAGATCCTCACGACCGACATCCAGGGGGCGATGCGGCTGGCCTACGGCCTGTTCCCGCAGGACCACGTCAAGCGGATCGTGCTCATCACGGACGGCAACCAGACCACGGGCGATCTGCTCGGTGAGACCTACAACGCCCGCGACTACGGGATCAAGGTCGCGGCGCGGACGTTCGACTACGAGCCGCGCCCCGAGGCGCTGATCCGCGGCTTCACCTTCCCCGACAACCTGCTCGTGGGGCAGCCCTACAACCTCCAGGTGGAGGTCTACGCGACGCGGGCGGCCAAGGCGCGGTTCCGGCTGTGGCAGAACGTCTTCAAGGCCGGCCCGGCCAAGCGGGTCGATCTGGAGCCGGGGATCAACACCGTCCAGTTCCCGACCGAGGTGTTCGAGCAGGGGATCACGCGCTACCGCGTCGTGATGACCCTGGAGGACGAGGCGACGGTCGACACCTTCAAGCCGAACAACAGCTACACCGAGACGATCGAGGTCAAGGGCAAGCCAAAGGTGATGTACATCGAGGGCGAGCGTCGCAAGCGCTCCTACCTGCCTCGGGCGCTCTCCAAGACCAACATCGACATCGAGACGCGCAGCGCCCGCGGCCTGCCGACCAAGATGAAGGAGTACGAGAACTTCGACGCCGTCATCCTCTCGGACGTCCCGGCGATGTACGTCTCCACCGGGCAGATGCGGCTGCTGGACCAGTACATCCGCGGCGGCGGCGGGTTCGTGATGGTCGGCGGCGAGAACTCCTTCGGGCCGGGCGGCTACTACGGGACCTACATGGAGCGGATCGTCCCCGTCACGTTCGACGGTGAGAAGAAGCGCGACACCCCGTCGCTGGCGCTGATGCTCGTCATCGACAAGTCCGGGTCGATGAAGGGGCAGCGGATCGAGCTGGCGAAGGAGGCGGCCAAGGCCACCGTCGAGATCCTCCAGCGGACCGACAAGGTCGGCGTCGTCGCCTTCGACGACGGCTACGACGAGCTGGTCCCGCTCCAGTCGGCGAGCAACCGGCTGCGGATCATGGGCAACCTCAGCCGCCTCCAGCCCTCGGGCGGCACCAAGATCGCCCCGGCGCTCCAGCAGGCCTACCTCAACCTGGAGGCCACGCGCGCCGCCCTCAAGCACATCATCCTCCTGTCCGACGGCGAGTCGGACCCGGCCAACATCTTCACCGAGCTGCTCCCGGCGATGCAGGCGTCCCGGATCACTGTCTCGACGGTCTCCGTGGGTCGTGAGGCCGACCGCGGGCTGCTCAAGCGGATCGCCGACGGCGGCGGCGGGCGCCACTACTTCACCGCCGACCCCTACTCGATCCCCAAGATCTTCACCAAGGAGACCAGCCAGGTCTCCCGCTCCCAGCTCGTCGAGGAGCCCTTCCGTCCTCGCCTGACCAAGGCGGTGCAGGCGGTGCGCGGGATCAACTTCAGCAACGCGCCCTACCTGCTCGGCTACGTGTCCACCCGGATCAAGCCCGGCGCCGAGATGATCCTCGCCTCGCCCTACAAGGAGCCGATCTTCGCGCGGTGGCGGCGCGGGATGGGCAAGGCGGCGGTGTTCACCAGCGACGTCAAGAACCGCTGGGCCGTGCAGTGGCTCAAGTGGGACGGCTACCCGAAGTTCTGGTCCCAGGTCGTCCGCGACATGATGCGGGTGGACACCGAGGAGACCTTCCCGATGGAGCTGGCGATCGAGAACGGCGAGGGCGTCATTCGCGTCGATGCTGTGGACAAGCAGGACGCGTTCGTCAACAACCTCAAGCCGATCGTCTCGCTCAAGGAGCCGCTCCCGGTCCCTCGCAATCTGCCGGAGGACAAGGACGACGAAGGGGACGAGCGCCCCGACGGTAAGGAGGAGGCGAAGAAGAAGGACGATGAGGACGCCGAGGAGGAGGCCGACGACAAGCCCTCCAAGCTCAAGCGCAAGACCCGCCAGTTCGAGCTTCAGCAGACGGCGCCCGGGCGCTACGAGGCCCGCTTTGACCTGACCGAGTACGGCTCCTACGTCGTGGAGGTCGATCACCTGGACGAGTACGGGGACTCCATCGCGACCTCGCGGGGGAGCCTGACCTGGCCCTACCCGGACGAGTACCTGACGCTCCAGCCCAACGAGCCGCTGATCACCAAGACCGCCGAGATCGGCGGGGGCGGCCTCAACCCGGAGCCCGCCAAGCTGTTCGACCCCGAAGGGGAGGCGGTGAAGTTCAAGAGCGAGCTGTGGCCGTGGTTCCTGTTCGTCGCGCTGGGGCTGCTGGTGCTGGACCTGATCCTGAGGCGCCTGCGGTTCTACGGCAAGACCTCGATCCCCTGGTCGAAGGTGGCCGGGCGCGGCTGAGGCCTCCTGGGTGACCCGGCGCCTTGCAACGCCGGGGCGGCCTCGCGCATCATGCAGGCGATCGGTCCATCAACCCCGAACGCCGAGGTCACCCCATGACGATCCCCCCTTCCGAGCTTTCGCCGACGGACATCCCGCGTCCGCCGGATCCGAGCGACCCGACCCCCTCGCCTGAGTCAAAGAAGCCCTGGTACCTCCAGATCCACACCCAGATCCTGTTGGCGTTGGTGCTGGCGGTGGCCGTGGCGGGGGCGATGCGCGGCGCCGGGGACGACGCGGCCTTCGAGGTCACGCTGCCGGAGGAGGGGCGTGTGGCGGCGGTCGAGCAGGTGAAGGCGCTGTCGATGAAGGCGGGGGCGGTGGCCGCCGAGCCGACCGACGGCGCGATCGAGGTGCGGGGCGACGTCGGGGCGTTTCAGGTCGCGATGTCGGACCTCAAGGAGGCGGGGTACTCGGTCGAGGTGGCGTCGGCGCCGGTGACGTACGAGGTCTTCAACTTCATCGGCGCCCTGTTCCTGCGGCTGCTGAAGATGATCATCGTGCCGCTGGTGCTGGCGTCGGTGGTGACGGGGATGTTGGGGATCGGGGACACCCGCGCGCTGGGGCGGCTGGGGATCAAGACGCTGATCTACTACACGGCGACGACGGGTCTGGCGGTGTTCGCCGGGCTGCTCGTGGTCAACATCCTCCAGCCGGGCACGGGCGACGTCGAGGGGGCGCGGGCGCTGATGGAGTCGGCGAAGCCGCCGACGTTGGCGCCGACGCCGCTGGCCGACGTCTTCCTGGGGATCGTGCCGACGAACGTGGCGCAGGCGCTGGCGAAGGGCGACCTGCTGTCGGTGATCTTCTTCTCGATCGTGCTGGGGCTGGCGACCGTGACGGTGGGGGAGCGCGGCAGGTCGCTGGCGGCGGTGTTTGAGTCGTTCAACGACGTGATCATGAAGATCACCGACTGGGTGATGCTGACCGCCCCGGTCGGGGTGTTCGCGCTGCTGGCGGCGGTGCTGCTCAAGACCGGGTTCGGGCTCCTGTTCGACCTGGGGTGGTACATGATCGCGGTCGTCGTGGGGCTGGCGGTGCATGCGTTCATCGTGCTGCCGACGCTGCTCATGGTGCTGGGTCGCGCCAACCCGCTCACGTTCGCGAAGGCGATGCTGCCCGCGCTGCTGACCGCCTTCTCGACCTCGTCCAGCTCGGCGACGCTGCCGGTGACGCTGGACTCCGTGACCGACCGCGCGGGCTACAACCGCCAGACCTCCAGCTTCGTCCTGCCGCTCGGGGCGACGATCAACATGGACGGCACGGCGCTCTATGAGTCGGTGGCGGCGATCTTCATCGCGAACCTCTACGGGATCGACCTCACGCTGGGGCAGCAGGTGACGATCTTCCTGGTCGCGTCGCTGGCGGCGGTGGGCGCCGCCGGGATCCCGTCGGCGGGGCTGGTGACGATGATCATGGTGCTCAAGGCGGTGGGGCTGCCGCTGGAGGGGATCGGCCTGATCGCGGGCGTCGATCGCCTGCTCGACATGTGCCGCACCACCGTCAACGTGTGGGGCGACTCGGTCGGCGTGGCCGTGATCGACCGCTTCGAGCCCGCCGCGCGTCCCGGCGAGCCTGGCGCGATGGGCTCGTCGGAGTCGTGACCGTCAGCGGGCCTCCTCGCCCACCCAGATCGGGTTGGTGAACGCGTAGGGCGTCGTCCCCGAGACCACCGGCTCCATGTCCCCCTCTCCGATCACCCGCACGATGAACCAGGTGGGCTTCGCGATGGACACCGCGTGCGTCGCCTCCAGGCGCACCACCTCGTCGCGGCCCTTCACCTCATCCCAGGTGTGCACCACCTCGCCGCGCTCGATCAGCTCGACGCGCGCGACCCCGATCCAGGGCGGCGCCTGCACCTTGACCTTGAGATCGGCGCGCCCCCCGGCCTGGGGCGCGACGAAGCCGCCGATGGGCACCCCGGCGAGCGTCGCGGTGACGAACGGCCCGGTCGTCACCACCGCGCGCCTCCCTCGAATCGCCGCGACGACCGCGTCGGTCGTGATCTTCCCCGGAGCGTCCTCGCCGATCTGGATCAGGGTGCGGGCGTAGCCGGGCTCCTCGTCGATGACGGCGTGGGTGTCCGAGTTGCCCATCGCGACAAAGAGCCCCCCTCGGTTCAGCATGGCGAACCAGTCGTCCAACACCGGCTGGGCGTGGTCCAGGCGCTTGCCGTTGACCACCTCGACGGCGTCGAAGTCCCAGCTCATCCCCGGCTGCTCGGTCTGGAGCGTCCCGGGCTCGACCGCCATCGCGTCGAGGAAGCCGATCCGGCCCGCGCGCGGGTGGTTGATCTGGATGATCGTGTTGTCGGGCGGTGTGCTGCGGAGCCGCGCGAAGATCTCCGCCGGGGTCATCCCCTTCGGCCCGAACGCGCCGCCCGCCACGGCGCTGGGGTTGGCGATGAGCGGGTAGGCGTTGAAGTGCCCCACGGTCGAGGTCGTGATCTCATTGCCGACCATCGACGCGAGCTGGGCGCGCACGCCCATTTTTTCGATCACCGGGGCGAAGTCGGTGATGTGGTTGTGGTCGGTGCTCACGAGCAGCTCGACCCCTTCGACGAGGTTGCTGATCACGCGGTCTTCCAGGGCGACCGAGGAGTCGCCCGAGGGGTCGGAGTGCTGATGGAAGTCACCCGCGATCCAGCCCGTCGTGTCCACGACCCGCTTCACCTCCAGCGCCGCACGGGCGGTCTCGCCCGCCGCCACCGTGATCTCCTGCTTCGCCAGCCCATACTCTGGCCCCCTCGCTCCAAACACCGTGTACCGCCCCGGCGGCAGCGCCACCTCGCCGACCCCGGTCAGGGTGTAGACGCGGTCCATGGTGCCGGTCACCGTCGCCCCTTCAGGTCCAAACACCGGGTTCGGGGTTGGGGCGACGCCGCGCACGATGACCTTGCCCGACGTCGCAGCGCCGCCCGAGGTGAGCGTAAACGCCAGGCGGCCCGCTCCCGAGAGGTGAATGAGGGGGTCTTGAGCGGGTGGGCTCGTGACGCGGCGAGGCTCATGAGCGCGGCGCCCGGGCGCCTCGGCGCGCAGGAGCCAGGCCCCGGGGGGGAGGTGGAGCTGGAAGGCCCCGTCGGCGCCGCTGCGGATCCGCGCGAAGGGCTCGCTCTCGCCGTCTCGCGCGACGAGGATGGTCGCGTCGGCGATCGGCGCCTCGGTGCCCTCCTCCGCGACTCGACCTTGAACGGCGTGGGCTTCGAGCTTGAGCTGCGCGAAGATGTCGGGCAGGAGGTCGCCGATCGCGCCGTCGCCGATGATCAGGTGTCGCGTGTAGGTGGCGGAGGCGCCTGGGGGGAGCTGGGCGACCTTGACCGTGGCGTCGCTCCAGCCGCTGCCGTGGATGGAGCGCATGGCGGAGGCCTCGCTGACCCAGCCGTAGGCGGCCTCGGGGGCTTCTCCAGCGAGCCAGGCCGTCATGATGGGCTCGCGACTCAGGTTGAAGCCGTGTCCTGGGGCGAAGCGCTGGGCGTTGCCCCACTGGAGGGCGTCGCCCAGCTCAAAGTCGGTGTAGGAGGTCGCGCCAGTGTTCTCGATCCGGGTCTCGACGGTCAGCGCGCGGCCCGTTGGCGGGAGGGTGTAGCGGGTGGTGATCTTCAGGGCCGGGTCGTCGCTGTCGTGGCCGCTCGCCTCCAGGGCGGCGGTGGCGCCCGGGCCGCCCTCGGCGGTGACGCGGACGGCGGTGTAGATCGCCTGGCGCGGCCAGGTCTCGTCGAGCCAGAGGATGAGCTGCCCGAGGGCGTCGGTGTTGCGCTCGCGGGTGCCCGCGTCGATGACGTTGCCGCCCGAGCGACCGAACCCCAGCGGGCGGTCGTGGTGGGACACGATGACCGCGACGTCGCGGTTCTCCAGGCGCCAGTCCCCGGCGCGCCCTTGCGCGGCCCGACCGGTCAGGAGGTGATCCTCGCGCTTGACCCGGAACGCGCGCGCCTCCGGCCCGGAGTCGCGGTCGGCGACGGTCTGCTCGCCGCCGCCCTCGTGGATCTCGGGGCGGCTGGGGCAGCCGGGCGCTGTGAGGAGCAGGAGCAGCGCGAGCGTGAGGCCAGTCGATGCGTGCATGGGCGAACACCGGGGTTCAGGGGGCTCATCGCCCCTGTTCAGGGGTGTGATACCATTTCGCCGCCGCGCCTGGAAGTCGCGTCAGAGGTTGGAGGCGTGTTCGGGCTCGGGGGGGTTGAGGCGCCGGTAGACGAACTCGGCCTCCTTGTCGAAGCCCGCGTAGCGGCTGTAGAAGCGCTGAAGGCGCTCGTAGCGGTGGTGACGGCTGAAGACGGCGGCGTGCTCGGCCTTGCGGACGCAGACCGGGCAGAGGTGCAGGGGGTGGCTGTCTGCCTCTTCGAGGGAGCTGTTGCCGTTCATGACGCAGGTGAAGGCGGTGCAGTGGCGCATGCCGAGGACGTGGCCGATCTCGTGGACCGCGACCGTGAGGCTGCGCTTGAGGACCGTGCCGGTGTTGCCGGTCATGGTGTAGTCGTAGCCGAGCCGCCGCGTCGAGAAGACCGAGACCCGCTCCTCGGTCGAGCCGAGGCCGAAGACGAAGTTGAGCGAGGGGATGTAGAGGTCGGCCTCGGTCACCGCGAGCAGGCCGATGCCGTCGCGAGGGAGCGCGTCGCCGAGCGCGTTGAGCAGCTTGCGCGCGTGGTACTGGCGCCGCTCGCCGCTCCAGGCCTTCGCCGGGAGCGGGATCGGGGCGAGCGTGCGGACCGGGAGGTCGTAGTAGGCGCTCAGGTACTCGGTGGTGACCTCAACGACGCGGCTGTCTTCTGGGCTGAGCGAGCCGAGCTGGACCACGTAGAGGACGAAGCGGTCGTCATCGCGGCGTTTGTTGGCCTGGGCGAGGTACTGCTGGTAGGTCTGACCCTGCTCGGGGAACTCGTAGAGCCAGTCGCCAGGCTCCGGCTTCCCCAGTGGGATCGCGTCGCCGCTGAAGTTGGCCTCCTCGGAGGGCTGCATGGGCGCGAGCACGTCGAGGTAGCCGTGGTCGTGATCGTGGTCGTGGCCGACGCTGGCCATGGCGTTCTTCTTGACGCGGGGGCCGGGGTCGTCGAGGGCCAGGCTCCAGGCGAGCCACCCACACCCGAGCAGGAGCGCCGCGGCGCACAGCGGTCTGGCGATGGGGCGCCTGGGGACGGTGAGGATGACGCCGCGCTCGTCGACCGCCGGGGTCGGCTCGGCGAAGAAGTCCTCGGACTCGTCGAAGACGAGGTCGAACAGCTCGGTGGCGCGATCCGGGTCGGCTTGATCCGAGACCATCTCGTTGATGAGCATGGCCACGTAGTTGCCGTCGGCGAACCACTGATCGATCAGCCGGTCGATGTGCGAGGCGTGTGTTCTTTCTGCGTTGTCCCGGCCTCGTGACGCTCCAGGGTCACGCGGCTCTTTTAAGGGGTCAGGCTTCATGGGAACGACTCCCGGTTGGGTCCCAGATGACCAGACCAATACGGCGCCCTGACAATGTACGACATGTAGGGGCTGTCGCACAAGCACAAGCATAACAAATGGTATGGGGTCAATCGCATGGCGCGTACACGGTCAAGGGCCTACCACGAGCAGATCAAGGACGTGCGGGTCCTGGGGTTTTGACACCGGGCGAGGCGGATGGTTCGAAGAAATCTTGAGGTTTTTCTTATGTGTGGGCGTGGAGGTCGGCCTGAAGGGGAGGGGCGGCGGCGGAGATCACTTCTGGAGGAGGCGAGCGGGTGCGCCTGCGAGTCCCTGGAGGGTGATGTCGTCCGCGTGGCTGATCTCGGAGGGGCCGCGGGAGGTGATGCGGTAGCCGTCCGGTCCGACGCGGTAGTACTCCAGGGGCCGCAGCCACCCGTCGCGCAGCGCGCCGTCCCGGGCGACGCCGCGGGAGAGCTGGCGCGGGATCTCGCCGTGGTGGGTCTGGTTGAGGTGGCCGAGGATCGTCGGGATGTCGACGGGGTAGGCGTCGTGGGCCTCGTGGTAGCTGCGCAGCGCCTCGGCGAGCAGTTCGAGGCGGCGGTGGGTGACCCGGCTGGCGACGGCGTGGACCAGGGAGGCTTGCGCGACGTCGCCCGCGAGCCTGCCGCGCCATCGCTCGGCGACCGCCTCGGCGCGGCGTCGTTGGTCCGCGGTGAGGCGGTCGAGGAGGTAGGCGGCGCGGCGTCGATCGCGCTTCAGGCGCCCGGCGCGGGCTTCGAAGCGCTCCAGGCCCGGGAGCAGCTCCTTGAGGCGATCGGAGCGCACCCGCAGCCGCAGCTGATCGAGCGCGCCGAGGCGCTTGAGCGCCACCTGGGTGAACTCACCGTCTGGAGGGAGCCCGTGGTGGTCGAGGGCGCGGGCGTCGTTGGTGACCCGGATGTGGCTCAACAGCGGTAGGACGGTGCGCGGATCGGCGGCGACGACCGTCTCCAGATCGGCGATGAAGGCGTCGATCTCGTCGTCGCCCAGCGGCTCGTCATCGACCCAGCGAACGCAGGGCGCCGGGCCCTGGTGCAGCGCGCGCAGCTCGGCGCGGACCTCGGAGAGGCGCGCCGGGAGCTTGTGTCGCTCGACCGGCCGCGTCAGGAGCGCCGTCAGCATGAGGCCCGCCAGGACCACTCCGCCAGACAGGAGCAGGAAAACGCTGGTGCTGGGCGCATAAGCGCGAGGAGCGGTGTGTTTCATCATCCCTGATCAACCCTCGTCCGCGGGGAACACTGGTTGACACACCTGAGGCAACGGCGCAACCCTGCTCGGGAAAGGAAGGCACGCGCAGGAGGCCAACACCGGTATGAGCGACGACTCCCAGACACAACCCAACCTCCTGGTGTGGGGCGGCGCCCTGATCGGCGCGGTCCTGCTCGCGGTCCTGATGGCCTTCTTCGGCACCGACGGGTCGCCCACCGCCCCCGGCGCGGGCGCCGCGTCGCGGAGCGGTGACGGACCCCTCGACGCGGTGGAGGGCGAGGTCGGCTCACGCGAGGACGACCGCCTCAAGGGGGTGGTCCGTGACGCGGAGTCCCGAGCGGGCATCGCGGGGGCGGCGGTGACGCTCCAGCGCGGCGGCGAGACGCGCTCCGCGACGACCGATGGGGGTGGGCGCTTCGAGGTGGAGCTGTCCGGCGGGGGCGCGTGGACGGTGCGCGCTGAGGCTCCCGGCTACGAGGACGCGGTCAAGGAGCCCGTCGTGGTGACGGTGGGGCCGGGCGCGACGGCCCAGGTGCTGTTGGTGCAGCGCGGCGTCGTCGCCGGGAAGGTGGTCCACCAGGGGGAGCCGGTGGCGGGCGCCGAGGTCAACCTGCTGCGGCTCGCGGGCGACGGCGGCGAGCCGGAGGTGATGGCGTCTGGCGTCCAGAGCGACGCCGCCGGGCGGTTCGAGCTGAGCGCGCTCCCCGGGCGAGTGAGGGTGCTCGCCGAGTCGCCCGGGTTTGCGCTCGCGGAGAGTCGCGAGATCCAGGTGCGCGGCGGCGCGCGGGTGGACGGGCTCGTGCTCGACCTGACGCCGCGGGGGACGCTCGTGGTCGAGGTGGTGTCCGAGGAGGGCGCGCCGGTGAAGCAGGCGCGGGTTGAGGTGATGGGGGTGGCGACCTGGCAGGTCCCGGCGCCGCTGACCGACGACGCAGGCCGCGCCGAACTCAAGGAGGTCCCTGCGGGCACCCCTCGCCTTCGTGTGACGGCCCTCGGCTACTCCATCGTGGAGACCGAGCCGATCCCGCTCGCCGCGAACGAGGTCGTGCAGCGGACGATCGCGCTGCCAGCGCTGCAAGGCGTCTCGGGGCGGGTCGTGGACGCGCGCGGCCAGCCGGTCCGGGGGGCCTCGGTGGTGCTCAAGCCCGCGCTGTCGCCCACCAGCTCGAACCGGGTCAACACCCACCACGGCGGGCAGTTTCGCTTCGATGGGCTGGACGTCGGGGCGTACCTGCTGTCGGCGAGCCACCCGCGCCACGGCCCGTCGGGTGAGGTGCGGGTCAACAGCTCCGAGAAGGAGCCGGTCGTGTTGGAGCTGAGCGAGGGCGGAGCGATCGCGGGCCGTGTGGTGGACGGTTCGCGCTCCCCGGCGCCGAGCTTCACGGTCGTGGTGGAGCGGTTCGTGCCCGACGTGCAGCCGTCGTTCGGCGAGGTGGAGCTGGGGTCGCGGCACTTCGGCGCCCGCCCGTTCGCCGATCCGGAGGGGCGCTTCAACCTCGATGGGTTGGGGCCTGGCGTCTACGACCTGTATGTGGACGGCGGCGACCTGGGCTCGGGCCGGGCGGAGGGCGTCACGGTCAGCGCGGGGCGGACGACGTCGCGGGTCGAGGTGGAGCTGGAGGGTGGCAGCCTGGTGACGGGCCGCGTCGTGGACGCCCGGAGCGGCGAGCCGATCGCGGGCGCCGAGGTCGCGATCGCCGACGGCCACCGGCGCCGCCGGGGGTTGGAGCCGCGCGCCGTGGTGACCGACGGTGGCGGCAACTTCGCGTTTCAGGGGGTGGCCGAGGGGCGGCGGAGCCTGCGGGTGCGCAAGGAGGGCTACACGTCCCGCATCCGGGCCGGGCTGGAGCTGGGGCGGGGCGACGTGCGCGACCTGGAGATCGCGCTGGTGCCTCGGGCGGAGGGCGAGGAGGGCCAGGTCGAGTTCTTCGGGATCGGCGCGGTGCTCCAGACCACCCCGGAGGGGCACGTGCGGATCCAGAGCACGCTGGAGGGCGGGCCAGGCTCACAGTTCGGCCTCAAGGCCAACGACACCATCTTGAGGGTGGACGGCGAGGACGTGTCGAGCCTGGGGCTGGGGCGGACCGTGGAGCTGATCCGCGGCGAGGAGGGCACGGCGGTGACGCTTGAGGTGCAGCGCGAGGGGGAGCCCTACCCGTTTGAGGTGGGGATCGACCGGGGCCGGGTGGTGTTCGAGGAGAAGGGTCGTGAGCGCAAGGGGGGCGCCGATGAGCCCAGGCAGTGACAGCGGGGCGTGGCGATGAGGGATCCCGTCATCGTCCACGCGTGGCTCACGAGCGCGGTGTCGCTGGGGTGTATGGCGTTGATCGCCTACCACGCGTGGGCGACGAGGCGGGGGCGGCGCGATCTGCTGGCGGCGTTTCGGCTGCGCTGGGTGGCGCGGCTGGGGAGCGCGGCGCCGCTGCTGCTGTTCGTGTCGCTGGTGAGCGCGTTGATCAGCAGCCCGCCGCAGGGTGGGGCGTTTGTGGCGGTGTTGGGGGTGGCGCTGCCGCTGCTCAGCGTGTGGTTCAGCTGGCAGCTCGCGCTCGGGGAGCGGGAGGCGATCTTCAGGACGCTGCGCCTGGCCGAAGGGGCGACGACCTACGAGCGGCTCCAGGTCTGTGAGTATTACGCGATGACCTACCCGGAGGATCCGGCGCCGCTGCTGCCGCTGCTGGACGACCCGGCGTCGATGCGGGTGGCCGCGAGGATGGTGGAGGGGGGCGCGCAGGTGGACGGCCGCCCGCTGGCGGAGGTGATCATCGAGCGGCTTGAGGAGGGCGACCGCCGCGACCTGATCGAGCGGGCGCTGGAGTGCGGGGTGTTTCGCCACGACCCGGCGCTGGAGGCGCGGGCGCGCGAGCTGCTGCGGGGCGCGGGGATGGTGGCCTGGGACGCGATCCTGTCGCGCAGCGCCGACGCGCCGCGGGTGGGGGACGTGCTCCGGCGGGTGCTGGAGGACGCGATCACGTTTCAGGCGGACACCCTCCACGTCGTCATGCCGGGCCGGGAGCTGCCGGGCTCGACGCCGCGGATGGCGCTGAGCGCGTTCAAGCACGGGCTCGCGGACCACCTGGAGCAGGTCCACCTGAAGCTGGCCGCGCCAGCGGCGCCGTCGCTCTACACGCAAGGGGTGGTGGCGCTGGACGCCGTCGCGGACGACGACGCGCTCCCGTGGTCGATCGAGCTGGAGTCCCTCGACGTGAAGCTGGAGCAGCTGGTCTGGTACGCCTACGAGTCCGTCCCGGTGCCGCGGCCGGTCTGGGCGACGCGCGGCAACGCGATGGGCGTGGGCGATCCGGATCTGGTGCGCGGCCAGCAGATCAAGCGGGTCCTCAAGCGGACCCCCTACCCGGTCATGCGGCTCCGCGTGACGGTCAAGCGCGACGGGCGCGTGGTTCGGACCATCGAGGCGGACACGTCGCCGGGGCTCCACGCGGTGAAGCGGGACGACAAGCTCAAGGGGGGCAATCGGCCCGCGCTGGTGGCGGCGGAGCTGTTGCTGCGGACGATGGTGCAGGGGCTGGGGCTGCGTGTGTTCGACGTTGAGGGGGAGGAGCGCGCCCGGCGGGGGCTCGCCGCGGCGCTGGTGACGGAGTCGATGGGGTCGCAGCCGGAGTGGTCGGCGCGTGAGCGCGCCCGTGAGGAGGAGGCGAGCGAGGTGGTGGTGAGCGAGGTGCACGCCGTGAGTGAGGCATGAGCGACGAGCGCAGCGGTGAGTTGGAGGAGGCGACGCGCTCCGCGCAGGTGTGGCGCGTGGAGGGGGGCGCGCGCGAGGAGATCGCGGATCAGCTCGTGCGCGAGGAGCCGCTGGAGCTGAGGCTGCGCGACGTGTCGGTCGCGGTGCTGATGCGGACGCCGGGGGCGGACGAGGAGCTGGCGTGTGGGTTCGCGGTGACCGAGGGGATCGTCGCGGACCCGCGCGACGTGCGGTTCGCGGCGCACTGCCGCAGGGCGATGCCGGTGTATGGGCGCAACGTGATCAACCTCATGGTGCCGGATCGGCTGGAGCTGGATCTGGAGCGGCTGAGGCGGAACACGTTCGCGAGTTCGAGCTGCGGGGTGTGCGGCAAGGCGACGATCGACGCGGTGTTCGTGAGGTCGGCGCCGCCGGAGCTGACGGTGCGGGTGAGCCTGGCGCGGGTGCGCGAGGCGGTGGCGCAGATGCGGGCGTCGCAGCGGGTCTTCGAGGCGACGGGCGGGCTGCATGCGGCGGGGCTGGTGAACCTGAGGACGGGGCGGCTGCTGGCGGTGCGCGAGGACGTGGGTCGCCACAACGCGGTCGACAAGGTGATCGGGCGCCAGGTGCTGCGGCGGGCGCTGCCGCTTCGGGATCACATGCTCGTGGTGAGCGGACGGATCGGGTTCGAGATCGCGCAGAAGGCGAGGGTCGCGGGGATCCCCGTGATGGCAGCGATCTCGGCGCCATCGAGTCTCGCGGTGGATCTAGCGAGAAAATCGGGGATGGTGATGATCGGGTTCGTGCGGTCGGAGCGGCTGAACGTGTACGCCGGAGAAAAGTTCATCGACCTCGATGAATAGGGGCTGGATTTCTTCAGTTGCCGATTTCTTGACAGGATTTGTGGTGGTGGGAGCGTTGTAGGCTTGCGATCGAGGGGGGATGCGGCTAGATCTGGGTGCGGCGCAGATGTTCAGGCGTCAGATGTGTACAGTGGACCATGGATGGTCGCGTGGTGTGTCATGAGGCTGGGGAGAGCGATCGATGCTGAGCCACTTGATCATTAAGAACTTCGCGATCATCGACGAGTTGCAGCTCGGGTTCGACGAGGGGTTTACGGCGCTGACGGGCGAGACGGGCGCGGGCAAGTCGATCCTGGTGGGCGCGCTGGGGTTGATCCTGGGCGGTCGGGCGAGCGCGGAGATGGTGCGCCACGACGCGAAGGAGGCTGTCGTGGAGGCGATCTTCGAGCTGTCGGAGGCGACGCGCGGCCAGGTCGAGCGGCTGCTGGAGCCGCGCGGGATCGAGACCAGCGAGCAGCTGATCATCCGTCGGATCATCAACCGGACCGGGCGCAACAAGGTGTTCATCAACGGGAGCGCGTCGCGGGTGGCGTTCCTTCAGGAGCTGACCCGGGGGCTGGTGGACATCATCGGCCAGCACGCGAGCTACTCGCTGCTCGATCCGCTCAACCACGTGTCGATCCTGGACGCCTTCGGTGGGCTGACCGAGGAGGCGGAGCGGGTGTCGGTGAGCGTCGAGCAGCTCCGGGGGCTGGAGCGCGAGGTGAGGCGGCTGCGCGGCTCGGAGCGCGAGCGGCTGGCGCGCATGGATTACCTGAACTTCCAGTTGAACGAGATCGACGGGGTGGAGATCGATCTGGAGGCGGACGAGCGCCTCGATCGTGAGCTGGAGGTGCTCCGCAACGCCGAGAAGCTGAGCGGGCTGGCGTCGGGCGCCTGCTATGGCCTGTACGAGGGCGAGCACGCCGTGGCGGACGCGCTGTCGAACCTCTGCGACGACGTGCAGCGGGCGGCGGCGATCGACACGTCGCTCGACGCGTTGGTGAATCAGCTGGAGGCGGCGCGGATTCAGGTGGTGGAGACGGCGCGCGACCTGCGCCGCTACGCCGAGAGCGTGGACGCCGACCCGGCGAGGCTGGAGCGGCTGGAGGATCGCATCCAGACGCTCAACCGGCTCAAGCGCAAGCACGGCGGCGAGCTGTCGGACGTCCTGGAGCGGGCCGAGGAGATGCGCTCCGAGCTGTCGAAGCTGGAGCGGGCCGAGTCCCGGATCGAGGAGGCGGAGGCGGAGGCGGCCGAGCTGCTCCGCTCGATCATGGCGCAGGCGCGGACGCTGAGCCGACGTCGTCACAAGGCGGCGAGGCGCCTTCAGGAGGTGGTGGAGGACGAGCTGCGCGATCTGAGCATGGAGCGCTGCCGCTTCATGAGCCCGATCCGCTACCGCGACGGCGCGGGGGGCTGGGTCGAGGACGTCAACCTCGCCGCGCCCGAGAGCCTCACCCCGCAGGGGATCGATCACCTGGAGTTCCTGATCAGCCCCAACCCGGGCATGGGCTGGGGGCCGCTCGCCAAGATCGCCTCCGGCGGTGAGCTGAGCCGGATCATGTTGGCGCTCAAGGGGGCGTTGATGACGTCCGACCCGGTGCCGACGTACATTTTCGACGAGGTGGACACCGGGATCGGGGGCCGCGTCGCGGATGTGGTCGGGCGGAAGATCAGGGAGGTGTCGCAAGGGAGGCAGGTTTTGTGTATAACCCACCTACCCCAGGTGGCCTCCTACGCGGATCACCATGTGCTGGTAGAGAAGCATCAGAAGGCCAACCGCACGACCAGTTCTCTGCGACCCCTTGACCCGGAGCAGAGGACCATGGAGATTGCTCGCATGCTCGGAGGGAGCACGATCACGCGCAAGACCCTCGAGCATGCCGAGGAGATGATAGCCAAGTCCAGGTAGATCGCGCGGGCTGCGCAAGCTCATGCCCGCCGCTGGTCCCTGAGGGCACCGAAAGGAAGGGTATGAAGATCTATCAACCAATCAACGGCTTGTTGGCCGATGAGGAGAAGCCGCGCCGTCGCTGGTGGCTGCTGAGCCTGCCGATCCTGGCGTTCGTCGCCTTCATCGTCCACCTCTCGATCGCGGGCGCCGACATCGCCGAGGAGCGCGAGCGGCGCGAGGCGGAGGAGAGCATGCGGCTGGCGGAGGCGCAGCGCGTCTCCGCGGCGGTCATGGAGGTGAACCAGGCGCGCCAGGGCGAGGGGAAGGCCGAGACCGCGACCGCGACCGACGACCAGCCCGAGGCGAAGCCGACCCCTGCGGCGGCGGCCGACGCGCCCAGGGCGGAGGCGCCGAGCAAGCCCAAGGCGGCCCCGGCGGCGAAGGCGGCCGCGCCCCAGATCGTCGAGGCGGGCAAGACCGGCACCATCCGAGGCCGCCTCAAGTCGGGGCAGAGCCTGTTCGCCGCGCTCACCCAGCACAACCTCTCCGCCGCGCAGATCCAGCCTGCGATCAACAGCCTCAGCAAGATCTTCGACTTCCGCAAGTCGCGCCCGAAGGACAGGTACGAGGTGCGCTACGACCCGGAGGGGCGGGTGATGGAGCTGCGCTACCAGCGCAACCTGGAGGTCGCCTTCGTCGCCAAGCGCGGCGCCTCCGATGAGTTCGCCTCGTCCAAGGTCAAGGCGCCGCTCAAGACCCGGGTCGCCTCCCTGGGGGGCACCGTGCGCAGCTCGCTCAGCAAGGCGATCATGGACGCCGGAGAAGGGCAGAAGCTGGTGACGAAGTTCGTCGATGTGTTCGCCTACGACATCGACTTCGGGAGCGACACCAAGCCGGGAGACACCTTCCGGATCGTGTACGAGAAGATCTACATCGAGGACGAGCTGATCCGCTACGGGCGCATCCTGGCGGCCGAGTACAAGGGGGCCAACGCCTCGATGCGGGCCTATGTCTCCGCCCAGGACGACGGCACCACCTACTACGACAAGGACGGCCACTCGCTGCGGCGGATGTTCATCCGCAACCCGGTCAAGGGCGCGAGGCTGACGAGCAAGTTCGGCAAGCGGTTCCACCCCGTGCTCAAGAAGTGGAAGAACCACAACGGCGTCGATTACGCCGCCTCCTCCGGGACCCCGATCAACCCGATCGCCAACGGCACGATCCTGTTCGCGGCGGAGAAGGGCGCCAACGGCAACCTCGTCGTGGTCGAGCACCCCAACGGCTGGGTGTCCTACTACGCGCACCTCCAGCGGTTTGGCCGTGGGATCAAGAAGGGGACGAAGGTGAGGCAGTCGAGCGTGATCGGCTACGTGGGGACGACCGGGCGCTCGACCGGGCCGCACCTCCACCTCGGGGTCAAGCACAACGGCGAGTTCATGGACCCGCTCAAGATCCACTCGACGCGCACCGCGGCGCTCGGCGGCGGCGACCTCAAGAAGCACAAGCGGTGGGTGCGCGATCTGGACAAGAAGCTCGACACCTGCAAGGTCCAGCCCCCCAGCGACGGCCCGGACGAGCCGGAGCCGGTGGGCGGCGACGACATGCACGGCTTCGAGGAAGGCGCGGGCGACACGGAGGAGTAGGGTGGCTTGAGCGAACCAACCCCCTCACACGGTGCGTCGGCCGACGCCACCTGGCTCGAACGGCTGGTCAAGCCCTGGATGTGGCGCTGGGCCTCCTACCTGTTCGCCCTCTACATCTTCACGCTCATCGCGGTCTACATGGCGGTCGCGGGCCGCTCGGTCTCATTCTCCTACACGATCTCCGGTCAACGCGCGGTCGCGGCGAGTGAGCCGATCGCCTGGCGCGTCGGTGTGCGCGATCTGGCGCAGGGGCGCTTCCTGCCAGGCGCGACCGTCCGGGTCAGCCACCGGGACAAGGGCGTGCTCTACGCCGGGCGGACGAGCCCGGCGGGGTTCGCCGACGTCAACATGACGCTGCCCGCGCTCCAGGAGGGGCCAGGCTCGCTCGTGGTGACGGTCGAGCCGCGCGGCGAGTCGCCCGCGGAGGTGGAGGTCCCGATCGAGGTGGGGCGCTCGCACCCGCCCGACCTGGTGGAGGCCTGGGCGCGCGCCTCCGAGCAGCTCCGCGAGGATCGCGAGGCGATGCGCGGCGCGCCGCCGCTGAAGACGGACAGCGGCGAGGAGCTGCCGCGGGTGGGGCGCGGGCCGATCGCGATCGAGCTGCTCGCCGACGGGCACGACACGACCGACGGGCTGCGCTCGACGGTGTTCGTCCAGACCACCGAGCGGGAGACCGGGCTGCCCGTGCCCGCGACGGTGACGATCAAGCTCGTCAAAGGCGTCATCGAGGGGGACGTGCCGCGCCAGGTGCAGACCAACGGCGGCGGGCTGGCGTCGTTCGCGCTGGTGCCGATCGGGGTCCAGCGGTGGCGCCTGGAGGTGGCCCCGCGCGAGGAGGGCGGTGAGCCGAGCGTCCGCGAGGTGATCCTGACGAGCAAGAAGAAGCAGTACGCGATGCGCCTCAAGTCGCCGCTGTGGAAGGCGACGGACGAGCTGAAGGTGCCGGTGCTGACCCTCCACCGGACCGGGGCGCTGTACAGCGATCTGGTGATGGACGAGCGGGTGGTGTTCGGGGACGTGTCGGGGATCGGCAACGGGGGCGGGGGGTTCATCTTCAAGCCCGGGGCGCCGCCGCGGCCGGAGAGCGGGGTGTGGCTGCTGAAGCTTCAGGTGTACGGCCACGCGCTGGCGCCGGGCGAGGCGGTGGACGTGCGCTACCTGGCGCTGCCAGCGCCGGGGCTGGAGGGGCGCGAGGCGCTCCAGGTGGTGCTGGAGCGCGCCTGGGGGGCGGGGGTGAGGCCCGAGACGGCGTCGGCGCTGCTCAAGTCGACGTGGCTGCGGACCGCGCCGACGCAGGAGGTGCATGAGCAGCTGGCGTTCTGGCTGGCGACCTTGCCCCACGACGCGACGCACCCGATCCTCCAGATCGACACGCGCGATCGGGACCGGGTGGCGCTGGCGACCGAGAAGGAGTCCTGGCGCGGGCCGATCACGGGCCTGCTGATCGCCTCCGGGGTGGTGGCGGCGCTGATCATCCTGTACCTGGTGGTGTTCAACCTGCTGCGGGTGCGGCGGCGCTCCCAGCAGATGCTGGCCGACCTCCACGCTGAGCTGGAGGAGGAGGGCGAGCAGGGGCTCGATCAGATCTTCGCGCCAGGGGGGAACCTGGCGAGGACCCAGGCGCTGTTCCAGCTGATCTTCATCTTCGCGACGATCGCGCTGTTCTTCGCGTCGATCATCATCCTCCTCCAGCACCTCTGAGGCAGCCTCAAACGACCGGGCCGCGGTTGAACGCGGGCGGCGGGCGGCGTCCTTTACAGGCGGCGCGCGTAGGGTTAGTCTGTGGGCGCTGAACAAATTGCAAGAGGTCGCGGCCTCTTCCAGGTCACGAGGCGTATTCGCACCATGAGTGAACAGGACAAGAAGCTCTACATCGTTGACGGCAGCGGCTACATCTTCCGGGCGTATTACGCCCGCTCCCACCTCTCGACGACGCAGGGCTTCCCGACCGGGGCGCTGTTCGGGTTCGTGAACATGCTGCGCAAGCTCATGGACACCTTCAAGCCAGCCTATCTGGCGGTGGCGTTTGACGCGTCGCGCGAGAGCTTTCGGACGGAGATGTACGAGCAGTACAAGGCCAACCGCAACGCCCCGCCCGACGAGCTGGCGCTCCAGATGCCGCGGGTGCGGGACATCGTGCGTGCGAACCGGATCCCGGTGTTGGAGCAGGTCGGCGTGGAGGCCGACGATCTGATCGCGACGATGGTCCGCAAGGCGAACGAGGCGGGCGTGCCGGTGGTGATCATCAGCTCGGACAAGGATCTGATGCAGCTGATCACCGACGACGTCATCATGATCGACACGATGCGCGACCGCGAGTTCCACGTCGAGGACGTCGTCGAGCGTTTTCAGGTGCCGCCCGAGCAGGTGGCGGACGTGCTGGGGCTGGCGGGCGACAGCTCGGACAACATCCCCGGGGTGCCGGGGATCGGCGAGAAGACGGCGGGGAAGCTGATCAAGGAGTTCGGCTCGATCGAGAACCTGCTCGACAACATCGAGAAGGTCGGGGGCAAGAAGCGCAAGGAGAACCTGCGCGAGTACGGCGCCCAGGCGCTCCTGTCGCGCAAGCTGGTGCAGCTCAAGGACGACTGCCCGATCGCCTTCGATCTGGAGAAGCTCAAGCTGACCGAGCCCGATTACGAGGAGCTGAGCGGGCTCTACCGGGAGTTTGAGTTCTTCTCGTTGCTCAAGCGGCTGGCGGTGCGCGCCGACGCGTCAGGCGCCGAGATCGAGCTACCCCAGGGGCCTGACAAGGCGTACCGGACGATCCTCACCGAGGCGGAGCTGGACGAGGCGATCGCGGCGATGCGGGCCACGGACGAGGCGATCTGCGTCGATCTGGAGACGACCAGCCTCAACAAGGAGGAGGCGCTGATCGTCGGGTTGGCGCTGGCGTGGGAGGACCACAAGGGCGTCTACGTGCCGGTCAACCACCGCTACCTGGTGCCGACCCCGCCAGAGCAGCTCCCGCTGGAGCGGGTGCTTGAGAAGCTCAAGCCGCTGCTGGAGGATCCGGCGGTCAAGAAGGTGGGGCAGAACGTCAAGTTCGACTGGACGCTGCTCAAGAAGCGCGGCATCGACATGCAGGGGGTCGTCTTCGACACCATGCTGGCGAGCTACCTGCTCGACTCCAGCAAGCTGTCGCACGGCCTCGACGCGCTGGCGGCCGAGGAGCTGAAGTACCAGGTGGTCTCCTACGCCGAGCTGGTGGGCAAGGGCCGCAACAAGCGGACCTTCGACGAGGTCGAGGTCGAGCGGGCCACCGAGTACGCCGCCGAGGACGCCGACGTCACGCGCCTGCTCCACGCCGCCTACACGCCCAAGCTCAAGGAGGCGGGCCTGACCGGGCTGATGAACGAGCTGGAGATGCCCTTGTGGCGCATCCTCGCTCGGATGGAGATGACGGGCGTCCTGGTAGACACGGCGCTGCTGTCGGAGCTGAGCGCCCAGTACGCGGTCGAGCTTCAAGACCTGGAGAAGCAGATCCACGCGGCGGCGGGTCAGGAGTTCAACGTCGACAGCCCGCTACAGCTGCGCAA
The DNA here is from genome assembly GCA_002716585.1 of Myxococcales bacterium. Lineage (GTDB taxonomy): Bacteria > Myxococcota_A > Bradymonadia > Bradymonadales. The sequence continues at coordinate 61,870 of PBBL01000002.1, read as the reverse complement.
GATCCTGTTCGACGACCTCGGCCTGCCAATCATCAAGAAGACGAAGACCGGCCCGAGCACGGCCCACGCCGTGTTGGAGCAGCTCCAGAGCATGCATCCGCTGCCGAAGCTCATCCTGGAGTACCGCTCGTTCGCCAAGCTCAAGTCCACCTACGTGGACGCGCTGCCGGAGCTGGTCGCCCGCGACGGCCGCATCCACACCGACTTCAACCAGGCGGTCGCGGCCACCGGGCGGCTGTCGTCGTCCAACCCCAACCTCCAGAACATCCCGATCCGCACCGCGCGCGGCCGCGAGATCCGCAAGGCGTTCATCGCCCCGGACGGCTGGTCGTTGCTGGCGGCGGACTACTCCCAGATCGAGCTGCGGATCCTGGCCCACATGTCCGAGGACGAGGCGCTGCTCGACGCCTTCACCCGCGGCCAGGACATCCACCAGCGCACGGCCGCCGAGATCTTCGACGTCGCCGCCGAGGAGGTCACCGCCGATCAGCGACGGGCTGGGAAGACCATAAACTTCGGCGTCATCTACGGAATGGGCAGCAGGCGCCTCGCCCGCTCGCTCGACATCTCCGAGGACAAGGCGCAGCGGTACATCGACTCCTACTTCGAGCGGTACAGCGGCGTCCGCGACTACTTCGCGGGCGTGCTCGAAGAGGCGCGCCGCTCCGGCTACGCGAGCACCCTGTTCGATCGCCGCCGCCCGATGAGCGAGCTGGTCAGCCCCAAGCCCAACATCCGCGCCCTCGGCGAGCGGCTCGCCATCAACACGCCGATCCAGGGCACGGCGGCCGACGTCATCAAGATGGCGATGGTCCGCATCCAGCAGCGCCTCGACGACGGCGAGCTGGACGCCCGGATGCTGCTCCAGGTCCACGACGAGCTGGTCTTCGAGGTGCGCGATGAGCACCTGGAGGCGCTCCGCGCCATGGTCGTGGAGGAGATGTCCGGGGTGGTCGACCTGAAGGTGCCGCTCGTCGTGGACGTCGGGGTCGGCAAGAGCTGGTACGACGCCAAATAACACCCCTCCCCACCACCTGCGCGCTGAACCCACCCAGCCCCCAAGCCGTTGGAGTAGCTCTCCTCCTGGAGTGTCAACGTCCGTTCACACCGGAGCGGGGTGACGTGGGCGCGGCGCGCCGTCACCTCCGATGAGGACGAGGCGCGACGCCGCTGAACGTCCCTCGACCGGGTTGGTACGGGCGTTGCTATGTCGACGTGCAGGGCCTGATAGCATGTCGTGAGGGGCAAGGATATGAGAGACAACGTGATGGTGCTGCTGTGGGGTGCGTCGTTGGCGATGGTGGCGGCGTGGAGCCTGCCCGCGGCGGCGCAGGACGCTGAGCTGACGGCGGAGGCGGACCGGGCCTGGAGGCCGGGGTTCGGCGCCCGGGTGGGCGGGTACGGCTTTCGCCAGGCGACGGCGGAGGGCGAGACCTCCTGGGAAGACTGCCGGATGGACGGCGTGGGGGTCTTCGCGACGGTCGATGTGACCCGCCTGGTCTTCAGCGAGGTGTCCCTGGATATGTACCACGCGACCGCCGACGTCGTGAACGACGGCATGGATCGCCTCTCCATGCATGCGCTCGGGTCGATGGGGGTGCGCATGTTCCCCGACTTCTATGTGACGCCCTACGTGCAGCTGGGTGGGGGCGCGGAGTGGACGCGGGTGGACATGGTAGCGGACGGCGCGACCGTGGACGGCTGGTACCCGGTCGGCTTCATGGGGATCGGCGGTGAGATCAACGTCACCGATCACCTCAAGCTGGGGGCCAACATCCGCGCGTTCATCATGAAGCACCCCGACCATGGGCACGGCGGCGACGGTGAGGTCCACGCGCAGGGGCTGGAGCACACGCTGCACGGCCTGGAGGCGACCAGCGGCGCCTCGACCAGCGGGGTCCCGATGTCGTTCGAGACGGCGGGGCAGGCGCAGTTCTTCCTGCGCTACGCGCTGTGATAGACTCTCGCCAGGTGTTGATGAGCCATGGCGGGAGGTGAGGCGCGTGTTTGGTTGGTTCCGAAGCAACGATGAGCTGCTGAAGGTTCAGAGCGCGGTCGACGTCATCACCACCGAGCTGGAGTTTCAGCGCGCCCCGCGCCGCATGGGCCGGCTGAGCGAGGCGCGGGGCACGCTCGCGGGCCAGCAGGGTTGGCTCGCGGTGACGGAGAGCGGCGATGGGTTCGAGGTGGAGCTGCACCTCTACCTGCGCCCGAACCTGGGCGTAGGGCTCTACGTGGGTCGGCGAGAGATCACCTCGGCGGGCTCCCGCGACGTGTTCCCGACAGGCGATGAGCCGTTCGACGCGCGCTTCCTGGTGTGCGGCGGCTCCCACGAGGCGATCGTGAAGGTGCTCGACCTGGAGGCGCGCCTGGGGCTGATGGAGCTGGCGGAGCTGGGCGAGGTGCGCGCCTCAGACGCGATGATCGCGCTGACGTTCGAGACGCAGGAGCTGGACGGTCAGGTGCTGGTGCGGGCGCTTCAGCGTGAGGCCGAGGTGGCGCGCTCGATGATCGAGGGGTTGGTGCTGGAGGGGTGAGCGCCTGCTACACCAGCTCGCATCAGAAGAGGCAGGGGTTGGCGCGGCAGGCGCCCGCGACGCTCTCGGCGCAGGCGGGCAGGCGAAACACGCGCGACCCTGAGGCGTAGTAGGAGAGCTCACCGATGCACTCGCGCTCAAACCCCATGGGGAAGCCGCTGAACGAGACGGTGGAGTTGCACTGATCGGAGGGCCCGAGGGTGCGGTTGCAGTTGGTCATCAGCTCCAGGGTGTCCTGGTAGTCGAGGTTGGGGGCGAAGCGCAGCTCGAACTCGCGCTCGAACCCGCTCTGGTTCTGAGCGGTGAAGGTCGACTGGCAGGTCGTCTCCGGCATGCAGTCTTTGAGGACGACCATCAAGCCGAGGTTGCCGTCGGCGGCCTCCAGCCCCTCGATGGAGAGGACCGCGCCGCCGCCGCTGCCCCCATCGCCGCCCTGCCCGGAGAAGTCCTCCGACGTGAACGAGTCGCCGCCGCCGCCGCCAAATGAGGGGCCGCTGCAAGGCCGAGGCGGATCGCAGACGAGCACCTCATCAGGGAGGTTGTAGGAGGGGTCGGCTTCGTCGTTGCAACCCGTGAGCAGGGATGAGGCGGCCAGGAGAGCCGCCAAAGATATCAGTGTGTAGATGAACATACGCATGGGTCGTTTCCTCCGGCCTCACGTCCTGAGCGATATTGTAGGGTCAGGTCGGGGCGTGGTCCAGGAAACAGCCCTCCGGCCGACCCACGGGGGTCGGCCGCGGAGGTTCGTCGGAGTTCAAGGGAGGGTCAGCGTCCCTTCGCCGAGCGTGGTGTAGCCGTCGGAGAGGGGGAGGGTGAGGTGGGTCCAGATCGTGATGACGTCGCCCGACTCCAGCGCGGCGGGCTCCCCGGACTCCGGGACGAGGACGTCGGCCCCGTCGGGGGTCACACCGTAGGTGATCGGCCCGTCAGGCCCCTCGAACCCGTTGGCGGAGCGCAGGGACCACTTCAGCTCCCCGGTCGAGTCGGCGACGTCGAGCCGGATGATGGGGGCCTCAGGGCTCCACGTGATCTCCTCGCCGTTGAGTTCGACGTCAAAGCTCAGCCGCTCGTACCCTTCGTCGAGGACGAGGGTCACCGGCATGTCGGGGCAGCTCTGGAGCGTGCGCTGCCCGGTGAGCAGGCGGCTGCGGGTCGCCAGCTCCTCCAGGATGGTGCCGCGCAGCGTGAGGCCGCCGAGGCGAGGCGTTTCGAGGACGAAGACGCCGTTCATGTCGGTCGTGGCGCTGAGGTCGCAGTCCTCGAAGTCGTCCCCGCACAGCGACGCGATGTCGGCCTCGCTCAGCTCGGCCTGACTCCAGGCCTGGAGCGTGACGCCGCGGACCGGCTGCCCGAAGAGGTCGGTCACCAGGCCCGCGACCGTGCAGGACTCCGCCTCCAGCGGGCTGTCCAGCGCGACCTCGCCAAGGCTCAGGCAGCCGCCCTCGCCGCAGGCCGACTCGTCGGAGCGGACCTCATGCTCGCCGAGGTCGTAGACGGCGCCGCCCAGGGAGCCTTGCAGGCGGACCCGGTAGGCCTCCCCCTCGTCGCCGTTGCCGTTGAGATCTTCCCCGGTCATCTCGCTGCGGAGCGTCTCGACGCAAAAGCTGCCCTGCGCGTCGGTGAGCGCAGGGGCGGAGCGGCCGTCGTAGCTCAGCCCCTGGACGCGCACGAAGGCGCCTTCGACCGGGGCTCCGTCGGCGAGCAGGACGCCCTGGATGCAGGAGCGGGTCTCAAGCACCCACTGCACGCTCCAGATCCCACCGCGGGCGATCGCGGCCTGAACAAAGACTTCGCCGGGGTAGTTGGAGGTCAGGCTGCCCAGGTCGCCAGGTTGGATGCTCTCGCCGAAGACGTTGACCAGCATGCCGTCACCCTGCCGGACCCACCGACCGCTGTTGGGGTCGAGGTGGTAGAGGGGGACGTCGATCTGGTCGTTGCCGGGCTCGATGTCGCTCACGCGGCCCCAGACGGACTGCGGGAGTCGAATCCAGGCCATGGCCGGGGCCTCCAGCTCGGCGACCCGAACGCCTTCGGCGTCGAGCCAGGTCAGCTCGGCGATGACGCCAGGGAGCAGCAGGTTGCCGCTGCGGTCGATGGAGTCGCTCGGGAGGGCGTCCGAGGGGCTGGGGGCGCCGAGGGTCCAGCCCTGCGCGCTGATCCCATCGGGGACGCCTTCGAGGGCGATGGCCCCTGAGGGCAGCTCACAGCGGGCGTCCTCGCAGGTGAGCGCCTCCTGATCGCGGAGGGTGATCTGCCAGGTGGTCACGGCGCCCTGACGGGCGTTGAAGGTGCGGTGCACGCGGGAGGTGCCAGGGGCGGAGGCGCTGAGCACGACGCGGCGGTCGTCGGTCGTGACGCAGTTGAGCGAGAAGCGCCCCTGGGCGTCGCTGGTGGTCGCGCAGCGCTCGTCGTCGCTGACGGCGCCGTCGCCGTTGCGGTCGCTGCTCAAGGTGATCGTGGCGTCGCCCAGGGGGAGGGCGTCGCCCGCGGCGGAGAGCCGGATGATGAGCCCGGAGGCGGCGACCTCGTTGTCCATGGGGGCGGCGTCAGGCTCCACGCCCGTATCGTCGGCGACGGTGTCCCCCTCGGCGTCGGCGGCGTCTGCGCCGCCGTCCTCCGTGGACGCGTCGCCCACGTCGCCCTCGGCGTCGGCGCCCGCGTCGGTGGTGGTCCCGCCGGTGTCGGTGGTGGTCGAGCCGCTGCCGGTGGGGGGTTCGGGGTTGCAGAAGATACACGCGGAGAGGGTGGTCAAGGCGAGCAAGCCGACGCTCGCGCTTAGGGCGTGTAGGACTCGGGTGGGTGTCATGGTGTCATCCTCTCGCAGGGGTGGCTCGGCAACAACGGGTCAGCACATCAAGGTGACGGCGAACCCCAGCACAACGCAAGGTAGACGCCGCCACTGCGTGGAGACGTCTCCGGGGGGGATCTTATTCACGGTGAGGCGCATGGAAGGCTCCCTGAGTGGAGCGGCGCGCCGTTGGAGGGGCGTCGGCCTCTCGATAAGGGGCGCGCTCCGGCCCGGTTGAGCCCATGTTGGGGTCAAAGGGAGAGGATTTCAAGAAAGGGCGTGACGTGGGGGAGGAGGGGGGGAGGCCCCGTCAGGGGCCATGGCGCGTCAACGGGCGTGACGCTGCCTGCGCTCGGCGGTGCGGAACTGAATCCGGCGCATCTTGGACTTGGGCGGCTCCCAGATGGTGAACCCGGGCGCGATGTGACCTTCCTTGTAGGGGAAGCGCGTCCGCAGGACCTGGGGGATCTCCGGGAGGTCGAGCATCGAGACGTACTCCCAGTAGTCAGGGTGGTCGTTGGCGTTCTTGTTGGAGATCGCCAGCGCGAGGGAGCGGTCGTACAGCGCCCGAACGAGCTCAAGCGCGGCGCTCACCTCTTCCTGCTTGCTGTCCGCGTCGTCGAGGTTTTCGCGCGCGTCACCGATCGCCACCTTGGCCTCGGGCCGAGTCATCGGTGTGTAGTCGATCGACTTGCAGGCCCGCTGCCACATGCGGCAGCGCTTGCGGTGGATGTTCGTATGAATGGTCGCGGCGTCCCAGCCACAGATGGGGCAGTCGTCCTCACCACTGATCTGATCAAGGTACTCAGTCTCTGTCAATGCAGCCTCCGTCAAGGTTTCTGGTTCGGGCCGGTCAACCTGTGGACCAGCCCGGTCGATGACGATGCGCCCGGGGCGAGGTGTGCTCGGTCGCGTTGAAGCGACGGGCCACACAGCACCTCATGCCTTCGCGAGCGACGCGCGTTCCTCAGCGCGCCGGTGTCGGGAGCGGACCTGTACGAGGGTCTTCATCGCTGGGCCTGGCGGGCGAGTGCTCCGAGGGAGCCCTCCTGCGTGCGCTCAGCGCGTCTCCTGCATCGTCCTGGCGCCTTCAAAGGCGCCATCGATGTGTTGGGTGCTCAAGGTTGCTCACCCGGGCGGGAGCCTGGGGAGCAGCGGTGTGGCGCTTGTTGTGCACCTCCATCACATCGTGACTAGCCCAAGTTAATCATTTGAACGTCAGAGTCAAGTGCTTGGATGTTGCATGCCGAAGCGGGCTTGTGTGAATCGGGGTGAGGCGGTTGGTATTGATGGGGAGGGGGGAGGTGGGGTGGTTTATCTGTTTTTGTGTGTCGGATTGTTTTTGGTGTGAATTTGTGATTTTGAATTCGGGTTGGTGAATTTGATTGCGTGAATTTGATTGCATGAATTGAGGTGGTGAATTTGGGCAGGTGGACTGGGGTGGGGGGAGGCGAGCGCGCTGATCAAACCGGGGCGACGTAGGCGATGATCTGGTCGGGGGAGACCGCCACGCCGTCCTCCACGACGACCCGGACGACCTGTGCGCCCGCCTCGAAGCCGTTCAGCTCGAAGGTCACCTCGTAGAAGAACTTCATCACCTCGACGAGCCCGATGACCTGCCCTCGCTTGATGACGTCGCCCTCTTGAATGAACGGCGGGGCGTCCGGGTTGGGGGAGCGGTAGAACTGCCCCTCGATGGAGGCGAGGATGGGACGCGCCCCCGGGGGCAGGTCGAGCAGCTCCGGGTCGCTCTGGGCGCCCGGGGTCAGCTCGCCGGACTCCAGCCCCGCCGCGGGCTCAAGCACGAACAGGGCGCTGGCGTAATCGACCGGTGCGCCGCCCGGGGGGCCTGGCCGCGACGCGACCCGGAGGATCGGCGAGGGCCGCGGGAGCACGATCACCGCGCGCTTCGTCAGGGTGGTCAGCTCGCCGAGCGCCTCGCCGGCCTGGACGAGGTCGCCGGGGCGCGCCCAGGGGCGGAAGGTGCCCACGGCGGGGGAGGCGACCAGCTGTTGCTCCGGCTGGTCGCCCTGGCGAATCAGGGCTTCTAGGGTCGCTGGCATTCGGGTCACCTCCCGCGGGTCGCGCTGTTGTTCCAGAGGACGGTCAGGTCGTGCATGGTCCAGATCCGTGGGTTCTTGATGCGCCGCGTCCCGGGGGTCTGGTAGCACATCTCGACCACGGTCGACAGGTAGCTGCGCAGCTCGCCCATGAAGACCACCTCGTCGGTGTCCCGCAGCGCCGCGGAGCGGGTCGGATCCATGTCCTCCTCGATCCTGGCCTCGACCGCCTTCATGCCAGCCTCGATGCGGGCTCGCTCGTCGGGGTCGTCGGTGATGATCTCAAAGTCGTCGTCGAGCTTGGCGTTGAAGGCGCCGATCGACAGGGTGCGCCCCTCCATGACCGCGAGCCGCGTCAGCGGCGTCGAGAGCTGAAGGACCGGGTCGTAGGGCATGCCGCTCATGGCGTAGTAGCCCGCGCCGGACGCCTTGCGGAGCAGCACCGTGATCATCGGCGTGGTGTTGGTGCTGTTGGTGTAGATCAGGTTCGAGCCGTACCCGAGCAGCCCCTGCTTCTCCGCCTCGGGGCCGATGTCGAACCCCGAGATGTCCTGGAGCCACAGGATCGGCAGCCCGTCGTGGTTGCAGGCGCGGCTGAACGCCGACACCTTGGCGATCCCCTCCTTGTAGAGGATCCCGCCCGGGCGCTTGTGCCCGGGCTTGTCGGGGTGGTCGAGCAGATCCTGGTTGTTGGCGATGATCCCGACGTAGAGCCCCGCGATCCGCCCCACGCCCACGATCATCTCCTGGCCGGTGTCGGGCATCAGCTCCCAGAACAGCGAGTCGTCCACGAGTCGGGCGATCACGTCGTGGGTCGCGTAGCGCAGCGTGTGGCTGTCGGGGAACAGCCCCGTCAAGTCGGTCGATGGGAACTCCGGCTCGGCGGCCTCGGCGCCGTAGCGGTAGTAGGCCGTCGCGCTCGACGGCAGGGTCGCGACCTCGCGGCGGATCGCGGTCAGGCAGGCCTGATCGTCGGGGACGCGCTCGTCGGCGCAGTTGCTGATGTGCACGTGCACGTCCGGGCCGCCGATGCCGAGCGAGGTGATGTGCTGGCTCTTGGCCCCCTTGATCAGCGCGGCGCCCGCGATCACCATGTAGGCCTGCTCGGTCATGATCACCTTGTCGCTGATCAGCGGCATGTAGCCGCCGCCCGCGATGCAGTCGCCGAACACCCCGGCGATTTGAGGCACCCCGGCGTCGCTGAGCAGGCTGTTCATCTTGAAGATGTGCCCCGCCCCGCGCCGTCCCGGGAAGGTGCGCCCCTGCTCGGGCAGGAACAGCCCCGAGCAGTCCACCAGGTAGAGCACCGGCACCTTCAGGCGCAGCGCGATCTCCTGGGCGCGTTGGATCTTCTCGGGGGTCTGGGGCCACCAGGAGCCGCTGGCGACGGTGTTGTCGTTGGCGATCACGACGGTGTGCAGGCCGTGGACCTGGACAAAGGCCGTGATCACGCCCGCCGCCGGGGAGGTCCGCCCGGGGGAGTCGCCGAAGCGCTCCCCGTGGTTGACGAACGTCCCGACCGGGAGCACCTCCGTGCCCGGGTCGCGCAGCGCCTCGATCCGCTCCCAGGTCGTCATCTTGCCCTTGACGTGGACGCGGTCGACGTACTTCTGCCCCCAGCCGTCGCGGATCGTGGCGCGCAGCCCCGCGATCCGCTCCTCCAGGCCGCTCATGTGCTCGCGGAAGCGCTGCACGCGGGGGTCGCCCTCATCCAGAGGCGCGCCGATCGGTTCCAGGATCACCTTCGCCATCGCTCATCCCTCCTTGTGCTGGTCTGCGTAGCGGCGCATCATCGCGGCCATGCGCGGCGTGTCGTAGTCGCCCGAGGCGAACTGCGGGTCGTCCATGATGGCGACGCAGATGTCCCGGGTGGTGGTCGGCCCGCTCAGCTCCAACCCCAGCAGCGCCTCGCGCATCTGGGCGATCGCCGCGCTGCGGGTGTCGGCGTGGACAATGAGCTTGCCGATCATGCTGTCGTAGTAGGTCGGGATGGCGTACCCCGAGCGCACGTGCGAGTCGAGCCGCACCGGCCCGGCGTGGTTGTAGCGCCACGCCTCGGGCGCCTCGAACGTCGTCAGCGTGCCCGGGCAGGGCCGAAACCCCTGCGTCGGGTCCTCGGCGTTGAGGCGGCACTCGATCGCGTGTCCCGTGAGCTGGATCGCGTCTTGATCGAGCGTCAGCGGCTCGCCCGCGGCGATGCGGAGCTGCCACTGCACCAGATCCGCGCCGGTGACCATCTCGGTGACCGGGTGCTCGACCTGGAGGCGGGTGTTCATCTCCATGAAGAACAACTCACCGCGCGGCGTCCGCAGCAGCTCGATGGTGCCCGCGCCGACATAGCCGAGCTGGGAGAGCGCGGCGCAGATGCGCGCGCCCAGCTCCTCGCGCTGCGCGATCGGGACGCCCGGCGAGGGGGCCTCCTCGATCAGCTTCTGGTTGTTGCGCTGGGTGGAGCACTCGCGCTCGCCGAGGTGGATCACCTTGCCGTAGCGGTCGCCGAGGATCTGGAACTCGATGTGGCGCCCCCCCTCGACGAACCGCTCCAGGTAGAGCGCCGGGTTGCTGAAGGCTTTTTCGGCCTCCATCCGCGCGGTCTGGAACGCCTGGGGCAGCTCGTCCGGGGTGCGGCACAGGCGCATCCCCTTGCCGCCGCCGCCCGCGGTCGCCTTGAGGAGGACGGGGTAGCCGACCCGCTCCGCCTCGGCCAGCGCCTGCTCCTCGGTCAGGACCAGCTCCTCGCTGCCGGGCACGCCGCCGATCCCGAGCCGCTCCATGGTGGCGCGGCCGGTCGCTTTGTCGCCCATCAGCCGCATGGCGTTGGGGCTGGGGCCGATGAAGGTGGTCTTCTGCTGCTCACAGCGGGCCGCGAAGCGGGCGTTCTCCGACAAGAAGCCGTAGCCCGGGTGCAGCGCCTGGCAGTCGTACTGGAGCGCCGCCTGGAGCAGCGCCTCCTGGTTGAGGTAGGACGACCCGGCTGGCCCCGGGCCGACGCAGACCGTCCGGTCCGCCTCCTCCAGGTGGGGCGACTGGGCGTCCGCCTCCGAGTAGACGGCCACCGTCTCCACCCCCAGCGCCTTGCAGGCGCGGATGACGCGCAGCGCGATCTCGCCGCGGTTGGCGATCAGGATTCGTTTGAACACAGCTCACCTCTGCTTGAACACTCCAAACCGCGCAGGCGGCCCGACTTGAGCCCCTGGTGTATGTCATATGCAGCGGTGGGCGCAATGGGTGGAAGCGCCTCCAGGGGCGATCCGGTCCATTCGCCGCCCTGCTTGACGCCGCGGAGACTCATGGGCCACCCTGCCTTGAACACAACCGCCGCGCTCACACGCTGGCCCTCACCCTTGAGCCCCCATGTCTGTCGCCGTCATCCTCGGGAGCATCTTTGGCGCCCTTCATGACCGGCGCCATCATCGGCCTGGTCTCATGACCTCAGGAGAACTGCTTTGACCGAGACGACCTCCATCCCCGCGCTCCTGGAGCGCTACGACGCCTTCCTGCTCGACGCGTACGGCGTGCTCGTCTACGGCCAGGGGGCGATCCCCGGCGCGGCCGAGCTGATCGCCCACCTCAACGCCATCGACTTCCCCTTCGTCGTGTTGACCAACGACGCGGGCCGCTCGCCGCGGTCGATCCAGGCGCGGCTCGCGGGGATGGGGATGACGGTCCCGCTGGAGCGGGTGGTCAGCTCGGGGTCGCTGCTCAAGGGGCACATCGAGGAGCGGGGCGCGCAGGGGTCGCGCTACATCATCCTCGGCCCCGAGGACGCCCACCGCTACGCCCGGGAGTACGGGGTTGAGCCGGTGGACTGGACCGCGGATCCGGCCACGGTGCGCGGCGTGGTCGCCTGCGACGATCGGGGGTTCGGCTTCCTGGAGGGGGTCGAGGGGGCGCTGTCGCTCCTGGTGCAGCGCCTCGACGCGGGGCTGGAGGTCGATCTGGTGTTGCCCAACCCCGATCTGATCTACCCGAAGGACGAGGGGCGGGCGATCGGGCTCACCAGCGGCAGCATCGCGCTGCTGATTGAGGAGGCGCTGGCGATCCGCTACCCCGACCGGGAGGATCTGCGGTTCACGCGCCTCGGCAAGCCGCACGGGCCGATCTTTGAGGAGGCGGTGCGGCGGCTGGGGACGCGGAACGTGGTGATGGTCGGGGATCAGCTCCAGACCGACATCATCGGCGGGAACCGCTTCGGGATCGACACCGCGCTGGTGCAGACCGGTCTGGCGAGGTGGACGGGCGAGGTGCCCTCGGAGGAGCACCGCCCGACGTGGCTGGTGGAGGGGCTGGCGGTGTAGGCGTCACTCGGGCGAGAAGGTGAGCGTGGCCGCGGCGTCGTCGCGAATCTGATCGATGGAGAAGATCAGGTCGATCGGCTCGTTGACGAGCCACTTGCGGAGCAGGTCGTCGTAGTTGTCCGAGTCGCGGAAGTGGCGCTGCCCGCCGGGGAGCTGCACCTTGCACTGAACGGTGGGGTCGCCCGCCTCGCAGACCATCCGCATGGACGGCCCGGCGGAGTGGCTGTAGTCGCGCTCCGCGGGGTTGCGGGTGTTGGCGACGTCGACCGTGTAGTCGCCGCCGTCGTTGGCCCAGGCCACGCCCTCGGTGGACGGGTTGTTGTAGTCGGCCACGCCGAAGGCGTCGAACAGGTCGGCGCGCAGCGTCAGGGTGTGGAGGCGGCCCCAGCGCCACCCGTCCGGATCGGCGCCCAGCTCGCTGTTCAGGAACCGCCCCGCCTCGGTCAGGCCGCGAACGATGACGTCGGCGCGTGTCTCGGTGGTGTCGTCGGTGGAGACGTCGTCCCACCAGGCGTCGGGGGTGTTGAGCACCTCGGGGCGGAGCATCGCGAGCAGGAAGGCGGCCCGCGACGGGTAGGCGCTCCACGCGTTCGCCTCGTGCTCGTCGTCGAAGGTCGCGTAGCGGATGTCGTGGTAGGCGACGTGGAAGGCCGTGCACCCGGCGGAGGCGGCGGCGACGGCGGGGTCGTCGATCGGGTCGGCGTCGGCGGTGATCCCGTCGAGGCCGCTGGGGCAGCTGTAGTCCCAGCCCTCCAGCGCGTCCACGACCGCCTGCGCCGGGGCAGGCAGCTCGGCGCCATCGACCGCGGCGAGCAGCACCGGGGTGAGCACCTCGCCGAGGAGCGAGGTATTGTCGCCGACGATGTCGAGCATCGTGTCCACGGTGTGCTGGTTGGTCTCGGTGAGGCGGTTGACGATCTGCTCGTGGCGGAAGCCAGTCGCGACGAAGGTCTGGAACATCGGCCACCCGTCGTTGGTCGGGTCGCCGTCGATGTGCTCGCCGGTCATGTCGTTGTTGGCCGTGGCGAGGTAGCCCGCGCTCGGGTTGAGCGCCTGGGGCAGCTCGTCGAGGTCGAAGTAGCCGTCCCACTCCGCCGAGCCGTCGCCGGGCAGCGGGATCCAGGAGGGCTGCTCCAGGGTCGCCCAGGGGCGGCGGGGGACGCTGTTGTAGGGGACCCAGCCGATGCTGCCCTGCCGGTCGATCACCACCCAGCACTGCCCGATGGAGGTCACGTTGCGGATCGCGTCGCGCGCCTGCCCGATGTCGTTCGCCGCCATCAGCTCGGTGAGCAGGTTGGCGTCGGTGGTCATGCGGTTGCCGGTCCACTTGAGCGTCACCGCCGTGCCCGCCTCCTCATCGATCGACAGCACCGGGCCGTGCTGGGGCACCCAGCGGAAGGTCTCGGTGCGCGCCGCGCCCCCGGACGGCTCGAAGCTGTACTCGCGCTCCACGAACGGCACCGCCTCGCCGTCGATCATGACGCCTGAGCCGTCCTCGGTCAGCGTCTCGATGTAGACGTCGCTCTGGTCGAAGAAGGTGTTGGTCGCCCCCCAGGCGATCTCCTCGTTCTGGCCGATCACGATCCAGGGCATCCCCGCGAAGCTCATCCCGGCGGCGTGCAGGGTCCCGGTGCCGTTGGTCCTGGCGTCCATGTGGGCCATGTACCAGATCGACGGGTTGCTCAGCCCCAGGTGGGGGTCGTTGCTCAACAGCGCCTTGCCGTTGGCGGTCAGCGACGGCGCGACGACCCAGTTGTTCGAGCCGAGCGCGTCGATGGCGTCCGGCATGCTGAGCCGCGACGCCTCCAGCCGCTCGCGGGCCTCGGTCAGCGCAGGCAGCGCCTTGCGCAGCAGCTCGCGGTTCAGCGTCAGCCCGGCCTTCCCCTTGCCCTTGTTGCCCGTGTAGGTGAAGTCATCAAGGATGGTGCTCGTGGTCACCGAGCGCGGCTGGAACAGGTCCTCAGCCAGCTCCCCGTCCACCTGCGCGTAGACCTCGCCGAGCGCCAGCTCGGCGGCGCTCTTGTTGGTGAGGCTGTTCACCAGCGCCGCGATGGTCGCCAGGCTGTCCTCCGGGCGCCACGGCGGGATGTTGTCGCGGTTGACCAGCGCGAAGCTGTACTCGTCGGCGAGCCGGGCGTCGTTGTAGCCATCCTCCAGGTCGGCGAGCCAGGCGTTGACGCCCTCCGCGTAGGCCTCCAGCAGCGCCACGGTCTTCGGGGTCGCCCCGGCCAGCAGCGCGTCCTCCAGCGGCTCGCCCTCCGGCGTGGTGAAGAGGGCGCGGTTGGTCAGGTCGAGGTCCACCGCCACGGCGCCGACCAGCGTGCTGATGCGCCCCGTGGTCAAGCGCCGCCGCAGATCCATCTGGGCGAAGCGGTCGCGGGCGTGGAGCCACCCCATGGCGCGCGCGGCGTCCTCGTCGTTGGCCGCCTCGATGTGGGGGATGCCGTGGTCGTCGATGTAGACGGTCGTCGTCGCCGACAGCCCCGGGATCGCCAGCCCGTCGACGTGCTCACCGCCGCCGGTGTCGTCGCCGCCGCCCGTGTCCGCGACGCCGCCCGTGTCGTCAGCGGCCCCCGTGTCGTTGGCGCCGCCGGTGTCTTCGACGCCGGTGTCGGCGCCGCTGTTGCTGGCGGCGCTGGAGCCGCCGTCGTCGCCGCCGCAGGCCGCGGCGAGCAGCGCGACGCTGAGCATGAGGATGAGTTGAGTTCGTTGCATGGGACACGCTCCACGGTGAAGGTTGATGTCGCACCCTGACGGCGTTGAGCGTCGGTGAGAACGAGGAAAAAATCAACCTGTCCGGTGGAGACGTCGGCGAGAGGGGGTTACTTGTTGCCCCAGTCGGTGATCGCCTCGACGAGGTCGTCCTGGAGGCGTCGGTAGCCCCAGGCGCCGCCGCGGGTGTCGTTGAAGAGGACGCTGAAGCCGATGCGGCGCCCCTTGAGGGTCTGGACGTAGCCCGTCAGCGTGACCACGCCGGAGAGGGTGCCGGTCTTGCCTCGGGCGACGGTGTTGGCGGGGCCGGACTTCATGCGGCGCTTGAGGGTGCCGTCAACGCCCGCGATGGCGAAGCTCGACTCAAAGTCCGGGAGGATGTCGGGGCGGCGCTGGAGGTAGTAGAGCACCTGGGTGAACTGGGCGGCGCTCAGGGCGTTGGCGTCGTAGAGCCCCGAGCCGTTGGTGAGCTTCAGCTCGCCCTTGACCCCGGCCTTCTCCAGGAAGGCCAGCGCGGCCTTCTGGGCGCCCGCCCAGGTCGCCGGGGCGTCCCCCATGTCCAGGGACTTGAAGAGCATCTCGGCCATGTAGTTGTTGGACCACTTCTGCATCGCGGCGATGTTGTAGTTCATGGTGTAGGAGGTGTGGCGCGCCAGCAGCCGCGTCCCGCCCGGGAGCGGGCCGCGGCGGATCTTGCCCTCGACCGTGATCCCGAGCAGCTTCAACGCGCGGCGCAGCAGGTAGCCGGTGTACAGCGACGGGTTGTCCATACGCTTGCGCACCGTGGCGCCGCCCCGAGGCCAGGTCTTGCCGGAGATCTGTATCGCGGTCCGGTCACCGTCGGGCGCGGCCTTGATCTGGAGCGCCTCCTTGCGGGCCTCGTCCTTCTCCTTGACCACGACCGCCGTGCTCTGGACCGTGGCGTAGTCGTTGGGCGGGTCGAAGGTGATCCGAGGCTTCTCGCCCGCGCCCCGAGGGGTGACGTTGATGGTCAGCGCCCCGAACTCGGCCGCGGCGCCGCTGACCGACGCCCGGTAGGCGGAGTCCTCGCTCTTTTGATCGAAGGCGGGCGGCATGAAGGCGTCGTCAAAGACCGTGTCGTCGATGACGATGTCCCCCTTGATCCGGGTGAAGCCCTTGCGCCGGGCGCGCTCGGCCATCTCCAGCAGGTGCGACCAGAGCAGGAACGGGTCGCCGCCCCCTTTGAGGACCAGGTCGCCGGTGATCGTGTCGCCGCTCGTGGCGGTCGCGTGCAGCTCGGTGGTGAAGGTGTGCCCCGGGCCGTACTTGTCGAGCACCGCCGCGGCGGTCACCAGCTTGATGTTGCTCGCCGGGTTGAGCGGGGTGTCCGCGTTGCGCCCGTAGAGCGTCTCGCCGCTGTCCAGGTCGCGGACGTGCACGCCGACCTTGACCTTGCTGAGCTTCGAGTCGTTGAGCAGCTTGTCCAGGCGCCCCTTGAGCGCCGGGTCGCCCGCGCCGCCCTCCGCGTCCTGGGCGCTCACCGGGGGCGACAGCGTCAGCGACGCGCAGCTCAGCGCGATGAGCAGAAGCAGGTTGGGGCTGAAGGGTCGGGTTTGCATGACAGGCTCGCGTTCTCCTGGTTCATCTTCGAGCGGCGCGGGCGCCTCCTGTGGGGAGGTGAACGCGCCGAGGCGCCTGGTTTCTTCGCGGCGGGTACTCACCGCGACCGCTTGGGGACGATCTTGCGGCCGTCGCGGTAGCGCGCCCCGTCGCCCCAGCTCAACACTTCGAGCGACACCCTCGCCACGCCGCGCTGGACCAGCTCCAGCTCCTGCGCCGCGGCCCGCGACAGGTCGATGACGCGGCGCTTGCGGCGAGGCCCCCGATCGTTGATCCGCACCACCACGGAGCGGCGCGTGTCGTGGTCGAGCACCCGCACGATGGTGTTGAACGGCAACGTCCGGTGCGCCGCGGTGAACGCGTGCATATCAAACGTCTCGCCGTTGGCTGTCAAGCGCCCATGGTGGCGATCCCCGTACCAGGTCGCCTCGCCGCTCATGTCGCTCGCGGGCACCCCGCCGCGCGGTGGGTCGCCCTTCTCGGTCGGGATCGACTCGCCCGGCGGCGCGAGGCCGTGGTGTGGCCCTCGGGCGGCGCACCCCGGCCCGAGCAGCGAGGCGCTCCCGACGAGCAGGAGCAGCCCCACCCCGGCGAGGGCGCGTCGTCTCTGGGCGTGGTCGGGCATGGTCGCTCTGCGCTGGTCACCCCCGGCCAGGCGCCGGGGATGTCGGCCAGTGTAGGTGCGGCCGCGGGGTGGGGCAATTTCTTGGGGCCTTCCAGGCGCCTGGGTTCGGTGTCGCGGGCCTCAAGTATTTGACCTCGGAAGCTCACTCCCTACACTCGCGTTGAACAGGACGTGCTACCCTGTGAGGGGAGCGGCGTCTCGGGGAGGTGGTCGCCGCCGCCCGCGCAGAGACTCGGACAACCAGACAGGACATATGGCTCGCATGGACACACAGGGATGGACAGGTCCAGGAGAACGCTTGAGGGAGCGCCTTGGGGTCGCGGTGGCGGTGATGTTGCTCACCGCCTGCTGGTCGGCCCAGCCCGAGGCGGAGCCCTCGCGCAAGGTGGTGCGCGACGCCAGCGTGACGCAGCGCACCCTCGATCGCAAGGCGGTGGACCGCGTTGAGATCGACGCCACCTTCTTTCAACCCTTCTTCTTGAGCAGCGGCGCTCCAGACGAGCTGCGCGCCGCCTACAGCAGCTTCCAGCTCAACAAGACCCACGAGGCCCGGCTCGCGCTGGAGGCGTTCCGCGAGAAGCACCCCGGCCACCCGATGGCCCCGCGGGCGACCTTCATGCTCGCCTACATCGAGGACAGCGCCGGTGGGGACCGCGAGAAGGTCGCCGCCGCGCTGTACGAGGAGGCCGCCTCCACCTACCCGGAGCTGGCGGATTACGCCCGCTACTACGGCGCCCGCTCGGCCTACGAGGCCGAGGACTGGGCGCGGACCGAGCGCCTGTGTCGGGCGATCGGGATGGGGAGCCGGTTCGGCCCCCGCTCCAAGCACCTGCGCGGCGAGGCGCTGCTGGCGAAGGGGGATCGCGCCAAGGCGATCGAGGTGTTGGAGGAGGTGGTGCGTGACTACAGGAGATCCTCCTGGGTGACGCGCGCCGAGCTGGATCTGGCGAGGGCCTACGAGCAGGCCGGGCGGCACAAGGACGCCGGGGCGATCTACCAGCGACTGAGGATGCGCTACCCAGGCAGCTCCGTGGAGGCGCGCGCCGAGGAGGGCGTCAAGCGCGTCCAGGCGAAGCTGCCCGCGGCGAAGGCGAAGGCGCTCTTTGAGCCGTCGGCGGCCGACCGGGTGCTGCGCGCGCAGGCCCTCTACGATCGGCACCGCTCCAAGACGGTGGTCAAGGAGATGACCGAGCTGCGCGGGGCCGTGGCGGACAAGGAGGGCTCGAAGACCTGGTGCGACACGACCTACCTCATCGCCCGCGCCAACAGCAAGCTGCGCGAGCACCACGAGGCCGCCGCCCACTACCTCCAGTTCATCGAGCGGTGCCGCAAGGACAAGCGGGTGATCAAGGCCCTCTACGCCGGGGGGCGGAGCCTCTGGAACGTCGATGAGGACGTCCGGGCAGTGGAGCTGTTCCAGACCATCTGGCGCGACTACCCCAACCACTCCTACGCCGACGACGCGGTCCTGTACGCGGCGCGGATCCACCGCTCGAACGGGCAGGAGGAGGAGTACCGGCGGCTGCTGGCCTACCAGATCGAGACCTTCCCGCGCGGTGACATGCTGGCCGACGCGCACTGGCACCGCTTCTCCAGCTTCTACCGCGGCGAGGAGTTCTCAAAGGCGATCTCCTACGCCGACGAGGTCGGCAAGAACACTGGCGAGAGCGACCTCTACACCCGCGGACGGATGGCCTACTTCAAGGCGCGGAGCCTGGAGCAGCTCGGGCGCCGCGATCAGGCGATCGAGGGGTTCGTGAAGGTGTCGCGCGACGTGCCGATGAGCTACTACGCGCTCCTGGCGCTCAACCGCCTCCGGGAGCTGGACGCGGGGCGCTTCGCCACCGAGATCGCGTCGCTGTCGCGCGACGACGGGGCCCGCGCCCGCTGGACCCTGGATCCGCCCCAGCTCGCCGAGGACTCCGGGTTCAAGCGCGGCGTGGAGCTGCTCCGGCTCGGGCTCTTTGATGAGGCGCGCGAGGAGTTCGACGCGCTCAAGAACCGCTACCCGAAGGGCGAGGGGCTGCTCTGGATCTTCGCGCTGCTGTTCGATCGCGCCGGGGCGTATCACTTGAGCCACAACATCCCGAGGCGCCAGATCGCGTCGTTCGGCTCCTCCTACCCGGTCGGCACCGCGCGCGACCTCTATGAGCTGGCCTACCCGCGCCCGTTCCACGACAAGGTGTCGCGGTGGGCGAACAAGCGCAAGCTGCCGGAGGCGCTCGTGTACGCCATCATGCGTGAGGAGTCCGGGTTCAACCCGCGGATCGAGTCCTGGGCCAACGCCTGCGGCCTCATGCAGCTCATGGTGCCCACGGCCCGCGACATGGCGCGCTCGGACTCGGTCACGCGCCCTCGGAACATCCACTGCAAGCACCTGTTCGACCCGGACTTGAACATCCGCCTCGGGACCCGCTTCCTGGAGGCGCTGTTCAACGACTTCACCCAGCACCCGTCGGTCGCGATCGCGGGCTACAACGGGGGCCACGGCAACATCAACCGCTGGCTGCGGCAGCGCGGCGAGCTGCCGTTCGACCTCTGGGTGGAGGAGATCCCGTTCGGCCAGACCCGCGGCTACACCAAGCGGGTCACCATGAGCCTGTGGATCTACCAGTGGCTATACGGCGGCGACGCCCGCAACCCGGCCGATCGCCTCGTCGCCATCCCCATGAAGCTCCCCGGCCCGAGCCGCTGATGGACGTCTTCGACGCCGTCGTCCAGAACCACCGCGCCGCCCTCCGCGCGGACGCGGTGGCGGCGGCCCACGCCCTTGGCCTGTTCCCCGCCCTCCTCACCCCCACCTCACCGACCGACCTCGCCGACCACCTCGCGCTCAACCCCCGACGCCTGCGCCCGCTCCTCGACGTGTTGACGTTGGAGGGGCTCCTCACCCGTGACACAGAGGGGCGCCTGAGCCTCACCGAGGCCCCCCAGGGGCCCTCGCCCGAGCCGTCCGTGACGTCAGGGTGGGGGCGGCTCGCCCAGGCGCTGCGAGACGACTCGCCCGCCCCCGGCGGCGACTGGCCGCTGCCCCCGGAGGGGCTGAGGCGCTACCACGCTCACCTCGTCGCCGTGGGCGCCGTCGCCGCGCGTGAGCTGGTCGAGCACCTGGCGCCCGCCGCGGGCGCGCTGCTCGATCTGGGCGGCGGCGCGGGCTGCTACAGCGAGGCCTGGTTGAGCGCCGCTCCGAGCAACCGCGCGACGCTGTGCGACCGCCCCGAGGTCGCCGCGCTGGCCCGCGGGCGGCTGGGGGAGTCCCGCGTCGCGTACCGGGAGGGGGATCTGTTCGAGACGCCGTGGGGCGAGGGCTTCGACGTGGCGCTCCTGGCCAACGTGCTGCACCTGGTCGGCCCCGAGGCGTGTCGGGCGCTCATCCGACGCGCGGCGGCGGCGGTGCGTGTGGGCGGGTTGGTGTGCGTCAAGGACCTGTGGATCGACGAAGATCGGCTCGCCCCGGCGACGTCGGTCTACTTCGCGCTGAACATGGCGCTGTTCACGGAGGGCGGCGACGTCCACGCCCCGCGCGACATCGCGGGCTGGCTGGCGGCGGAGGGGCTGGGCGAGATCCAGGTCGCCCGGCTGCCGAGCGGGGGCGTGAGCGTGACGGGGCGGCGGTTGGGTTGAGCGCCGCCTTTCGCTATCATGAGGCGCCCTGTGTTGTTGAACTGAACCCGAAGCCAAGGGAGCGACGAACCAATGGCTCGAGTCCTCCTCATCATGCCGCACCTGCCACAACGGATGGGGGCGCCCTACCTCGGGCAGCAGTACATCGCCGCGAGCCTGCTCGCCGATGGGCACGAGGTCCGCGCGCTGGACGCCGCGGCGGTGCGCTGGAGCGGCGACGACGCCGAGCTGGTCGCCGAGGCGGAGGTGTGGCGCCCCGACATGATCGGGATGACCCTGTTCACCTACAACGCGCTGCGCGGCTACACCCTGGCCGCGCAGCTCCGCCACACGACCCGGATGCTGGTGGCGGGCGGGCCGCACCCCACGGTGTTGCCCGGGGAGCCGCTTGAGCACGGGTTCGACGTGTCGGTGAGCGGCGAGGGGGAGCGGACCGTGGTGGCGCTGGCGAGGTACCTGGACGGGGCGGACGTGGCGCTGGAGGAGCTGTCCGGGGTGCGCTTCTGGAACGGGGAGGGGCCTCCGAAGGAGGCGCTCGATGACCTCGACGCGCTGGCGTTCCCGTTGGAGAGCTACGGGTGCTACGAGTCCGACTGGTACTCGCCGCACCAGATGATCGTCCCGGGTGGGTTGATGACCAGCCGTGGGTGCCCGGCGCGGTGCACCTTCTGCGCGAACTACGTGACGGGGAGGGCGTACCGGTGGCGCTCGCCCGAGAACGTCGTCGCCGAGATGGTCGCGCTGCGTGAGCGCTACGGGGTGCGGCACTTCCCGTTCTGGGACGACGCGTTCACGGCGAGGCGCCCCCGGCTGAACGCGCTGTGCGACGCGATCCTGGCGGAGCCTGGGCTGGCCGGGGTGACCTGGACCTGCATCACGCCCGGCAACATGGTCAAGCCCCATGACCTGGCGAGGATGCGCGCGGCGGGCTGCGTGGCGATCAACTTTGGTTTGGAGAGCGGCGACTACAACATCCTCAAGGTGATCCGCAAGGGGCAGAAGCCTGAGCAGGTCAAGGCCGCCGTGGCCGCCGCCAAGGCGGAGGGGATGGTGACGGTGGTCAACTTCATGTTTGGCTTCCCGGAGGAGGGCGTCGAGGAGCTGCGCAACACCCTGCGGCTGATGGAGGAGCTGGCGCCGAGCACCGACTTCTTCAACAACCGCGGCGTCCTCGTGCCCTTCCCCGGCACCGAGATCTACGACGTCAACCACGCCCGCTATGGTTTTACGCGGTGGTGGCTGAGGCCGGAGATGATCGTGGACGAGCCCAACCTCTTTGTGCTCGACCCGCAGCAGTCGCAGGAGTACCTGCTGCGCGACCCGTCGCTTGAGCTGGACTTCTTTGGCTACTCCGAGGAGGTGCGGGAGCTGATCGCGGCGTGCGTGCGCTTCAAGGGGCTGCACAACCAGCGCACGGGCAACATGATCGCCAGCCGCTCGGAGCCGATGGCCGCCGTCGCGCAGGAGCCGCCCGCCGGAGATGAGGCCGCGTGACAGGCCTCAGGGCTCCTCGACGAACGCCGTCTCGTTGTTCCGCCACTGCGCGACGGTCCCCCGGCCGATCCCGGGGACGCGGGTGACGTCGTCCAGCGACGCGAAGGGGCCGTTGGCGTCGCGGTCGGCGATGATCGCCAGGGCGCGCTTCTGGCTGACCTTCTCCAGGCGAGTCAGCTCCTCCGCCGAAGCGGTGTTGAGGTTGATCCGCGGCGGCCACGCCTCGTCTTCGATCTCCCAGTCGGGTGAAGCGTCGTTGTGGTCCTCGACGTGGACATGGTCAAACGCCACCAGGTAGAGCAGGTAGGCCAGCGGCGCGTCGCCCAGCGTCGTAGGGATCGCCTCCGCGACCTCATCGCTGATCTCAGGGGGGGTGTGGATGCTGCGTCCGTTGTCGTAGCCCCAGTCGACCCCGTCCATGAAGATCCACTCGCGCTCGTCAGCCCAGCAGTACTCCCATCGGGTCGTGCCTCGCCACCCGCCGATCTGAACGTCGCTCCGGGTGCACAGCAGCCCTCCGGGCAGGCCCGGCAGCTCCGCCTCGTAGGCGTGGATCTGGATGGCGTCCTTCAGGCGCTCGACCTCGGCGCGATCGTGATCGGTGAGGGGAGGCGCCAACTCACCGTCGCCGCGCAGCCATGTGTCGATCGCGTCCAACGCCTTGGCCTTGTGGGCCACGGGCAGGTGCTCGACCTCCATCGCCTGGTAGGCCTGTTGCAGGCCGTCGAACAGCTCCGAGAGGAGCGCGACGCGCGCCTCGTGGGTCTCGCAGGCCGCGCAGGCCTCCTCGATCCGTGTCCAGGTCGTCATCGCGTCTCCTCCTGTCTCCACCAGCGCCGCGTCTCGTCGTCGGGCTCGATGCTGAAGTTCAGACCAAGCAGTTCGTCGCACAGGCCCTCGCGGGGGAAGGCGAGCGTCGCGACGTAGAAGAACAGCGCCGGGTTCGGCAGCGTGGTCGGGATGGTCGAGGCGATGTGCGTGATCGCGCTTTGGATGATGGTGTCCAGCGTGTACTCGAAGGCGATGTCCGAGTAGGGCTGGAGCAGCGTCTGGTCCGGCTCCCAGGAGACGTTCAGCTCCTCGCGTTGCTTGTAGTAGTTGTGCTCGCGCTCCATCAACGCGCGCCACGCGCCAATGGAGAAGTCGCTGCGCAACACCTCCCAGCTGTCGCCCGGCTCCTCGTACACCATGCTGTGGAGCGTCGTCTGGGTCAGGAGGCGACGGACCTCGTCCGCCTGGGGCTCGCTCAGGGGCGGCGCGTCGTCCAGCGCCCCGCTCAACCAGGCGTGGATGGTGCGGGTGAAGGCGGCCAGCTGGAGGTTCGGGAGCAGGGCGTTGTTGTGCTCCTGGAGCAGCTCCAGCACGCGCTCCTTGAGGTGACGTAGGGACGCGAGGCGAGCCTCGACGTCGCTCTCCTGATTCGCCTCGTCCAGGGCGGCCTGGACGAGCGTTTCAACGGATTCTGCGCTCATGGGTGGGTTCTCCCTCCTTCAGTTTGAGCACGTGGACGCTCCCATGGGGGCTGCAACGCCGCGGAGGGAGGTTATCGTCCTCGGTGTGAACGCATTTTCAGGTTTTTGTGGGGTGGGACGCTCAGGCGCGCCCGAACCAGCCCTTGAGGTCGTCCCAGGAGCGGGTGTTGAGGACCTGCTCAGGGGCGAGCCAGGCGCGCTGGGCGACCTTGACGCCGAAGATCATCTGATCGAGCCCCTCGGTCGTGTGGCTGTCGGTGGAGATGATCAGCGGGACGCCCGCGTCGGCGGCCATCCTGGCGTGGGTGTCGGTGAGGTCGAGGCGCCCGTAGGAGGCGTTGATCTCCAGGGCGACCCGGTGCTCCAGGCACGCCTCGATGACGGCGTCGAGGTCCAGCTCGAAGGGGTCGCGCCCGCCGAGGATCCGCCCGGTGGGGTGACCGACGCAGTGGACGCAGCCGCTGGCGATGGCGCGGATCACGCGCTGGGTCATGGCGTCGCGGTCGAGCTTCATGGAGGAGTGGACGGAGGCCACGACGTAGTCGAGGCGCTTGAGCAGGTCGTGGGGCAGGTCCAGCTCACCGTCGCGGAGGATGTCGACCTCGATCCCCTTGAGCACCTCGATGCCGTCGATCTGGGCGTTGACCTCGTCGATCGCCTCCATGTGGCGCTCCAGCCGCTCGGGCGAGAGGCCGTTGGCGACGGTGGAGGCCTGGGAGTGATCGGTGATCGCGATGTAGGCGTAGCCCATGTCGAGGGCGGCGCGCGCCATCTCCTCGATGGAGTGGCGCCCGTCCGAGGCGGTGGTGTGCATGTGGAGGTCGCCGCGGATGTCGCCGAGCGCGATGAGCGCGGGGAGGGTGTTCGCCTCGGCCGCCTTCAGCTCGCCGCTGGCCTCGCGCATCTCGGGCGGGATGAAGGGCAGGCCGAGCGCCGCGTAGACCTCCTCCTCGGTGGCGGAGGCGATCGGCGCGCTGTCGTCATCGACCTGGAAGACGCCGTACTCGGAGATCTTCAGGCCCATGCCCTTGGCGCGGGCGCGCAGCTCGACGTGGTGCTCCTTGCTCCCGGTGAAGTGGTGCAGCGCCGAGCCGAACCGATCCGGGGCGACGACGCGCAGGTCGGCCTGGAGGTCGCCGGGGAGGAAGACCGAGGTCTTCGTGGGGCCGCGGGCGATCACCTCGGTCACCTGGGGGAGGTTGACGAACGCCTCCATCACCGCCTCGGGGTCGGCAGAGGCGGCCACGAAGTCGATGTCCTTGACCGTCTCCCGCCACCGGCGCGCGGATCCGGCGAGATCGGCGCGCTCGACCGCGGGGATGGCGCGGAGCTGCTTGAGCAGCGGCGCGGCGATGCTCATCGCCTGGGGCAGCGGGACGCGCCCGGCCTGCCGCCGAAGCCGGTCGATCTCCCGCCGGATGTTCTCCTGGGTCTTCGCGCCGAACCCCTTGAGTTCAGCGACCTCGCCGGAGTCGATCACCCGCTCCAGGTCGTCGAGGTTGCCGACGTCGAGCTTCTCGTAGAGGGCCTTGACCTTCTTCGGGCCGAGCCCCTGGACCTGAAGCAGGTCGAGGATCTGATCGGGGAGCTGCGCGCGCAGCTCCTCGAACAGCTCGAAGCTGCCGCCCTGCTGGAGCGCCTTGAGGTCTTCGGCGATCGACTTCCCGATGCCGCTCAGGGACTTGACGGAGCCGTCCTCGATCGCCGGGTTGATGTCGGAGGGGTGGCGCTTGAGGGTCCGCGCGGCGCGCTCGAAGGCGCGGACGCGGTAGACGTTGCCGCCCGAGATCTCAAGCAGCGCGGCGGTGGCCGAGAGGATGGCCGCGTAGTCGGCGTTGCGCATGGGTGCTCTGGGGGTGTGTGGGAGGTGGAGTCAGGTCAGATCTCGAGGATCTCCTTCTCCTTCTCCTCGGTGAAGGTCTCGACCCGGGCGATCGTCTGGTCGGTGGACTCCTGGACGCTCTTGAGGGCGCGGTGCATCTCGTCTTCGGAGATCTCGGAGTCCTTCTCCAGCTCCTTGATCATGTCGTTGGCGTCGCGGCGGTGGTTGCGGATGATGATCTTGTGATCCTCCGCGGCGCGGCGGACCTGCTTGACCAGATCCTGGCGGCGCTCGCCGGTCAGCTCCGGGACGGGCAGGCGGATGATGGTGCCGTCGTTGGAGGGGTTGAGCCCGAGGTCGGACATGTGGATCGCCTTCTCGATCGGGCCGAGCATCGACTTCTCCCAGGGCTGGATCGTGATCAGGCGCGCGTCGGCGACCTTGCAGGTGCCGACCTGGTTGAGCGGCGTGGGGGTGCCGTAATACTCGACCTTGAGCCCGTCCAGCATGGAGAGGTTGGCGCGTCCGGTCCGCACCTTGGCGAGCGTCTGACGGTACGCCTTGAGGGTGCTGTCGAAGTTGGCTTTGAGTTCCTCAAACACCTCGTCGAGCATGGGTGTGTCCTCCGATGTTGGTGCGCGTCGCGCGCTCTGTCAGGCCCGCGCCGGGGTGAGCGGCGCCTGGAAGCCACCGGCGTCGTCGTCGCGGCGCTGCTGCTGTCGTGAAGGGTGGCCGCGCGGCACGCGCAGCGTGTTCAGCGGACCATACCATCGCTCAACGCTCAACGCCAACGCCCCGGAGATCGTCGCGGGACCACACCAGCGTCCCGACGTCCTCGCCGCGCACCAAGCGCTTGATGTTCCCCGGATCGGAGAGCCTGAAGACGACGATCGGCATCTTGTTGTCCTTGCAGAGGCTGATGGCGGTGGAGTCCATCACCTTGAGCTCGCGGGTGAGCGCCTCGTGGTAGGAGAGGGTCCGAAAGAGGGTCGCGTCGCTGTGGAGCGACGGGTCGCGGTCGTAGACGCCATCGACCTGGGTGCCCTTGAGGAGCGCGTCGGCGTGGATCTCCATGGCGCGCAGGCTGGCGGCGGTGTCGGTGGTGAAGTAGGGGTTGCCGGTGCCAGCGACGCAGATCACGACGCGGCGCTTCTCCAGGTGGCGGATGGCGCGGCGGCGGATGTAGGGCTCGGCGACCTCGTTCATGCCAATGGCGCTCATGACGCGGGTGTGGATCTCCTTGCGCTCGAGGGCGTCCTGGAGGGCGAGGCCGTTGATGCAGGTGGCGAGCATGCCCATGTAGTCGGCGCTGGCGCGGTCCATCCCCTGGGCGCTGGCGGCGACGCCGCGGAAGATGTTGCCGCCGCCGATGACGATCGAGACCTCGACGCCCATCTCATGGACGTCGCGCACCTCGGAGGCGAGGCGCTCGATGGTCTGGGTGCAGATCCCGCTGGACTGCTCGCCCCGGAGGGCTTCGCCCGAGAGCTTGAGGAGGATGCGGCGGTAACGGAGGTTGGGTTGTTGTGCGTCGGCCATGGCAAGCGTCTCCTGGGTGGGGGTGGCGGCTCAGGTGGGCCCAGGGAGTGAATAGACAAAGGCCCACCTGCGGTCAAGCAGGTGGGCCTTTGTTCTTGAAGCTTCGAGGGGCGCGTGGCGATCAGCCCTTGCTCAGCTGGGCGACCTCTTCGGCGAGGGTGCTCTCGGCCTTCTCGATCCCCTCGCCGACCTGGTAGCGGACGAAGGTGTCGATGCTGACGCCGCCGGTCTTCTTCTGGTACTTGCCAACCGTCAGGTCCGGGTCACGGACGTAGGGCTGCTCGAGGAGGGTGATCTCGGCCTTCCACTTGCGCAGGCGGCCCTCGACCATCTTGTCGACGATGTTGGCGGGCTTGCCGGACTCCAGCGCCTGCTCGGTGAGGATCTTGCGCTCCTTGGCGAGCTTGTCCTCATCGATCTCCTCGGTGCGGGTGTAGCTGGGCTTGCTGGCCGCGACGTGCATGGCGACGTTGCGGGCGAACTCAGCGGCGGTGTCGGCGTCGGCGCCGTCCAGGGAGAGCTGCACGAGGACGCCGATCTGGCTGCCGGCGTGGATGTAGTGCCCGACGTAGTCGCTGCTCAGGCGCGTGATGCGGCGGACCTGGATGTTCTCGCCGATGTTGGCGATCTGCTCCTTGGTGAGGTCGGCGACCGTCTTGCCGTCGGTCTCCAGCGCGTTGAGCGCGTCGACGTCGGTGACGTTGTTGTCGTGGGCGAGCCCGGCGAGCTGGTCGACGAAGGCCTGGAAGGCGTCGTTGCGGGCGACGAAGTCGGTCTCGCAGTTGACCTCGATCATCGTGGCGGCGCCGTCACCCTCGGCGACGGCGACGAGGCCCTCGGCGGCGATGCGGCCGGCCTTCTTGCCAGCCTTGGCGATGCCCTTCTTGCGGAGGAAGTCGGCGGCGGCCTCGATGTCGCCGTCGGTCTCCTTGAGGGCCTTCTTGCAGTCCATCATGCCGGCGCCGGTCTGGTCGCGCAGGGCTTTTACCAGGGAAGCGGATATCTTGGCCATGGTCGGGCTCCTTGGTGTGCTCGCGGCGAAGAAACCATCAAGTGACGCCGCGGCGGTGATTCCATCGGTTGTGCTTCGAGCGACTCACGCAGGGGGGAGGGGCCTGAACCCGTCGGGGTCCCGGCGGGCCAGGGCCTCTCTCGCCGCGTGGGTCTTGTGTCGGGGAGCTGTGAGCGGGCGAGGGATCAGGCGTTGCCGAGGTTGGCCTGACGCTTGATGATCTTCTGGATCTCGGGGCCCTGGACGTCCTGCGCCGGGGTGAAGCCCTCGATGTAGTCGTCGCCGCGGCCCTTGCGCTCCGCCGCGCGGCGCTTGGCGCCTTCGATGCAGGCGTCGGCGATGCGCGAGGTGAACAGCTTGATCGAGCGGATCGCGTCGTCGTTGCCGGGGATGATGTAGTCGATCCCGTCGGGCGAGCAGTTGGTGTCGATCAGGGCGACGATGGGGATCCCGAGGCGGTTGGCCTCCTTGACCGGGATGTGCTCCTTCTTGGGGTCGATCAGGAACAGGGCGCCGGGCTGACGCTCCATGTGCTTGATGCCGCCGAGGACCCGATCGAGCTTCTCGCGCTCGCGCTCGAAGCTCAGGACCTCCTTCTTGGTGTAGCGCTCGAAGGAGCCGTCGATCGTCATCTTCTCCAGGGTGCGGAGGCGGTCGATCGACTTACGGATGGTGCGCAGGTTGGTCAGCGTGCCGCCGAGCCAGCGGTGGGTGATGAAGAACTGATCGGCCCGCATCGCCTCTTCCTTGACGATGTCCTGGGCCTGTTTCTTGGTGCCCACGAACATCACCGTCTCGCCCTTGGCCACCAGGTCGGAGACGAACTGGTAGGCCTTGTCGAACATGTGGACGGTCTTGGAGAGGTTGATGATGTAGATCCCGTTGCGCGCGCCGTAGATGTAGGGGCGCATCTTGGGGTTCCACCGCTTGGTCTGGTGGCCGAAGTGAACGCCGGCCTCCAGCATTTCGCGCATGTTGATCTTGGACATGGTGAGACTCCTGTTGTGGATTTGTTGGGTGTCCTCCACCACCGTCAACCCAGGAGACCACCCACGGAGCGCCCGGTCTCAAGGGGCTCTCCCTGCGCCGCTTACGTCAGCGGCGGGGCACACGGTCACGCTGGTCAGGTGGTGTGTGTATTGGTCAGCGACCCGATCCGATGGAAACCGCCCGGATCACTGGGGTGGGGGTCGTAGCACACCCACCCGGGGAACGCAAGCAGGAAGATCCGCAACGACAAGTTGAAGTCAAGCCGTGGGGTTGGCCTCCCCCTGGGACGCCGTCACGAGAATCAGCCCCGCGGTCGCGTGGCTGAGGCTGACCGGGCTGGCCTCTCCCTGCACCCGGACCGTGATCGGGCCGTCGAAGGGGGCGCGCTCCACCACGTCGAGCAGGGCGTCCAGGACCAGCCCCTTCTGGTGGAGGTAGGTCAAGAACTCATGATCCTGGGTCAGCACCCGGCGGATCACCACCTGCTCGCCGCGGGCGACCTCATGCAGCCCTCGCCCGCCGTGCTCGGGCATGACGCCCTCGCGGGTCGGGATCGGGTCGCCGTGCGGATCGAGCGTCGGGTAGCCGAGCCAGGCGTCGATCCGGTCGGTGAGCTTCTCACTCATGGCGTGCTCCAGCAGCTCCGCCTCGTCGTGCACCTCCGACCAGTTCATCCCCAGCGTCTCCATCAGGAACAGCTCGATCAGCCGGTGCTTGCGGATCACGCGCAGCGCCGCCAACCGCCCCGGCTCGCTCAGCCGCACCCCCTGGTAGGGTATATAATTGACGTAGTCCTGATCCGCGAGCGCCTTGAGCATGCTCGTCACGCTCGGGAGCGCCAGATCCAGGCGATCGGCGATCTCCTTGGTCTTGACGCGGCTGTCCCCGTCGCCTTGAAGCCGATAGATCGCCTTGAGATAGTTCTCTACGGACGCTGACGTCATCCTCGCCCCACGCAGCCGCTGTCATCTCCTCACGTGGCGCATGAGAACGCCTCCGGAGGGCTGTTGTCAAGGTCGAGCCCGCCTCGCTCGCGCGCACATGCGGGGCGAGGTTGACAGCCCGTTGATTCGGGTGGTAGAGAGACCCTCTGCTCAAAGAACCGTCCGCATTGGTAGATTCGGACGGGGGCAATCAGACTCGTCACACAGTGTATCCAACCACGACACCGTTCGCACCAAGGAACTGGCTCAGTCATGCCTGACATGTACACGCTTCTGGCCCTCGGCGGACTCTTGTTCTTCGCCGTAGCGGCGTTCTACTTCTGGGATCGCGGTCGCCGCGACGCCGAGAGGGTGAATCACCTCACCGACGACAAGACCTCCCTTGAAGATCAGGTCTCCAAACTCAAAGACGAACTCGCGGACATCAAGCCCAAGCTCCAGAAGAGCCGCGGTGGCGGCAAGAAGAGCGGCGGCAACAGCAGCAAGAACAGTCAAGCGAAGGAGATCAAGAACTACAAGCGTCAGGTCCATGACCTCAAAGAGGAGGTCAAGGCGCTCCGCAAGCAGCTCGACGACTCACCCGCTGAGGAGGCCACGTCCGTGGTCGGCTCCCAGGACCTCATGCAGATCCGTGAAGAGCTGATGGAGGCCAAGACCGAGGCCGCCAACCTCAAGGGCGCCCTCAAGGCCGCCGAGGAGGAGCGCGATAAGCTCAAGGCCGACGCCGTCATCGGCAGCAAGGTCGAAGAGGCCGCGCCCAACAAGGAGATCAACGTCGCCGCCCTGCGTGCGTCCCACAAGCAGGAGCTTGAGGAGACCGTCTCCTCCTACGAGGAGAAGCTCGCGCAGCTCAAGAGCGACAGCCGCTCCAACGTCAAGCAGGTCAAGGACGAGCTGCTCACCGAGGTCAAGGATCTGCGCACCCGTGTGCGTCGCCTCCAGAACGACGTCGATCAGCATCGTCGCCGCGCCGACAACAACGACAAGGCCTACAAGATCACCCGGCTCCAGCTGGAGTCCGCCCTGGAGAAGCTCGCACTGGTCGATCCCGAGACCCACGCCCCGGGCGGCTTCTACGACCCCCAGATCGAGGCGATCCTCAAGAAGGAGGCTGAGGAGAAGGCCCGCGCCGAGCAGCAGGCCCGCGAGGCCGCCGAGCGCGAAGCCCGCGAGAAGGCTCAGCATGCCGCCGCCGCCGAGGCGCTCGCCGCTGCCGCCGCTGCGGTTCAGCCCGCGGTTCCTGAGATCGAGGCCCCCGAGGAGCCGGAGGTGGCCCCGGAGCCCAAGGCTACGCCTGAGCCGAAGGCCGAGGTCAAGGCTGAAGCCGCGCCCGCGCCCAAGGCCGAGGAGCCTGCCCCCGAGCCTGCGAAGGCCGAGGCCGCGCCCGAGGTTAAGGCCGAGGCCGAGGCCGCGCCCGAGCCCAAGGCGGAGGAGGTCAAGGCCGAAGCTGCGCCCGCGCCGAAGGCTGAGGAGCCCAAGGCCGAGGAGAGCAAGATCACCTACACCGAGGTCGGCCTGTCGGCCATCGCCGAGCCTGAGCCCGAGAAGGAGGAGGAGGAGCCGAACGCGGACGAGCCGCCTTCGTCCGGGTGGACGGCGATCGGGCTCGCCGCGATCAGCGAGGTGACGGGCAAGCCCGCCGACAAGCTCTCCGACTCCGGGGTCACCTTCGACCTCGGCAGCACCGACGCGGGCTCCTCCGAGAAGTCCGACGAGGAGGGCAAGAAGGAGGAGGAGGGCGGCGACGCGCTCTCGTCGCTCGACACCTCCATCTTCGACTCCGACTGGGACCTGGGCGACTCGGGCCTCGACTCCATCCTCAAGCCCGAGTAGCTCCCTCCGCCCGACCCGCGCCCTCGCGGGTCGGGCGCTCCCTTCGCTCCTCTCCACGACGCACCCCATCACACCTCCGCTGCACGTCTGGAGCGCCATCATGTCGTTTCGCCTTCGTGTCCTGCGCCTCGTGCGCCGCATCCCCCGGGGCCGCGTCGCGACCTACGGTCAGCTCGCCGCGCTCGCCGGTCACCCGGGCGCCGCGCGGGCGTGCGGGCGAGTCCTCCGAACCACGCACGATGAGCCGGAGCTGCCCTGGCAGCGGGTCATCAACAGCCAGGGGCGCGTCAGCACGGGGGGAGACGCGCAGCGGCCGCTGTTGCAGCGGACGCTGCTGGAGGCGGAGGGGGTGGTCTTCTCACGCAGCGGTCGCTGCGCGCTGAAGCGCTTTCGCTGGGAGCCGCAGGAGGACGAGCTATGCTTCCTGGATGACGAGGAGGACGAGGAGGATGAAGACGATCTGGCCTAGTAGAGCGTGAAGCGGGCGCCGACGTCGAACGTGACGAAGACCATGCTGCTCGTGAGGGCGCTGATGATGGTGCCGTCGGTGGCGCTGGCGTTCTGGGCGCCCTGGCTGACGCCGCTGGCGTTCTCGGTGAGCATGCCGTGGATGCGCGCGTCGAGCACGACCGCGATCAGATCGCTGATCACGACGTCGGCCGCGACGCCAGTGGCGAGTATGACGCCGACGTTGTTCCCCGAGCCGGAGGTGACCTCGGCGAAGGACACCCCGATCGTCGCGGGGATGTAGGCCTGGAACAGGCCGCTCTCCAGGATGTAGATGCGCTGCCCGGCGCAGATGGTGAACAGGTTCAGGGAGTTGCTTGAGACCAGCGGCTCGTCGGTGGTGATCGGCGGGTCGAGCCTGGTGTATTGGACCCCGGCGTCGTCGATGTTGCCTTCGCTCAGCTCCTGCGCGGGGCGGTCGCCCTCGTAGCGGATCAGGGAGTCGCCCCAGGCGAACTGGCGGACGGAGAGCGACAGCTCGATGTCGCGGATGTCGGCGAGCAGGCTGAAGTTGGCGAAGGTGGGCTCGTTGGTCAGGTCGACGATTCGGGGGCGGTTGTCCTCGCTGATCAGGACGGTCTTCGTCTCGACGTAGTCCTCGATCGGGAGCGCGAAGCCGACCCGGAACTCCAGGGCGAACTTGGAGCGCCCCTGCGCGTTGGCGTCGGTGGGTGTTGCGCCGATCAGGAGCCAGGGGGCGGCAAAGAGCAGGAGCGGGAGCAGTCGGCGCATCAGCGTGGTGTGCCCTTGTTGTCCTCAAAGAGGTAGAGGATCAGCCCGGTGCTGGGTTGGCGCTGATGGTAGCTCAGGTTGTAGATCTGCGCCAGCCCCAGCAGCTCATCGTTGCTCACCGCGTTGGGTGAGGCGCGGTTCGGCGCGCGAGGATCGACGAGGAGGTACCACTGCCCGATGGGGATGTTGTCGAGGCGGGCGCGTCGGAACTCGGCCTCGCTCATGTCGGAGCGCGTCAGGTTCAAGGTGCGCCCGGTGTCGCACTGCACCTCCTTGGCGCTGCGGCTGTTCTGATCCATGAAGAAGACCGTGAAGCTGCGGGCGAGGCAGGGGTCCGTGTTGACCTGGGTGGCAGCGGGCGGTGGCTTCGGCGGATCGACGAGGATGGTCTCGTCGGGCTTCTGCTTGTAGGTCTCTCCGGCGTAGCCCCAGCCGCAGGCGCTGAGGAGCGTCAACAAGGCGGCGAGCAGCGCCCCGTGGGCGATGGTGTTGAGCGTGAGCGTCATGGGCGTTGTCCTGATGCGAGCGGGTCAGAAGCGCGCGAAGAGTTGGGTCCACAGGGTGTCGTCGCCGTCTCGATAGACGCCGACCCCGACGTGGGTGAAGTCGGTCTGGAGGATGTTGGCCCGGTGCCCCGGGGAGTCCATCCAGCTCTGCTCGACCTCCGTGGGCGTCATGTTGCCGCGCGCGATGTTCTCCCCGACCATGTTCCAGTTGGTGATACCGTAGCGGTTGAGGCGATCCCAGGGCTGCTCGTCGTCGGGG
This sequence comes from Myxococcales bacterium, assembly GCA_002716585.1. GTDB lineage: Bacteria > Myxococcota_A > Bradymonadia > Bradymonadales. The sequence continues at coordinate 28,535 of PBBL01000002.1, read as the reverse complement.
TTGATGTGAGCGAAGAACCCTCGGGTGGCCATGTCCTCCGAGTGGACCCGAGCCACGACGATCAAGCCTGGATCGCACCGCAACGGCTCCAGGCCGTTCTCGGCGCGATCGACGTTGAGCAGGCGGAACACCTCGCTCTCGACCGCGCCCCCGCAGGAGCCGTCGGCGACGTTGAGCTCGTCGTCAGGGACGCTCAAGTCATCATCGAGGCGCTTGTTGTTCCAAGAAGATCCCTCGCCGTCGGCCATGATCACGTCACCGCCCCCGCTGGACGATGGGTCCTGCTCGTCGGTGGTGGTGTCGCCGCACCCGACAAGCAGGAGCGCGAGGAGCGTGGCCGCGGCGTAGAGGCCGTAGGTCATGGCGAGGTCACGTGATGAGGATGTGAGCATGATCACCTGCGAGGCCTTGCTGGCCGGGTCTCGGCTCGTGGTGGTGTTGAGGTATGGGTCGGGGGGGCGATGTGGGCTCCCAGCGACGCGGGCATTATAGTAGTGGCTCACCTGCGTCGCCTCAAGTGGGGCGACGGGGGATGCAAGCAGTGGGGGGAGAGCGATGCAGGAGCAGACGGGCTGGGCGCGGGTCTGGGCGGAGCGCGCCCGGGTGATCTGGGGTGGGGTGGCGTTGGCGGGGGCGATCGATCGGGCGGCGCGGATCCGGGGAGACGCGGTGGCGGTGGAGGTCACCGAGCCGCTGTCGCTGCCCGGGTTCTCCATGGAGACGTGGAGCTACCGCGATCTGGCCCGGTTCGTGGGGCGCGCCTGCGCCGTGCTCCGCGAGGCGGGGGTTGTCCCCGGGGAGCGGGTGGTGATCTACACGGGCAACGCGCTGAACGCGCCGTTGCTGGCGCTGGCGGCGATCCGCTGCGGCGCTCAGGCGGTCCCGATCAACCACAAGGCGAGCGCGGACGAGGTGAGCTACATCCTTCGAGACAGCGGCGCGGCAACGCTGATCGTTGATCCGGAGACCGTCGCGGGGGCGGCCGAGGCGATCGGTGAGGCGCCCGCGGTGGTGCGGGTGTTGGTGAGCGCCGGGGCGAGGGGCGGGGCGGCGCAGGGGCGCGACGCGCTTCAGGGGGAGGTCGCGCCGGAGGTGCTGGTGATCGATCTGGCGGCGAGGATGTTGGAGCCGCTGCCGATCGGGGCGCCCGCGGAGGTGTCGGACGACGCGGTGTGCGCGATCTTCTACACGTCGGGGACGACCGGATCGCCCAAGGGGGCGATGTTGACGAGCGCGTCGCTGATGCAGGGCGCCGGGGCGATCATGGCGCTGCCGCGGCTGCGCAGCTACCGGGTGCTGATCGCGCTCCCGGCGGCGCACATCATGGGGTTCGCGGCGACGCTGCTGCCGATCCTGGGTGGGGTGGTGGTGCGGCGCTGGGCGAGGTTCGACGCGGAGGCGATCCGGGACGAGCTGGCGTCGGGCGAGGTCGACGCGTTCCTGGGGGTGCCGAGCATGTACCAGCTGCTGGTCCGGGCCGGAGCGACCGAGCGGGAGCTGAGCGGGGTCAAGCTGTTCATGAGCGCGGCGGACGTGATGCCGGGGGAGCTGATCCGGGACTTCAAGCGGGTGGGGCGGCTGGTGTCGCTGGGTCCGGTGCAGATCCCGGCGGCGTTCGTGGAGGTCTACGGGAGCGTGGAGCTGTCGGGGGCGGCGATGGTGCGGCTGAGCCTGCCGTGGATGGCCCCGGCGAGCGGCGGGTTCGTGGGGATCCCGCTGCCGGGGTACCGGGTGCGGATCGTGGATGATCAGGGGCGGCGGGTGCGCCCCGGCGAGGTGGGCGAGCTTCAGGTGCGCGGGCCGGGGCTGCTGCGCGGCTACCTGGGGCGAGGCGGGGGCGGGGCGATCGTGGAGGGGGGTTGGCTGCGGACGGGCGATCTGGCGTCGCGCACCTGGTTGGGGATGGTGCGCTTCGTGGGGCGCGACAAGGACGTGATCAAGTCGGGGGGCTACTCGGTGTTCCCGGCCGAGATCGAGACGCGGCTGCAAGAGCACCCGGCGGTGGAGATCGCGGCGGTGGTCGGGGTGCCGCACCCGACGTTGGGGGCGGTGCCCGCGGCGGCGGTGGTGCTGTCCGAGGGGAGGGGGGAGGCGGAGCTGGAGGGGGTGACGCGCTGGATCGGGGAGCGGGTGGCGTCCTACAAGGCGCCGCGGGCGATCGTGGCGATGGTTCGCGAGGAGCTGCCCTATGGGCCGACGGGTAAGATCAAAAAACGGCTGCTCTCCGAGGTGTTGTCGGATCGCCTGAGGCAGGTCGATGAGGCGGGCGATCGGGGGTGATGAGGGTGACGTAGGTGGGGAGGTTGTCTGGAAATTCGATCACGTCGGGCAGATGACGGCGGGGGGGATGTGTTCTAAACTAAGGGAGGCTGCAAGAGTCACGTGGGCTGAGAAGGCCGACCATGGATGGTTCGACGCGCTGGTGGCGGGCTCCCTGCTGTATGGAAGGGGGCATGAAAAACTAGCGCGACCATGTATGTGGGTGTAGGACCTTGTAAGGGCGTGACCTTCAAGTGCGGTGGGTGGCGGTGACTTGACGTCATGAAACCGCAGTAATCCAAAGGGGTTAAGCCAAGTCGATTTCTTGACAGCCCTGAGAGGGGGTGGCAGATTCGTGCACGAGGGGCTTCACGCCTCAAAACCGGGGTACGGGATATGGCCAAGGGAAAAAATGTACTGGGACTGGATATTGGATCGAGTTCCGTCAAAGCGTGTCTGCTGAAGGAGACCAAGAAGGGTCTGACGCTGCAGGCATTTGACACACAGCAGCTTCCGCCGGAGGCGATCGTGGACGGCGCGCTGATGGATTCAGGCGCGGTCGTGGACGCGATCCGCCAGATCGTGGGGCGCAACAAGATCAAGGTCAAGGAGACGGCGCTGTCGGTGTCGGGGCACTCGGTGATCATCAAGAAGATCCCGCTGCCGACGATGAGCCGGGAGGAGCTGGAGCAGTCGATCCAATGGGAGGCTGAGCAGTACATCCCGTTCGACATCAGCGACGTGTACCTGGCGGTGGAGGTGCTCAATCAGAGCGCGCAGCCGGGCCAGATGGACGTGCTGCTGGTGGCGGCGAAGAAGGACCTGATCAACGACTACGTGACGGTGGTGAAGGAGGCTCAGCTGAGCCCGATCATCGTGGACGTGGACGCGTTCTGCCTGCAGAACATGTTCGAGGTCAACTACGGTGAGCTGCCGGGCCAGACGATCGTCCTGTTGGACATCGGGGCGAGCACGATCAACATCAACGTGGTGTCGGACGGGGTGACGGTGTTCACGCGCGACATCTCGATGGGCGGCAACCAGTTCACGGAAGAGATTCAGAAGCAGCTGAACATCACCTACGAAGAGGCCGAGACCTACAAGAAGGGCGGCGGCTCCTCGGACGCGGTCATCCCGCACGAGGTGGAGAAGGTGATCCAGCAGGTGGCGGACTCGCTCGCGGGCGAGATCCAGCGGTCGCTGGACTTCTACGCCGCGACGTCGGCGGACAGCAACATCTCCCGCATCTACCTGTCGGGTGGGTCGGGGAACATCCCGTCGCTGGGTCGGATCATCGGGCGCACCTCCGGGGTGACGGTCGAGCCGGTCAACCCGTTCCGGAACGTCACGGCCAACCAGAACCAGTTCACGCCTCAGTACCTTGAGAGCGTGGGCATGATCGGTGCGGTGTCCGTGGGGCTGGCGCTGAGGAGGACGAACGAACTATGATTCGGATCAACCTACTGCCCATCAAGAAGCAGCAGGAGAAGGAGAGCAGCAAGCGGCTGCTGTTCGTCTTCGTGGTGCTGATCGTGGCCGAATGTATCCTGCTGATCTTCCCCTACTCGTGGCAGAAGAGCAAGCTGACCGAGATACAGAACGAGAACAGCGCCAAGAAGCAGGAGATCAACACGCTCAAGGAGCAGGTCAAGGACGTGGAGCGCCTGACCGGTGAGAAGAACAAGCTCACCGAGCAGCTCGACGTCCTCGGCGCCCTGGAGAAGGGCCGCTCGGGCCCGGTGCGTGTGATGGACGAGATGCAGCTGATCCTCAGCACGCCTCGGAGCGAGCTGGAGCGGCTGACGTTCGACAAGCGCGGCTGGAACAGCAAGTGGGAGCCGGATCGCCTCTGGTTCAACTCGTTCCAGGAGGGCGGCGGCTTCTTCAAGCTGGTCGGCGGCGCGCGGTCCACGGACGACGTCGCGGAGTTCCTGCAGCGCCTCTCCTCGTCGATCTACTTCGACAGCATCCGCCTCGTCTACGCCGAGGAGAAGATCGAGTCGAAGGTCAAGTTCGAGTTCGTCCGCTTCGAGATCGAAGGCGCGATCAGCTACGACCCGCGCGGCCGCAAGGCGGACGACGACAAGGGTAAAAAGGGTAAGAAGGGAGGGAAAGGCTCATGAGCGACTTCCTCGACACGTTCAACAGGATCCCGGCGCCCCAGAAGGCGTTGACCCTGATGGTCATCATGCTCGCCATCGGCCTGCTCTTCTACGCGACGCTCTACTCGGACGTCAGCAGCGACATCGAGACGGCCAACGGCGAGAAGACCAAGCTCCTCAAGGAGGAGACCGACATCCGTCGGAAGGTCGCCAACCGCGAGGAGATCGAGACCGAGCTGGCCGAGCTGCGCGCGCGCAAGCTCAAGCTCGAGAAGATCCTCCCGGAGAAGGCCGAGCTGCCCAAGCTGCTCCAGAAGATCTACGGCCAGGCCAAGATCGTCGGGCTGAACATCAAGAAGTTCGAGCCCGGCGGCGAGGAGCCCCAGACGCTCTACACCGAGATCCCGGTGGCGATGCAGCTGGAGGGGACGTTCGACGAGGTGGCCAACTTCTTCTACTACATCGGGCGCATGGAGCGGATCGTCAACGTCAAGAACATCTCCATGACCCGCGGCGGTGGTGGGGAGTTCGGCACCGGCGAGCTGAACGTCAAGTGCCAGGCGATCACCTACCGCAGCGGCGTCCCCGAGGGGGCCAAGGGCAAGAAGGGGCGCAAGGGCAAGCGTTCTGCGCGCGGCTTCAAGAAGAAGTTGACCAAGTAGACATGTGTAGGATGCTCCTTGGTGAGGTGGAGCGGTACCTGAACACGATGAGGGTGTAGAACCATGCAGCAGCGATATAATCATCAACTCCGGTGGCTGTTCAGCGTCCTGGTCGCGTTCGGCCTGGCCGGTGGTCTGGCCGGGTGCGGTGATGATCCACCTCCCCAGCCTCCGACCAACCCGAGTCCGGACAAGCCCGCCGACAAGAAGCCCGCGCCTGCGGACAACAAGCCGAAGGCGGACACGAAGAAGGACGACAACAAGAAGGAGGAGGAGGACACGAACTACAAGCGGCCTGAGTTCCCCGAGAACAGCCGCCGCGACCCGTTCGTGTTCACCCCCCCGGATCCCACCCCCGCCGGGCCAGGGGATCCTGAGGTGCGCATCATGGAGCCGCTCGAGCAGTACGAGCTGGCCCAGCTGACGCTCGTGGCGATCATCACCGGCACGCCCGTCCCCAAGGCGATGTTCCTCGACTCGACGCGCTTTGGCCACATCGCCAAGGAGGGCGATCGGATCGGCAAGGACGGCGGCCGGATTACCGATATTCGATCGAATGAGGTGGAGGTCACCATCAACTCGGTTGGAGGGCTCGGCACCGTCGCCGACCTCGAAGACCAGAACGATGGCCCCTCCCGTGAGTCCGGCGAGCCGGTGACCGTGGTCATCCGCCTCACCGACACCGACATCGTCCTCCCCGATGAGGAGGGCGATGACGCACCGAAGTCGGTCGTTGAACAGCTTGAGGAAAAGCCGCCGCCCGCGCCCGGCGACGCTCCGCCCAGGCCCTAGGCCCGAGCGAGGCGAAGTCGGTCACGAGGGTGATGACTTGAACCTATACGAAGATCGCTGACGTTGACCCCAGGCCTGATGCCAGGAACGGCGTTGGAACCTTCCGGAACCTTCCGGAGCCGGGCCATGCCAGCCCAGAGACCCCACCCGCACACTTCTCGGGGCCTCTGACGGTGGCGCGCCCATCGCACGCGATGACAGGAGTTAACCCATGAGACGGAAGATCTTTCTTCTGACACTCTTGCTCTGCCTGAGCGTACCCGTTACGGTCATGGCTGAGCCACCAGACAAACCATCTGCGACGAAGCAGGAGCAGCTCAACCGGATTCAGGGCGTCTCAATCGACCAGAAATCCGATGGTGCCTACATCACCGTCTCGGGCTCGCAGGAGGCGACCTACTCGGTCTTCAAACTGCACAACCCGCTGCGGCTGTTTGTGGACATCAGCAACAGCCAGCTCTCGGGCGACGTGCGACGGGCGCCGATCTCAGTCAACAACGGCGTCGTCAACCAGGTCGCCTTGCTGGACTTCTCGGACGAGATCCAACAGATCACCCGCGTGATCGTTGGCTTCGAGCACTCGGCGGGCTACGACGTCCGCACCGAGGGCGACTCGATCGTGATCTTCGTCGAGGGCGGCTCCGGCGCCAAGAGCGCCGAGCCCGCCGCGTCGGCCAACATGCAGCGCGAGCTGCAGCGCCGCGAGGTCGAGCTGGAGCGCGCTCGGAAGGCGCTCCAGGCCAAGGAGCGCCAGCTCATCGAGACCGAGCAGAAGGTCTCCGCCCTTGAGAAGGCGCTGCGCAACAACGACGGCACCGGCAGCGAGGTCCTGAACCGGTCGCTCGACACCGAGCGCCGCAAGGCCGAGCAGCTCCGGGGCGAGCTCGCCTCCAACACCACCGAGATCCGTCGCCTCCAGGAGTCGCTCAAGGCGATGGAGAGCACGCTGGGCACCGTCCGCGACGAGCGCGACGCCGCCAACACCCGGATCTCGGCGCTGGAGGAGAAGCTCAAGGCCGAGCAGGCCGCCGCCGCGAAGCTCAAGACCGAGCTGGGGCAGCTCCACAAGGAGCAGTCCCACTACAAGACCCGCGCCGAGACCCTCCTCAAGGAGCGGGACGCCGCCAACACGCGCGCCCAGAGCCTCGCCTCCGAGCGCGACAGCGCCAAGAAGCAGGCCGACGTCCTCACGGCTCAGATCGCCAAGGCCAAGGCCGAGGCCAAGAGCACCGAGGCCGAGCTGGCCAAGGCCCGCGAGGCGCTCGCGCAGAACAGCAAGGACCGCAAGCAGGCGCTTGAGACCGCCGACACCCTGCGTAGCGACATCGCCGCGCTCCAGAAGGCGATCGCAGGCCGCGACAAGGGCCTTGAGGCGATTCGGGTCGGCATCCAGAAGCTCGACGCCGACATCGCCGCCGCCCGCAAGGCTGGCGGCGACACCTCCAAGCTCGAAAAGGAGCTGGCCGCCAAGCGCGACTCGCTCGCCAAGGTCGAGAAGCGCCTTCAGGCCGACCAGCACGCGCTCGCCTCCAAGGAGAGCGCCCTCGACAAGGCGATCGCCCAGGCGCGCTCGCTCGATGAGGCCAAGACCCGCGCCACCACCCTCGCCGCCAAGGCCGAGCAGCGCCGCCAGGCCAAGCTCGCCAAGGCCCAGGCGGCCGACGACCAGCGCCTGAAGGCCCTGGAAGACGCCCGCAAGAAGGAGGAGGAGCGCCTCGCCGCCCTCGAGCAGGCCCGTGAGGCCGGAGAGGCCCGCGTCGCCGAACTCGGCAAGGCCCGCCAGAAGGAGGAGGAGCGCCTCGCCAAGGTCAAGGAGGCCCGTCAGAAGGAGGAGAGCGCGCGCAAGCTCGAAGAGGAGCGCCTCGCCAAGGTCAAGGAGGCCCGCCAGAAGGAGGAGGAGCGCCTCGCCAAGGTCAAGGAGGGCGGCGCCGCGGGCAAGAACGATCCCAACGGCGCCAGCTCCCTGAACGTCATCAAGTCGATCCACTTCCAGCAGAAGGGCGAGACCAGCCGCGTCGTCGTCGAGATGAGCCGCCCCGGCAACTTCCAGACCGTCCCCTGGAAGGGCGGCAAGGCCAAGCTCAAGCTCGACGGCGTCGAGCTGCCCAAGAACCTGGAGCGCTCGCTGGACACCCGCGCCTTCGGCGGCACCGTCCAGTTCGTCAACAGCTTCCAGGACAAGGGCGGCGCCGTGCACGTCGAGGCGGAGATCCCCCACGCCACCACCGAGATCGTCCGCCAGGACGGCTCCCGGCTCGTGTGGGAGTTCACCTCCGTCGGGTCGGAGACCGCGCAGAAGTCCAAGGCGCCCGCCCACGGCGACACCGCGGCGCTGCCGATCCCGGCCACCCAGCTGCCCACGTCCCAGGCGCCCCGGCAGAACTTCGCGCCGTCGCGCCCCGGCTCCATCTACCAGGAGCCCGACTGGCTCAAGCGCCCGACGTCGATGGCGCGCAAGCGGCTCGACATCGACCTGCGCAACGCCGACATCCAGAACGTGCTGCGCCTGTTCGCCCGCGAGGGGAACGTCAACATCGTCACCGGTGACCGTCTCCAGGGCTCCGTCACCATGCGCCTGCAGAACGTGCCGATCGCCGACGCCTTCCTCGTCATCCTCAAGAGCCTCAACCTGGGCTACGAGGAGGAGAACGGGATCTACCGCGTGGACGAGGCCAAGGTGTTCGAGGGTGAGGCCCAGGCCCGCCGCGACGCCCTCCAGGCCAGCTTCCCGATCGCGCCCCTGGAGGTCATCCTGGTGCCGGTCAACTACGCGGACGCCCGCGAGCTGTCGAACCTGCTCTCGACCGTGCTCTCCACCCGAGGCTCGGTCACCGTGGACACGCGGACCAACACCCTGGTCGTCAAGGACGTGGCGGACAACATCACCGCGGCCCAGCAGCTTGTCTACAGCCTCGACACGCAGACCCCTCAGATCCTGATTGAGGCCCGCATCGTCGAGACCAACGATCGGTTCGTCCGTCAGTTCGGCATCCAGTGGGGTGGTGACTGGCTCTTCTCGGAGGCCAACGGCAACCCCACCGGCCTGACCTTCCCCAGCGTCGTCGGCATCAGCGGCGCCGCCAACGACGGTCAGGGTCCGGTCAACGGCCTGTCGGGCAACCCGAACTTCGCCGTCAACCTCCCCGCCCCGATCGGTACCGGCAGCGGTGGTGGTATCGGCGTCACCCTCGGCTCCGTCGGCAACACGGCCAACCTCGCCCTGCGCTTGAGCGCCCTGGAGGAGGAAGGTCACATCAAGATCGTGTCGTCGCCCAAGATCATGACCCTGGACAACCGTCCGGCGCAGATCAGCCAGGGCACGAGCATCCCGATCAGCGTCGTCAGCGCCCAGGGCGTCCAGACCCAGTTCGTGCAGGCCAACCTGCAGCTGCAGGTGACCCCGCACGTCACCCAGGACGGCAACGTCCAGATGAACCTGCTCCTCTCCAAGTCGGAGCCGGACTTCGAAAACACGGGCGCCCGGGGTGACCCCACGATCATCACCAAGGACGCGCAGACCGAGCTGATGGTCGCTGACGGTGACACGACGGTCATCGGCGGCATCTACAGCCAGACCTCGGGTAACAGCAAGTCCAAGGTGCCGTGGCTGGGTGACATCCCTGTGCTGGGGCTGTTCTTCCGCAACTACAGCGAGAACGAGACCCGGACCGAGCTGCTGATCTTCGTCACCCCGCGGATCATCAACCGCGAGGCGGCGCTGGCGGCGCGCAAGCTCAGCCCGGTGAACTCGCCCTCGGCCGCGCCGGCCAAGGACAAGGGGAACTGAGCGATGACGTCGGCGAACTGGCTCTTCCTGACCGGCATGATGGGTGCCGGGAAAACGACCGTGGGGCAGCGGGCCGCTCAGGCCCTCGGCTGGCGGTTCGTGGATCTCGATCAGCGGATCGAGCAGGAGGCCGGTTCGTCGATCGCGTCGATCTTCGCTTCGGAAGGCGAGGCCGCCTTCCGCGCCCGAGAGCGGGCTGCGTTGGAGCGACTCCTCACGGCGACACCTCCCTCTCCCCCGTCCCCCGGCGACTCGCCGGGGACGGTGCTCGCCCTGGGCGGGGGGACCTTCGTTCAAGACGGCGCCGCGGACCTGCTCAGGTCCCACGGCCCGACTGTCTACCTGAACGTCCCCCCTCACGAGCTCGTCGAGCGGTTGTCCTCACCTGAGGCGGCGTCCCGTCCCCTGTGGGGCGACGCCGAGGCGCTGGAGGCCCTCCTGGCCCGGCGCCACGACCGCTACCTCACCGCCGATTTGACGATCGACGCGGCGGGGCTGGAGCCAGGCGCGGTGTGCGCCGCGGTGCTTCAGGAGCTGGGTCAGATCAGCGCGCTGCGCGGGTTTGATGCCCTCAAGGTGGAGCTGGGGAGCAGGAGCTACCCCATCTGGATCGGTGATGGGGGTGTGGAGGAGGCCGCCGAGATGGTGGGGCTTCAGTTGGGGGCGCTTGACGACAGGCCCTCCCAGCTCTTCGTCGTCACAGACGATCGCGTGGCCCCGCTGTACCTGCAGGCGTTTGAGGAGCGGCTTCGACGTGGCCCCTGGCGCGTGTCGTCGGTCGTGGTGCCGGAGGGGGAGTCCTCCAAGTCGCTCGACCGGCTGGGCCAGGTGCTGACGGCGCTGCTGGAGCGGCAGCCCGGGCGGCGCGACGTCGTCGTGGCGCTCGGCGGTGGGGTCGTGGGTGATCTGGCCGGGTTCGCCGCCGCGGTGATGCTGCGGGGGGTGCGCCTGGTGCAGGTGCCGACCACGGTGCTGGCCCAGGTGGACAGCTCGGTGGGTGGCAAGACCGGCGTCAACCACGCCCGAGGCAAGAACCTGGTCGGCGCCTTCCACCAACCGACCGCGGTGGTGATGGCGCTGGGGATGCTCCAGACTCTGGAGCGTCGTCAGGTGTCCAGCGGCCTGGCCGAGGTGGTCAAGTACGCCGTCCTCGACGGCGAGCCGCTGCTTGAGGAGCTGGAGGGCCGCGCCGAGCGTCTGGTCGCCGAGCCTCAGCAGCACGGCGACCTGGTGGCGAGGTGCTGCGCGATCAAGGCGCGCGTGGTGGCTGACGACGAGCGAGAGCGAAGCGGCAGCCGCGTGACGTTGAACCTGGGGCACACCTTCGGGCACGCCATCGAAGCGATGGGGGGCTACGGGGAGGTGACCCATGGGGAGGCGGTCGCGCTGGGGACGTTGTTGGCGGCGCGGGCATCGCGGGTGCTCGGGCTGGCCAGGTCGCCGTCCGAAGGGCAGCTGGAGCTGGAGGGGCGCCTGGAGGCGCTCTTCAAGCGGCTTGAGCTGCCGACCGAACCCGCGGGGTACCTGCGTCAAGGTCGCCAGATGGCGGGCTGGATGAAGCAGGATAAGAAGGCGCAAGGGGATCAGGTGACCCTGATCCTCCCGGTCGCCGCTGGTGATGTGCGGCTCCATCCGGTCCGGACGGAGGCGCTCCCCACGCTGCTGGAGCAACTTGCGCGTGGTAGTCAAGGAGGCTAGCATCATGAAGACAAACAGCAACGCTCGTCTGGCGGAGCGGACCTCCGCGAAGGGAGCGCTCGGGTTGGGGCTTTTGGCTGCAACGAACACTCAAACACATGTCCACGAGGGGATCATGAACAAGTTTAAGGTACCTGCCCTCGGCATCGTGCTGGCTATGCTGGTGCTGACGGGCTGTGTCGAAGAAGAAGCGTCCGTGTTGGTGGTCGGCAACGAGCGCCCCGGTAACACCTGTGAGCTGACCGCGAACCAGGCGGGGCCGTTCCTGTCACGGGGGGTCATGGACATCTCCCTGACCAAGCGCTACGTCATGGCGCCCGTGCTGCTCAACCAGCTGGGCAACAGCAAGGACGTGCGGCTGGCGACCCAGAGCGGCGATCCGATGCTGGACGACACCCAGATCGAGGGGAACACGATCATCCTCGACGGCGCGAACGTGTCCTTCACGACCAACGTCCCGGCGCTGGAGCTCGCGTTGCAGTCCGATCTGTTCATCCCGGTGGGCGGGACGGTCTTCCCCAGCTCGACCGCCGCGATTGGCCTGGAGGTGATCAGCGAGGCGCTCGGTCGTCAGATCGAGAACACCACGCTGTTCGACCAGCGGGGGACGCTGGTGACCATCCTGGTGAACGTGACGTTCACCGGTCGCAGCACGGCGGGGCGCGACATCGAGTCCACCGAGTTCTCCTTCCCGCTCGACATCTGCTCGGGCTGCCTGCTCAACTACCCGCCCGGGACGCTGTTCCCCGACGATGACGGCTCGCAGACCTGCGACGTCACCAAGGATCCCAACAACACCGGGACCGCGAACAGCAGCTTCGAGTCGGTGTGCATCTACGGTCAGGACGAGGCGGTGGACTGCCGCCTCTGCCGCAGCGCCGTCGGTGACCCGACCGACGCGGACGACGTCTGCGATCCGTGAGCTTGAGCTTGTCCTGAGTTTGCAGGACATCGCGTGTGAACCACGAAGCCGCTCTGGTGCCTCAGGCACCGAAGCGGCTTCGGGTCGTTTTTGGCTGGACAGAGCGCTGCCCTCGCGTGTTTTACTGTCTGACCATTGCAATACGTGCGGTGAGTGTGGCATGAATCGAACGCACTCCCGTTGATTAGAACGCTAAAGGAGGACACGGGAATGAAACGTCTCATGCTTATTCTGGCGATGTTGCTCTGTCTGGTTGCTGCGCCCGCGTGCAGCAGCAACAGCGGAGATAGCGGCGATGAAGCCGAAAACGTAGAAGCTGAGGAGTCGGACGACGAGGAGTCCGATGACGAGGAGTCGGACGACGACGAGGCCTCAGACGACGAGGAGTCGGACGACGAGGAGTCCGATGACGAAGCCTCGGACGATGAGGAGAAGGACGACGAGGAGTCCGACGACGAAGAGGCGGACGACGAGACCGCCAAGAAGGACGACGAAGAGAAGGACGACGAGGAGTCCGACGACGAGACCGCCAAGAAGGACGACGAGGAGAAGGTCGACCTGGAGCCTGGCAAGGTCCCGTTCGAGTTCCCGGCCGTCGGGAAGCTCTCCGCCGAGGCGGGGGATTACGTCCTGACCCCGAGCCGCAGCGTGCTGGAGCAGTACGCCAAGGAGGGCAAGGGGGTGTCGATCTACTACACCTCCAAGATCGTCGAGGTCGGTGACAAGGAGACCAAGGTCAAGAGCCTGGCGGGCACCGAGTACTCGATGCCCAACGCCATGATCATCCCGCTCCGCAAGGAGGAGAAGGTCGCCAAGGGGGACGTCGTCCTGACCTGGTGGCAGTCGGGCTCCGGCATGCAGCGGGCGATCGTCACGGGCGGCTCCGCGACCGAGCCGACCGTCCGTTACCTCGACCTGAAGACCAACAGCGACAAAGAGGACACGCTCAAGCCGAACAGCTTCCACAAGCTGACCACGCCGATGGAGGTCGGCTCGACCGTGGCGTGCAAGGACGGCAGCCGTCACTCGCGCTGGGTCGTGACCGCCGCCGCCGAGGACAAGCTCCTGCTGGTCGGCTTCGCGGGGAAGATGGCCGCCATGGCGAAGTCCGACTGCGTCGGCCTGCCGCTGGCGCTCGACGCCTCCAAGATCAAGAAGGGCGCGAAGGTCCAGGCCCCGTTCGTCGGCAGCTACCGCGAGGCGACCGTCGCCCGCGTGGACGCCGCCACGGGTCGTGTCTACATCACCTTCGAGGGGCAGACCAAGGAGCAGGACGTCGCCTTCATCGACGTCACCAGCTCGCTCGACGGCAGCGCCCCGGCGGTCGCCGAGGAGACCAAGACGGACGACTCCACCACGACCGCCAAGGCCGGTGAGATCGACGTCACCAAGGTCAAGAAGGACGATCCCAAGATCGGCTACGGGAACTTCCGCGGCAGCCTCTCCGGTGGCGGCGTCTCCGGCAGCATCATGCTCTCCATCAAGCCCGGCAAGCTCTCGGGCAACATGAAGGGCACCCGCAACGGCGAGAAGTGGAACACCGGCGTCTCGGGCTCCGCCCGCGGCGCGACCTTCTCGGGCTCCGGCGTCAACAAGACCACCTCGCTGCGCGTCTCCGGCAAGATCGTCGGGCGCACCGCGTCGGGCACCGTCACCGGCCGCATCAACGGCAAGAGCGCCTCCATGCGCTTCTCCGCCAACCGCTGAGCCTCCCTCCTTGGGCCGGGCGAACTCGCCCGGCCCAACCCCCGCCTCCCCTCATCCCCAACGCCTGTCCAACAGCGCCCTTATTGCAACCCCTGCGAGATCGCCTATAGACATCGCGGCGCGGGTGTGCCATCCTGCGTGGCGTTTCGTGACCGGTCCCCCTGGCCTCCGCTGATGTGCGCAACCCAATCGCGCACACATACCAGGTCAGGTGTCCGGCGCAGACCAACCCGATCCGCCGCGGAATGCCCCGAGGGGCCACAGCGGTTGTGGTCTCGGGTTTCAGCCAGGCCATAACGCCGAGGTCGCCGCTGAGGGCGCCCTCGACTTCTGAACTGACGCGTGAAGCACTACCGACCAGGGGAATGACCATGACACGCACCATCCTGTTCTCGAGCATCTTCGCCATCCTCATGATCTCGGCCGCCTCGTTCGGCTACGTCGCGGGCACCAACGCCGACGCCGACTCGACCTGCACCAGCGTCGAGCGCGCCAAGCCCGGCACCTACAAGGGCATGATGAAGGGCCCCCACGGCACCGGCGAGATCACGGTCAACATCAAGGGCAAGAAGGTCACCGGCAACATGAAGGGGGAGGTCGAGGGTTCCAAGTGGAACAGCGGGATCACCGGCACGATCACCAAGAGCAGCGTGACCGCCTCCGGCTCCAACCCCGGCAAGAACACCAACATGGTCTTCACCGGCACCGTCTGCGGCAACAACCTCATCGGTAGCCTCACCGGCAAGGCCCTCGACAAGGACGCCTGGTACGTCGTCAACATCGCCAAGTGATCGCGTCGTCCCCAAGCTCCGGCCTCGCCTCCGCAGGCCGGAGCGCCCCTCCCGCGCTCCCTCACAGGCCCTTCGGCCTGACCCCTCCCAAGACACACCTCGATTAATTGACCCCCCTTCGGCCAGTGCTACGCTGTCTGTGGTTGCATGTAGGTGGCTGTAAGTCAGCGGCTTGCGTGGTCCAAAGGGGTGTCAGCGATGATCTGAGCGCCGTCCCCGTGCGGGGGGAGGTGGTTGAGGTCACCCGGAGGATCACGCTCGTCGACGGCGCACACGCTGGCCTGCTTGAGGCCGCCTCCAGGCGCGGTGCGTCTGTAGGTTGAGCTTAAAAACTGAAGATGACCTTGCCGCCCGTGGCTTGCTCGAAGCGCTCCTGTCGGAACGCGTAGAGCCGGGCCGGTCGGTGGGGTCCGTCGCTCCGGGTGCGCCCTGTGTCTCGGAGGATGCCCAGGTTGAGGATCTTCCGGCGGAAGTTTCGCTTGTCGAGCGGCTGGGACAGGATCACCTCGTAGGTGGCCTGCAGCTGCGAGAGGGTGAACTCCTCCGGCAAGAGCTGAAACGCCACGGGGGCGTACTCCAGCTTGTAGCGCAGGCGCCGCAGCGCGAGCTCCAGGATGGTGTTGTGATCAAAGGCCAGCTCGGGGGCTGCGTACATGGAGTGCCAGGCCGCCTGGCTGGCGTCGGTCCCACCAAGGATCTGCACCGACTGGGCGTCAATCAGCGCGAAGTAGGCCACGGTCACGACCCGGTCACGGGGATCGCGATCGACCTCGCCGAACGTGTAGAGCTGCTCCAGGTAGATGTCCTCGACGGCCGTCTCCTCGGCCAGCTCGCGCCGCGCGGCGTCATCGACGGACTCGTCCTCGCGGACGAAGCCGCCGGGGAGCGCCCAGGCGTCCTTGTAGGGCGCGACGCCGCGCTTGATCAGGAGCACCTTGAGGTCTTCATCGGCGACGGTGAACACCACGATGTCCACCGCCACCGCGATCGGCGAGGGCGGAGTAGGGGGGCTGTCGATCATCACTCGGGTTCCAGGGACTGGGTGTAGCTGTAGTTGGCTTCGACGCGGAAGCGCTCCTCGCAGGCTTCGATCTGGGCCTCCGTTTGATCGGAGACCCACAGCCGGGGCGGCGCCTCGTCGTCCTGTCGCGCTCCGATCCGACGCATCGGCTCCGAGAGCGTCTTGAGCCCCGCCAGCGTCCGCGCGCGGATCGCGTCGAGCGGCTCCGCGTCCATCGGGACGCCGTCGCGGAAGACCTCGACCAGCAGCGGCGTCGTGGTCAACCCCTCGTCCACCACAGGCTCCTCCCCGCGCTGGGTCAGCGCCCCGCCGACGATCTCGCCGCGGGCGTTGGTGACGCGGTGGAGATCCTTCGGGCCGGGGTAGCTCGCCTTGGAGCTGGAGAACTTCATGGTCGGGATCAGCGCCCCATCCTCGCGGCGCATCGAGACGAGCTTGTAGACGCCCGCGAGGGTCGGGTCGTCGCGGCTGGTGACCATCTCCGTCCCCACGCCGAAGACGTCGATCGGCGCCCCCTGCTCCAGGAGCGCGGCGATCTTGTACTCGTTGAGGCCGTCGCTGGCGACGATCCGGGCGTCCTTCAGCCCGGCCTCGTCCAGGATCGCGCGCCCCTCCTTCGCCTGCTTGACCAGATCGCCCGAGTCCAGCCGTATCCCCTTGAGCCCGTCGCCGAGCGCGGCGGCGCGGCGAATGCCGCGCATCGCGTCGTAGGTGTCCACGAGCAGCGTGGTGGACTCCGGGTAGGTGTCGAAGTAGTGCGCGAAGGCCTCCTCCTCGCGTTGGAAGGCCATCGTGTAGGAGTGGGCCGCGGTGCCGATGACGGGGAGGCCGCACAGCCGGGCGAGCGCGACGTCGCTCGTCCCGTCGAAGCCGCCGACGTAGGAGGCGCGCCCCGCGAACATCGCCGCCTGAGGCCCGTGGGCGCGGCGGAACCCGAAGTCGATCAGCGTCCGATCGTCGGCCACCAGCCGCATCCGCGCTGCCTTGCTGGCGACGATCGTCTGGTAGTTGAAGGTGCTCAGCATGTAGGTCTCGATCAGCTGACTCTCGAACAGCGTCCCGATCACCTGGATCACCGGCTCGTTGGGGAAGAAGATCGTCCCCTCCGGCACGGCCCGGATCGTCGCGGAGCAGCGGTAGGCGCGCAGCCGCTCAAAGAACTCCTCCAACCGCGCGGGCTCACGCACCGCCGCGAACGTCGGCGTGCTCCGCAGGTAGTCGATGTCCTCGCCGCTGAAGCTCAGGTCGCGGAGGTAGGCCAGCACCTGCTCCAGCCCCGCTGCGACCAGGAAGCGTCGGTTGCGCGGCAGCCGCCTCACGAACAGCTCAAACGTCGCCTCGGCGTCCAGCTCCGCCGTGTGGTAGGCGTACATCATGGTGAGCTGGTAGAAGTCCGTCGCCAGCGCCTGATGGGGCAGGGACGGGATGATGTGGATGGGACTCACGGGGTCGTGCCTCCTCGGTGCAGGGTGGGCGAGCCACACACATGAGCCACGCCGTGTGGCCCGTCGCGTGTTCTTGGGAGCCCGGGCCATCGTACCCAACTGCGTGGTCCGATGTCGAGTGCCTCACCGGCAGGAGGCGGCGCGTCAGCGCGCCTGGCGGGTCGGGCTGGCGATGTTGGCCGGGACGGCCTCCAGCGCCCGCTCCAGGTCCTGGATGAGGTCGTCGGTGTCCTCGATGCCGATGGCGAAGCGCACGAGGTTGTCGTGGATGCCGATCGCCTGCCGCTGCTCGGTGGTCAGCTCGTAGAAGGACATCAGCGCGGGCTGCTCGATCAGGCTCTCGACGCCGCCGAGGCTGGGGCCGATCTGGGGGATGGTGCAGGCGTCGATGAAGGCCGCGGTCCCCTCCTCGTCGGAGTCCACGAGGAAGCTGACCACGCCGCCGAAGCCGTCCATCTGGGCGCGGGCGGCGAGGTGGCCGGGGTGGCTCTCCAGGCCAGGGTAGTAGACCGTGTCGATCCGGGGGTGCTGCTCAAGCCAGCGGGCGACGGCGAGCGCCGTCTCGTTCTGGCGCTTGACCCGCAGCTCCAGGGTCTTGATGCCCCGGATGAGGAGGTACGCGGCGTGGGGGTCGAGGACCCCGCCGAGGACCCCGCGGAAGTCGCGGATGGCGCCGATCAGGGACGCCTTGCCGCAGACCACGCCCGCGAGCAGGTCGTTGTGGCCGCCGAGGTACTTGGTGCAGGAGTGGGTGACCAGATCGACGCCCCACTCGATCGGGCGCTGGTTGATCGGGGTGGCGAAGGTGGAGTCGATCATGATCTTCACGCCGCGGTGGCGATCGCGGATCGCCACCAGGCGCTCCAGGTCGGCGACGTGCAGGTAGGGGTTGGTGGGCGACTCGGCGATGATCAGCCGCGTCCGCCCGGGCTGGATCGCCGCCTCCAGCGCCTCGTAGTCGCCCGGCGGCACGAGCGTTGACTCCACGCCGAAGCGCGCGAGCACGGAGGTCACGAACTGCCGGGTCCGCCGGTAGCAGTCGGCGGTCATCACCACGTGGTGCCCCTGGCGGAGCATCGCCAGCAGCGTCGTCGTGATCGCCGACATCCCGCTCCCGAAGCAGACCGCGTCCTCGGCGCTGTCGAGCGCGGCGAGCTTCTGCTCGGCGATCCGAACCGTGGGGTTGCCGTAGCGGCCGTACTCTTCGCGCTCGATCCGGTGCTCGAAGTGATCGCGCAGCTCGTCCGTGTCCCGAAACACGTAGGTCGCCGTCGCGCTGATCGGGTGCGTGATGGCGTCGTGCGCCTTCGCGCGAGGCTCGCCGCCGTGTACCGCCTTCGTTCCATTCACAGTGCTCCTACCCATTGTCTCTCCTTCTCTACTCTGCATCACCCCGGCGCGCCGTGATCCACGGCGCCTCGTGAGGCGATGGTGGTCTGATGGAGACACCTTCGCGCGTTCAGCCCACGGGCTGGCCGTCGCGGAGGTGCTCCGAAACGGTTCAGGCCATGAACGAAACGATCGGAGAGGGCGCAGAGGGGCCACCTTCGATGGTTTCAACGGAATCTGTGGAATGGAGGATCATACGTATCGTCTCCATGGTCGTGTGATGTCTGCAACGTGCAGCATCACCAGGCCTTACCACCACACCCGGGGAGGGCAGGTTGGTCGAGCTTCAAAGGGCCAGTCCCTCAGCTCGTCTTCATGGCATCACGCACCATAGCACACGGTGCGGGGGGCGTTGCAAGTCTTAAACGTGTGTCATGTCACCTCTCTGCGCTGTGACGGTGCGCTCCAGGGCCAACCCGTAGCGCTTGAGGCGGGTGTAGAGCGTCGTCCGTGAGATCCCGAGGATCCGCGCCGCGGCCGAGACGTTGCCCTCCTGCTCATGAAGCACGCGCGCGATGTGAGCCCGCTCCACCTCCTCCAGGGTTTGATGGCCCGAAGGCGCGGCGCCGCCCTGCGGGAGGGGCGCCCCGACCTCGTCGCGCCCCTCGCCCCAACGCGGGAGGTGCTGGACGGCGATCGGTTGGCCGTCGGCGAGTATGGCGGCGCGCATCAGGACGTTCTGAAGCTCGCGGATGTTGCCCGGCCATCGGTGGCGCTTGAGGTGTTCGAGCGCCTCGGGGGTGATCGTCGGGGGGGAGCCGCCCGGCCCCTGGGGGGCGCGGCGCGCGAGGACGTCGTCCACGAGGTAGGGCAGGTCGCCGAGGCGCTCGCGGAGCGACGGCAGGCGGATCGGGAAGACGTTGAGGCGGTAATACAGGTCCTCGCGGAACGCCCCCTCGCCGATGGCGCGCGGCAGCTCGCGGTGGGTCGCCGAGATGAGGCGGAAGTTGGAGCGGCGCGGCGCGGTGTCCCCGATGCGCGTGAAGGTGCCCTCCTGGAGCACCCGCAGCAGCTTGACCTGGTTGCTCAGGTCGAGGTCGCCGATCTCATCGAGGAACAGCGAGCCCTCGTGGCAGCGCTCGATGAGCCCGGTGGTGTCGCGGACCGCTCCGGTGAAGGCGCCTCGCACGTGCCCGAACATCTCTGACGCGAACAGCGACTCGGAGATCGCCGCGCAGTTGACCGCCCCGAACAGCCGCTCCTCGCGCGGGCTCAGCTCATGGACCGCCCGCGCGACCATCTCCTTGCCGGTCCCGGTCTCGCCGGTGATCAGCACGGGGACGTCCAAGCGCGCGATCTGGCGGATCATCTCAAAGACGACGATCATCCTCGCGTCGAGACCGACCATGCCCGCGAGCACGTGTTGGTGAACCCGGCGCTCCCGGGCGATCTGCGCGCTGCGCCTGGCGACGGCGCCGCGGAGCACCTCCATGTGGGCCTCGGGCAGCGCCTCGGACAAGCAGAACCGCTCCCCCATCACCTGCACCACGCCCCAACGCTCCATGGGGGCGAGGCAGGCCTGGATGTCGTGCAGGTGGCGGCCGCTCAGCAGCACGGCCTGCTCCAGCGCCAACCGCGGCGGGGAGCGGTCGAGCAGCTCGGCGACGAGCCTCAGGCGCAGCGGCGACGAGAGGGACGCCTCCAACGTGCGCGGTTCGGGGAGCTGTGGTGTCGGACGCTGCATGGATCCCCTTGAGGGTTGAGAGGGCCTCCGCGAGCGAGGCTGAGTGGATCCATCGGCCTGTCGGCGCCTGATCTGAAGCCGCGGCGAGGGCGCGGTGTTCATGATCTGAACAGCTGTCCGAACAGCTGCCCGGATCGCGAACACCGCGCCCTCACCTCGCGCCGGGCGTGTGACGCCCTCGACGCCGTGAGGCAAGGGGACGGGGCAGGGCGCGGCGGTGTTGGCGCGCGGCTTGCTCTAGCAAACCAGCACGTGGAACGCGCGTTGTCTTGATGAAGCCCCGGCGCGTTGTTGAACTTTGAAACCCTGGATGGAGAGCATCATGCACCACACCCCAACCCACCCCCATTTGAGCCTCACACCCCTCCAAGGCGGCTTGAAACATCACCGGCGACCTCGAGCCGGGATCATCTGGAACGGTCGGGTGGTTCGAGCGCTCGGCGCGCGACGGCCTGACGGGCGAGCAGGGGAGTAACCGATGAGCACCTCAACCCGGAACGAGCGCGCTCGCCGCTGGCGTGAGTTGAGCCTCTCCACCCGACTGGCGCTGGCTTTGATCCTCGCGGGCGCCGGGGTGGTGGCGGCGCTCTACGTCGCGCGGCTCTCGTCCGCGCCGCTCAGCGCCGCCACGCTTATGTTCGTCGTGCTCGCCCTGGTGACGGGCTCGATCGCGATCCGCCTCCCGTTGGTGCGCGCCAGCCTGAGCATGGACACCCTTTTTGTGTTCGCGCTCCTGCTGTTGGGCGCCGAGGAGGCGGCCGTGCTTGTGTCGGGGCTGTCCATGAGCGTGGGTGAGCTGCGCAGCGGCGACGGAGGCCGCCCCGGGTACGTGCTGCCGTTCAACTTCGCGACCGGGGTCCTGTCGGCGGCGGCGGCGGCGAACGCGATGGCGCTGGTGCCGCGGGTCGAGGGCGCGCTGGTCTGGGGCGTGATCGCCATGGCGCTGGCGTACTTCGCGGTGAACGCCTTCCTCGTCGCGGCGGCGATGTCGCAGACCCGCGGCGGCCATGTCCCGCTGCGGGCCGCGATGGGGGCGGTGGCGTTCACCGCGCCCGCCTTCCTGGGGGCGGGCTGCGTCGCCGGGGTGACGGTCTGGGCGGTGGAGGTCTCGCCCATCCTCGGGCTGCTGGTGGTGCCGCTGGCGGTGCTGCTCTACGCGACCATCCTGGCGCACCGGGAGCGCCTTGAGGCGGCTCAGGAGCACGTCGATGAGATCGAGCGGCTCTACCTGCCCACGGTGGCGGCGATCGCCGCGGCGATCGAGGCGCGCGACGCCGCAGACGGGGGGCACCACGCCCGCGTGCAGGAGCTTTCCCTGGCGTTGGCCGAGGAGCTGGGGCTGAGCGACGCGAGCACGCTGCGCGCGGTGCGCTTCGGGGCGCTGCTCCACGACCTCGGGCGGATCGCGATCAGCGACGCCGTCCTCCTCAAGGAGGGGGAGCTGACCGCCTGCGAGCGGCGCCAGCTGGAGATGCACCCGGTCCTCGGCGCCGAGCTGATCCGGCACATCCCCTTTGACGCGCCGGTCGCCGACGCGATCCGCTACCACCACGAGCGGTGGGACGGGCGAGGCTACCCGGAGGGGCTGAGCGGCGACGGGATCCCGCTGCCAGCGCGTTTGATCGCGGTCGCCGAGGTCTATGACACCGTGACGCGCTCGCGGTTGGCGAGGCGCACCATGACCGCCGAGGAGGCCCTCGTGGAGATCCAGCGCGAGGCCGGGCGTCAGTTCGACCCTCAGGTGGTCGCCGCGCTCCAGGGCGCGCTCAGGCGCATTCGCCACGACGCGACCCCCGCGCAGCGCCCCTGCTCGGCGATCAAGGCGATCGCCTCCGGCGCGCTGTCGCAGGGGCTGGAGCTGCGGATGAGCAAGGCGCTGGAGCCCACCGCGTCGCTCGCACAGGTGCTGGAGGTCGCGGCGCGCGAGAGCGCCGGGGTGCTCCCGATCACCGCCTGGGCGCTGCTCGTGACGACACCTGGGGAGCCACAACGCGCGGTGGCGACCCTGGGTGACGTCCCACTCCAGGAGCCCTCGCCCGACTACCCGCTGGATCGCGCCGCGCTCGACGTGGGCGGCTGGTGGAGCCTCCTCGCTCACCCGGAGGGGCAGCCCAGCCTGACGCTGCCGCTCCCGACGCGCGCCCCCGGGTGTTGGGAGCTGGCCCTCTGCCTGTCGGGCGAGCCAGGGGGGGAGCTGCTCACCTCGGCGCTCTCGCAGGCGCTGCTCCACCCGTTGACGGCGGCGATCAACCGCATCAGCGAGATGGAGGCTGGTGAGCGCCTGGCGCTCTGCGATCCGTTGACCGGGGTGGGCAACCGGCTCGCCATGGAGCGGGCGTTGAAGCGCCTTGGCGCCACCGATGAGCCGCTCGGGCTGATCCTGCTCGATCTGAACAACTTCAAGGGGATCAACGATCACTTCGGGCACGACATCGGCGACGAGGCGCTGCGCCGGGTGGGCGCGGCGCTCCGCGACATCGCCTGCGACAGCTCCGTTGAGGCGTTCCGCCCCGGCGGCGACGAGTTCGTGCTCCTCGCCCCGGTGCAGCGCCGGGTGTTGGAGCTGCTGTGCGTCCGGGTTCGTCGCGAGATCGCGAAGGTGGAGCTGGAGGTTACCCCGGGTGAGCTGCTGCCGATGGGCACGAGCCTCGGTCGCGCCTGGTCCGCGGCGCCGCCGCGCGACACCGCGGCACTGTTCAAGGCCGCCGATCAGGACATGTTCGCCGACAAGCGCGCCAACCCCGACCGTCTGCCGCGGGGCGCGCGCCCTGAGACGCGGCGCCGCCCCTCCCTACTCCCGGGTGCGCAGCGCCATCAGCGACCACCTCAGCGCTGCGGCCACCTGAGCTGACGCGGCGCGCTCTCGCCGCTGCAGTTCGGCGAGGAGCGCCTCTGGGTTCGTCACCGCGTCGGCCAGCTCTCCGAGGCCGCGGGCCGCGGCACGGCTCACGCGCGCCTCGCCGTGGTCGTCGAGGCGCGCCAGCAGCACCCCGATCGCCTCGTCGCTCCGGGAGGCGGCGGGCGCGACCTCGGGGAGGCTGCGCAGCATCTGCTCGGCGGCCTTCGGGTGCGGCTCGTCGCGGAGCGCCGCGACGAGCGCCTCGTAGCTCGCCGCGGCCACCTCCCCCGGCAGCCCGCCGAGGCCGATCGCGGCGTCCATCCGCACCTGCCAGGCTGGGTCGGTGAGCCCGCGGAGGAGCACCGCCGCCGCCTCGACCCCGCCGAGCCGCCCCGCGGCCTCCACCGCGGCGCGGCGGTACATGGCGTTGTCGTGCTGGGACAGCGCCTCGATCGCGGCCAGGGATTCCGGCGCGCCGATCCAGCCCAGGCTCCAGACCGCGGACTTGCGGACGCGCCCGGGCTGCCCGACGTCGCGGGCCAGTTCCTCCAGGCGCGCCCCGCAGCGCGCCAACCCGGGGAGCCGCCGACGCATCGCCAATTGACCGGCGAGGCGCGCGGACTCAGCGCGGACCCGCGGGTGTTGTGAATCGAGCCCCGTCTCCACGAGCCGCGTCGCCGCGTCGGGCGGCCAGCGCTCAAGGACGCGTTGCGCGATCTGGAGCCGCGTCAGCTGATCGGGTTGGTTCAACCTCGCCAGCGCGTCTGGTATCGAAGGGGTCGGGTCTGGCATCATGGCGCTCATGGGCTCGATCGCCCGCGACAAACAAGCGCTCGGGCTCGCGCTCCGAGTCGATCTGAAACAGCGTCTCTCCAACACCGGTCGGCTGGAGGCGCTTCAGGATGGCCGCTGCCGCCCGGACACGCAAGGACGCCATGCAACACCATCACCTGCTCATCTCATCGCTCCTCGCCGCGCTGTGCGTCGCCTCGGGTTGCGCCTCGGTGGGGCCACCCCCGGTGGAGACGGGGCCTCGGGAGGGCTTCGAGGCCGCGTCGCTTCGGAGCGTCGCCGTCGTCCCCTTCTTCTCCGCCGATCCGTTTGGGCTGGAGCCCGAGGCGCGCGCCCACATGCTGGCGACCTACGAGTCGGCCGCGGTCGCCGATCTCACGTCCCTGGGCCTGGAGGTCGTCGCGCCCGATCAGGTGCGGGAGGCGCTGACCGCCGCCGAGCGCCTGCATGAGCTGGAGACGCGCCTCGATCTGGACCGCTCCATCGACACGCTCTTTGAGACAGGCCCCTTCGCCAAGCGCGAGGAGGGCGTCGTGGACGATCGGCGCGTCTTCTTGCAGGAGCTGGGCGCGCTGCTCAAGGTGGACGCGGTCCTCCTCGGGGAGGTGGTCTACCACACCGACGCGCGGTGCGACGCGTCCTCCTCCAGCACCTACACGCCCTACGTCGTCATCGAGGGGTCGGGGCGCCCCCAAGGGGAGACCGTCCCCTGCGCCGTCAGCCACTTTCAGGCCAAATTGATCGATCCCAGAGAGGCAAAACCGCTCTGGTTCAACCGCGCGCTCCGTGAGGTGCGGGCGACCGCGCCTGAAGCGAGCACCCCGGATCTGGATCAGAACGCCCGCCGGACCGTCGAGCTGGTGTTGTTGGAGACCAACAAGGGGCTCAAGGGGGTCTTCGCGAGGCGGTGAACCCGGGTTCACTCCGCCAGCGCGCACCCCGCCTGGCGCTCCATCTCACAGGCGCGCTTCGCCCAGCTCCTGGCCTGCTCCTGCTCGCCCGCCCAGCTCAACACGCGGCTCGCCAGCACGTACCAGCCGCTCTCGACCAGCCGCGCCTCGGCGGCGGTCGCGCGGTCGCCGCGGGCGCAGGCGAACAGGGGCTCCAGCCGCGGCTGGGCCGCCTGAAAGAGGGTGTGCAGCGCGTCCGGGTTCTCGGTCGCGGCGTTCCCCAGCTCCCCCTCAAAGGCGTTGGTCAGGTTGACCAGGCAGGCCTCCCCCTCGCTCATCGGCTCGGGGACCTGCGCCGGGCGAGGGTCGTTGATCACGATGGGCTCGGGGGCGGTCTGGGCTGCGCCCTCGCTGGAGAGGGTGACGAAGACGCGGCTCGCCAGGCAGCCCCCCTCGGCGCGGTCGGTGATCGAGAGGGCGCCGAGCTGCTCAAAGAGCGGCGCGAGCTGCATGGCCGGGCCCTGGCTGCTCCTCAGCAGCGCGGCGATCGCCGCGCCGTTGATCCGCAGCTCGAAGTCCTGGATCGGCGCGGGGCCTCCCTGCGGCTCCGCGAAGATGCGATCGGGCGTCTTGCCCACCCCCACCAGCACGCGGGTGCGCGACGGCTCGTCCACGAACTGCACCTGAAGCGGGCTCTTGAGCCCGACCTGCGACAGCGCGCCCTCCAGGTGTTTGGCGAGCCGTCGGTAGGGCGCCGTCGCGGTCCCAGGCGGGAGGTCGAAGGCGATCCCGGCGACCACGTCCGTGGCGCTGCCTCCCAGCTCGAAGGTCTCCAGGACGACGGCGAGGTTGTGGGGCAGCTCCAGCGGGATGTCGGGATCCAGCTCCTGGATGGCGTCGAAGGCGAAGTTCAGGCCTCGCCAGGGGGTCGCCAGCAGCGCGTAGATGAGCGGCGTCCGCCCGGTGATGTCGAGCCGCTCCAGGAAGTCGTGCCGATCCCAGCGCCCCATCCAGGTCGGGGCGGGCTGAGCCCGCACCAGCTCGCGCCAGCTGCGCCGGACGTAGAGGGTCGCCGCCGGGGCGCTCGCCTGCGCCTTGATGCGCGGGCGGACGTTCAGCGCCGCCGCCTCGTAGGCGATCCGGTTGGCGTCGGTCAGGCTCTGGGTGACGCGCACGTCGAGCGCCTTGGTCCCCTCGACGCTGAACGTCATGTCCTCCACGCCGCGGTTGCGCGGGTGCATCAGGCGGGCGATCGTCAGCGCGTTGAACGTCCCCTGGGCCAGCAGCTTCAGCTGAAGCTCGGGCGGGAACTGCGCCATCCCCTGGGCCAGCTCCATCGTCGAATAGGCCATGTAGGTCGAAGCAAACCGATCAAAGTTCAGGTAGAGCGCCATCCCCCCCGCCCCCTCCAGGTGGTGGATCTGCGCGGGCGTCTCCGCCCGCCAGGGGGTCGGCGCCCGCGTGATCATCTCGATCATCTCCGGGGCGACGTCCGTCACCTCCTGCGTGACCACAGGTTGGATGGAGACATCGACCCGAACGAGCCCCTCGCCGGGCGACATGAGCACCTTCAGCCCGGGGCCTGCGAGCGCCTGCGCCAGCGGGCTGACGGCGCGCAGCCCGCTGGCGCGGACAGGGCGCAGGCCCATCAGCTCGCCCCAGCCAGCCAGCGACCCGATCAACGCCTCGGCGTCCGTGGCGGGCAGCACGAAGCGGTTGTGCAGGAAGAGGGGCGCCTCCAGCGGGTCGAGGATGTTGCCCGCGATGACCGCGTCAAAGAGGTCGCTGTCGGTCACCCCGAAGACCCCGGCGATGACGGGCCGCGCCCGGTCGAGCCCCTGGAGCGGGGGGAGCCGCCGCTGCGCCAGCCCGGGCGCCAGCGTCACCCCGACCGCCTCCAGCGGCGTGAGGTCTTCAGGCAGGGTGGGGTTGAGGGCGCGCGCCAGAGTCCCGAGGCTGCTCTCGGGCTGGGAGGCGCGGTCGGTCCAGATCGTGAGGACGGCGGGGTAGATGGGCGGGACGTGGCGCATGAGCTGGGCGACCGCGTCGTTGGCCGGGCGCTGGCCGACGGCGAGCGACGGATCCGGGCGCGTCTCGGTGCCGGCGCAGGCGCTCATCGCCGCGCCGACGCAGAGGGCCACGGCGAGGTGGGCGAGTGGGCGAGTGGCTGGGGGCATGGTGGGGTCTCCGTGGGTTGAGCGCTGAGCGCGGTTGCTCGCCCTTCTGGTTTGGTCTCAAAACCGTAGGTCGTCAACTCCACGCGGCGCAAAGCGCACGGTCGGCGAGCCCCGTTGCGGTTGACGCGAGCGACGGGGAATGGTTACCTGAGTCTCCCGCATGGCACGGACCTGGCGGGCAGATCCCAGAACACGCCGGCCCGAGCGTTGCCCCAACCCGGCGCAGCCGATCCCAGAGAGCATGACTGAACAACCCTCCCCGAGCCCCGCCCCAGGCGACCCCGACGCCAAGGCGAGCGACGAGGCGCGCAAGCCCTCGGATCTGGTGCCTCGCGTCATCACGGCCGTCGTCGGCATCCCGATCCTGATCGGCGTCGTCTGGGCGGCCCCGCCGTGGGTGTTCGCCGTGGTCGGCGCGCTCGCGGTCGTCATCGGCGCCTGGGAGTACGTCAGCATGACCATGGGCACCGATCGCCGCGTCGCTCAGGTGGTCACCTGCGCGTCCACGCTGGGGGTCTACGCCGCGATGATCCTGACGAACATGTTCGATCTCGGCGCGGACGGGGCGCTGGTCGAGGCGGCGGCGGGCGGGGGGCCGTCGGGCGACGTGCTCCTGTGCGCGCTGGCGGCGGCGGTCGTGGCGCAGTTCCTCGTTCACCTGTTCACCTACCGCGAGATCGAGGAGGTGACGCTCCACATCGGCTCGGGGCTGGTGGCGATGCTCTACGCGGGCATGATGCCGGGCTTCCTGGTGTTGTTGCACCAGGACGCCGGGGCGGCTGGCGGGATCTGGATCGTGCTGACGATGGCGACGGTCTGGGGCAGCGACTCGGGCGCCTACTTTGTCGGGAGGGCGATCGGGAAGCACAAGCTGGCGCCGCGGGTTAGCCCCAAGAAGTCGATCGAGGGGGCCGTCGGCGGCCTGGTGTCCTCGATCATCGCGGTGTTCATCTTCAAGTACGCCGGGCTGCTGCCCGAGCTGACCATTGTCCAGGTGCTCGTGCTCGCGATCCCCGCCAACCTGCTCGCCCAGACCGGCGACCTGTGCGAGTCGATCGTCAAGCGCGCGCACGGGGTCAAGGACAGCGGGGTCATCATCTACGGTCACGGTGGGCTCCTCGACCGCATCGACGCGCTGCTGTTCGCGGCGCCGTGGTTCTACTTCGTCCACCGGTTCCTGATCTGAGCGTGCCCCTGGGAGGAAGTCCTGACGTATGGGCGGTATCTATTTCATCATCCTCATCGGTGTCCTGATCTTCATCCACGAGTTCGGGCACTTCTTCTTCGCCAAGCTGTTCGACGTGCGCGTCGATCGCTTCGCCATCGGGATGGGGCCTGTGCTGGGGCCGCTGACCTACACCCGGGGGGAGACGGAGTACTGCATCTGCGCGTTCCCGATCGGCGGCTACGTCAAGATGTTCGGCATGCAGCCCGAGGAGCTGTACGACGTCTACGGGCAGAAGCTGCCCGAGGCGGAGGGGGAGCGGGCCTTCGTCCGCAAGCCGATCTGGCAGCGGTTCATCATCGTGCTCGCCGGGCCGGTGATGAACCTGATCCTCCCGATCTTCATCTACTACT
>PBBL01000001.1 GCA_002716585.1 Myxococcales bacterium | reverse complement strand
TCCATACGGCTCATCGGCGAAGCATCAACAGTACTCACATTCAACCTAGTAGATCATTAACAAGCCTTTAACTCAAATAGTTCAAACCCAAGCAAGCGTTACAGTGTTGCTTGTTAACGTCATTGCAATGCACAGCTTTGAAGAGCCGATGAACTCCCCACCCTGAACACGGTCATCGACGGCGCAAAGAGCGTTCAACGCGGGTGCCCCACCCCGGCCGCCCATTGACAAAGCGAGCCCCCCACCTCACAACAAGCAGGCCGCGCGGGCCGCGCCCGCCGCACCACACCACCGAGGAGGTCTGCACCGATGCGAGTCCCCGTCATCGCCCTGAGCGACGTTGCCCTGCCGGGGGTCCCCGGCGATCTGGAGGTTGAGCGCGAGCTGGCCGAGGCGCTCCACACCTTCGGGGAGTTGGAGGGGTTCGGCTGCCTGGAGGTCCTGCTCGCCTCCCCCCGCGACCCGAGCCACCCCCCCAGCGCCACCAACCTCGCCCCACTCGGGGCGCTGGTCGAGCTGCTGTTCCCCCCGGAGGCGCTGAACACCGACGCCCCCAGGGTGCGGCTGGAGGTCGGCGAGGGGCACCGGGTGGAGCTGGTGTCCCCGGCGGCGGTGACCGAGGTGTATGGGACGCCCTGGGAGGGGATACTCGCCGGATTCGAGAGCCGCAAGCCTCGGGTGAGCGGGCTCACGGAGGAGGGCTGGGCCGGGCTGCGCCGGGCGCTGTACCGACGCGCGCTGAGCCAGCCGGGCGACGCCGCCGGGCCATTCGCGCCGCCGCTGGGGCTGCTGGAGGCGGTCGCGGGCCCCGTGCTGGAGATCGAGCGCTTGCAGGCGCCGGACTGGAAGGTCGCCTACATCGCCGCGGACCGGGTGCTGACCGACCCGGCGGAGCGCTACCAGATGTTGGAGCGCGACGACGCGGGCGAGGCCTGCGAGGCGCTCGGGCTCGTGGGTCGGTTGCAGGAGGGGGCGGACGAGGGCGAGGCGCTGGAGAGCTACTCGGAGGTGCTGGAGGAGGTGCTGAGCGAGAAGCTGAGTCAGGCGCGGCTGGCGGTCGAGGCGTTGGCGTGGATGGCGCGGCAGGAGGTGGTGGAGCTGCCTGGGGGGACGTCGCGGACGTTGCGGGAGATGGACCGCGACTTTGAGCAGCTGATGGCGACGCTGGAGGGGATCGTCGCCCAGATCGATCAGCGGAGGCCCTCGTGAGCGACGACGCGAAGCCGTTGACCCACTTCGACGCCCAGGGGCGCGCGCACATGGTGGACGTGGGGGCGAAGCCCGAGACGGCGCGGGAGGCGGTGGCGCTGGGGCGAGTCGAGATGCAGGCGGAGACGCTGGCCGCGATCGCGCGGGGCGACACGGCCAAGGGCGACGTGCTGGCGGTGGCGCGGCTGGCGGCGATCATGGGCGCCAAGCGCACCGGGGAGCTGATCCCGCTGTGCCACCCGCTGCCGCTGACCCACGTCGGGGTGGAGTTCGCGACGGAGCGGCCCGGGACCCTCTGGATCCGGGTGACGGCGCGGACGGTGGGGCGCACCGGGGTCGAGATGGAGGCGCTGACGGGGGTTCAGGCCGCGGCGCTGACCGTCTACGACATGTGCAAGGCGATCGACCGGGGGATGCTGCTCGGCGGCGCGTGGCTCGCGCGCAAGAGCGGCGGCCGCAGCGGCCTCTTCGAGCACCCCCAGGCCGCGACGCTCGCCCCGCCCGAGGGGCTGGCGTGGGCGTGAGCGCCCGAGACGCCCCGCGCCCGCGACGCGAGGGGAGCCGATGAAGCTCTTTGACACCTTCACCTACAGCGACACCCGCACCGACGCCGACCTCGACAACCTGGCCTGGTTCGGGGTCGAGCGCGTGGTGACCTGCGCCCACGCGCCGCGCAGCTTCGAGACGGCGCGCGACCTCTGGCAGTACTTCGAGCGGCTGATCGGCCCGGAGCGCGACCGCCTGGAGCGGGCCGGGCTCACCCCGCACGTGGCGATCGGGGTGCACCCGGACGCCGTGCCCAGGCGCGCCCACTACGAGATCTGGCGCGAGCTGCCCCACCTGCTGCGCGACCCGGCCGTGTCGGCGCTGGGCGAACTGAGCCTCCGCGACGGCGGGGAGCGCGAGTGGAGCCTCGTCGAGCGGCAGCTCCGCCTGCTCGCCGACCTCCCGGTCGCCAAGCCCGCCTGGATCAGCCTCTCGCCCCAGCGCGAGGCGCGGGTCCGCAACCGCTGGTTGGAGCGGCTCGGCGCCACGGCGCGCGGGCTGGGGCTCGACCCCGAGCTGATCGTCGTCCAGCACACGGACTGGCTGACCATCGACGCGGCGGAGGCCGAGGGGTTCACCTGCGGGCTGAGCCTCAGCCCCTTCTACGCCACGACCGCCGAGGCGCTGCGGATCATCACCCACCACGACCGCCGCCGCGTCGTGCTCGGCTCGGCGCTGCGCGAAGGCGCGGTGGACGTGCTGGCGCTCCCGAAGCTGGCCGCCGCCGCGCGCCAGGCCGGGATCGAGCAGGTGGAGCTGGAGCGGGTGTTGTACGGCAACGCGATGGCGCTGTTGGTGCGGGGGTGAGGGGTCGTGCGGGGTAGGCCCACGCCCAAAGCCAGGACTCCAAAGCCAGATCCGACTTGACTCTCCGCGCCACGGAGGTTAACGTCTCCCGCCCTGAGAGGTTGGGGGTGACGTCCAGATGTTCACGTCGCCCCGCCCTGAAGACGTTTTTCCATGTGGTCGCCCCTGGATGGCGACCATGAACCCGAATACGGGGGCACCTTCGCCCCCTTGCTGAGTGTGAGTGATTACCATGGCCTCTTTCTTCCGTCGCGGTCGCGGTGGCCGTAAGGTCTGCCCGTTCAAGAACAACCCCGAGCTGACGATCGACTACAAGGACGTGGATCTTCTGAAGCGCTTCATCTCGCCGCGCGGCAAGATCCTGCCCCGTCGTATCACGGGCGTCTCGGCCAAGTACCAGCGCAAGCTGACCCGCGCCATCAAGCGCGCCCGTCAGATCGCGCTGCTCCCCTACGTCGTCATGGAGTAATACCCTCCGACGACCCCCTCCTGCGCCTCCCCCCTTCGCTCCTCTGTCCTCACGCCTCCCACGGTCGTTGACCCGTCGCGCCAACTCCACTATACAATGGAGTAGTGTTTGTGTGACCACGGCTGGGCTCGTCGAAGCGCAGCCACCACCGGCTGTTCTTGAGCGACCATGAGCCGAACCCACCCAGGAGCCCCATGCTCACGTTGAGCTTCGACGGCGGCACCCTCTTGTTGGAGGGCGACGACCCCAGCGAGCTGGACGATCTGCTCGACCTCCCCGGGGTCAAGTACGACGAGCGGGTGCGCGCCATCCGCGCCCCGGCGATCCGCTACTACGAGATCTTCGCCGCCCTGTACCGCCGCCAGAAGCGCGGCGAGCTGACCTTCACCGATGAGGCGAGGGCGTACGACGAGCTGGAGCTGGAGCTGGCGCAGTATCGGGAGCCGTACCCGCACCAGGGCGAGGCGCTGGAGGCGTGGCTGAAGTCGGGTCGGCGGGGGTTGGTGGTGCTGCCGACCGGGGCGGGCAAGAGCTACATCGCCGAGCTGGCGATCTGGAAGGCGAAGCGCAGCGCGCTGGTGGTGGCCCCCACCATCGACCTCATGAACCAGTGGTACGACCTGCTGACGACCAGCTTCCAGCGGCCGGTCGGCATCGTCGGAGGCGGTTATCACGACGTCGAAGACCTGACCGTGACGACCTACGACTCGTCCTACATTCACATGGAGCGGCTCGGGAACCGCTTCGGGCTGATCATCTTCGACGAGGCGCACCACCTGCCCGGCCCGACCTACGCGCAGGCCGCCGAGATGGCGCTGGCGCCGTGGCGGCTGGGGCTGACGGCCACCCCGGAGCGGCCGGACGGGCAACACGCCCTGCTCGACATCTTGATCGGCCCCTGCGTCTACCGCAAGCGCATCAAGGAGCTGGCCGGTCAGTACCTCGCCGAGTACACGACGGTCCCGGTGCACGTGCCGCTGTCGGAGGAGGACGCCGAGGAGTACCACCAGGAGCGGGAGATCTATAAGGACTTCACCTGGTCGCAGGGGATTCGGATGGGGTCGCGGCACGGCTGGTCGGACTTCCTCAAGAAGGCCAGCTCCAGCCGCGAGGGGCGCCGCGCGTTCCGCGCCTACCGCCGACAGCGTCAGATCGCCCTCGCCCACTCGGGCAAGATCCAGAAGGTCGAGGACCTGCTCCGGCGGCACGCGCGCGACCGCGTGATTGTGTTCACGAACGACAACGACACGGTCTACGAGATCAGCCGCCGCTTCCTGCTGCCCTGCATCACCCACAAGACCCCGACGCGCGAGCGCAAGCTGATCCTGGAGCGCTTCAACGCCGGGACCTACCCCTGCCTGGTGACGAGCAAGGTGCTCAACGAGGGGGTCAACGTCCCCGAGGCCAACATCGCGATCGTCCTGTCGGGGTCGGGCACGGTGCGCGAGCACGTCCAGCGGCTGGGGCGTATCCTGCGGCGGCAGCCCGACAAGCATGCGACCCTCTACGAGTTGATCACCAGCGACACCGTCGAACAGTACGTCTCCAACCGCCGCCGGGACCACGACGCCTACCGCTGAACGCCGGGACCACGATGCTCACCTCCGATCTGCTGCGGGTCAAAGACCGCAAGAACATCATCTCGCCGCGCTACCTCAACCTCGACGGCAAGCTCGCCGGGCGCTACCGGGACCGCGCCGAGACGCTCATCGCGCTGTTCCAGTCCCACATCGGCGAGCGCCGCCGGGAGCTGACCGAGGCGATCGAGGACGCCGTCGGCGACGGCACCGACTTCATGGTCGCCCGCGGGCTGGCCAAGCTGCTTGAGGACCGCTCCGAGTTCGACACGGTGGCCAAGGCCGACCCGGCGCTGATACGCGAGGTCGTCTTCGGGCTCTCCGCCCAGCACCACCCGGTCGTCGGCCAGGCCGACGCCGTCCGCACCCTCGACCGACAGGCGGTGCTGGAGCTGGCCTGCGAGGCCGTCCGCGACGCGCTCGCCGCCGAGGAGGAGCCCCCCGACCCGCTCCCCGACCTCACGGTCGCCGACCTGGAGGAGGGGCTCTACGCCGACCACGACGACAACCAGCGGCTGCTCTCCTTCAAGCCCCTTGAGCCCGAGGACCTGCTCAACCGCTACAACCTGGCGCTCGCCCAGGCGGTCCTCTACCGCGCCCACGCGATGCGCGTCCGCCTGCACAAGACGACCGCCGTGCGCTTCCGGCAGCTGTTCCGGTTCATGAAGTTCTACCAGCTCATGCACACCGCCCAGCGCCTCGACTCGACCACCTGGGAGCTGCGCATCGACGGCCCGATGAGCCTGTTCAAGTCCACCCAGAAGTATGGCCTCCAGATGGCGATGTTCCTCCCCGCGCTCGCCCTGAGCGACCACTGGGAGATGGAGGCGGGCCTCTCCTGGGGCGCCGAGCGCAAGCCCCGGACCTTCACGCTCACCTCCGAGGAGGGGCTCGTCTCCCACTACCGCGACACCGGCACCTGGATCACCGAGGAGCAGCAGTACTTCGAGGAGCGCTTCAAGTCGCTCGACACCCCCTGGCGCCTCTCCCGCAACGCCCGCCTGATCGAGCTGGGCTCCAAGAAGGTGCTCATCCCCGACCTCGTCTTCCGCCACGAGGAGGACGGGCGGGTCGCCATGCTGGAGATCATCGGCTTCTGGCGCAAGCAGTGGCTCAAAGACCGCGCCCAGGACATCGCCGCCCACGGCCCCCCCAACCTCATCCTCGCCGTCAGCGACCGCATGCGCACCGGCCCCGGCAAGAAGGGGCTCGACGTTGGCGCCGACGTCCACCTCTTCCCGTTCAAGGGCGTGATCCTGCATAAAAAGATGCTCGACCTCGTCGAGCAGGTCGCCGTCAAGGAGTGATGGCCCTGGTGGTCACGGGTGGGCGTAGGCGCCGAGATAAGAGGAAAACCGGGAACAGGACGTCTGAGGCACCGGTCCAAATTGGAGACTTGAGCGTGGCGTTTTTGGCAGTGCCCGTGAGTAGACCCCACGCCTTGGCGGAGAAGGCTTGAGCGTGGCGTATGTGGCAGTGCCCGTGAGTGGACCCCAGCCCTTGGCGGAGAAGGCTTGAGCGTAGCGAATGTGGCGGTGCCCGTGACCGGACCCCAGTCGTTCGCGGAGAAGGCTTGAGCGTAGCGTATTTGGCGGTGCCCGTGACCGGACCCCACCCCTTCGGGCTTCGCCCTCAGCGCCCTCCCCGCAAGCAAGGAGGGCTCAACGGAGAGGAACAGGTGGGGCTTACCAACAGAGTCCCGCCTTCGCCTCATTGTCCCAGCTCCATCCACCTCCTCGGCGTTTCGTTGTTGCCTCGTCCAACTCCTCGGCTGGTCGTTGTTGCCAGAATAAGGTATCGAGTGGGGTCATTGATGCCACGTTCGGGCTCGGAGGAGGAACATGCTCAATTCATAGGCCGAAAAGGTGTGTNAGGGCANGGACGTGAACTANCAACCCACCACGTCGAGTAAGCCCCCACACCTCAACTCCGTTGAGCCNTCCCCGAAATTTCGGGGAGGGCGCTGAGGGCGAAGCCCGAAGGGGTGGGGTCCGGTCCACGGGCANCGCCATCATACGCTCACGCTCAAGTACGACGTTTTTCTCTTGTCTCGGCCCCTCTGGGGGGTGGTCCCCTACACCCTGCCACCGCCGCTGCGGACAAGGTGGAGCGGCTCAACTCCAGGCGTGGTGAACCGTGACGCGTGAAGCCTTGCCAACTCCGGGCGGGTCTGGCTAGCTTGGGTGGTCCAGATGACCGTGCGCCGTGCAGACCCCGCAGCGGCCACCCAAGCCCCCACCGCGACCATGCCCGAATTGACGCAGAACATCCCTGAAGGGCTGAAGGCTCGGTATGAGCCGGAGCCTCCTCGCCTGACCCTCCACATCGAGGCGCCGAGCGCGTTCCGTGACATGATGGAGTCGCTGGAGAAGTACGGCGTCTTCATCTTCGCGCTCGCCCCCGAGCCGCCGCTGAACGCGACCGTCGCGATCGAGGCCGTGGTGCCCTCGACGGGCCGCGAGGCCCGCGTCTCGGGCCGCGTCGTCAGCCACATGCCGACCGGGACGGTGATGGACCTGAGCATCTCCAGCCCGAAGGAGGTCGAGGCGCTCAAGGCGATCCTGGAGCCTGCGCCTGCACAGGCCGCGCCCGGTAAGAAGAAGCCTGCGAAGGTTGTGGAGCCCGAGGCGGCCGTGGCGAAGCCCGAGGCGGCCGTGGCGAAGCCCAGGCGCGCGTCTGAGGCGGCTGCGGAGAAGCCGAAGCGTCGGGAGTCGTTCGGGCCGGTGTCGGTCGAGGGGCGGGCGCAGGCGCTCAAGGCGCTGATGGAGGGGCGCGCGGAGGTGGACAAGGCGATCCGACACTGGGGGCCGGTGACGGACATGCTGGAGGTCGTGGGCCGCGGGGAGCAGGGGCTGCTGGTCGCCTACGACGGGCGGATTCGGACGCTGGTGCTGCTGCGCGCCGGTGGCCTCGTTGAGGACGTGCAGGTGTGGCCGCGGCCGGTGCCGTCGGGGCTGAGTCGGATGCTGGCGCGCGAGGGGTGGCTCAAGGAGGCGGAGCTGGAGCGGGTCGAGGCGCGGGTTGAGGCCGAGGGGATCGACGTCGCGGCGGTCTTGCGGGACAGCCGGGGGTTCTCCGACGGGTTTGTCGTCTGGGCGGCGCGGGCGAGGATGGAGTCGCTGCTGATGGACGCGTTTCGGGCGCGTCGGGGGCGGCTGCGCTTCTTCCCGTTGGCGGAGCTGCCGTATCAGGTCAGCTCGGAGCCGCTCTACCTGCCCTGGCTGGCGTATCGGGAGCTGAGCCGTCAGGTGAGCACGGGGCTCGCGGCCGAGGTGCAGGAGCTGAACGAGCAGCACAAGCGCCACTTCCCGGTGCGGGTGGAGCCCGCGCCGTTTGAGCTGAAGGCGCTGGAGGAGGAGGGGCGTCGCCATCAGTGGGCGATGCTGACGGGTCGCTTCTCGGAGGCGCGGGGGTTGGACGCGGAGGGCTTCCCGTTCGCGCCGCTCTACCTGACGCCGCAGTTCATGGCGCTCTACGATGAGCTGACCGGGGAGCAGCGCCTCTGGGAGGTGATCCGCGACGCGCCGGTCGAGGAGGAGCGGGCGCGCGAGGCGGTGACGGTGATGGCGCGGCTGGGGCTGCTCGACTTTGAGACGCGCTGCCCGATCCCGCTCGATCAGGCGACGCAGACCCGCATCGACGCGGTCAAGGCGATGCGCGCCGCGGTGGACGGCGAGGAGAGCCCGTTTGACGTGTTGGGGGTGCACTGGAGCGAGCCGGAGGCGGTCATCACGTCGAGTTACCGGTCGGTGCTGGGGCGAGCGCTCCCGGAGCGGTTCCCGAGCGCGCTGCGCGGTCGGCTCTACAACGACCTGAGCGCGATCCGGGAGCGGATCGCCTGGGCGAACGATCAACTGGCGACCCGCGAGCAGCGGGCCGCGGTTCGGGAGCGGACCGTGGCGCCTGAGGTTCGGGAGCGGACGTTCGCGACGCTGGTGTTGCGGACGGAGGTGCTGATGTGGCGGCTGGATCTGGAGCGGGCCAACGGCCTCTGCCTGAAGGCGCTGGAGCTGCGCCCCGAGCACCCGACGGCGCGCGCGCAGCTCCGGCAGATCGCGCTGCGCAAGAACATGAACAAGCTCGCCGGGAACCAGCGGGCGGGCATCCAGGTCGATCTGACGCGGACCCCGCTCGGGCTCGACATGAATCAGCGCGAGGCGCCCTCCCAGCGGGGGCTCGATGACCCGGAGCTGCCGATCATTCTGCAGCTCATGAAGCGGGTCGCCGAGCGGGGGCTCGCGGTCGATCCCGAGGCGTGACGTTCTGGGTGGGTCAGGTGATTGCCTTGGGCCCAGGGCGTGCTCACCTTGGGGGTATCGGACAACCGCCTCCGCTCAAGCGGCGCCTCTCTGAGGAGAGCGCGTGGGCGCGAGGCTCCATCCCCACAAGGAGAGCGAGATGACCCAACTCAACGCCAACGAGACGGCCCTCGTCCTGATCGAGTTCCAGAACGACTTCACGACCGAGGGCGGCGCCTTCCACGGCGCGGTCAGCGAGGTGATGGGCGCCACGGAGATGCTCCCGAAGGCCGCCCACCTCGTCCAGCAGGCGCGCGCCCGCGGCGTGACCGTCATGCACGCGCCGATCACCTTCAAGCCCGGCTACAACGAGATCAGCGATCACCCCTACGGGATCCTCAAGGGGGTGGTGGACAACAACGCCTTCGTCAAGGGGGAGTGGGGCGCCGAGATCACCGACGCCATCCCCATCGACGACGGCGACATCGTCATCGAGGGCAAGCGGGGCCTGGACACCTTCGCGAGCACCAACCTGGACTTCATCCTGCGGAGCAAGGGGATCAAGAACGTGGTCCTGGCCGGGTTCCTGACCAACTGCTGCGTCGAGTCCACCATGCGCACGGCCTACGAGAACGGCTTCAACGTGGTCACCGTGACCGACTGCTGCGCGGCGGTGAGCCCGGAGCAGCACAAGGCGGCGGTGGAGTTCGACTTCCCGATGTTCTCCCACCCGATGACCCAGGCCGAGGTGCTTGAGGCGATCGGCTGACGCGCGCGACGTGACCGTCAGCCGCTCGATCTCCGCCGCCGCCCTCCGACACACCCACAGGTAGGGGCCTACCACCGCGGGCACCTCGAACGTCAAGCGCGATCGCCCGTCGGTGAGCGCCTCCACCCGGTGCCCCGTCGCCCGCACCCCCTCCACTCGCCATCCCGGACCCGTGACGCCTGGAATAGGCAGCGAAGCTCGGGGTATCCTCGCCGTCCGTCCACCTGCAAGGAGAGGCGCCATGTTCACCCATCGACTCCGAACCCCATCACTCCTCATCGTCGCGGCGCTCGGGCTCGCCGCCTGCGCCTCCGAGGAGGAGCGCGCCCAGGCGGTCCTGGAGGACTACCTGGAGGCTGAGCTGGAGGGCGACCGCGCCCGCGCCTGGGAGCTGATCGCGACCGAGGACCGCCGCCGGATGGATCGCGCGGAGTTCCTCAAGGTCGATCCGATCGAGGAGGCGGTTCGGGAGAAGTACGTCGACGTCATCACCACCGAGGTCACCTCGGTGATCGTGCGCGAGATCGAGGCGGAGGCGGTCGTCAAGGCGACCGGCCCCGATCTGGCCCGGATGAAGGACACCCCGGGCGACGAGGTGCTGACCCGGCAGGAGTTCAAGACCTACACGCTGGTGCGTGAGGGCGAAGACTGGCGCGTGGACGTGAACCTCGGCGCCGAGGTCGATCTGAGCGGCCTGGAGTCGCTCGTCGGGCTGTTCTTCGGGGAGGAGGGGATCAAGGAGACGCTGGGGCTGGGGCGCGACATGGTGGAGGCGTACCGGGAGGGGGTGGAGGCGTTCCGCGACATGAACGAGGCGATCCGCGACACCGCGCCCAGCTCGCCGGGCTCGCCGCCACCCTCACCGACCACGGACGCGCCCCCGACGCCGCCCACAGACACTCCCCCGACGCCGCCCACCGCGCCCCCGACTGCGCCCACCGTGCCCCCGACGATCCCGCAGCCACCTGACGGGCCGGTCGGGACCGACACGCTGGAGCGTCTGCTGGAGGACGCCGAGCGGCTGTTGGAGGACGTCGCGGGGCCGCAGCCTGGAGCGACGCCTGGGGCGCCCGCTGCGGGCGGGTGGGTGGTGACGCAGGGGGCGGATCCCATGACGGACGCCCCGGTGACGACGTTGACGCTGCGGAGCCCGCGGGCGTTGGGGGAGGTCGTCCCGCGCCACCCGGTGTTGACGGTGCAGTGCAAGGGCGGTGAGGTGAGCCTGAGCGCGCGGGTTTACATGTTGGTGACGAGCAACTTCGGGGAGCGCGACCACGCGTCCGTTGAGGTGCGGGTTGGGGACGACCCGATCGCGCAGGTCGGCGTGTGGTTGAGCGGGGCTCACCAGACGATGTCGCTGGAGGAGCCGAAGCGCTGGTTGGCGAGGATGAAGGCGACGGGTGGGCCGCTGCGGATCGGGTTCACGGCCCCGGTGCGCGAGCGGCACGTCGCCTGGTTTGAGCTGGACGGGGTGGAGGAGGCGCTGGCGCGCTTGCCTGAGGCGTGCCGCCCGTGAGGGTCAGGGCATGGGGAGGATGAAGCGGGCCTCAAAGCCAAGCAGGATGACGTGGTTTTTGGCCCAGGAGCTGAAGACGCCCTGCATGCAGGCGGCGAACGGGCTGCTGGTGGGGATGGTCTCGGACTCGGAGGCGCCGACGGGCCAGACGGCGAGGTTCTTGAGCGTGACGCCCTTGTCGGGGTCGGCGACGACGTCGGCGGTCATGGCCTGCTTGGGGTGGGGGTTCTTGTCACCGCAGGTGGTCCAGGCGCGCTGGATGAGCGCGGTGGCGCCGGGGGAGCGGCCCTCCAGGCTCTGATCGCGGGCCTGGATCGCCTTCATGTCGGACTCCAGGCGGCAGGCGCCGATGTAGAGCGAGGTCGTGTTGGCCTTGAGCGCCTTGAGGCAGGAGACGCGGTCGGAGGCCTCGACGATGGTGGCGGTGGTGGCGCACTGGTCGGTGAGGAGGCGGGGCTTGCCGAGGACGTCGGCCTCGTTGGCGTAGACGAGGTAGACGCTGCCGGTCTTGAAGGGGTAGCCGCAGTCGCTCTCGGCGGCGAGGGGGGTCCAGATGTGGACGTCGCCGCGGAGGGTCTCGTCGTCGCCGACGAAGCGTTGAAAGGCGGTCATGGTGACGCGGTTGTAGGCGCCCTGGGGTTCGATGGAGTCGACCTTGCCGGTGAAGACGACGTCGGCGCCCTGGGTCCCGGCGAGCAGGCGCGCGGGGCAGTCGCAGGCGGCGGCGGTGGCAGGGGCGCTGAGCGCTGCGGCGATGGCGAGCGCGGCGATGACGAGCAGGGGTGGGTGGTGCGTGTGCATGTGTTCGTGTGGCAGCGGGCGGTTGGTCCGGGTGTCGTTGGGTGACCGCGGTGGCCCGGTTTCGGTGTGCAGGATGCGCCGTCGAGCTGATCGGGCGCGGAGAGCCTTGAGGTTGGGCGATCGCGCCCAGCCGTACACAACCTAGCGCTGAGAGGAGTTGAGATCCACACCTCGCAGGCGGGCGTTGCGCATGTCGGAGCCGCGGAGGTCGGCGCCCTGGACGCGGGCGTCGCGCATGTCGGCGTTGAACATGACGGCGCCGCGCATGTCCGCGCCCTCCAGGTTGATGCGGGTGAGGACGGCCTTCTTGAGGTTGGCCTTCTGCCCGTTGGCCTTGGAGAGGTCGGCGTTGTCCATCTCGGCGTCGGGGAGGAGCGCCTCCTGGAGGTTGGCCTGCTGGAGGTTGATGTTGTTGAGGGTGGCTCTGGAGAGGTCGGCCTTGGAGAGGTCGGCCTGGGCGAGCTGGGCCTCCGAGAGGTTGGCCTGCTGGAGGTTGGCGCCGGAGAGGTTGGCGGTCGTTTTGGAGGTGACCTTCTGGAGGTTGGCCTGCTGGAGGTTGGCTCCAGAGAGGTTGACGCTGGAGAGGTCGGCGCCAGAGAGGTTGGCCTGGGCGAGGTTGGCTTCAGGGAGCGCGGCCCGGGTGAGGTTGGCGTTGGCGAGCGAGACCCCAGCGAGGTTGGCCTTGGCGAGGTTGGCGCCGGAGAGGTTGGCGCCGGAGAGCGAGCCCGCGTCGCGGGCGCCGTCGCTGTTGAGGATGACGCCGGAGAGGTTGGCGCCGGAGAGGTCGGCCTTGTCGAGGCGAGCGCCGGTCATGAGGGCGCCCGCGAGGTCCACGCCAGAGAGGTTGGCGCCGGAGAGGTCGGCGCTCATGAAGGCGACGTGGGTGAGCTTGGCGCCCTTGAGGTTGGCGCCAGAGAAGTTGACGCCGGAGAGGTCCTTGCAGTGGGCGAGGTCGATGCCAGGGAGCTGGGCCTTGGAGAGGTCGGTGCCGGGGCCGATGGCGCCGGTCCGTGTGTAGTTGAAGTTCTTGGGCCAGGAGGTCCCGGCGTCGTAGCAGGCGCCTTTGAGGAGGACGCCCTGGAGGTTGGCGCCGGAGAGGTTGGCGCCGGAGAGGTCGGCGCCAGAGAGGTCGGCGCCGGAGAGGTCACGGTCCTGGAGGTCCTGGCGCGTGAGGAGGGTGCGGGGGCCGATGGCGTGGGCGCTGCGGTAGTCGAACCCGTCGGGCCAGGAGGTGGCGGCGTCGTAGTGGGCGCCGACGAGGTGGGCGCCGGTGAGCGTGGCCTGTGAGAGGTCGACGCCGCGGAGGTTGGCGCGGGAGAGGTTGGCGCGGCGCAGGTCGGTGCCGTTGAGGTTGGCGCCCTGGAGGTCGGCGCCCTGAAGGTCGGCGGCCATGAGCAGGGCGCCTTCGAGGCGGGCCGAGCCGAGGCGGGTGCCGCGGAGGTCGGCGCCCATGAGGTTGGCGCGCTGGAGGTCGGTCTTGGCGAGCTGGGTCTCACGGAGGTCGGCGCCGACGAGGTCGGCCTCGGCGAGCGAGGCGTTGGAGAGGTCGAGCCCGCGGAGGTTGGCGCCGCGGTGGGTGGAGCCGCCGAGGTCGGGGGCGTCGCCGGGGGCGAACCACCGGGTCCAGGAGAGGGCCTCGGCGCGCGCCTCGGCGGGGGCGTCGGCGGTGAAGAGGGTGTCGCGGTGGCCCTGCTCGACGGAGTTGAGGAGCCAGGTGGCGCCCATGAGCGCGAGCCCACCGCTGACGAAGGCGATGAGCACGCCGACGGTGATCCGCCGGGTCCACGAGTCCTCCTGGGCGTCCAGCTCGCTGAGGTGGCGCGCCTCCTGGTCGGCGATCGCCTTGTGGTGCTTGGCCTGATCGGCCTTGAGCTCCTCGATGGTGCGGAGCTGCTTGAGCTGGGTCGCTTCGAGGGTGCGGGTGCTGCGCTCGATGGTGCGGCGCTCCTCCTCCTCGTGCACGAGGGCGTGGGCGCTCCGGGCGCTCTGGATGAAGCGATCGGCGAGCGGGGAGATGAAGTCGGCGCCCTCGTAGTAGGCCAGCATGGGGGGCGTGGGCAGCTCGTCCTCCAGCTCGCCCGCCTCGTGCCAGGCGGCGGCCGCCGACTCCAGGGAGTGGCGGCGCTCGATGCGGGGGCGCGCCTTGCGGACCCACTCCTTGAGCTGATCCCAGTGGCGGAGGATCGCGTCCCGGGCGATCCCGACCTCCTTGCCGTCGTCGGCGTCGTAGAGGGCGAGCAGCTCGGCCCCCGGGGCGGCGAGGCGCTCGATGAGGGGCTCGAAGTGGGTGTCGACCAGGAGCAGGTCCTGGAGCGGGATCCGGCGGCGGCTGTCGGCGCGGCCGTGGCCCGGCTTCACCAGCGCGACGAGGAGCCGCCGCGCGCGGGACTGCTCGGAGCCGCTGAGGCTCTCGTAGACGGCGTCGGCCTGGGCGTTGAGCGGGGCGCGCTGGGCGTTCACAGCGTCCACGACCTCGTTGATGAGGCCCTCAAGCTCAGCTTGATCGAGATCCAGGAGTGACTTCAGCAACTGATGTCGATCCATAAGCCAGCGTGTCCCGGGTAGCCGTTTGGTCTGTTCCTGAACACACGGGGGTCCAGGTGGATGATGTCGTCGCGCGCAGTAGAAGGTGAACGCCGATGAACGCCTTCGATACTAACCCATGATCCCACTCGCCGTCCATACACCCCGCAAGGACCCTGACGGCCTCATGTAGGTCCCTGTGTTCACATTCTGCTCAAGGTGGTTCGAGCGCGCTGGAGTTTTGCTATACTGCCCACAACCGAGCCTGGATCTGGACGGCGAGAAGGGCTCCAGCGCAGGAGAGGACCCGAGATGCACCACCCCACGCGACCCAAACCGCCCAGGCCTCCGCTCCTTCCGCGCGCCCTGCGGCTCGCCGCGCTGCTCACGCTGGCGCT
The DNA here is from genome assembly GCA_002716585.1 of Myxococcales bacterium. Taxonomy (GTDB): domain Bacteria; phylum Myxococcota_A; class Bradymonadia; order Bradymonadales. The sequence continues at coordinate 3,157 of PBBL01000001.1, read as the reverse complement.
CACGCTGCTCCTCGGCTGCGAAGACGATCCGACGGGCGCGACCGCCTCGCTCGCCGAGGACACCGGAGCCGCGGCCATGGACAGCGCCGCGGCGCCCGACACCAGCCCTCCCGACACCGGCGCGCCCGACACCGCGTCGGCGCAGGACTCGACCGTGGCGATGGACGACACGGCGGTCAGTGAAGACACCGCGCCCCCCCAGGACACGGCGCCCGAGGACACCTCGCCCGAACAGGACACCGCCGTGATCGCGGACACCGCGCCCGACACGACCGAGGCGTCCGACACGACGCCCGCGCCCGACACGACGCCCGCGCCCGACACAGCGCCCGAGGAGGACACCGGCGACCCGACGATCGCCGATCGCTGCTTCGCGGGCCTCGGCGCCGTCGAGGCCGAGTCCCCCAACTACGATCAGTTCGAGCCGGTCATCGGGAGCCACTGCTCGGGGACCAACCACCAGGCGATCGAGGGCGTCGAGCAGGTGGTCATCTTCGGAGACTCCGTCGCCCAGGGGACGCCCAACGACATCTGGCCGCTGTGCATCCAGAACGAGCACTTCTTCCGCAACCTGCTGGCCGAGTGGCTGGCGATCCACTTCGACCTCGACCGGGGCGGGATCCTGGAGTGGGGCGCCTGGAAGGGCTACAGCTGCGAGTACAACGGCGAGCCGGGGCGCAGGGAGTCGGGCGACTTCAAGAACTGCTCCAAGTGGGGCGCCCGGACCGACGATCTGCTCGGCGACATCAACTGCAACCGCCTCGACGATGAGGCGGAGCGGGCGCGCTGCTGCGAGGTCTGCTGCGCGGACGGCACCTGCGGCGCGGGCGGCTCCTGCCCGCGCGCCGCCAACCCGGTCGCGGACGACGCGCTGTGCGACGCCTCCAGTCGGCAGATCCACCAATGCTTCCCGCAGGGCACCAGCGACCGCCGCACCCTCTTTGTCTTCACCATGGGCGGCAACGACGTCGCCAAGATCACGCAGGAGGGCGCCGAGTTCGACAGCAGCACCCCCGAGGGGCGCGCCGAGATCGAGGCGGGCTACCCCACGATCTGGGCGCTCGCCGAGCGGACGGTCGCCTACCTGGAGGAGGCGGTCGCCTTCCTCAAGGACCCGGAGCGGTTCCCCAACGGCTCCTACGTCATCTTCGCCAACCCGTTCGAGTTCACCGACGGCACCGGGATGACCAGCGCCTGCTCCCCCGACGCCATCAACATCCCCGGCGTCGGCCCCCTCGACATCTCGGCGCTTGGCCTCAACCTCGCCGAGCTGGCAGGCTTCGGCGAGTGGGAGCGGCCCGAGGTGCAGAAGGAGATCGTGATCTGGGTCACCGAGCAGTTCATGCGGATCGCCGTGGAGTACCAGGCCGACATGATCCTCATGCTGGAGAACTTCTGCGGACACGGCTACGTCGCCGCGGGCCCCGAGCCCGACACCGAGAACCGCTGCTACCGCGAGGACGATCCCTCCCTCTGGTTCGATATTACCTGTATTCACCCCAACGACGATGGTCATAACGCGATCTTCGAGATGTTTCAGGACGTGGTCCTGGAGTAACCCGACGCGCGTTGGACATGAACGCGCGTGTTGAATGGGCGCAAGCCGAGGAGACACGCGTCGCGATCACAACCCCCTGGAGACGCCCCGCATGAAACCCCCCTTGTACGTCGTCTGTGACATCGAGGCCGACGGCCCCATCCCCGGGCCTCACAGCATGATCAGCCTGGGGGCGGTCGCGACGTGGGGGGATCATGGGGAGGTGGACAGCTTCCAGATCAACCTGGAGCCGCTGCCGGGGTCGAGCCCGTACCCGCCAACGATGCGGTGGTTTGAGGAGGAGGCGCCGGAGGCGCTGGCGTTCGCGCGGCGCGACCCGAGGCCGCCGGAGGAGGCGATCCAGGCGTTCATGGGCTGGGTGCGGGGGTTGCCAGCGCCGCGGGTCTTCGTGGCGCACCCGGCGGGGTTCGATTACATGTGGATCCGCTGGTACATCTTCCGCTACTTCGCGGCCGAGGTGCGCTCGCCGACGCTGGAGCCGCTGTTCATCGACGGCGCGCTGGATCTGCCGAGCCTGGCGATGGGGGCGCTGGGGCGACCGTTCGCGCGGTCGTTTCGGCCCGACCTGCCCGCCGCGTGGCTGGGCGGTCATGCGCACAGCCACCGGGCGATCGACGACGCGCGCGGCTACGCCAGCTTGCTGAGCCACCTGCTGGCGCGGGCCGAGGGGGAGGGCGATGGGTGAGCCGTCGGAGGCGGTGTTCCGGGCGCGGGACGTCTCGAAGGTGTACGTGATGGGCGAGGTGGAGGTGCACGCGCTGCGGTCGGTCGATATCGAGCTGCGGGCGGGTGAGCTGCTCGTTTTGCTGGGGGCGTCGGGGAGCGGCAAGAGCACGCTGCTCAACATCCTCGGGGGGCTCGACGTGCCGACGAGCGGGCAGGTCTTCTACCGTGACCAGGAGCTGACCGGGGCGGGGCAGCGGGCGCTGACCATGTACCGGCGGGAGCACGTGGGGTTCGTGTTTCAGTTCTACAACCTCATCCCGAGCCTGACGGCGCGCGAGAACGTGGCGCTGGTGACCGACATCGCCACCAACCCGATGCCGCCCGAGGAGGCGCTGGAGATGGTCGGGCTGGAGGGGCGGCTCGATCACTTCCCGGCGCAGATGTCGGGCGGGGAGCAGCAACGGGTGGCGATCGCCCGCGCCGTGGCGAAGCGCCCGGACGTGCTGCTGTGCGACGAGCCGACCGGGGCGCTCGACCTGGAGACGGGCAAGCTGGTGCTCGGCGTGCTGGAGCAGGTCAACCGGGAGGTGGGGACGACGACGGCGATCATCACCCACAACGTCGCGATCGCGGCGCTGGGCGATCGGGTCGTTCGGATGAGCAGCGGCGAGATCGTGGAGCGGCGGCGCAACACGGCGCGGGCGGCGCTCGGCGACATACGGTGGTGAGCCGATGGGGGTGCTGCGCCACAAGCTCCTGCGGGAAGTCTGGACGATGCGAGGGCAGCTGCTCTCGATCGCCGCGGTGGTCGCGGTCGGGATCATGACCGTGCTGACGATGCGCGGCTCGTACGAGTCGCTCGTCCTCTCGCGCGACCTGTATTACCGCGACGCCCGCTTCCCGGACGTGTGGGCGCAGCTGGAGCGCGCCCCG